>JAJZDZ010000045.1 GCA_021851325.1 Pseudomonadota bacterium | reverse complement strand
TGCGGAGCTATTCAGGCAATGGCAGCTTTACCGGGTTCGTGCTGCGTACGGCAGATCATCTTCTGATCGACTTTCTGCGCATGGTGACACCACGCCGGCGCCTACCTGCCGCGGTAGCAAGGCTGGGGAGCCTGGAACAGGCGGTTTTCAAGCTGATGGCCTGGCAGGGTATCGCCGCAGATCCCGAGCGGATCGAGCTTGCCCTGACGGGATGCTTTGACGTCATGCCAACGCGTAGGGCGGTCGCGGACGCGGTCGCAGCGGTGCGCGGCTTTGCCCAGGAAGCGCGCGCCAATGGGCGCTGGCACGGTGCGGCGGTATCACTCTCGGGAATGACGAACGATACCGCGGACGCGCTGATCGGAACGGCCAGCGCCTCGCCCGAAGATGTTTCCATCGACAATGACGATCAGCGATTGCTCGACGCCGCACTGGCGGCCCTGCGTAACGCAGCGTCACAACTCGGCGATGATGAACGGATCTATCTGGAGGTGGCCCTCAGCAGGACTGAGGTGCTACCGGCACGGGAGATCGCAGCCCTGATGCAGCGGCCCGTCGATGAGATCTACAAACTGAAGCAACGCATCATGAAAAAACTGAAAGACGCGATGGCAAACGATCTGGCGGTGAAAAACTGGCGCGCGTCCGTCATAAGAGACGGAAAGGAGTATCCAGACCGTGCGTCTTGAAAGCCTCGAGGAATATCTCGCGCATCTGCTCGGGGAACCAAATGTTGCGTCGCCTGCGCTTGATGCCGCCCACGCAGCCGAACTGGCGGCACGATTGCGTCAGGCCGACGGACCTGGTCTGGCCGCGGAGGGCGACCCCAGTGAGAGGCTTGCGGCCTTCTTCGAGGGGGCGCTTGATGACAGGGACCGTGGCGCTTTCGAAGCGGACCTCGCGCGTCATTCGGAAGAGCGCGAGGATCTTGAGGCTGCCCGGCAGTTCCTCGACAGGGTGACGCAAAATACCGCTGCTGCCCCTGAAGACCTGCTCGCGGAGGCGCTCGCTGTCCTTGGGTTGGAAGTCCCGATCCGTGCTCAGGCTCAGAGCGCAGAGCGGCCGATTCTGCGCTTTTGGCGTCCGCGTACCTATGGAGTGCTGGGCGGGGCTGCCTGTGTTGCGCTCGCCCTCCTTTCGATCGTGCCAATTCTCAGGGAAGGCGCGAGGAAACCGGCAGAGATTGCGGCGCCAGTGCCGGTGTCGGGGAGTGTCGGTGCATCCACCATGACGGACATGCCAGAGGAGGCACCGCGCTACCTCCGTCTGCCTGCGGTGCTTCCCCCAAACCTGCCGCAGGATGCGTCGCGCACGTCATCGGCGATGTCGAAATCCTTGAGTGCGTCCAACCATGCCCCGTCGCAGGAGAAGCTCGCGCGTAACCCGAAGGCGCCTTCTGACGCGAATATCGCCTCGAACAACTGCCAGACACTGGCGGCGGGCGGCACCCCCGCCACGCAGAATGCTACGTCTCAAAGTGACAAATCCTTGAGCGCAAGTCAGGCAAACGCAGGCTGCACGAACGATGTCATGGTCGGCGCCCAGTATCCAGGTATCAGCCTGCCCATTGCGCCAGTTGTAACACCTTCCCTCGGTGCGGTTGGCGCGGGAGCAGACATGCCGCTGCCGCCGCAGGGGCATCTATGGGACTAAGCCAAAGATACCACGCCTGATGCGTATGATGCGTTCACCAGCGCAGCGTTTTGGCGTCGGACGCTTATGCGCGGCAGAGAGTGATGACGGCCATACCGTCGATGTGCATCTCCAGCGTCAGAAGGGCCCTTTCTGCCCATGTCTTGTCTCTGACCTCGCCATGAGCTGACGTGTGCTCGGTCAGCCGCTGGTTCCAATGCTGGTCCGGGGTAATGATTGCAGACGCGCTCTGCAAGGGGCGGATGGGGACAGGCAAGGGCACGGCGGAGCCTCTCGGAAAGCGCGTCGATGGTACCGGCTTCATCCTCCGGGTCGGCGGGCAGGCCTTGGTAGCTCTCGTCTTCGCGCTCAAGGATATCTGCTTCACGCTGAAACCAGCCGCAAAAGCTTCGGATCTGCCAGTAATCGTAGCGGCCATCCGGATTGAGGCGTATCGTCCGCGGGCGTCGCCCGCTTCCAGCGCAACTCTGACACCGCGGATCGGGCGATCCAAGGCGGTAGCCGAGCTGTGTCCACACTGTGACAGGCAGGTCAGGAACCTGCGGACACCAAAAAGCGAAACCCTCGGCAAGGTAGGCGTTCCTGCCCATGCAGCTGCAGGCTGGACTGAAGGTGGGCACACGCAGCGCGTTTTATGGCGATGGATACGTTCGCGTACCACAATGGCCGCGTGGTCAGCATAGATCCGTCACGCATCCGGGTCTAAGCGGACCAACGCACCATAGTTCATGATCCGATGCCCCAAGTGTGCGACGGCCGTCGCCCTGACAGTTCGGGATGAAGGCGTGTATTCCGGGCAAAACTTTGGCCGCCGTAAACGTCATTGCTTCTGGGTAATGTTTTTAAATCCCATGGCCTTCAATTCATCATCGCTGTGAAAGTTGTAACTGATCCTGCAGAAGGTTGCTCCATCAATGCGGGCAGCGACGGACAGAGCCATCGTCATCCGGCATCTTTCAAGTGCGTCGCGACCTTGATTGGCTGCACCCGGCATGCTCAGCCCAAGATAGCCTGGAACATGTTTTAAGCGGAGGGTTGAATCGAGTGCCTGCGGTGTGGCGATGCCCGCGCCCAGTACGGCGACCACGTAGCACAGGTTTTCGTCAATCCCGGCAGCCCCATCGAGAATGCCCCGATCCTGCTCGCGGAAATACCACCGCAGATTGTCGACTGAGGTCATGCAGTCACCGTCGTAGAGCACGCACCACGGCTTTGAACCGCTCTGCCGTGACGGCGCGAGGTGGGGCAGCATGCGTTCATACACAAAGCGGCCATAGCTTCCGGCCGCTATCTCGGAAATGAGACGTGAATCAAACCAGTAAAAGCCTACGGTCTCATCGCCAGGGCGCACCTCGTTCGGTGCGCGACCAGCCGACATCTTCGCGACAGGGTCCGTGATGGAAGGCGTCGTGGCACCAGAACTGCCGCGACCTCTAGCTGAATGCGCTGGTTTCGCGGACGCAGCTGTACGCAGCTTCGCCGCGAGCTTCCCCTTGTCCCCCTGATCACGCAGGCGCAGATTGAGGTAGCCCACCGCGAATCCTGCCGCCGCTGGCAGGAGTACAAGAAAGGCGAGGATGACAGACAGGGCAGTTGGCGACTTCCCGCTGCCATTCAGGATGGCGAAGCCGAACGCCGCGCCAAGCGCCAGCCCGAGACTACCGCCAGCACGAAAGCGCCGCCAGCGCAGCGCCTCAAGGGCGTCGTTATTGCGGCTGGCGATAACTTCGATGAGAGCCAAATACGCAATGAGAACGAAGATCGTGATAATCCCGCCCGGGATCCAGCCGGCGCGGTTGCCCAGGACCACGGCGACAAAACCTGCGATCGCAAGCGCGCCTGCTACCGCCAGGCGCGGCATAGACGCGCTGATTGATCTCGCCTCATAGTCCCTGATTGCGGCCTCAACATCCAGCTGTGGTGCCTGTTTTCCGTCCATCACTGCGTCCCCTCTAGGTGCACGTTCCCGAAGTCCCAATGTTCACGAATGATGCAGGGCGCGCGCAGCTCTGAGCGGCGCCATGATGAGCAGCAGGCCAAGCACAGGGCCAAGATCCAGAACCGCGCCTGAAAGATGGTAGCCCTCCGTTAGACGCAGAAGCTGATGCAGCTCTGCAATTGCCCTGCTCGACAGGAGGAGAGCTGCAATGGCCCCGGGCGAGTGGCCCGGACCTTGCGACCAGGTGGTGACGTGGATCGCAGCCAGCTGATGAAGACGCGCCTGCGCCGACAGATAGCCATCCCAGCCGTTGAAGGCGAACCAGCCAAAAGCGGCTGCGCGCATCGGCCAATCTCCCAAGGACTTGGATGATGTCCCGTTCGCTCCAGTGGGGCCGGCAAGAATAGTGCGTGCCCAGACAAGAAGGAGCGCGGTCGCAACACAAAGGAGTGCGAGCACAGAAAGGCCAAGCCAGGGAACCGCGACGGTGCGCACCGAGAGGAACAGGCAGGCCAGAAGGCAGACATGTGAAAAGCTGAGGCCGGTCCAAAAGATGATCCACGCAATGGCGAGCAAGCGCACAAAAGCCATGATCTTTGCCTCGACGGTATGCACCGGAGAGCGGATCCGGGGTCGGGCGCCTTCAAAGCCAACTCGCCTGCGATCCCCCGCGCTGAAACTCCCGCTCCACGCGTCACGCCGTGTTCATTCTAAAGGACGGACAGGACTTACTTTTTCCAGGACCTCCTGAAGCAGGAACCGAAGGGGCAGGGTGTACCGCGCGCGCAATCCGGCGCTCTACCTACCTTGCGCGTTCTAGATGCCGGACAGCACCTCGCCGTTCAAAATGTCCTAGAGGAGGCCTCGGAGGGGCGCCGCAGGGGCGCGCTCGCGCATGCGCCTGTGCGCCTCTTGCTTGGTAGCAGAAAAGTCAGGGGCTGTCCGTCCTTAAAATAAAGCGTGCCACGGAGCCGTCGGCGCTGGTTGGCGGCAGACCGCAGGGCCAGGCCTGAAGGGAGAAAGCGATGTCGAAGATCAGCAGCTTGGGCGGCGTGCTGTGCGCCTCAGCTCTTTTGGTACTGGGCCTGAGCGCGCCCGCGGCACTTGCCCAGTCCAATAACCAGAGCAATGCGCGCAATAACGCTTTGCAGCAGCTCATCAATACCAACAGGTCCTCGCAGGCGGCCAAGGCCGACGCTGATCGCGGCAACCTCGAGAAGGCCAAGGCTGAGTCGAACCAGGGTTTCGATACGTCGACGAGCACCTCGACGGCAAAGGACAATAGTCAGTCGAACTCCAAGTCTGGTGGCAAAAGTGGTCACTGAGAAACGTGGTGCGTCGCACAGGGTGTCGAGGGGCAGGGCTGCACTATCGGTCTACGATAGAGCCTGTGTTCCAGGCGTGATGACGCGCTGGCCCGCAGCTGAGCTTGCGTTTGGTTCTGCCGAATTTGCGCAAACGTGCACGTGCCTATCGGCAGGGGCGCAAAGCCCTAACAGGAGGGTTATATGAACAGGGGATTTCTGGTTACCACCGCAATCGGGCTTCTGCTTGCAGGGGGCAGTGCGGGCGCGCAGTCGAGCCCGATGCGTGCAGCGACGCCGTCTGCGCCCAGGTTGTTGCTCGCACAGGACGATACAGGAGGCCAGGGCCCGGATCAGAACGTTGATGATGCCTGGGACGGACCGGGATACTATTTGGAAAGTCCACAGTCGCGCGCCTCGAACGGCTCTATCTACCTGCCGATGAAATTCGGAGGGCCGTTTACGTCTCTCGATGCCTGCCAGCAGTTCCACCAGAAATTAAAGGCTGGGTTTGGCAAGGAGGACGATGAATATTGCATCTATCGCGGAAGCTATGTCCGGTACGCACAGGACCCCTGCTTTCTTACCACCGCCTGCGTGCAGCATGCAGGTCTTCGCGACGACTGCGATGAGCTGATGCTGATGCGGGCGCTGCGGGACCGCTATCTGGCCAAATTCGGCGATGGCCGGGCGGTGATCGCGCGCTATTACGAGATTGCGCCCTACATCGTGGACTGCATCCGGCGGACGCCATACGCAGAACATATTCTCACCTGGATTCTTGGCGAGGTCAGGGCGGACGCAGAGCTTGTCGCGTGGGGCGATATGGAAGCAGCCATGCTGCGCTACACCCTTATGGTTCTCAGGCTCGAGCAACACTTTGGGGCCAGCACCAGGCGCAGCTGGTGCGTACCGGAGGAAGATGCGAGCCTGGCTTTGCGCCGCGCAGAGCTCTGCCGTTCGGTATCAGTTGCTTCCCGTTTGTCCCTTGCTGCCTTGGGTCAGGGGATCCGGGCATGACCACGGACGATCGGGCCCCGATACCCGCGCAGTCTGACGCGGATGTCCAGTCTTACGTTGCCCGTCACTGGCGTGGGGAACTGTCGCTGGCACGCAGCTATTGGCTCAATGGTGTCCTTATCGTCAGCGTCGGCGGCGCCGTTATCTTTTACGTGACGCCGCTCATGCTTGCCCTCGTCGTTTTCGGGTTGAGGTATACTCCTCTGGAGTGGGTCTTGGCGCTCTCATTCCTCGCCTGGTTTGGCCTTTGTGTGTGGGCGTGGGGCGGTATCTGGCGTTCAGCCGGAAACTATCGTGGACCCCGGATCTGGCCAATTGCAGCGCGGATCGCGGTCGTTGTCGGGACGGTGGTTTCGCTTCTCATCGTTCTGACTGGCTTCTTCAATGCCCTTGCGGGCCTCGCTTGAATGAAGCCATCCGTGTGCAAGTAGAGCCTGTGGTGCTTATGCGACAGGCGCCTGCTGACGAAGGCACGGTATGAGGCTTGGCGGCGGACAGCGCTACAGATCAGAGGTTGTCTTTAGTGGGGTGAGGGCATGGCTGACACGAATGAGCCCGAAGACGAGGCTTTCCCGAAGTTGGCAACCATCGTCGTCGGATCCGGACCAGCATCGGAGTGTTGCCTATGGGACCGTGCATTCAATCGTATCCCTCCGTCGGCGACCACACACGCTGGCACAAAGCCGTTGAACCCTTCTGCTGTTAGCTGTCCGGTGCGAACCTGGCGCCGCCACGTGAAGAGCTGAGCCGGAGACACTCCGTACCGACGGGCCGTGGCCGATACCGCACCCGGGGCACGGTCGCTTTCCGCCACGATCCGCAACTTCTCCTCCACCGGCCAGCGGCGCCGGGCCCCTGTCTGGACAACCTCGAGTGTGGTGAACCTCGGCATAGTCGTATGACTGGTCATACGACTATGTCTTCACCGCCTTTACCCCACCTGCAAGGTGGCCCCCGACGGAGGGATACGGAGAGTGCGCGCGATTTCATGGATGATTTAGCGGACCGCGTCGCTGGTCGCATTCAGCTTACGACTGATGGCTACGCGCCGTACCGCAATGCGGTTGATATGAGCTTTGGTAATAACGTCGATTTTGCGCAGCTTGTTAAGCTGTACGCGAACCCGCATGAGGCAAGCCCTGAGCGGCGCTATAGTCCGGCGATCTGAACGGGTGCCCGCAAAGTTGGTGTATATGGAATGCCAGACTCCGCACATCTCTCAACCAGCCACGTCGAAAGCCATAATCAAAAAATGCGCCAGCATATGCGCCGGTTTACGCGTCTTACGGCTGGTCACTCAAAGAAACTCGCGAACCACGTCCATATGGTCTCACTCTATACCGTTTGGTACAACTATGCCCGCATCAATTCAGCGGTAATAGTATCACCCGCCATGGCGTCAGGACTGGCAGATAGGCTTTGGGATATCGACGATATCGTTGAACTTATTGACTCTTAATAAGAGATATATGAATGCATCAATACGTCCAATACAACTTCAGTGGATCATGACACTTGTCCCTGACGCCGATATGTCATAACGGGGCACCGGTGCCACTCGACCATCTAGCTCCACTGGTGATTGCATGCCCGTGCAATGTGATTGGACGCGACCTAACTATCAACGCCATTTTTCGAACTCACTGCTATACGGAGAAATTCGATCCCATCAAGCACACACGCGACCAAATTGTTCTTTACGATGCCCCGGCACGACCCCGCGTATTTTGCCCTATCAGGCATCGGCTTTCATTCAAGTTGCCGGAACTGATTTCGGTGATTCCAAAAGAGAAAGTGTTTCAGACCTCTCAAAGACGGAATTACCTTTATGCTGCGAAGATCTCCGCCTACGACGGAATATACGAAATCTATTTCATGCTTCAGAAGGCCAATGGCGGGAGTACAAACCTACGTTTGACGGTAGAGAGCGCATATCCTGTCGTTGAGGCGTCACCCGTTCCTAATCGCCCAAATAAGATCAGGTTCGCGGTTCTGGCGCTAAAAGTGTTTCGCTGTAAGGCAGTGCGATTTGCTGCCAGATAACAAGAGGCCTCCCGCAGGGGGAGGCCTCTGTTTCGGTTTCCACTTGAGCCTTGCGGCCTATCTCGCTCACGCGTGGACCGGGTTTGCGGCCCGGAGGGGAAGCGCTTTCACAACCGATCTATCGCTTCAACGTCCTTAAATTAGAACATCGGGAGTTAATTTTCAATGGAAATCCAAGTACACGGCGCATAGAAATAACACATTGATATAGCGCGCAAATTTTTTGTTCCATCATCACGGATGGTGCTCGGCCGGCTAAAACATGCCGTTGATTCCGTTGAGCACTTTTGCAAGATTATTTCACTTCTCATCTTGCTCACGGGACACGCCGCGATTGGCGCATTCTGGAAAAACGCCTACAATTCATGTATCCGCGGTCCTGGAATCATAACATGGCCGCATATTTTAAACTGTAACAGTGCCGCCTTCCTGATCTCCTTGACATCGAGGTTCTCAGGGATATGGACCTTACATTGAGTGAGGTCTGCCTCGCCTCAGGCATAAGCCAGGGCCTCCGTGGCTCTCATCAGTATTCCTTCGAATACGGTTTCTTTCTTGCGCATCTTCATTTCACTCTCCGAACTGATTTCCGCCGTCCATAGGCGTCGACGATTTTCCTGGTAACTACCCGCATCGCATTACGCTGCTTGCCATCCAAATCGTCCTGATCCCCCTTTGAGTGGGCGTACAGCAGGACGCATTTGAGGACCGGGCAGGTTGGCGCAAAGGGATCGACATCTGCCCCAGCCATCGAATGCAGGCGCGTGAGGATGTGGATGGCTCTGTCCTCGAAATGCGCGATGTCTTCGTGCACCTCGCCCTTTGCTGCGCGGCGCTAAGTCAGGGCGGGACCTTGGTTCAAGCCATTGCATAATGTCCATATGTCTGGTATTATCGACACATGAATGAAGCTCAAGCCTTGGGCGCCTTTGCCGCGCTCTCCCAACCGACGCGGCTGGCGGTGTTCCGTCTCCTCGTGGCCCACGAGCCCGACGGGCTTGCCGCCGGAGACATCGCCCGTGACCTTGATGTTCCGCACAACACTCTTTCAACACATCTTGCCATTCTTGCGCGCAATGGCCTCGTCGCCGCTGCGCGGCAAAGCCGCTCCATCATCTATCGCGCAGAGCTGCAACGGGTGCGCACCCTCGCAGGCTTTCTGATCAAGGATTGCTGTGGGGGGCGCCCGGAAGTCTGCGCGCCGTTGGTGGCTGAGCTTGCCCCTTGCTGCGGCCCGCAAGAGGCACGCCTGGAACAACGTGCAGATGGCTGATCGCGAGATGAAATGCGCGCGCCCGCTACGCTGTCACTCGGCTTCTCTGCGCCGCGCCCTCTACCTAGTACCTGCGCCCGTCTTTAATCCTGCGTGAGACCGATCATGGACGTCATCATCTATCACAATCCCAATTGCGGTACCTCCCGCAATACCCTCGCACTGATCCGCAACTCAGGCGTCGAGCCTCATGTCATCGAGTATCTGAAAAGTCCGCCATCGCGGGTGATGCTGAAGGAACTCATCACGCGGATGGGAATTTCGGCGCGGGCGCTTTTACGTGAGAAGGGGACGCCTTATGCCGAACTTGGCCTTGGCGATCCTCAGCTCAGCGAGGAGGCATTGATTGAGGCCATGCTCGCCCATCCCATCCTCATCAACCGTCCCATCGTCGTCAGTCCCAAAGGCGTGAGACTGTGCCGCCCCTCCGAACTGGTGCTTGATCTTCTGCCGCCGCAACAAGGCGAGTTCTTCAAGGAAGACGGAGAGCGGGTGGTCGACGAACTGGGTCGACGGGTGGGAACGGTATAGACCCATGTCTACCTTTGAACGCTTTCTCACTCTGTGGGTGTTGCTGTGCATCGTCGCAGGTGTCGCGCTCGGACATCTATTCCCGCACCTCTTTCAGTCCATCGGCGGGATTGAGCTCTTCCAGGTCAATCTGCCAGTTGCCCTGCTTATCTGGCTGATGATCGTGCCGATGCTGATCCGGATCGATTTTGCCGCCTTGGGCAAGGTGGCAGAACATTGGCGCGGCATCGCCGTTACGCTCTTTATCAATTGGGCAATAAAGCCCTTCTCGATGGCAGCGCTCGCCTGGCTCTTCATCGGCTATCTTTTCCGTCCATGGCTTCCCGCCGGACAGATCGAGAGCTATATCGCCGGCCTTATCCTTCTTGCTGCTGCGCCGTGTACCGCGATGGTGTTCGTGTGGTCGAATCTGGCCCGCGGCGAGCCCCACTTCACGCTCAGCCAGGTCGCGCTCAATGACACCATTATGGTCATTGCCTTTGCTCCCATTGTCGGCCTGCTCCTTGGACTTTCAGCCATCACCGTACCCTGGAATACCCTTGCCCTCTCGGTCGGGCTTTACATTGTTGTGCCGGTGATCCTCGCCCAGGCCTTGCGGCGCATCTTGCTGCATGGCGGTGGCGAGCCACGGCTCAATCTTTTCTTGCGGCGCCTTGGGCCAGTCTCCTTGGTGGCGCTGCTTCTGACCCTCGTCCTCCTCTTCAGTTTTCAGGCCGACGAACTTCTTGCCGAGCCGCTCGTCATCGTGCTCATCGCCGTGCCCATCCTCATCCAGGTTTATTTCAACGCGGGCTTTGCCTATTTCCTGAATCGCCTCGTCGGCGAACAGCACTGCGTGGCTGGGCCGTCCGCCCTCATCGGAGCCTCGAATTTCTTTGAACTTGCCGTCGCCGCCGCGATCAGCCTCTTCGGGTTTCAGTCGGGTGCCGCGCTGGCGACCGTGGTTGGCGTGCTCATCGAGGTGCCGGTGATGCTGTCGGTGGTTTTTATCGTCAATCGTTCAGAGGCCTGGTACGAGCGGCGCGTTCCCAAAGCCTGAGGTACGGCAAGCGCGGCGGGCCCGCTTGATCGCCGCAATCCTTGTGGGTGCAGCGGGCCCGCACACTTGAGCCCCATCTTTGCTGTAATGAAAAAACACCTTACTTTACCAATGGTAAGGCTACCGAGGGTTTTGATGGCATCGCTTACGGTCACAGTAAAAGGGCAGGTCACGCTGAAGCGTGAATTGCTAAAGCACCTCGGCATCAAGCCGGGGGAGAGGGTCGAATTTGAAAAGCTGCCAGGCGGCGAGTTGAAGCTGCGCGCGGCGCGGCCAAGCGGCTCGATTGACAGTTTCATTGGCCGACATGCGGGCAAGCTCAAAAAGCCCCTCTCCATTGCGGAAATGAACGAGATTGCCGCCGCTGGCTGGGCTGGTGAGTTGCACGACGAATGAAAGTCACGGCCGATACCAATGTCCTCACGCGGGCCGCTTTATTGGATGACCCCACGCAGGGGGCAGCAGCCGCCAAGCTACTGCGTGAGGCGACGTTGATTGCCGTTTCCCTACCGTGCCTGTGCGAATTGGTTTGGCTCATGCGACACGGTGCAAAGTTGTCCAAGGAAGAGGTGGCGACCACGATTCGCGATCTACTCGAGACGGGTAATGTGGTTATGAATCGTCCCGCCGTGGAGGCCGGGCTTGCGCTGCTGGAGGCTGGCGGCGATTTCGCCGACGGCATCATGGCGCATGAAGGCAAATGGTTGGGCGGCGAAACCTTCGTGTCCTTCGACAGACAAGCGGTCAAGCTGCTATCTGAGCAGGGAGAGGCAGCGCAGTTTCTGACATAGCGAAGGGCCGCTTTGCCCAACGTGGCAATTTTCGTGGTATCTCATGATTTCGTGCTTATGATCCATTGATTTAAAAATAATACTTTTCCTTCGTTACAATCGCGTGGGCATGTGTCCGGTAGCCAGGCTTTGCCAGTGCACTTTTAGCTGCGGCGCGCCAGCGCGGCCTCCATACGGCGATTGAAACTGCAGGCAATGTACCCTGGTCGTTCATGGCGATGGTGCTGCCCCATGTGGATGTCATGCTGCATGATTTCAAGCTCACTGATCGGGCGAAGCATCGCGCCCTTACCGGTGCAGATAACCGGCACATCCTCGAAAATTATCAGCGCGCCTATCGAGCTTTTCCACAAATTCGCTTCATTGCCCGCGTCCCGCTGATTGGCGGGGTCTATGACGATGAGGCCCATATCCGTGCCGTGCCGGACTTCATCCGCCCTTACCCCAATGTCACGAAGCTGGAATTGCTGCCATGTCATGATTTTGGCGCGGGCAAATATCAGCTTCTGGGCCGTTCGGCCGCATTGGAAGGAGCGCGCACGCCCACTGCCTGCACGCTGGAATGGGTGCGACGCTTGTCCGCTCGGAGCGCCGAGCGAGCGGGTAGGGGCTTTCCCCATGAGCCTCAGGGAAGGGTGCGGCGGAAGGCACGCGGGGAGCAGCCATGGGGCGCTCGGAGCCGTGCGCAAAGGCGTTCGCTTTCTATAAGCCGAGATGCTCAGTGAGCGCCGCGTTTCCCATCCGCGACGCCAGGTCGAGCGGTTGACATGTGTACCACATGTTTCCATGCTCGCTACATGGCCGTCATGGTTCAGATCCGCAACGTCCCTGACGCGCTGCATCGACGACTCAAATCGCGTGCAGCGTTGGCGGTTATGTCGCTGTCCGACTATCTGCTTAGTGAGATTCGTCAGGTGGCGGAGCGGCCAACGATAGACGAGCTGAGGGCGCGGCTGGTCAGTCGCACGGAAACCGTTCCCTCCATTGCGCCGGCCGAAGCGGTGCGGGCTGAGCGTGACCGCACGTGATCGTTGTCGACGCCTCGGCTCTGCTCGAAGTTCTTCTTCGAACCCCGACCGCGAAGGCTGTGGAAGATCAATTGTTCGCTTCCCGTCAAACCCGGCACGTCCCACACGTGCTCGATGTTGAAATCGCGCAGGTGATCGGGCGCTATGCGGCGAAAGGCGACCTCGACGGCGAACGCGGCCGCGAGGCTCTCGCTGATCTCGCTGACCTTCCCATGCGGCGATACCCGCACGATTTCCTGTTGCCTCGAATTTGGGACTTACGGAACAATTTAACGGCTTACGACGTTGCCTATGTCGCGCTGGCCGAGGTCCTCGAGGTCCCGCTGGTGACGCGCGACCGGCGTTTGGCCGCCACCGCCGGCCATCATGCACAGATCGATTTGCTCCAAGCCATGCCGGTGTTCGCTATGCGGTGAGGATGCCAGACCTATCGCTGGACAAGCGGGAATGCCATGGCGTCGAAATGACGGGTCAGGCGGCAGCTGAACGCACGCTCAGAAGCGACCACCATCGGCCGCTGCGGACGACGTCGCGCGTCGCGGATTTTGCCTCCGAGCTGGCACTGGAACGGGTGAGCCGTGTGCAAGAGACTCAGGACAGGGTGCGCCGGAAGGCAAGTGGAGTGCAGCCCTGGGTACGCTGGAACCAGTGCGAAAACGCGCTCGCTCCGGAAAAGCCAAGATGCTCGGCCACCGCCGCGAGGCTTCTTTGTGGATTTGCCATCAGCGCGCGGGCCAGCTCTATGCGCTTCTCGTCCATGAGCTCCGAAAAGCTTGTCCCTTCGGCGACCAGACGGCGATGCACGGTACGCCGATCCACGCCCAGATGCCGTCCGACACGATCCGCATTGCACACCCCTGTCGGGAGCAAGAGAATGATGAGTTCGCCAACTGCCTCGCGTGCGGATTGGGCCGGACCTTGGGCAAGTTGATCGACATAGCGGGCGACCTCCTTTGCCATTGCCGGATCGGCACCGGCGATGGGGGCGTCGAAATCGCGGCGGGTAAAGACGATGCCGTCAAATTCCTGGTCGAAGAGTGGGCTTACCTTGAAGAGGCGGTGGTAGGGCGCCAGATCCTGCGGCGCGGCATGGGCAAAGCAGACCGCCTCAGGGCGCCAGCGCTCGCCCATCAGCGCGCGTACATTGCGGTAGAGTGCACCTACCGCAAGTTCGCTCGCCTGGCGCATGCTGTGTGGTCCTGCACCGAGCAGATCGAGGCGGACGACGCCAATCTCCGCTGTCTCTTCAATATGGGCGTGGAGGGCCTCGTTCTGCAGCCATTGGTACTGCACCATGACCTCGAGGGACTTGCGCAAGGAGGGTTGCTCGCGGGCGATCAGCCCCACCGCTCCCATGTTGGAAAGGCGACGGGTTTCAGCCAGGCGAATGGCAAAATCAGGCAGAGCGCTGCACTCAGCGGCAGCCTCGAGCATCCAGGCGACGGCGCTCGCGGGGATTTTCAGATCAGGGTCGGTGAGGGCGGCGGCCGGCACGCCGGCCTCCGCCGCCAGGCGTAAAGGATCCTGGCCGCGCGCCCGCAGTAGCTCGGCGACGCCCGTGAGGGCGGCGGCGCGGCACAGCTGAAACCCGGGCGCGCGTTTCGTCATGTCCCAATATATCAACTAAACATCCCAATTGAGCAACTGCTGCAACGCCTATTTTCCTAAAGTGCCTCCGCCAAGAGGAGGCCGAC
>JAJZDZ010000044.1 GCA_021851325.1 Pseudomonadota bacterium | reverse complement strand
GCGTATGCGGCGGCATCGAAAGTCGTTACCACCTCGAGCAGCATGCTTGGCCAGCTCCTGACGCTGATACCATAAGCCTTTCCTGATGCGCCGGATCCATGCTGGTGCATCAGGTATTTAATCGAATTGTGCAGATGTCGTTTCATCTTCTTTTACCATGCCGCTTGGCCCTTTTTTAAAGCGCGAGGACCTATGTTCGCAGTGGGTAGTGAGTCGGGAGAACATACGAATATGGGTGAAGATCGCAGAGGACGCGCGTCATATGTGATAGGGCCGGATGGCAGTCCCCTGACACTGGCAGATCTGCCGGCGCCAGGCACCACACGCTGGGTGATCCGGCGCAAGGCCGAAGTGGTTGCCGCCGTGCGTGGAGGCCTGCTCAGTCTTGAGGATGCCTGCCGGCGCTATACGCTGACGATCGAGGAATTTCTCGGCTGGCAGCGGGCGATCGAACGCTTTGGTCTGGCCGGGCTCAGGGCGACACGGGTGCAGCAATATCGCCATTAGTTAGCAAATCCTAAACGCACGAAGGCGGCACACGGGGTCACTGTGTCGCCTTCTTTGTGTTTGGCGTTAAGGCGGCCTTTACCCAGAGGCGGCAATGTTTGCCTAGCAGAAGGTGCCGGGGCGATGTGCCTGCGGCTCACGAGGGGGCAGGACATTGCCGGAATTCCTGAAAGGTGTCGGCGCCGCACGGTTCGGCGTGATGGCAGGGGTCGCCGCGGCGCTGACGGTATTCTTCCTTTATGTTGCGGACGTCATCGCGACACCGCCGCAATCGATCCTCTATGCCGGACTTTCGGCACGCGATGCCAGCCAGATTACGGCCAAGCTCGATGCCATGAATGTGCACTACACGCTCGAAGGCGGTGGCGGCACCATCCTGGTGCCGGCAGATCGGGTCGAGAAGCTGCGCATGGACATGGCGGCGCAGAACCTGCCTTCGGCTGGCGTCGGCTATGAGATCTTCGATAAGAGCAATGCCTTCGGCACCTCCGCCTTTGTGGAGCGGATCGATGAGCTGAGAGCGCTGCAGGGCGAACTGACGCGGTCGATCGAGACCATTGACGGCATTGAGGCGGCACGGGTTCATCTGGTTCTGCCACACCGGCAGATTTTTGCCCGCAATGCCACGCCGCCGACGGCTTCGGTGGTGTTGAAGGCGGAAAATCCGCTGCGCCGCGAGCAGGTTCTTGCCATCCAGCATCTGGTGGCGGCGGCGGTGGCTGGACTGCAGCCGGATCGGGTCGCAGTGATCGATGATCATGGTGATCTTCTGGCGGGTGGCGACGGCAATGCCGGCCAGGACGTGATGGCCGCCCGTCAGGACCAGCAGACCGCGGATTACGAGAACCGGCTGGAAAAGCACATCCAGGATATCGTGGCGAGCGTGGTCGGGCCTGGCCATGTCCGCGTCCAGGTAGCCGCCGACATCAAGTACAATCACACCCAGCAGACGTCGGAAACCTTTGATCCCAACGGCCGGGTTCCGCTCTCGACGCAGTCGGTCGACCAGTCCTCGACCAGTACGCAGGGCCAGACCAATAATGCCGTCTCGGTCTCCACGGCGCTGCCCGGTAAGCAGGGCGCCACCTCTGGCGGCGGCAACCCGTCGCTGTCCAAGAGCCGCCGGAGTGAAGAGACCACCAATTATGAGGTCTCGAAGACCACGACGCTGTCGGTCAATGATGGTGGCGACCTCAAACGCCTCTCGGTCGCGGTGGTGGTCGATGACCATCTGAAGCATCTGGGCGGCGGCAAGACCAAGGACGTGCCGCTGAGCAAGCAGGAACTGGCGCAGATCACCAGTCTGGTGAAGACCGCCATTGGCTATGACAAGGCGCGCGGCGATCGGGTCGAGGTGGTCAACATGCCCTTTGCCCGCATGGATATCGGTCCTCTTCCGACTGCGTCCGCGCCGCTTCTGGGTCTCAGCAGTGCCTACTGGTTCAAGATCATCGAGGCGACCATCCTGTCGCTTACCGCCCTGCTCATCGGCCTGTTCGTCGGTCGCCCCCTGATCCGCAACATGTTCGCGCCCAGCGCGCCTGTAGCGGCCGCCATGCCAGGTGTGGCCCAGCTCGGGGCACCCCAGGCGGTGGGGCAGCTCGCCGCTCCCGCGATGGCACCGGCACAGCTTGGCGATGCCTCGGCGGGGCAGGCGGCAGCTCTGCCACCCCCTCCGCCCAGCGGGGCCATGATCGACATTTCGCGTATCGAAGGACAGGTGCGCGAATCCTCCATCCGCAAAGTCGGCGAAGTCGTCGACGCTCACCCTGAAGAAGCCCTCGCGATCCTGCGCACCTGGCTGCACCAACCCTCGTAAACCACCATGGCACGCAATTCTCTCAAAGCTGCAAGCAGAGACGACATCAGCAAACTCACGGGTGCCGAGCGTTCGGCAGTCCTGATGCTCGCCCTTGGCGAGGATCACGGTGGACGCTTGTGGGAGCTGATGGATGAGGACGAGGTCAAGGAAGTTTCCCAGCTGATGAGCAATCTGGGCACCGTCACCGCCAGCGTGGTGGAGAAGGTGCTGGTTGATTTCGTCGGTCAGATGTCGGCGACAGGCTCGCTGATGGGGTCCTATGAAGCGACCGAGCGGCTGATCAGTCGCATCATGCCGTCCGAGAAGGTCGCCAGCATCATGGAGGAGATCCGTGGTCCGGCCGGGCGCACGATGTGGGACAAGCTTGGCAACGTCAATGAAAACGTACTCGCCAACTATCTGAAGAACGAATATCCCCAGACGGTCTCGGTGGTTCTGTCCAAGATCAAGCCGGAACACGCCGCCCGCGTGCTTGGGGCGCTGCCGGAAGAGTTCGCACTCGAGGTGGTGCAGCGCATGCTGCGCATGGAGAGTGTGCAGAAGGACATCCTCGACAAGGTCGAAAAGACCTTGCGGGTGGAATTCATGTCCAATCTGGCGCGCACCGCCAAGCGCGATGCCCACGAAATGATGGCCGAGATCTTCAACAATTTCGATCGCCAGACCGAGGCCCGCTTTTTGACCTCGCTCGAGGAACGCAGCCGCGACTCGGCCGAGCGCATCAAGGCGTTGATGTTCACCTTCGAGGATCTGGGCAAGCTTGATCCGGGCTCGATCCAGACCCTCTTGCGCAATGTCGAAAAGGACAAGCTTGCGCTCGCTCTCAAGGGTGCCACGGACACGCTGCGGGATGTCTTTTTCTCCAACATCAGCGAACGCGCCGGCAAGATCCTGCGCGAGGACATGGAAGCGATGGGGCCGGTCCGTCTCAAGGACGTCGATGAAGCCCAGATGCGCATGGTCAATGTTGCCAAGGACCTCGCCAACAAGGGTGAGATCATGATCGCCAACAAGCAGGGCGAGGATGAGCTGGTGTATTGATGGAACCGACCAAATTTACCTTCGATACGGTGTTCAGCGGCGACAAGGATATTGCCTCCGAGGCGGCGATCGCACGCAAGCGTCAGTCCCTTACCCAAAGTGAGCTCGAGAGCTTGCGCCGACAGGCGATGCACGAGGGCATGAAAATTGGTGAAGTGCGGGCGCTGGAGGCGGTTGCTGCCAGTGCGGAAGATGCGGTCAAGGCGGTGCGTGAGGCGCTGGCCCGGGCCTCGACGCAGGTCGAGCAGCTGCGTGCCGAAGCCGCCACCATTGCTCTGGCGGCGGCGCGGGCGCTGGCCGGCTCGGCACTCGATGCCTTTGCGCCGGCCGCCGTGGAAGATGCCCTCAGGCTCGCCCTGCATCAGGCGATCGGGGAACCGCGTCTGACCTTGCGGGCGAGCGCCGATGTAGCCAAGGCGCTAGGGCCGCGTCTTGAGGAAATCGCCGAGCATGAAGGCTTTGATGGCAAGATTGCCCTCATTGTCGATCCGGCGCTTGCCAATGCCGATTGCCGCATCGAATGGCGTGGCGGCGGCGCCGAGCGCGCCACCGCGGTGATCGAACGGGCGCTGATGTCAACGGCGGCCCAGCATTTTGCCCAGTTTCAGTCCAGTCCCATTTCACTGATCAAGGAGTAGACCGTGGCAGAAAAAGACGACGTTGATCTGCCGGATCTGGCCCAGAACGACCCGCAGAGCGGTGATGCTCTCCTCGCGTCAGGCGGTGGCGGCGAGAGCGACCCCAAGCTGAGCTCGCGCGACCTCGAGGCCGTCTATGACGTGCCAGTGACGGTTTCGGCCGTGCTCGGCAAATCGGCGATGGAGGTCAGCGAATTGCTCAAGCTGACCAAGGGCAACATCGTCGAGCTCGACCGCAAGGTGGGTGAAGCGATCGATATCTTTGTCAACAACCGCCTGGTGGCGCGCGGCGAGGTCGTGCTCGTCGAAGAGCGTCTGGGTGTCACCATGACCGAAATCATCAAGACCGGCCAGTCCTAGGCCGGCAAAAGGGATACTCAATCATGCGGTTACTCATCATCGGCGGCTTGCAGGGCCAGATCGGCGCAGCGACCAAGATCGCGATGGCGCGCGGGGCAAAAGTCACCCATGCCGGCGACATCGACCAGGCTCTTGCGGAACTACGGGCCGGACGCGGCGCCGATCTTGTGCTCGCGGATGTGAGCGAGGATATCGGCCGGCTGGTGCGCGCGCTGGCCGGAGAGCGCATCTGCACACCGGTGGTCGCCTGCGGCGTCGGCACCGATGCGCGCCGGGCTGTCGATGCGATCCGCGCCGGAGCCAAGGAGTATCTGCCTCTGCCGCCTGACCCGGAGCTGATCGCAGCGGTGCTGGCGGCGGTCGCCGACGACAGTCACCAGATGATTTACGAGGACGATGCGATGGCCAAGGTCATCGTCCTGGCTGATCAGGTTGCTGGCAGCGATGCCTCAATCCTCATCACCGGCGAGAGTGGCACCGGCAAGGAAGTGATGGCGCGCTACATCCACAAGAAATCGTCGCGCGCCGACAAGCCCTTCATCTCGGTCAACTGTGCGGCCATTCCCGACAATCTGCTTGAGTCCGAACTTTTCGGCCATGAGAAGGGGGCCTTTACCGGTGCGATTGCGCGCCGCGTCGGCAAGTTTGAAGAGGCCAATGGCGGCACGCTGCTGCTCGATGAAATCAGCGAGATGGATGTCAGGCTGCAGGCCAAGCTTCTGCGCGCCATCCAGGAGCGCGAGATCGACCGGGTCGGTGGCGGCAAGCCGGTCAAGGTCGACATCCGCATCATCGCCACCTCCAATCGCGATCTGGCCGAAGCCATGCGTCTTGGTACCTTCCGCGAAGACCTGCTCTATCGCCTCAATGTGGTCAATCTGCGCCTGCCGTCCTTGCGGGAGCGGCCGCGCGATATCCTGGCGCTGGCGCGGCACTTTGCCCACAAATATGCCGAGGCCAACGGCACGCCGCACCGGCCCCTTGGTTCGGCGACGGAACGGCTTTTGATCAGCTATGGCTGGCGCGGCAATGTCCGCGAGCTCGAAAACACCATGCACCGGGCGGTTCTGCTCGCCCATGGCAGTGAAATCGAACCCGACGCCATTCGTCTTCCCGACGGGACCCAGGTGGGCGAGATGGTAACGCGTCTGCCGGCCGGGCCGGCGAGTACGCCTGCCAACGGGCAACGACCCAAAAACCTGGTCGGGCGCACGGTGGCCGATGTCGAGCGGGATCTCATCCTTGACACACTCGATCACTGCCTGGGCAACCGCACCCATGCGGCCAACATTCTGGGCATCTCGATCCGCACCCTGCGCAACAAGCTGCGGGAATATGGCCAGGCTGGCCTTGCGGTTCCGGCTCCCGGCGAAGCACGGATGGCAGGCTGAACGGGGCTGACTGGACATGAGTGACATCGCCACCACACCGCCGCCGAGCCTGCAGTTCAATCTGAAGAGCATCGGCGACCTCATCCGGCGCTCCGAACTGGCGCTGGCAATCGGCATCATGGCCATCCTGGTCGTGCTCATCGTGCCCCTGCCGCCGTGGTTGCTCGACATCTCGCTGGCGTTTTCGCTGTCCTTTGCGATCCTGATCCTGATGACCGGCGTCTTCATCAAGAAGCCGCTCGAGTTTTCTTCGTTTCCGACCGTACTGCTGATCTCGACCATGATGCGTCTGGCTCTCAACCTGGCCTCGACGCGGTTGATCCTTGGTCATGGCCATGGCGGCACGGCGGCGGCCGGCTACGTGATCCAGGCATTCGGCAAGCTGATCATGCAGGGCAATTTTGTCATCGGCCTGATCGTCTTTGCCATTCTTGTCATCGTCAATTTCGTCGTCATCACCAAAGGTTCGGGCCGTATTGCCGAAGTGGCAGCGCGCTTCAACCTTGACGCCATGCCTGGCAAGCAGATGGCGATCGATGCGGATCTGTCCTCGGGGCTGATTGACGAGAAGGTGGCCCGCCAGCGCCGCAAGGATCTTGAAGCCGAATCAAATTTCTTCGGTGCCATGGATGGCGCGAGCAAGTTCGTGCGTGGCGATGCTGTGGCCGGCCTTCTGATCGTCGGCATCAACATCATCGGCGGCATCATCATCGGCATGGCCCAGAACGGCATGA
This sequence comes from Pseudomonadota bacterium, assembly GCA_021851325.1. Taxonomy (GTDB): domain Bacteria; phylum Pseudomonadota; class Alphaproteobacteria; order Micropepsales; family Micropepsaceae; genus Rhizomicrobium. The sequence continues at coordinate 7,831 of JAJZDZ010000044.1, read as the reverse complement.
GCTTTACCGCCGCCACCCAGACCTACACCGTGCTGTCGGTCGGTGACGGTCTGGTCAGCCAGCTGCCGGCGCTGATCATCTCGACTGCAGCCGGTCTCATGGTGTCCAAGGCCGGTGTGGAAGGGGCGACGGACAAGGCCCTGATTGGTCAGCTGTCCTATTACCCTCAGGCCCTTGGTGTGGCCAGCGCGGTGATGGCGATCGTTGCCGTCATCCCGGGCATGCCCACGGTCGTCTTCATGCTGCTGTCGGCGCTGATTGGTGGCGCAGCTTTCCTTGCCCACAAAAAGAAAAGCGAGACCGCCAAGGCGCAGAACATGGCTGAGCAGAGCGCCAAGCTGGCGAGCGAACCCAGCGAAGAGCCGATTTCCAAGAGCCTTGCCATTGACCAGCTGCGCATCGAACTGGGCTATGCGCTCCTGCCTCTGATCAATGACGTCAAGGGACAGCGCATCACCGACCAGATCAAGGCCCTGCGTCGCCAGCTGGCCCAGGAGGTGGGCTTTGTGATGCCGAGCGTGCGCATTCTCGACAATATGCAGCTTGGCGCCAACGAGTACCGGCTGTGCCTCAAGGAAGTTGAAGCCGGTCGCGGCGAACTCTTCCCCGGCTCCTTGATGGTGATGGATCCGCAAGGCCGTCCGATCGATCTGCCGGGTACCCATACGAGCGAGCCGGCCTTTGGCCTGCCGGCGATGTGGGTTTCCCAGTCGCTGCAGGAAGAGGCGTCGTTCCGCGGCCTGACGGTAGTTGATCCAGGTACGGTTCTGACCACCCATCTGACCGAAGTTCTCAAGGCCAACATGGCCGAGCTTCTGTCCTATGCCGAAACCAAGAAGCTGCTGGACGAATTGCCGGCCGAGCAGAAGAAACTGGTCGAAGAGCTGATCCCCGCGCAGATCTCGATCACCGGGGTGCAGCGGGTGCTGCAGACCCTGCTTGCCGAACGGATTTCGATCCGCGATCTGCCCAGTGTGCTCGAAGGCATTGCCGAAGCCCTGGGTCACACCAAGAATGCGCTCTATCTCAGCGAACATGTGCGCGCGCGTCTGGCCCGGCAGATCTGCCACCAAAATCTGTCGCCAAGCGGCTATCTGCCACTGATCGCGCTGTCGCCGGCCTGGGAACAGGCGTTCGCCGAAAGCATTGTCGGCCAGGGCGAAGAGCGCCAGCTGGCGATGGCGCCAAGCCAGCTGCAGCAGTTCATCCAGAGCGTGCGGGACCGCTTCGATGCGGCCGCACAGCAGGGCGAGGTGCCGGTTCTGCTGACCTCGCCGCAGGTGCGTCCCTTCGTGCGCTCGATCGTGGAACGCTTCCGCGCCCAGACCACCGTCATCAGTCAGAACGAGATCCACGCCAGCATCAAGCTGCGCACTTTGGGACAGGTGTAAGGCGTCGTGCGTATCAAGACTTTCATTGCATCGGACATGCGCGCGGCGATGGCGGCGATCCGCGCCGAGCTCGGCGATGAAGCCGTCATTCTCTCGCGTCAGAAGACCAAGGACGAAGGGGTTCTGGTGCGGGTGGCGATCGAGGGCAGCCTGAGTGAAGAGCGGATCGAAGATGGTGTTGCCCGTTCCTTTGCGCTGAGCGAGGAAGAAAGAGACGAGGCTGTGGCCGAGCCCTATGCGGCGGCTTTTCGCGATGGCCTCATTGCGCGTCTGCGGGGTGCGACCCCGCCCTCACCCAGGCCACAGCGTCATTTCAATCGCGCTGAGCTGCTTGGCTTTTTGCGCAAGCATCGTCTCGCCGATGCCCTGGCTCATGGTCTCGCGGAAGCCGCCGAGCAGACCCGGCTTTCCGACATGACCCTGGCACTGGCCGCCGCGCTTGATCAGCGCATGCGCAGTGCCCCCCTCGAGCTGGCCCAGGCCAAGGGTTTCATCCTCTTGGGTCCCAGGGGCGCCGGCAAAACCGTGATGGCCGGCCGGATTGCCGCGCAGGCGGCGCGGGCCGGACGCAAGGTGCGTCTCATTGCGGCTGACCCGCAGGGTGCAGGCGCGGTGGAACGGCTCAAGACCTTTGCCGATCATGTCACGGCCGATTTTAGTCTGGCCGAAAGCGAAGCGGCCCTGGTTGAAATTGTGCGCCAGAGCGGTGAGGCCGGAGAGCTTGCCCTCGTTGATACCGCCGGGTCTGATCCGCGCGATGAGACCTTTCGTGCTCTTTGCACCTCGTATGGCGCGCTTCTAGGACTTGAACGTCTGGCTGTGGTCTCGGCGCAGGGCGATGCCGAAGAGACGACGGAGATCTGTACGGAACTGGCGGGTCTGGGAGTGGAGAGGATGCTGGTTTCAGCGCTCGACACCACGCGCCGTCTTGGCAGTCTGGCTGCGGCCGCTACGAGTTCGCTTCCTCTTGCCCATGTCAGCCGGTCCCCCTTTCTCGGTGGTCAGCTCGAAACCCTGAGTGCGCTGTCGCTGGCCAGGGCTCTCCTTGAGACTGCCACCCCGCTTGCCAATGCTGGAGAGCCCGCATGCGTAAACCGCATCTGACCGCCATCGGTTCGGGCAAGGGAGGTACTGGCAAGACAGTGATTGCGATCGCGCTGGCCCAGGCGCTGGTCAAGGTCGGAGCGCGCGTTCTTCTGTGCGACGCGGATCTTGGTCTTGCCAACGCGGCCATCCAGATGGGCCTGGGTGAGAGTGGCGATCTGCCATCGTTTATCGCTGGTCTGAAACCCCTGGAGCGCTCGGTGGTTGCCACGGCGGCGGGCTTTGATCTTCTGGCCGCGCCATCAGGCTCGGGGGCGCTGGCCAATATCGGTCCGCTGGCGGCAGAAAGCCTCTGTGCCAAACTGCGGCAGACAAGGGGCTATGACCATGTGCTTCTTGATCTGAGTGCCGGCGTCGACAGCGCAGTGATGCGCTTTGCGGCGCGCGCAGATACCACACTTCTGGTGGTGACCCCTGATCCGGCCTCCCTGACTGACGCCTATGCCTTTGCCAAGCTGCTCCAGAAGGCGACCGGTGCCCGCCTGCCGCAACTGGTCATCAACCGCGCCACGAGTGGCACAGAAGCCGAGCAAACCCTGGCGGCGATGACGCAGACCTGCCGCGCCTTTCTGCGCCAGGTACCACAGCTTCTGGGAACGGTGCCGCACGACCGGGCGGTGCACGATGCCATCCGCCGTCAACTGCCGCTCCTCTCCCGCTTGCCGCTGGGGCCGGCGGCGCAGGCGCTTCAGGAGATCGGATCACGTCTTAACGAGATCGCCTTTGCCCCGGCGCTTGCCGTTGCTGCGGTGCGTTAGAGATTTGGCCGCGTGCGGCTGGAATTCTGACAGGATCCTGGCAAGGGTTGAGAGGGCGCCACCCACCGCATCGCGTTGACCACAGCGTGCGCGCGCTTTCACTCACAGCCCAGTTTGCAAGGCCATCATCAGATCCTCCGCGTGATTGACCAAAATGGAAAAGTGACCGTCGTCGGGATAGTAGGTTGCTGCGCAGTGCCTGAGCTTGCGCGCCATGAGGCGGGCCGGGGCAAGAGGCAGAATGCGATCCTTGGCCCCGTGCCACAGCAAGACCGGCGTGCGCACCTCACGCAGTTTGAAGCCCCATGAGCGTGCCAACCGCTCGATTTCAGTGCGGTTTGCAGCGCCGGTCTGGCGGGCGGTTTCGGCCAGTGTCCGGGTCAGAAGATCGAGCAGAGCGGGATCCTCGATCAGGCTGAGATCATTGCCGCCGAGCCATTGCGCCATGCGTTTGACGCGGGCGACGAGCACCTCGCGGCTCGGAGGTTCATCGGACCGGTATTGCTGAAGGCGGCGGCGCAAATAATTGGGGAAGAGAAAGGCAACCCACCATGCGACCTGGCGCATTATCGGCCCCGAACGGCGCGCGATTTCGGGCGGTGGCACCGCGCTGACCAGTGAACAGGTTTGGATGCGCTCTCCCAGAGCGTGGGCGCAGGCAAGTGCATAAGGCCCACCTGCCGACATACCCTGTACGGCGAACCGTTCGATGCCAAGAAGATCGGCGGCTTCCTGAATATCGGCGGGCCAGTCAAGAAGCCGGTCACCGCCTTTCGGATCAGAGCGCCCAATTCCGGGGCGATCAAAGGCGAGCACGCGAACTTGAGCGCGTCGTGCCGCGCGGTCGAGCACCAGCGCTTCGAGCCGTGAGGAGCCATGGCCGTGAAAGTGAAAGAGTGGGCGGCCATCTGGCGCGCCAAGGTCGAGATAGCTGAGGACGCGCCCGTCTCGAAGTCTCAGCAGGACAGAGGGCTCGGTGGTGGGCTCGGCATTTGCGGAGGGCTGATCCATGTTCGCGAACTCTGCCGCTGTGCCGGAAAGATTTCAATGTCCGCGATGGCGTGCGACGATGAGACGTTGCCACCGCAAGAGAAGGCGCGGCCGGGCGAAGGCATGTCTTATGCCTTCGGGCGCGTGTAAGCGCCCGCCTGCGGGCTGTGCGTACCTTGCGCCGTCGTCAGGATGTTTTCGTGCTGACGGCGCAGCGGTGCCGGCGGGCTTGCCGACGCCAGGCCTGGCGCGCGCTTTCAGGTTTGCCTGCCGCCGCGGCGGCGCCGTCTCAGGGGTGAGGGGCGCCGGAGGAGGGCAGGACAGTGTCAGCCGGGATCGCGCATGCGGCGGAACCACACCGCTGCGGCAATAAAGGCGGCTGCGGCCACGAGGCCAAGCCAGAGGCCCGACGAAAGGAAGAAATGCCGTGCCGCGATGGCCGTGAGCGGATTAATCATCTGCATCGTTTTGATGTTCACATGGCCATAATGCTGGACGTTAAATCCGATTTGCATGCCTCCTATGAGGCGGTCTGAAATGAGCGCGGCGACATAATTGGTACCCAGCGTGAGTTTCTCGAGGATAAAGAGGCCGAGCCACGGCAGCACCGCCCACAGAAACGCGGCTCGACGGGCAAAGCTCGAGATCATCAGAAGCCAGCCGTAGATCGGCGCATACCACAGGACGCCCGTCACCACCGTGTAGAGCATGGTCAGGTCCAGGCGGGCCAGTGTCGCGTGGCTCCAGATTGCTGACGTGCCGGCACCGGAAATGGTCAGGGCCAGGGAACCGAGCAGGAGCATGATGAGCTGTGTTGCCAGTACCGCAGCGATCACGATGACCGGCACGATGGCGAAGGGCACGACGGCCTTTGCCAGCACCGCCGTGGTGTCGGAAACCGGCAGGGATTTCCAGAAGAGGATGCTGCGGTCCCGACGTTCGTTGCCGAGCGCGCTGAGGCAGTAGGAAACGCTCAAGACTACGCCGGTCATCATCAGCGCGGCTGAGGTGAAGGTAAATGGCGCGGCAAGGGCTACAAAGCGTGGCATCGGCGGCAGATGATTCACGCTGATCATGATCTTCGACAGATTGAGCAGCTGAATCAGGAAGCCGAAGAGGATCAGACCGGCGACGGAAAGGGGGGCAATCCATAGCGCCCGATGCTCCCAGATTTCTCGCCGAACGGTCCAGCTGAAGGGATGTATCGGTTTTACGGGTGCCGAAGTGTCGATGACATTGTCTGCTGCGCTACTCATGACGCAACTCCTGGGGCCGGCTCGCTCATGACGGCGACAAAGACATCGGCGATGCTGGGTGAGCGAACTTCACCGAGCCCGACGAGAGCGTCACGGCCGACGGAATCAAACATCAGGACCGGGCGGGCCAAGGCCTGCCGTTCATAGATCGGCTTTAGCGCCCTGGCCTCGCTGAGGTGTTCGGGTCGGGGCGACAGCTCGAGGTAACGGGTTTCGAAGTCTTCCATCGCACAATCAAGCACGATACGGCCATGGTTGATGAACATGACGTCTGTCAGAATCTGCTCGACTTCTTCTACCTGGTGGGTTGTCACCACGATCGTTCGCTTATGGTCGAAATAGTCGTTCAGCAAGGTATCGTAGAACTGCTTGCGATAGAGCAGATCAAGACCAAGTGTCGGCTCATCGAGGACCAGAAGCCTGGCGTCGATCGCCATCACCAGGGCCAGGTGCAGCTGGGTTACCATCCCCTTGGAAAGCTCGCTGACTTTGCTCGTCCGTTTGATTTGGGTGTTTGAGAGAAAGGCCTCGGCCCGGGCGCGGTCGAACCTGGGATGCACGCCCGCCAGGTAATCGATGGCGTTCTGAACGCGCATCCAGCGCGGCAGGACGGCTACGTCGGCAATGAAGCAGACGTCCCGCATCAGCGCATCGCGCGAACTCCAGGGGTTCAATCCCAGAACGCTGAGCTCGCCCTGATAGGGGATGAGCCCGAGCACGGCATTGAGCAGAGTGCTCTTGCCTGCGCCATTAGGGCCGATGAGCCCCAGGATTTTGCCCTCTTCGATCTTCAGGTCGACGCCGGCCAGAGCCGTGGTCGCACCGAACGACTTCTTGAGGCCACGCGCTTCAATACATGCCATCGCCCTCAGTGCTCCTTAGCGGATGTGAGAAGGTCCTGCGGCGTCAGGCCGAGGCGCTCTATGGTGGCGGTGATAACCGGCCATTCTTCCGACAGAAAACGTCGGCGCTCTGCCGTCAGAAGGCTGGCCCGCGCTCCCGTGTTGATGAACATACCGAGCCCCCGGCGCTTCTCGACGAGATCCTCGTCGGCGAGCTGCTGATAGGCCTTCAGCACCGTCAGCGGGTTGACCCGATACTCGGCGGCCACCGTGCGCACCGAAGGCAGGGAATCGCCCTCGTTCAATACGCCGTCGAGGATCATCGCGATGATCCTCTCGCGTATTTGCCGATAGATCGGCTGGTTGGCGTTCCATTCCTGACTCATTCTAGCTGTTCCTGCTGGCGTCATGGCCTTGGAGCGCCGCCTGGGTGGGTAGATGTCTGGCAAAGTGCCCGACAGGTGCAGCCACGGAACCACGACTCTGTGTCCCCTTGCCGAAATCCGTCCAGACCTGCGGCGCGATCAGGGCCGCCGCCAAAAGCGCTCCGAGCATGAAATTTACCAACGTATTCATGAGCTTAACCTCTGGCTTCGGGACGGTGTGCGTGGGGCCAACGTTCAGTAACGGTGTTTTATATAACTATAACACAGCAACACGCAAGAGGGAGTCCTGCTTTTCTGGACGGAGAGTCCTGAGAAATTGCCGGTCCGGCGGTGGGCAGGCTAGGCAGATGTGTGGAAGAGCGGCAGGAACGCGCCATAGCCTTCCTGTTCGAGCTCGGCCAGCGGAATGAACCGCAGCGCCGCAGAATTGATGCAATAGCGCAAGCCACCCGTCTGCTGCGGTCCATCGGTGAACACATGGCCGAGATGGCTGTCGGCGCCCTTGGAGCGGACTTCGGTTCGGACCATGCCATGGCTGTCATCGCGGCGCGCAACGATGTGCGTGTCCGCAATCGGCTTGGTGAAGCTCGGCCAACCGCAATGGCTGTCGAACTTGTCGCGTGAGGTGAAGAGCGGTTCGCCGGAAACGATGTCGACATAAATGCCCGCGCCATGGTGGTTCCAGAACGCATTCTGGAATGGGGGCTCGGTGCCACTTTCTTGCGTGACCCGGTACTGCTCGGGTGTGAGCCGCGCGATGGCGGCCGGATCCTTGGTATAGGCCACGAGGTGCTCCTTTCGTGCCGCGCGCGCTCTGAAACCTTGAGCGTGCAACCTTGCGGCGGCCTCGGCGTCATTCAGATCCTAGCGCCATAATGATTTACGTGTCGATTGCGGCCACGACACCCATCTGGAAGAAGGTGGCCTCCGCGCTGATCTCTCAGGCGCGCTGGTCCAAAGCGCCGAAATATTTGCCGTAGAGCACGAGGTAAAGCCCCTGCAGCGCGGCGGCGATGAGGAAGGGAAGGACAAAGGCACCCTGATGGATCAGCATGCCGCCCAGTATCGGTCCGGCGGCGCGCGGGATCTGCAGGGACAGGTTCT
>JAJZDZ010000012.1:17500-84541 GCA_021851325.1 Pseudomonadota bacterium | reverse complement strand
TCGCCTATGCAGAAGATATTCGTCGCGCGGTGAAGATGCCACTGATGGTAACGGGCGGCTTTCGCAGCGCTGCAGGGATGAATGCAGCCCTTGCGTCCGGTGCCACCGATGTTATTGGCATCGGGCGACCACTCTGTGCGGATCCTGCCTGCCTCACGAAGTTACTCAATGGGACACTCACGCAGCTGCCGAGTTACGAGAAAACGCTGAGGTTGGGGCCTGGCATCCTTGGCCCCAACAGTGGCTTTGCCCTCATCAAGGGGCTGAATGGCTGGGGACAGCAGGGCTGGTTCTGTCTGCAGCTGCTAAGGATGGGCAAGGGCCTCGAACCTGATCTCAAGATGGGGATATTCCAGGCATTCCGCCGCTATACTGCAAACGAGAAGAGTGCGGCCAAAGCCCTCACACGCTGATCCCACCGCAGAAGGAACCTGATATGGAACTGAAGGACAAGATTATTGTTGTTACCGGTGCTGCAAGCGGCATTGGCCGCGCGATGGCACTCCGCTTTATCCGGGAAGGTGCACGCTTTGTGGCCTGTGCCGATCTCAACGCCGATGGGGCAGCCGCCACAGCCAGCGCTGCCGGCCAGGCCGCACGCCCATTCCGGTGCGACGTCTCAAAGGAAGAGGACATCAGAAACCTGATCGACACGGTTGAGCGCGAGGCCGGTCCGATCGACCTGTTCTGCTCCAATGCCGGAATTGGTATCGGTGGTGGGGTAGAGGCGACAAACCAAGCCTGGCAGCGCATATGGGACATCAATCTCATGGCCCATGTCTGGGCCGCACGCCATCTGATCCCACGCATGGCGGCGCGTGGCGGCGGTTATCTGCTTAATACCGCTTCAGCAGCAGGCCTCTTATCGCAAATCGGCTCCGCACCCTATGCAGTGACCAAGCATGCAGCCGTAGGTCTTGCGGAATGGCTGTCGATTACTCATGGCGATCAGGGCATCAAGGTCTCTGTACTGTGTCCTCAGGCAGTACGCACGGCGATGACGGCCGGCAATGAGGATGGGGTGGCCAGCATTGACGGCATGATCGAGCCGGAGGCCGTAGCCGAAGTAGTGGTTGAAGGCCTGGCTGCAGAGCAATTCCTCATTCTGCCCCACCCGGAGGTACTCGACTATATGCGCCGCAAGACGGCCGATTATGGCCGCTGGATCGGTGGCATGCGCAAGCTCAACCGCCGCTTTCACAGCTGAATTCTTCGCCAGGCGAAACAATCTGTACTCCCGGACGCCCTATTCTCGCACCCTGTGCACGCCTGCAGGAAGGCGCCCGGGATGGCAGAACCTGTTCCTTTCCGACATCTTTCCCTGCACCAGGGTAGTGGGCGCGAAGTCACGCTTGGAGGGAGGCCCACACACGAACCCTTCGGCGCTGCGCTCTGGCACGCCCGTGATCAGCAGGTGCCTGATTAGGTCCTGCTTCGCTCCCAGTTCGTCCCCGCAATCGCCTCATGACCTGCCTGCGTCGTCCTGCTATGATGATGAAATGACCGACGAGGCCTTTATCCCCTACGCGCCGTTGAACGTGCCCAAGCCCGTCGCCCATGACCTCTGGATTGTCGATGGGCCGGAGATCCGCATGCGGTATTTCGGCACGACACTTCCCTTTCCCACACGCATGACGGTCGTAAGGCTCCCCAGCGGCGGGCTCTGGCTTCACTCTCCCATTGCCTGGAATGAGGCTCTGGGTGCCGCACTCGACACCCTCGGTCCAGTACAGTACCTGGTTGCGCCAAACACCCTCCATTACTGGTACATGCCGCAATGGCAGGCTCACTTTCCTCAGGCCCGCAGCTTTGCCCTGGCGGGCCTCGCAAGAAGGGCCCGCCTGCCGCTGAAAATAGATGAAACGCTGAGCGAGCAATCCCCACCGGACTGGTGCAATGTCCTGGATCAATGCATCGTACCAGGCAGTCTGCTGAGCGAAGCTGACTTCTTTCATCGTCCGAGCAAGACGCTCATTCTGACTGATCTCATTGAAAATTTTGAAGCCGCCCGGGTTCGCTCTCCGCTTCTGCGATGGACAATGAAGGCATTCGGTGTCGCCGATCCGGACGGAAAGGCACCACTTGACATGCAATGGAGCTTTATCGGTCACAGGAAGAGCGTGCGCGCCGCCGCGCAGCTTATGATCAGCTGGGAACCGGAGCAGATCATTATTGCGCACGGTAGGTGCTATCGTACCCAAGCTGTGGACGAGCTGCGGCGAGCCTTTCGCTGGGTCCTTTAGAAACAGGAACCCCGGCTGGTCTAACAGGTCGCTATCTGCACAAACACAAACGAGCGCGCCAAGCCAACCTGCGGTGTTAAGACCGCAGACACCCCACCGGCGAATGACCTACTTATTGCGTCACTAAATCGCTAACCTCGCCGACCCCGACACCTTCAGAACGCGAGGTGTCGGGATACTCTTTCTTATCCTACCGCTCCCATTTGATCAGTGAGCTGTCCATCCACCGTCAATCGACAGAATGGCTCCGGTGATTGATGCCGCTGCATCACTCGCCAGAAATGCCGCAAAGGCCGCAACCTCTTCGATCTTGACAAACTGCTTGGTTGGCTGAGCCTCCAGCAGGACGGTGTCAATGACCTCTTTCTCAGTGATACCGCGCGCCCGGGCGGTATCAGGAATCTGTGCTTCAACGAGCGGCGTCCAGACATATCCAGGGCAGATTGCATTGGCCGTGACGCCATGCTGTGCGGCCTCAAGTGCAACCGTCTTAATCAGACCGGCAACGCCATGTTTGGCAGCGACGTACGCGCTCTTAAAGGGTGACGCGACAAGAGCGTGGGCAGAGGCGATATTGATAATCCGACCCCAGCCCTTCTTCTTCATCCCCGGCAGCGCCTGCGCAATGGTATGAAAAGAGGAAGAAAGGTTGATTGCCAGAATAGCATTCCACTTATCGATCGGAAATTCCTCTATTGGCGAGACATGCTGAATGCCGGCATTGTTGACCAGAACATCGATCGTTCCAAACTGGTCAAGTGCGCGCTTCATCATGCCTATGATCTGCTGGGCATCTGAAAGATCGGCGCCGTCATACACCGCGCGGCCACCACTACGCCTCTCCATATCAACACGGATTTTCTCAATATCTGCGGAATTTCCGAATCCGTTCAATACTATATTAGCGCCGGCGTCAGCGAGCACTTCTGCTATGCCTTTTCCGATCCCGCTTGTAGAGCCGGTAATCAGTGCGGTCTTGCCCTTTAACATCGCTCAATTCTCCTTGGTCAATCTTGAAAATACAGATGAGTTATATGCCTACCTGGTATCGCCATCTCTCAGCGTGCCACCAGATAGTCGTAAGCCACAGTCCCAAGATTAAGGGTCAGATCGGCTATGAGGTGTAATCCTGATATCACCTCGAGCACCGGTAGGCCGGCTACCGGCGCCAACGCGTGAGGGTGAAGCTCCAGAGCTGCTGGGCCAGTCCATGCGCCCTTGATCTGGACATCACCGAGGCCAAAGCGGACCAGTTCGCAGATTCTTGGGCTGCCATCAACATGTGGGATAATCTTGAGTAAAAAGCCGGGCTCCTGCATCGCCCGCGCCGCAACCTCACGGGACATCTCCCTATGCTTGAAACCCATGCTGCCCGTCGCGATACGCACGGAACCATAGTCTAACGTGCCCAGTAGCGTATCATGCTCCACTTTCAGAGTCGGGCGTGCCAGCTTTTTGGGGAAGCCCCAAAGCTCCCTCCCACCCGCGATAGGTGGCTCATCATCGAGAAACATGGCATGGGTATATCCACCAGTCTCACCGTTGAACCGCACCGGTATCACCTGGCCTGACTCGGTGTAGTCACCAAATCCGGTACTATTTGGCATGCGGATGAACTCGTATTTCACGATTGGCTCGACGATTTCAAGTGGCTTGGGTACGACCTTTTCGAGGAGCGCACGGTCCGTCCGGTAGGTGATGATCAGATACTCACGGTCAACAAACCTGTACGGGCCAGGTGGGTAGGCCGGACTGTGCAGTGGCATGGAAAATGCGCTTTTTAGAACTTCTTCCGCTTTCATTGCGATTTATGGTCCCTATCAGAATTGCCGATGTAGTCATGAACGACCTCACCCAAATCGAGCGTGAAGTCGGCAAGGATATGGATCCCTGATACGACTTCGCGTACCGGCAGCGACTCGAGCCGGGCCAAGGCATGAGGACGCAGCTCGAGCGCAACCGGCGCATGCCATGCCCCCTTAATGATGACGTCCCGGCGGACAAAACGTATGAGTTCACAGATCCGCGGACTGCCATCAACGTGAGGAATGATCTTCAACAGAAAGCCTGGTTCCGAGAGCTGGGCCGTGGCGGTCTGAGTGTCAACCTGACTATGCTTGTATCCCATTGATGCCGTCGCAATCCGCTTGGGACCGTAGTCTAGTGTACCAAGGAGAACGTCATGCTCGACCTCAAGCCGGGGGGCGGCGAGCTTCTGGGGAAATCCCCACAGCTCCCGCCCACCCGAGATGGGGGCGTGAACGTCCAGAAACATCGCGTGCGTGTAGCTCCCCGCCTCACCATTGAGGCGCACCGGTATTATCTGTGCCGCACCTGCGTAGCGACCAAAGCCAGTACTGCTAGCCATACGCATGAATTCGAAACGCACCAGAGGCTCTGTCCACTCAAGTGGCTCCGGTACGCACCGCGAAAGCGCCTCCCGATCCGTACGATAAGTAATGATAAGATGTTCGCGATCGAAAAATCTGTATGGGCCCGCTGGGTAAGACGGGCTGGTAAACGGCATCGAATAGGCGCCGCGGACGACGTCGGCAATTTCCATGAGGGAGCCCTTACGTTCAGTCGGAGGATTGCGGTTTCCGCCGGCGGTCGTTGGTGTGATGGGAAGCCTTTGCCGCGACGACCGGAGCCGGAACCGGCTCCCCCGCTCCAAGCTTCTCAAGCAAGATGTCATGCATGACGTCAAACACCCGCACGCTCGTTTCCTTTGAAAGGGGCGCAAGCCAGGGCGAGGCCTTCAGGGTCTCCGCGGCATCTGCCGCGCCCTGTCGCCAGCGCGCTTCCATAGTCTGCCGGTTGAACTGGAAATCCTTGGACGCACCCTGGCTTTCCATTGGCCGATAAATCAGATGCGCGATGTCCATTTCTGTCACGCAGCCATATCTGTAGAGTCTCTTAGCCTCTTCCGTTTGGGAGATTTCCTTGGGAAGAATCTTATAGAGCTCGTTGATCGCGTAGCGAACGTCGTGCCGTTGTCTGAAATTCTCGGTGCTGATTCTGGTGCGGCTGGAATACCTGATGTCCTTCTCCCGCTCCCCAACTTCCTCAAGGCTTTTGGGAATATTGCCGTAGGCCTGGAACAGATCAATCTGGAAGGCCAGTCGACTGCGCCTTGGATAATAGTCGAGGACATACTGCAACGGTGTATTCGAGACCAGTCCACCATCCCAGTAGAATTCGCCATCTATCTCAACGGGAGGAAACCCAGGCGGCAGAGCCCCACTCGCCATGATGTGTTCGGCACTGATTTTATGCTCAATGCTGTCAAAATAGACGAGTTGCCCAGTTCTGACATTTACCGCACCGACGCTTAGGCGAATTTCTTTGCCGTGATTAATGCGGTCAAAGTCGACAAGCTTCTCCAATGTGGCACGAAGAGCGCTCGTGTCGTAGAAGCTTGTCGGCATTTTGCCGCTCAGCCATTCCATTGTCGCACGCGGCGCAAAGAACCCAGGCTGACCGAATGCAAGTGCCGACAATGCGCCCAGGCGCCTGTTCCATTGGGATGACGCTTCACCATCATAACTTGGCCACCAGGCTGATGGCGAGGTAATCAGCTCCCAGAATTTGCGCAGATGGACAACACGATCCTGAGGTGTATTACCTGCAATGATTGCCGCGTTGATGGCACCTATGGAAACTCCAGCGACCCAGTCCGGCTGATAATCCGAGTTCGAGAGAACCTCGTAAGCGCCGGCTTGATAGCTCCCTAATGCACCGCCACCCTGCAGCACAAGCGCGACTTTCTTATCATAGGAGCGTGGACGCGGCGGAAATTCATAGTTGACCATTTACTTACCTCAAGAGTCGGGAAATGCGGCAAGCCTGTGAGGCCGCCCTCGCGTAACGATGGATGCCCTTTAACTATTCGCCCGGCATCGGTCACAAGTTACAACTGCATAACCACAATCACCACGGCGTCTGTAAAGTCCATAAAGGTAGCAGTAAATCGAGATTTAGCAGCCAGCGATGCATCTGTAACAGCACGATTAATTCAAAATATCGTCACACATGACAGAAAAGACATGTCTTCCCGGGTACTGCGGAAACCCTCTTCCAGGACTTTGGCTTGCGTCCCTGCCCGTCACAGGATGCTGGTGCCCTGCGATTACCTGCTACCTCTCAGAGGTGCAGCTGGTCATCTCTTAAGGTTCAGCCCGGGTCATCGGTCGGATGGCGAGAGCGTGCAAGCCCAACGCTCTCGTGAGGAGGAATAGAATAGGTACCAGTAACATGGGCCACTGGATCTTGTTCACCTTCGGACCAAAGCAGAATTTCACCATAGGCGAGCCGTTTGCCGAGCTTTAGAATTCGCGCTTCAGCGATCACCGCTACCGGAGCGGGGCGACGGAGAAAGTTGACGGTCATGCTGGTTGTGACCGCGAGTTCGACCCGGCCAATCAGGCTCAGCACTGCTCCATAAAGCGCCACATCAGCTAGGGCGAAAAGTGCAGGGCCAGTCACCGTACCACCAGGACGTACGAAATCATCGCGATAGGGTAGGCGTAGCCGCACTGAGCCCTCGCCCACCGCCTCGACTATCACCCCCATACCACCGACCAGTGGCACGCCACTGCGGATCAGTTCTGCAAGCTCATCCGTATTAAACGCTGCCAACGCGGTTCTCCTCGCCTCACCTGCTCCATGACGAGATCGTCACTTCCGATCCAGTTCGGGGAGCACGCTCCGCTCTACTTCAGAAAATCCACATTCGCTACCGTATCTGCAACGCGACGTGCCGTGCTGAAGTAGAAACAGTCAGCGTAGAGTGCACGATCTAGCAATAGCGAATCTATCTTCACAGCGCTGCCCTTCGGGTTGCGTCTACCGGGGTCCGCCCGGCGCGAATAGACACCAAGCTGTCTGCCGATAATTCTCCGGTTGGAGCCCAAGGCGACAGCTAGTGTGGCTGTGACCACTGCTCCTTCTACGCCTCCGCCGGATGGCTCGGCAACATTAAAGGCTCATCCGAAGCTGACATCAGACGGGTCCAAGGCGGTTTCACCTCACCAAGCGCTCCCCTGCCAAACTCCGCGTGCGCGGTGTCCTTCCAACACGGCGGGAACGCGTTTTTTGGGCCAGTTAGCATTAGATTGCCTCCTACCATGCCCCATCAAGACCAAGTTGCGCTCGCATTCTCTTTGATAGGCCCCGCGATACAATGACGTGGGATCGCCGGATGTATTCAAGCAGCTCATCGTCGTTCAATCCAGGACTGGTAAAATGCTGGATCCATTTCATGCCACGTGACGCCAAGTAGGGTGCGGGCCTCAGGCCCGGTTGCATCTTAAGCACTTCGAATGCAATGTCGCTGACCTTGAACGTGAACGTCAGTTCGCCTCTGTGCCAGCCCGCGATGGCGAAGACTTTTCCGCCAACCTTCCAGACGTGTGAGCCGCCCCACTGAACCACGTAGGTCGTAGCGGGAAGAGACGCACAGAAACCGTTGAAGTCTTCGAGGTTTTGCATTCCGGTCACTCTTGCCCAGCCACCCATGCGAAGGCGTCTAGGCGCTCGTAGCTCGGTATAGCGAATCAGAAAGAACGCCTCGACCCCGGGTGCAGGGCGTTGAATTGACGTGTGCATGGAGAGGCTGCCGCCCTTATGACAGCAATTTTACCGACCAACCTCTTTTGCTATCACTATACCTCACCAGAGGTATCACCCTCGCAAGTCTAGCACCACCGCCCAATTCCGTTGGAAGGTCGCCCCCACATATCGCCACCTCAAGAACCCTACTACACTGCCAGGCTGTCTTCTATCCGCAGGGGTAGCGCGCGAGGTCACCACCGACCATCCCGCGTGATGGCACCCTTATCGCAATTCCAAGTGCTCGAAATTCATGAGACCTTCGATCCCCCGCCACCGAAACCGAAATTGTCGTCTCTTGAACATCCAAACCCAAATCGTCTATCGCCCTTTTGGTCCACTTCCAACACTTCGGGTCTCAGCACTGTTCAGCCGACCGCAGTTCGCTCTAAAACGCCGCCCCGGAGCGGACCGACTATCGTCTCACTGAACGAACAGTGAGTCTAAAATCAATTTGAAAGAGATGCCTTTATATCTTCTTCAAGCATCCACAGGCGATCTTGTCCCCAATGGGCCGGCCCGCCATCAACCCGATAAGTGGGAGCCCCCCAAAGACCGGCGTCAAGTAAAGCCTTACGATTTTCCTCTGCAACACCACGCCAGCTATGATCCGCTAACGCCCTCTCTACATCGCCGCCACTCATACCCGCCCTCGCAGCGGCTCGCATCAAACCTCTATCGGTAGCCATGTCAATTCCATCTGCGAACGCTGCAGCCATACCAGATTCCACGAAGGCACCCGCTTTACCCATTTGTATCGCGTGATGTAGGACTGCCAATGCACGATGAATTCCTTCTCCCCGTGGGTCAACCATGGTTCCATACCTAATATGATGTAACTCCGCCTCACGCTTTACATCAAACATTATGTAGCGCGTCTTGGACCGTGGTACAGGAAGCCCCCGCATCACCATTGGAAGAATAAAGCGCCACTCAATTTTTGCTCCATAATGGCTCGCAAGCTTCTGCAATCTTGTCACCACGATATAAGAATAGGGGCTTCTGAACGAAAACCAGAACTCAATTACGGGAGCCCGCCCCTTTATCGGTAAGCCATCCAGCGCAATATCCTGATAGGGAAAAATCCATGATGACGCTGGCTCATACACCAATTTTTCATCGCGCAGCCTGGCTTCCAGGTGATGGAGACGATCGATACCCCAATACCACTCGCCGTCAAAGAAAAGCATGCCGCCTAGGTAATGCCCCAGATGGCGCCTAAGTCCATCGCCCTCAGCGATAAGCTGTATCGTCGCATCCTCATTTAGAGCCGGTGAGTTTACTTTCACACCTCGCCACAGCGCGGAACTAATAGAGGACGCAACTTCCAGAAAATTATTATCCGCAATGGCACGACCAAGTTGCGCATTAGAACGTGCTATCGCTTCACTGCTTGGCTCGATTGCATCATCCGGGAAATCAACTTCATATCGCCGACCGAGCCGGACTACGTCCCTACGCGCATACCCCTTCAATCGCGCTCGCTCAGGCGCAGACGCGTCATCGGGAGGAGACACAAGGTGTGGAACTACACGAACCCTGTAGCGATCTACCAACCGAGGCAGAGTTTGAGACACCAGATGACTGTATGGATCATCAGCCTGATGGAAGTAATGAATGGTTCCAGGTCCAGTCCGGCGTTTGACGCGTGCAATAGAGCGCCTGGTGTCGCGTAACGTGACGCTGGTGAAAATCGTACTGAAAATGCGGCTTAAATTGGCACGTGCAGACATATCCTACTCGCTTGTATCGGGCCCACAATAAATCACCGATAATTGCGGTTCATCCCATTTTAGTCGGACGTTCCTTCAGGATGATCGATATCACCCTGACTGTATTTGAATGAGCAAGCCGTATGCCGTTTCGACACCGATAATGCGACATAACGAAAGGCTATAAATACCGACTTGGCTCCTTCATGACGTGCCAATCTCCACTAAAGTATCGACAAATGCTGGCCACCGTCGATTACGATATTCTGTCCAACGATGAAGCGGGCCAAAGGGCTACACAACAACGCAGCCATTGGCGCCATATCAGCGGCATTCGCCATGAAACCAGCCGGAATCCGATTATTCTCCATGAAATGGCTTCTAACAATTTCTGGATCCGGCTTTAGATTAAATGCGTCCGCATACACAGGCAGAAGTTCTCTGGCTCCTTCCGTCTGAAACATGCCAGGTAGGATATTGTTGATGTTCAGTCCATGCCTTGCAACTTCCCTCGAAACGCTAGCCGTGTAATTGATAAGAGCTGATCGCGCAGGCCCCGACATCAAACGCCAAAGCATAGGGTTCTTAGCGGAAAAGGTCGCAATATTTACGATTCTCGACCATTCCTTATTTTTCATGACCGGAATGTAGTGACGCATGATTTCGATGGGACCGATCAATGCGGTCTCCATAGAGCTGCGCCAGTCTTCTGGTGTCAGCTTGAGAAAGTCACCATTGGGAGAAGGCGGATTGATCGTAATTACCAGTATGTCCGGGTTCGGGCAGGCCTCAAACAAGGATTGCCGGCCTTCCTCCTTAGACGAATCGGCTACCACTGGCGTTACGCTTACCCCATAGGCTTCAGAAATTTCTTTGGCAGCGTTGCGCAATCGCTCTTCCCGGCGGGCGGTGATGAAAAGCTTCGCGCCGGCTTCTGCTAGTCTTTCTGCAGTTGCCCGGCCCATGCCAGCACTTCCACCTGCCATGATGGCCGTCTTGCCATTGATCTGAAGATCCATGCCTTGTTCCCTTTTACTTCCGAATGGAAAAGTCGATGGTCCTGAGCATTGCTGGTCCGAGATTGTCTGGTCAGGGTGATGTGCCCTACTGAGTAGGGCCCGGATAACCGTTCACGCCCCGGCCGGGACATTCCCCAAACCAAGTTGCCAGCACACTTGTTTATAGATTACGGCCAGGATCGCGGGTATTACGAGCGCAAATCCGGCCAGATGTTATGCGTATCTGGCCACACGGCGTCAGCCGTTTACTTTACCTAACCGAAGATGGTGAATGCCCGGTCCACCGCTTAAATGCGCGGCCAAAGTCGGATGGATTGTCGAAGCCGAGTTCACGGGCAACGGCAGCAATAGGTGCGTTACTTTGTTTGAGTAATTGCGTCGCCGTCCTCGTGCGGGTCAAATCCACGAGCTTTTGGTAGGTCGTTCCGGACTTCTCCAACTTCCGTCTTAAGCTGCGCGGCGAGACGCCCAATACTTTTGCCGCCTCATCGAGAGTCGGCGGCGACACAATGCGCTCCGCCACCAAGGCGCTAACGGTTCCAACAAAGCTGGTCTCTGCATTAGCTTCTAAAAGTTGACGCTCCACCAATTCCATCAGAAGTCGTACAGTCTGCGGATCCGCCTGTTTCATGGTCCTATTCAAGACTGCGCGATCAAAGTACACGCGGGTTTTGTCACAAGCCAAGCTGATTGGCAGTCCTAATGCTTCTTCAAATTCGTCCAGCTTGGCGGTGTCTGGCACATTCATCTCAACCCGGGTCAAAAGACGCGCGCCATCAAGCACTTGGCGGAAAAATAGATCCAGAAACAGTATAAAATTGCTGAGCGCGACATGAATGACGAGACCGTGCTCCAAATGCGGCTCCAGTTCCATTCCCACCTGTTCGCCGAGATCGAAGGAGCGCACGGACAATGTTCGTGTGAATATTTTACTATAACGAGTTATCAGGTTCAGCGCATTGGCAACCTGACCGCCATTCGCTATCGCAAGTAAGGCAAAATTGGCTGAAGTTGCATTTCGCCGCCGAAATAATCGCACTACGAAGTGAGGGTCACCAGTTAAGTCGAGCGCTCTTAAGATGAACTTTTCATGCTGCTCTATACTGAGTCTAAATTTTTCGTCGTTAAGCTGTTCCGCGCAGAGACCTATTCCTCTAAGAATTTCGTTAGAGGAGTAACCGTCATCTAGCAGAGCCTGATAGATAAGCCGGGAATAGAAAGGTAGTAAAGCCGGTGCGGTACGCGTGTATGGCTGAGGTATCATTGGCGGCCCCTGCGTCTCACAATAGCGGCTAAAAATTTCACGAAATGGCTCACTTCGGTCATATAGGTTTAATCATTCGGAACATAAGCGCAAGCAGCGGACGTGTGAGTGACAATGCTGCGCAGTCTGCGCCGTTGTTTAAGCAAGAGTGACAATACTCTTTACCACACCGCCCGACATCTTACTCAGCGTCAGTTTAAAGCGCGACGCAGCTACAGGCCGCGACGGGATATCTAAGGAGGACACCTGGCCCTCCCCTTCGGAGATGAATTAGGGCTCGCCACTGCATCCCCTTTTTATGTCTGCTCCATCCTGCATGTAAAAGGCTGGTAAGCGCCAAATTACGCACATCCTCGCCAAAGAGCTTTGAGGCATGTCTTAAAAAAAGTGGCTTCTCGTACGAAATGCCAAGGCGCGAATGATGAAGTTGTTCATGTATCACGTGCAAAAGGTTAGGAGGGTCAAGCGGATTTTGACGTATTCGCCGAATTGTCTTACGGCCTGCATGCGCACGCAGACTGTCAGCTTCAATTTGGTTGTAGACATATTGGCATTTATTGTGTCAATTCTATTTTTTGAGAGTTAATGAGGTTAAGGCTATGGACGTAATCCTATTAGGCACGGGCTCCCCCATCCCGGACCCCCGACGCGCCGGACCCGCAACGTTGGTCCGCGCGGGGGGCGCCACGATCCTTTTCGACTGCGGGCGTGGTGTTGTAATGCGATTAGCTGGTGCCGGCGTTCTGCCGCAGACACTTAGTGCGATTGTGATTACCCACATGCACTCAGATCACATTTGCGATCTGAATGACGTAATCACCAGCCACTGGGTGATGAGCCCCATACCTCAGCCTCTAGCGATCTACGGGCCTCCTGGAACAGAGGCATTGGTCAAGGCGACGCTAGCAATGCTGTCCCCTGATATCGGATACCGGCTTGCGCATCACGCCGATCTCAATGAGGGTCCAGAGGTCGTTGTAACTGAACTGGCCCCTGGGGACACCACACAAATTGGGGCTTGCGAACTTGCAGCATATCGCACCGAGCACGCACCCGTCAGACCTACGCTTGGCTATCGTGTCACCTGCGGTACCGCTATCGCCGCAGTTGCTGGCGACACCGTCCCCTGCGCTGGGCTCGACGCACTTTGTAAAGGTGCCGGTGTTTATGTGCAGACCGTGGTACGGGACGACCTCGTACGACGCGTACCCTCCCGCCGTTTTCAGGACATCCTCGACTACCACTCTACCGTCGAGCAGGCTGGAACAACTGCTCAAAAGGCCGGCGTAAAGATCCTTTTGCTCACTCATTATGTCCCGCCGATGCAAGCTGGCGACGAGGACAGCTGGCGGGCACTCGCTGCCGCACACTTTGATGGTAAAATCGTGCTTGGCGATGATCTAACCAAGGTATCGCTTCCCGAGTGAGGCACGGGGGGCGGGATAGCACGCTCAACAAACGGCGTGATGACGGGCAAAATCATTGCGCCGTAGGACGTGATCAAGAGATGAGCGGTAGGCTCGGGGTCAAATGGTGCGACTTGCGCTTCGTACCTTCCTGCTGCCGGGAGAGAGTTCGCTCCTGATGGTGCTTGAGAACCCTGTCGCAACGTTCACTATCCCCGAGCACGGCCTTGGCTTGGCCCATAAAGATCGCGGTGCTGCGCAGGTGCTGGGGAGGATCGGCGGCCGGATCTGCGCTGAGTTGAGTTTTCCTAACAAGGGTCACGCCAGCCTTTCGTCCAGCGATGGGAGGAGTCGGGAGGCCATGCCGCCAACGTCGCGTTGGAGCGCTTCGATAATGTTGCAGTGCGGAATCGATTTTTATTATTTGTGCGACAAAAGGTCGTGCATGTGCGACATTTTGTGCTAGGCTTGCTCCTTAGAATGAAAACAGTTCGTGGGAGGATTTATGCGTAGCGTCCGCAATGCGTATTATTTCCCTGGCTATCTGACGGGCCCCCGCTTCGGGAGCAAGGTTGGCGTTGCCGGGCGCCGCCCGGCGACTTCGCCAGAAGGATCCCGCGCCAATCTGGGGCGGACGGCGTCTGAGCCTCATCACATGTTCGGTCTCATGGTCATGCTGCTGGGACTGCAGCTGATGGGACCGGCGCTTCTGACCTCTACCGGCTATTTCAACCGTGTCCTGGCAATGTTCCCGGCAGCGTTACCACATGTCTTGGCCGCCATGGCATTTGCGGGCGGGCTCGCGGTGGTCGCAGGGGTCGTGTTGTTCCTGGGCGGATTGCGCCGGAAGGCAAGCATCTGAAACGCCTCATCTCACGAACTCTAGCGGATCCTGGAGGTGCGCTAGAGCCATATGGCCACCGTTCTTGCGATGCGCGCGCCCTCGGACGCCAAGCATAGTGGCAGGAACATGGGCATCTTATGATGACGCGGTCTTGGGCCAGGTGATCCACAAGCCTGCCAGCATCGTTTCGGCAATGTCCCTGGCTGGCTTGGCCCCCGCAAGACGCGGACGAGGAAGCAGAAGAACCATCCTGTTTCAAACGATCCCTGTCAGCGCAGCATCGAACCACGATTTGCCGGTCGACGCGTAACGAACGCGCACCTCTAATCTTGGTAAGATCCGCAACTCGACCTACGCATCCCTCGTGTTCGTGATCTCTATGCAACGTCCGCTAAGGTCGCGGCTGTTGCGCGTTGCCTTCAACCTATTGACCTCGAGTGTCGATGATCACCTCCGTAAGCACTGCATTTGTGGCTCTACAAGACGAACCGGCATGAAGTCTCGAAGGAGGCCGGTCCCAAGTCGGTCGAGATCATCCCAATGGTCAGCGCCAAGCAAATGACGGTCGCAACGAACCCCGGACCGAAACCGCCCAGGGTCAAGTGATATGCGACGAAAATCACCGCGCTCAATCCAGCGGCTGCCCACGCGGGCATGCGCTCGCCCAAGGTCTGAAAGAGATAGCCGCGGAAGGCCAATTCTTCAGCGAATCCTACGCCGTCGGCTTGGCGAACGTCGATCAACCCGGTCATGATCCGGCTCTTGTGAAGATAAGCCAGAGCGGCCCGACCCTCTGGGTTGGACGGGCACAGGCGATCGAAGGCGGATTACTTTACGCCATCATAGCTTTCGGTGTCCTTGCCATGACACTGGCCTATGCAGAACAGAGTGGCCGCGCGCGCCGGTGGACAAAGCGGCTGAACAAACAGGGCCACACGCTTGGCGAATAACGGACGCCAAACCTTGAGACCTTCGGACCTGATATCGGGGTGCATTGCCCCTAAGGTATCGGAAGAGCTTGATTAGGTATGGAGCAAGTCACCGGGCTTGTCTGACCGACGCGCTGCGTCTTCGCCGGTTCCACCGCGGCCGATATGCCGGCAAGCATTTTCTCGGCTGTGCGCCTAGTCGCCGTCGCTGCGGTACAGAAATTCTTCACAAGCTCTGGGCCACGATAGGTGGCCATAAATAACATGAAGGATATCTGACAGTTATGGCGACAGATCAGCCCTTTGTCAGCAGGCTTCCATATCCTACTTCCTTTAGGAGGGCATGGTCCTGTTGGTTGAAGCCGTTGGTCACTTCGGCGAAATGGCCCCGGCAAATGCGCCATTTACGCGCGGAGGAGCATATTGTCATGCTCACTGCCCAGCCCGTGTGCAAGCGCAACAGTTTGCTTGCACGAGAGGCTGCGTCATTGCCCGAATTCTATCGGCGTGGCTAACGGCTATTGCGGCAAGACATCCAATGATCAGCTCGATACGGCACAGCATGGAGTGGTCACGTGAAACTCTCTGAATTCAAGCTGAACGATGCGAACTTCAAGACGTTCGGGCGCGGATTACAGCGCCCCGAATGCGTATGGATCGATGACGATGGTATCTGGGTGTCCGACATGCGTGGTGGTGTTGCCCAGGTCACGACTGGCGTTCAGCCGGAATTGCTCGGTTCTGGGGTCGCAGTTCCCAATGGATTCAGTCGTCGGCCGGATGGGAGCTTTGTTGTTGCCGGAATTGGCGATGGCCGCGTTTATCTCATTGCGCCGAACGGGAAAACCCGAGTGTTGTTGGACAACTTCGATGGTAAGCCGCTTGGTACCGTTAACTATGCGTGTGCCGACGGGATGGACCGGACGTGGCTTTCGATGATGACTCGCAAGCCACACTGGGGCGATGCGCTTACCTCGTCGGATACCGATGGATATATCGTTCGAATCGATGGCGAAGGCGCTCGCGGCGAAATTGTCGCCGATGGGTTGGACTCGACCAACGAAGTGAAAATCTCTCCTGACGGTCGCCATCTCTATGCGGCCGAGACCTTGGGTTGCAGGGTCGTACGTTTCCCGATCAGGTCCGACGGTTCACTTGGCAGAAGGGAGACGTTCGGACCTGAAAGCCTGGGCCGGGGAGCATTTCCAGATGGCATCAGCTTTGATCGCAGGGGTAATCTCTGGGTCACGCTCGTCAGCCAAAACGGATTGATGGTTATCGATCGGCGCGGTGACCCACATATTGTGTACCGCGACATGAATGAACCCGCCGTCGAGGATATGGCTGCCTGTGTGGAACAACGCAGCTGTACGATCGATCATCTTCTCGCTTGCGCATCAAAAACCGGTCCGCTACCGCTGCCGACGAGCATAGCATTTGGCGGACCAGACGGTCGCACAGCGTATGTCGGCTCTTTGACGCTATCCCATTTGCCGACGTTTCGCCTACCAGAGGAACTCGAATAGACGAACAACGCGGTTCCGGCCTCCTTGCAAAACCCTGACCCGTCACTTCCCTTGTGATGATCTACTGGGCCTTCAACCGCTTCTTCCGCTTCACATTTCGTCGCCCACACTGACTGTTATCGATTACAAACACCAGCCTCTTCTGCGAGGCGAAGGAGCCTAAGCCAGCGATCCGAGCCTGGCCCGATGCGCGGTCCGAGACTCTTTCCGTTCGATACTGCAATAATAAGCCAAAAGATCATGTTCTGCAGGCTATGTCCCTGGGCAGACACTTCGAGGTGACGAAGCGCATCTTGGCGAGGGCTATCGAGAAAGCTCAGTTCCCGGGGGAGATCCCGCACACGCTTCGGACAGAGCCAGCCGTCGCGGAAAGCATCGACGAAAGCCCCTGTCCCTGCGGCTTCCGCCGGCCCCGGTGGAACACTCAGCGCTCAGGCCGACGGACTGCGAATAGAAGGAAACGAAGCGGGACGAAAGCTGGCCATCCTTCGCGGAGCAAGCTGGCGTCGCGGAGAAGGCCGACCAAAGCATTCGTCGGGCCCATTTGCTGGATCTCGTCAAAAATCCAGCGCCGCGTTGTCGACAACTTCCTTCATCACGAAGAATGTCCGCGTCTGGCGCACCCCCGGCAGCGCGATCAGGCGCTCGCCGTGCAGACGATTGAAGTCCTCCATGTCGCCGACGCGGATCTTCAGGAAATAATCGAAATCGCCGGCGACCAGATGGCAATCAAGCACGAATTTGAGCTGCGCGACTGCCTCCTCGAATGCGGCGAAGCTTTCCGGTGTCGATCGGTCCAACACGACTCCGACCATGACCAGCGCACCCTTTCCAACCTTGCGCGGCGCAATCATCGCCCTCACCTGGCTTACATATCCCTCCTCGAACAAGCTTTGGACCCTGCGATGGCAGGTCGCCGCGCTGATCGACGCGGTCTGCGCCAGCTCCGCATTGCTGAGACGCCCATTGTTCTGCAGCAATCTCAATAGCTTGAGGTCAGTCCGGTCCAGTCGCGACGTCATGAAATATTCTTCCGATGGTTGGCTGAATATCGGCATATTCACTCATATATGGAGCTAAATGAAGTGCAATATCGGTAAAAATCCCTGCATTTCGGGAGCACCTTTCGTCCGGTGCGTGATAGCGATTCCCCTCAACCACCTTCGTAAGGGAATTCTCGAATGCTGGAGAAATTCGAGCGCTATCCGCTCACCTTCGGACCTACCCACATCGAAAAGCTGGAGCGGCTCAGCGCACATCTCGGCGGCAAGGTCGATCTCTACGCAAAACGCGAGGACTGCAATTCAGGCCTGGCCTATGGCGGCAACAAGCTTAGAAAGCTCGAGTACATCATCCCAGATGCGATCGCCGCCAACGCCGATACGCTGGTCTCGATCGGAGGCGTCCAATCGAACCACACGCGCATGGTGGCGGCAGTGGCCGCCAAGATCGGTATGAAGTGCCGCCTCGTGCAGGAGAGTTGGGTGCCGCACGAGGATGCAGTCTATGACCGGGTCGGCAACATCATGCTCAGCCGCATCATGGGCGCCGATGTGCGCCTGATCGACGAAGGTTTCGACATCGGCATCAGGAGGAGCTGGCAGGATGCGATCGATGACGTGAAGGCGAAGGGCGGCAGGCCATACGCGATCCCTGCCGGCGCCTCGGTCCACAAATTCGGGGGCCTCGGTTATGTCGGGTTCGCTGAAGAGGTCAGAGCGCAGGAAAGAGAGTTGGGCTTCACCTTCGACTATATAGTGGTCTGCACCGTGACAGGTTCAACGCATGCCGGCATGCTCGTCGGCTTCGCGAAGGACGGCCGCGAGCGGAAGGTGATCGGTATAGATGGGTCGTCCACACCCTCTCAGACCAAAGCACAGGTACTCGACATCGCCCGCAAAACCGCGAAGCTGGTCGAGCTGGGCAAGGATATCGTCGCCGACGATGTCGTCCTCATCGAAGACTATGCCTATCCAGCCTATGGCATCCCATCGGAAGAAACCAAGTCCGCCATCCGCCTCGCCGCTCAGCTCGAGGGTATGATCACCGATCCCGTCTACGAGGGAAAATCGATGCAGGGCATGATCGATCTTGTCGAGAAGGGCTACTTTGCCGAGGGCTCGAAGGTACTCTACGCACATCTCGGTGGTGCGCCAGCGCTGAACGGATACGCCTACGCATTCAGAAACGGCTAGCTATAGGAAGCCCACCTCTCCCGCGCGCCTTTCATTGAAAATTATCGCGCGCGCGAGGCACAAGGTGGAGGCCTCCGCCTCTCTCCGTGGTCACTGCGACAAAGACTTCTCCATCAATGTCGAAAATGCTTCTGGGTATCGCCCTCGCCGCGATCGGCATCATCGAGGTCCTCCAGCCCGACTCCCTGCACCGCCCGCTTAACGCTGATGCGCGGATAAGGCCGCCCCGCCTTGGGATAGGCTTTCGCGTAGGCCATGGCCGCCTCGACATGCTCGCGTGACAGGGACGGATAATCTTCCAGCACCTGTTCAATCGATGCCCCACCTTCGAGCAGTGCGGCAAGCCGGTAGACCTCGACCTGCGTGCCTTTCACCACAGACTCGCCATCGGCCCGAACCTCCACCTTCTCAGCCAGCGCTGCGAGATCCAAGGTGCGCTGCTCGACTTCCTGAACCAGGTCGCGAACCGAAACGCGGAACCGGCCGAAGCGAACTTCATCGCGTTGTTCGATGGGCGTCTGCTGGAGCGCCTCATAGAATTCGCCGCGCGCCTTGGGCGTGAGTTCGTCGCGCAGGGCTCGCACGGCGTAGAGATAGAAGAGGTCGCGCCACTCGATCGCGCGCACAGGTGCGCCGGCGCGTTGCACCAAAACCGGGCGCACGGGTCCAAGATCCAGAGATTTCTTCACGACCCTCACCGGCTCGCGTAAAACGAACGCGGCCTCGGCGGCGGTGAACTGTGCTCGATGAGCCAACCTACGTCACCTTCTAATACGACCCTAATTTAGGGCTGCATTATTTCAGCATCGAGGGCACGCTGTCGCTGGCTGCCCATGGAAGCGCAGGCTTTCAGGCGCCGGCTCTTCCTGCGAGCGCGTTCCAGCGAGAGAGTGAGTGTCGCGACGAGGTTTTGATCGCGGGCTGATGGTTCGAAAAGAGGCTCCGGGCGCCCGCCACGGCCCGCAATTTCGCCTCTGCGTGCTTCCCGCGTGCTTCCCCATGCTTCCCCGGATAACTGAAAAAAGGCGGGGAAGCAGAAAAAAGCCCCGAAAAAGTCAACCAAGCTTTTGATTCTCAACGGGAATTTTGGAGCGGGCGACGCGAATCGAACGCGCGACCCTAACCTTGGCAAGGTTATGCTCTACCCCTGAGCTACGCCCGCACTCCAAGTAAGGCCGGGGTTATGACGAACAGCCGGGCGCGGGTCAATACCCGTCTTTGCGGCAGGCCCCGCTTCTTGGCCCCGAGCCCCCAACCGCCAGAAGCCTGCCCGTGGTTGCCGCTCCCTGCCAACCGGAGGAGTATCGCAGCTCCCCCGGGTGACCGGTATGCGCAAAGCTTCAATGTTTTGCCTTGGACGGCTTGTGAACCCGGTCCGAGATCACACCCAGGTCCTTGAGCATAGGTCTAATGTCTGGAGCCCGGCCGTAGAACGACCGGAACATGGCGTTGTAGCCCTCACTATGGCCCTTGGCGAGGATCAGATCGCGGTAGCGCTGTCCGTTCGCCCGTGTCATCCCGCCATGGTGCAGGATCCAGGAATAGGCGTCGTCGTCCAGCATCGCAGTCCACTGGTAGGCATAATAGCCAGCGGCATACCCATTGGCCCAGATATGCAGAAAGTAGGTTGAGCGATAACGCGTCGGCACATCCGGGAAGTTGGTGTGGCTCGCTGCCAGCGCCTTGGTCTCGAACGCATCAACATTCTGCAATGGCGCGCTGGCCGGTAGCGTATGCCACGCCATATCAAGCTCGGAAGCCGCCAGCAGTTCCCCAAGATCGTAGCCCTGGTTCCAGCTCTGGGAATGCCGCAGCCTTTCAACCAGTGCCTTTGGGATCGGCTTTCCGGTTTTGTAGTTGACCGCGTAGTGCTCGAGAACTTTGGGGTAAAGCGCCCAGTGCTGGTTGAACTGAGACGGGAATTCGACCCAGTCACGCGCCGTGTTGGTGCCCGACAGCGTCTCGTATTCCTGATCAGCGAAGAGACTGTTCAGAGCATGCCCGAATTCATGGAACATCGTGGTCACGTCATCAAAGCTGAGCAGAGCCGGCTGGCCAGGAGCAGGCTTGGTGAAGTTGGCAACATTATAAACCACAGCCTTGGTGCCTAGGAGCTTGGACTGCTGAACGAAATTGCTCATCCAGGCTCCACCTTCCTTGTTGTCACGTTTGAAGTAGTCGAAGTAGATCAGCCCAAGTGGCGCGCCATTATTATCAAACACCTCAAACACCCGCACATCCTTCTGATAGACAGGCAGATCGTGGCGTTCCTTGAAGGTGACTCCATAGAGCTCATGGGCGGCATAGAAGACGCCATCCTTCAGTACCCGATTGAGCTCGAAGTAGGGGCGCAACTCGCTAGAGTCGACATTGTATTTGGCCTTGCGTACCTGCTCGGAGTAATATTCCCAATCCCATGGCTCTAGCTTGAAGTTCTGGCCATCCTTTTTGATCATGGCCTGAATTTCTCGGGCTTCGGACGCGGCCTTGGCGGCGGCAGGTCCGATCAGCTGTCCTAAAAAACGCTGAACATTCTGCGGCGTCTTGGCCATCTGGTCATAGAGTTCGTAGTCGGCATAGCTCGGATAGCCCAAGAGCTTGGCCTTGACCGCCCGTAACTTGGCCAGTTCCGCGATAACCTTGCGCGTGTCGTTGGCATCGCCGCGTTCGGCTCGCATCCAGGAATTTTCAAAAATCTTCTTGCGGACCGCACGGTTAGTCAACTCGGCCAGCACCGGCTGCTGCGTGGTATTCTGCAACGGAATCATCCATTTGCCACTCAGGCCATGTGCCTTGGCGGCGGCCGCCGCCGCATCAATCTGGGTTTTGCTGAGACCAGCCAGATCGGCCACATGAGAGGTGACAAAGGCACCGGCCTTGGTGGCCGCGACCAGCTTTTGCTGGAACTCTGTTTCAAGCGTTGCTTCGCGTTCGTTGAGCGCCTTCAGCTTCTTCTTGTCAGCAGGCGACAGATCTGCACCATCGTGAACAAACTGCTGGTAGTAGACCTTGAGCAATTGACGGCTTTCTGGATCCAGCTTGAGGTGTGCGCGCTGGCTGTAAATCGCCTTGATGCGGGCGAAGAGCTTGGAATTCAGGTAGATCGCGTCCTCTTGCGCGGCGAGTTGCGGAGCGACAACGGCCTGGACGTGATTAAGCGTGGCATCGCTGTCAGCCTGGTCGACACCAAAAAAAGTCTCCGACACGCGATCGAGCATCCGCCCTGATTTTTCCATCGCTACGAGCGTGTTTTCGAACGTGGGCGGCGCGGGATTGTCGGCAATTTTCGCAATCTCAGCGCGCTGACGCTTCATCCCTTCCGCGAAGGCTGGCAGATAGTCGCTGTCCTTGATCTTGGAAAAATCCGGCGCCTGGAAGGGGAGCGGGCTAGGCTGGGCGAAAGGATTTGCGGTCGCGGCGATAGCTGGAGCGCTTACGCCGAAGCTTGTGCCCAGAAGCAGAAGTGCTGCGAGGCTGAAGGTTTGCGTGCGTCGAAGAGACATGGAACTGTCCTTGCATGTGGGGGCGCGGAGCGCATTAAAAATGAACCTAACCTTCAAATCGGCGTCATCCACTTCAACAAAAGGTGATATTTCCTGTGGACTTCTCTCACCGGTTTCATGATTGTGACCGACTGAGGAACCGCGGAGCGTTACCTTTCTGCTGTTCAGTGCCGGCTATCCTTGCGGGTGTCCGCAAAAGGATCAAAGCACACGTGTATCAAAAGTGGGTGGGATCATGACCTGGGCCGAGAAGACGGTACTTTGGGTGGCAGGGCTGATCGCCTTCTCGGCGGCAGCGCTCTTCATAATCCTGATGATCGGAACACGCATGATGGGTGCACTCAGCATGGGTGCCGATGCCCTCGAGTACACGATCTATGTGATAGGCGCTGTCGCAGTCCCACTCTGGCTGGTGCTGCGTGTGATCTACCACCTCCAGCAGAGCCGACGCCCGAACCCCGGTAGTGGATACAGGAACGGGGACCCAAGTCCTCCTCAGGCGTCGAGCTTGAGACCACGCAGATAGCTGCGCCGGCGCACAAAGACCACCGCCGCGGCCAGACTGAGGGTAATGGCAAGCCCGGCCGCCACCACCCAGTCCCGATGCGTTCCCAGCATGGAAAGGCCATATCCGGCCAGCACCCCGGGGGCCAGAAGTGCCGGGACCCAAATTACGGCTGAGGTCACATTGGCCAGCCAGAAACGTGCCGACGGCATCTTGGTGATGCCCGCAAGTAATGGCAGGACAGCGCGAAACGGTCCCAGAAAGCGTCCCAAAAAGATGCTTTTGGTGCCATGGCGACCAAAAAACTCATAGCCGCGTGTCAGCATCTCAGGGTGGCGGGTGAAAGGCCAAACTGACTCCGTCAGATGACCATACCGCCGCCCCAGCCAGTAGGAACAAGAATCCCCCAGAATGGCACCTGCAATGCCGCCGATCAGTACCGGCCAGGCGGGTAGTGCATGGGCGGCAATGAGGGCACCACAGGCAAGGATTACGGTGGTACCGGGAAAAAACAAACTGACGAAGGCAAACGATTCGCCAAAGGTGACGACGAACACCGTCGGGAGTGCCAGATTGGCATGGCCGGTAATGAAGCCCAGAAGCGTGTGAACTAGATGACTAAACAAAAGGAACGGCTCCTCTGGGCCTTTTGATTAGGACAAAAGGCAGAAAACGTCGAAAATCGTCCCTCACCATAGCCTAAGCTTCGGACGGAGACAGCCCTGACCGGTGCCCGGAACGGGCAAATGTCTTGGGGGCACGCTGGCAGGCCTTTTCGGCGACAGAAGGGCAGAAATTGGAATTACTCGCGATTTCTGCCGTCCTCCCGCAGATCACCGGCACCGACTGCGGCCGCGCACCTCCCCTGCCTGGCGGGAAGGAGCCGCTTGGCGGACAGGGCCTCAGGGAGCGGCAGAAATCCCTCGCAGCCTAGTTCGGGATCCGCACCGGCAGATGTTCGTAGCCTTTGACAAAGCTGGAGGCGACCCGCACCGGCTCACCTGCCACCTCGATCCGCGGGAAGCGCGCCATGATCTCTTCCCAGATCACCCGCAGCTGCAGTTCGGCCAGCCGGTTACCCACGCAGCGGTGAATGCCAAAGCCAAAGGACAGATGCTGGCGCGGCCGCGGGCGATCGATAATGTAGGCATTGGGATTTTCGATCACTTCCTCATCGCGGTTGCCCGAGACATACCACATCACCACCTTGTCGCCTTTGCGGATCAGCTTGCCGCCAAACTCGATATCCTGGGTCGCACTGCGCCGCATATGGGCGAGTGGTGTCTGCCAGCGGATGGTTTCTGACACCATCGAGGGGATCAGATCGGGATTGGCACGCAGCTTGGCGTACTGATCGGGGTTCTGATTGAGCGCCAGGACGCTACCCGTAATCGTGTTGCGGGTGGTGTCATTGCCGCCAACAATCAAAAGCACGAGGTTGCCGAGATATTCCATGCGGTCCATGTTGCGCGTTGAGTCCCCATGGGCCAGCATGGATATCAGATCGCTTTTGGGCTCGGCGTTAACGCGTTCATTCCACAGCCGCGTGAAGTACTCAACACACTCCATCAGCTGTGCGCGACGGTGCTCATGGCTGATAAAGTTCGATGACTTCGGATTGGCCGTAGCAATATCGGACCAATAGGTCAGCTTGCGGCGCTCTTCCCAGGGAAAATCGAACAGCGTCGCCAGCGTCATCGTGGTCAGTTCGATTGACACCTTGTCCACCCAGTCGAACTCCTCACCACGTGGCAACGAATCCAGAATGCGGCCAGCGCGCTCCCGAATGACAGGCTCCAGCCGCTCCAGGTTCATCGGCGAAACCGCCGGCGTTACAACTTTCCGCTGAGCATCGTGCTTGGGAGGATCCATCGCGATGAACATCGGCAGTTTGAAGTCCTCCATGGGATCGACGATGGTGATGGCTGGTTCAGAAGAAAACACCTGATGGTTGGTGTCGACCTTCATGATGTCGTTGTATTTGGTGATCGACCAGTAAGGACCAAACTCGTGTTCGGGGCAGTAATGTACCGGGTCTTCTTTGCGGAGCCGCTCGAAATAGGGCCACATCGCGTCGTTCTTGAACAGCATCGCATCTGCAACATTGATCTTTTCGAGTGGCATGCTCCAGGCATCCTGAACGGCCTGTTCCTCGAACGAACGCGCAGCGCTGCTCATCACCAACCTCCTAAATGACAACCGGTACCATGACAGAATGTCATGATACGGGCACCTTGCCAATTGCCTGGAACATTTTGCACTGCAGCAAGCCAGCGCTGCATCCTGGCCCCTAGTGCGCCGGAGAAATAGGTATAGGCTGGAGGGTGTCGAAGGTGCGCGGGCAGTCCCGTCGCCCAGGCGGGCCATGCCGATCAGCCGGGAGGCCGCTCATGAGCGTTACACATATCCGCAATCCGATCGAATGGAGTGGTGCCACACTGGTGCAGATGGGCCGCAGTCTTGGTACTGCTCTGAACGCGCTGCAGGGCGAGCAGGTGCATGCCCGTGTTGCAGCCCCGGCAATCCGCAAAATCGCCGTCAACGATCTCTTCGTTGCACTGAGGAAGGGCTACGCGGACTTTGCCGCCTATCGCAGCGATGTTGTCGTGCTTTGTCTGGTTTATGTCGTGGCAGGCCTGGTGATCGCCAGCCTGACCTTGGGACAGGGCCTGCTTCCGATGCTGTTTCCCCTGGCGAGTGGTTTCGCCATTTTGGGACCACTTTTTGGCGTTGGGCTTTACGAGATGAGTAAAAGGCGCGAACAGGGCACAAAGGCAAGCTGGACCAACGCCTTTGCCGTGACCGGCGAAGAAGGTTTTACCGCCATAGTGATCCTCGGCGCGCTTCTCATCACAATATTCCTCGTCTGGCTCGCCGCGGCCTATTTCATCTTCCGCCTGACCATGAACCCCACAACGGCCCAAAGCGCACCGCGATTCTTTACCGCCGTGTTCACCACGCCCAGCGGGTACGCGCTCATGATCATCGGCTGCGGTGTGGGCTTTCTTTTTGCCCTGCTCGCACTCTGCCTTGGCATCGTCTCGTTCCCCATGTTGCTCGACAATGGCCGCATCGGGCTGGAAAACGCGCTCGCCGCATCATTTCGTGCAGTTGCCCGCAATCCGGTTCCGCTGGCCCTGTGGGGTCTCATCGTGGCCGGTTTGCTGCTTCTTGGTACCCTGCCCTTCTTTCTTGGGCTCGTTGTGGTCCTGCCGGTTCTCGGCCACGGGACCTGGCACCTTTACCGGCGACTGACCGGATAAGTCTCAGTTCGGGCTTTGCAGATCGCGTGGACGCACCTCATGCACCCGCGCGCAGAATTCGCATTTGGCCCGGATGATCCCGTCGGCATCGGCAAGTCCGTCACGCTCGCGCGGTTCGTAGGCGCGCAGCACTGCAATGATACGCTCGGTCTGGCAATCGCAGCGAAACGCGATGGCCTCTGAGGGATGCACCCGCACCTCGTCCTCGTTGAACAGCCGCCACAGCAGGCTTTCCGCAGGCAACTCGACGTCGATGAGTTCGAAGTCCTCCAGCGTCTCCAGGATCATACCGAGCCGCCGCCAGTCGTCCTCGCTCTGGCGTTTCTCAGGTATGGCCTGCAGGAGAAGGCCGGCGGCGCGCCAATGGACTGGCTTTCCCGGTTCCAGCACGGGTACCGCCGCAAGGCGGATCCGCGTTGCCAATTGTTCTGACTGGGCGAAATAGCTCTCGGCGCTCCGGGCAATCCCTGCTGGCTCGAGCATCACGATGCCCTGATAGGTCTTGCCGTCACGTCTGGGCTCGATCGTAATCGCCAGAGCACCGCGCCCGGTCTGCTGGGCAAAATCCGGCAGGCTTCCGTTCAGCGCCTCAAACCGCTCGGTATCGAGACGGGCATAGGCACGCACGCCAGCCGCACGCACGCCAGGCTCGGCGCCGTAATAGTCAGCGGCGACCAGATCCAGCGGACCATCAGACTGCGTCTGTACCGTCAGCCGCCCATCAAGCTTGAGGCTCGAGCCCAGCAGCGCCGACAGCGCCAGTGTCTCCCCCAGTGTCCGATTGGCAGCATCGGGCAAGGCATGGGCCGAGAGCGCCCGCGCCGAAACCTCGGAGAGGCGCACAAGACGGCCGCGCACGCCGGCATTGGCAAGATCAAAAGAAAGTATGAAATCCGCGGCCGGGGCTGGCAGGTACGAGGGCTGGGTCATGAGAGTTGCTATATGGCGACCTTGTAGCTCAATTCAAGCAGCCCGCCGCAAGCCCCCTGACCCCGCCCCCTGGCGGCAGCCCTGTCAGCTCAGACACCAGACCAAGATGGCCTTCTGGGCATGCAACCGGTTCTCGGCTTCATCGAACACCACGCTTTGCGGACCATCGATGACCTCATCGGTGACTTCTTCACCGCGATGCGCGGGCAGACAGTGCATGAAAATCGCATCCCTGGCGGCCTTGGCCATGAGCCGGGCATTAACCTGATAGGACTTGAGCAGATTGTGGCGTTTGGTCATGTCCGCATCACCCATCGAGACCCAGGCGTCAGAGACGACACAATCGGCACCGGCAACCGCCTTGTCCGGATCATCGCCAAACTCCACATCGGCACCGGCGCCGGCGGCCCACGCGCGCAATGAGTCCTTGGCGCTCAGCTCCTTTGGCGAGGCGACCCGCAGCTTGAAGCCAAAGCGGGCTGCAGCATGCACCCAGGATGTCAGTACATTATTGGCGTCGCCGCTCCAGGCAACCGTCGCCCCCTTGATGGGACCGCGATGCTCTTCAAACGTCATGACGTCTGCCATCACCTGACAGGGGTGGGAAATTCTTGTCAGCCCGTTGATCACCGGCACACTTGCATGCTCAGCGAGTTCACGGACCATCTCGTGATCGAGTAGTCGGATCATGACGGCATCGACGTAACGGGAGAGCACCCGCGCGGTATCGGCGATGGTCTCCTCGCGCGCCAGCTGCATGTCCTTTCCCGACAGCATGATCGTGGTTCCACCCAACTGACGCATGCCGACATCAAAGGAGATGCGGGTACGGGTCGACTGCTTGTCGAAAATCAGCGCCAGAATGCGGCCGGCAAGCGGCGCATGGGGATCCAGCGCACCTTTGGGCAGGTCGGCTCGGGAGATCTTGCGCGCGCGCGCGTCATCGAGGATCGCTCGCAGGCTCTCCTCGTCAAAATCCGACAGGTCCAGAAAATGCTTCGGCCCTTCGGCCGTGCGGGTGAGCGCGTTCACGCCTGGCTCTCCATTTCGCTGGCGGCGGCCTCAAGCGCCGCGATCGCCTCTCGCACCTGCTCTTCGGTGATGGTCAGCGGCGGTAACAGGCGGACCACATTGTCTCCGGCACCAACGCTCAACATATGATGCTTGCGCAAGGTCGCAACAAATTCGGTATTGGGCAGTTTGAGCTTCAATCCGATCATCAGGCCTTCGCCCCGCAGTTCCGCAAACACCTTGGGATGGCCTTCGATCAGCCCGGAAAGCTGCTGGCGGGTATAAGAGGCAATGCTGCGCACATGCGCGAGGAACCCGTCCTCCAGTACGACATCAAGGACCGCATTGCCGACCGCCATCGCCAGCGGATTGCCTGCGAAGGTGCTGCCATGCACGCCTGCCGTCATGCCATCAGCCGCCTCGGCCTTTGCCAGACAGGCGCCGACCGGAAAGCCTCCGCCAATGCCTTTGGCAATGGCCATAATATCAGGTGTGACCTCTGTCCATTCATAGGCGAACAGCTTGCCTGTGCGCCCTACACCGGTCTGAACCTCATCGAAGATCAGCAGCATTCCGGTATCATCACAAAGGCGCCGCAGATGGCGCAGAAACTCGGCCGGAACTGTCCTCAGACCACCCTCGCCCTGCACCGGTTCAATCAGCAGGGCAGCGATCTGCGTGGTATCGAGAGCTTTGAGTGCCGCCATATCAGCGACCGCAATCTGGTCAAATCCCTCGACCTTGGGGCCGAAGCCTTCGAGATATTTGGCCTGGCCACCTGCGGCAATGCCGGCCAGGGTACGGCCATGGAATGCGCCCTCAAAACTGACAATGCGGAAGCGCTCGGGCGCGCCATTCACGAAGTGGTGGCGGCGTGCCATCTTGATCGCGCATTCAATCGCCTCCACCCCCGAATTGGTGAAGAACACCGTGTCGGCAAAACTGTTTTCAACCAGCCGACGGGCCAGCTTTTCCTGTCCCGGTACCCGATAGAGATTGGAGGTATGCCAGAGCTTGGTGGCCTGGTCACACAACGCCGCGACCAGATGGGGATGGGCGTGTCCGAGCGCATTGACGGCAATGCCCGCGGCAAAATCCAGATATCGGCTACCGTCCTCGGCGAAGAGGTAAGGGCCCTCGCCGCGAACGAACGCAAGGTCCGCCCGACTATAGGTTGGCAGCAGATACGGAAACAAAGCAGTTCTCCTTCCCGTCCCATGTGTTGGCGCAAATGACAAAGCCGGGCACATGGCCCGGCGCTGCGCTTATCGCTCCGATCCCTGCAGTGACGCAACGGATTTCGCCAGCCCGGCGGCAAACTTCCCGCCCTTGGCCTGCTTAAGGGCACTTGCACAGTAAAATGCGCTACCAGAGGAGTTTCCCACAGATTCGATATTGTGGACAAGCCGTTGGGGTTACCGGGTATTTCTTGTTAAGCGCATCGTAGTGTGCACCATATCTTGTGCCAGAGCCAGGGAGGCGCAGCATGGGGTGGACAGACGAGAGGGTGGAGCAGCTTCGGTCGTTATGGACCGAGGGGCTTTCGGCCAGTCAGATTGCGCGGGTATTGGGCGGGGTGACCCGAAATGCGGTAATCGGCAAGGTTCATCGGCTGGGGCTGGCTGGTCGGGCGACGCCGGCGCGTGCCGAACGTCCACGCCTGCCTTCAGCGCCCAAGGTTACAGTTCGTGCGCAGACCCCGGCGGCTCCGGTCGTGGAAGAAGAGCCCGTCATCCTCGACGATGGCAGCTTCGCAACGGTGCTGACCATCAACGACCGCATGTGCAAATGGCCGATCGGCGATCCCAGCGAAAACGAGTTTCATTTCTGCGGGCGCAAGCCCAAGAACGGATCACCCTATTGCGAGGCGCATGCGCGCAAGGCCTACCAGCCACAGCAGCGCCGCGAGCGTGACAAGGGCCGGATGGCAAGCTGAAACGCGCTCAGGGCGCACTCCAGGCTGCGGAGCGCACATCAAGGGCATCGGCCAGAAAGTCGATGACCGCCCTGACGCCTGGCAGCAATCCGCGTCGCGAGGTGAAGACGAGGTGCATGGTGGCTTCGTGCGAGCCCCATTGCGGCAGGATGTGGACGAGACGGCCCTGCGACAGGGCGCCACGAAATTGCAGTTCAGGCAGAAAGCCCACCCCTACCCCATCCATCGTGGCCTGACGGAGGATCGCAAAATCGGTTGCCGCAAGGCGGGGCTCATGGACGAACTCCTCCTCGTGCCCATCCTCCCTCACCAGGATCCAGCGGTCGGTACCGGGGATTTCGGTAAAGCCAAGGGTCGGAAAGCGCGCGAGGTCTGCAAGGCTCTGCGGTGTATCCAGCCGTGCCAGCAAAGAGGGGCTCGCCATCAGTCGAGACTTCGTGCGCCCGATAATCTTGAGCTGCAGCCCGGCATCGCTATCGAGCCGCTCACGCACCCGCACCGCAACATCAACCCCTTCCTCGATGAGATTGATACGGCGGTTGGTAACAATCATCTGTACGCGCAGTTTAGGAAAGCGCTGCAGGAAACCGGGCAAGGCGACCGCAACCAGACGATCAGCACCGACCGGGCAGGAGATGCGGACGAGTCCCTGCGGCTCCGTCTTCAGCCGGCTCGCCGCCGCTTCAATCGTGTCGGCCTCGGCGAGCGCCGCCCGCGCATGATGATAGACGTCCTGGCCAAGCTCGGTGACGGCAAAGCGGCGGGTTGAGCGCTCAAGCAGCCGGACCCCGAGCTCATCCTCAAGCGCCCGGATCCGCCGGCTGATGCGTGACTTGGGCACCCCAAGAGCTCGCCCTGCTGCAGAGAAGCCACCATGGCTCACCACGGCGACAAGCAGCCTCAGATCGTTCAAATCGGTGATGGACATGGTTCTGCCCGCAGAGCCTGTCCGCACCAGCTGGTGCAGGATCAGGAATATTGTGGTGACGATAGATCACGCCCGCCACCCAGGGCAATCACTGGTCGAGACCACCAACAAGGCCGGTGCAAATGCGCGCCAGGACAGGTCCGCGCTAAGGTGATGGCGCCGTGTCAGACCGCTTCTTTGACGAAGGCGTCATCAAGGGCATATCCGGCCGAGCGCACGGTGCGGATGGGATCGCGGACCCCTTCAATGTTCAGGGCCTTGCGCAGGCGTCCAACGTGGACGTCGACCGTCCGCGCCTCGACATAGACATCTGAACCCCATACCGCATCAAGCAGCTGTTCCCGGCTGAAGACGCGGCCAGGATGCTGCAGCAGATGATCGAGCAATTTGAACTCGGTCGGCCCCAGATGAATATCGCGTCCGTGGCGGCGGACACGATGCGCGGCCCGATCCATTTCTATATCGCCAATACGGACAATATCTTCCGCCAGGCCCGGGCGAATGCGGCGCATTACCGCCCGCAGCCGGGCCAGCAGTTCGGTCATCGAAAACGGCTTGGTGATATAATCGTCAGCGCCAGTGTCCAGACCACGTATGCGATCGCTCTCCTCCCCGCGCGCAGTCAGCATCAGGATCGGAATGTTACGCGTATCCTGCTTGGTACGCAGACGGCGGCAAACCTCGATCCCAGACAGCTGTGGCAGCATCCAGTCGAGCACAACCACATCCGGACGCTCTTCATTTGCGACCAGCAGGGCTTCTTCGCCGTCCCTGGCTTCAAGTACCCGGTAGCCTTCGCGCTCCAGATTGTAGCGCAACAAGGTTACAAGTGCGGCTTCATCTTCAACGACAAGGACAGTCGGCTTCAACGTCATG
Source organism: Pseudomonadota bacterium (assembly GCA_021851325.1). GTDB lineage: Bacteria > Pseudomonadota > Alphaproteobacteria > Micropepsales > Micropepsaceae > Rhizomicrobium. The sequence continues at coordinate 52,841 of JAJZDZ010000012.1, read as the reverse complement.
GCTACTCACGTTCAAAAGGCACGGTGGTCGTGCTGGTAACATCCATTTTGGGGCGATCGATCGAAAGATGCCCGCCTTTGACCATGTGATAGACGGTCTCGGCGATATTCGTGGCATGATCACCCGCCCGTTCAATATTCTTGGCCACGAACAGAAGATGCGTGCAGAGGCCGATGGTCCGCGGGTCTTCCATCATGTAGGTGAGAAGCTCGCGGAAGAGGCTGTTGTAGATCTCATCGATGTCACCATCATTGCGCCACACCGTGACGGCGCCTTCGGAGTCGCGATCGCTGTAGGCATCGAGCACGAGTTTGAGCTGGGACAACGTCGCCCGGCCCATGCGGGCGAGACTTTGGGTCAGGCGGATGGGCGGCTCACGATTGAGCACCAGGGCACGTTTGGAAACATTCTTTGCCAGGTCACCGATCCGTTCGAGTTCGCTGGCAATCTTGATCGCGGCGAGGGTTTCGCGCAGATCAACGGCCATGGGCTGGCGCAAAGCGAGGAGCTTGAGCGCCCGGTCCTCAATCTCCTGCTGCAGGAGATCGACCTTGGGGTCCTGGCTGATTGCCCGGTCCGCGAGCTGCGTGTCGCGGCGGGAAATGGCGTCGACTGCATCGGCAAGCTGGGATTCCACGAGGCCCCCCATCTGCGCCACCGTGGCCGCAAGACCCTCAAGCTGTTCGGTAAAGGCTTTTACAGTGTGTTCGCTCATGATGCTCCTGCCCGGGATCGCCGCCCCGGCTCCCTGCATAGCTACGCGCCCAAGGCCACGTCATTGCAACAGTTTTATAAAGCTTCAGTGACAGTGGGCGTTCCCGCCTGATCACCAGGAGCGGCCGGCAGCATCACCGTAAACGTCGATCCCTGCCCCGGCTGGCTTTCGATGGTGAGGCGGCCCTGGTGCCGGCTGACGATATGCTTGACGATGGCAAGGCCAAGGCCGGTGCCGCCACGTTCACGGCTGCGTTTGACATCAACCCGATAAAACCGCTCGGTGAGGCGGGGAATTGCCTCCCGGGGAATACCCTCGCCATCGTCACGGACACTAACCGCAACCATGGCGCCAGCATCGCGCCGGCTCTGGCCTGCCACGGTGGCAAGGCTCAGCCAGACGTGGCCACCGCGGCGGCCATACTTGATCGCATTATGGATCAAGTTCTGGAACAACTGGATCAGCTCGTCACGCTGGCCGGTCACCGCAGGCAGCGCCGCTGGCGCGTCGATGCGGATCTCGACGTCGTCCGCTGCCGCCAGCGGCGACAGCGCTGCCACCGCATCGCGCACCACACTTTCCAGGTCGACCCGACCGGACGGCGGAACATGCTCATTCTGCTCGATCCGGGTCAGCGACAAGAGATCGTCGATCAACCGGCGCATACGCCCGGCTTCAACGCTCATGATCTCGAGAAATTTCTCCCGCGCCTCGGCATCATCCTTGGCATGCCCCTTGAGGGTATCGATGAACCCTGAGACCGCAGCCAGAGGCGTACGCAGCTCGTGGCTGGCATTGGCGACAAAGTCGGCGCGGGCCTCTTCGGCGCGCCGCACGGCGGTCAAGTCGTAGAGCAACAGCGCCGTCAGGGGCGGCTGATTGCCAACCCGGGCGACATGCGCCTCATAATGGCGCTCAACCGGAACATGAACGGTGAACGCGATCGATCCAGGCTCCCCCGAAATCCGGGTGCGCTCCACAGCTTCGAGAACCGCGGGAGTACGCAACACCGCCGCAACAGGCTTTTTCTCCGCATCAAGACCAATGACGGCGCGCATCGCCCGGTTGGCAAGGACGACCCGGCCGCTGGCATCGATCAGCAGCACCGGCGCTGCCAGATGCTCAAGAATATCACGCGCCGCAGGAGGCTGGTTCGGCGCGAGGCTTGCTTTGGGAGCACTGGCCGCCCGCTGCAGACGGGCCTGTCTGCCCGCCAGGACCCCAGCCAGGGCGCACACGACGGCGAGGCCAAGAACGAGCCATGGAGCCAACGTCCCCGCCCACAGGGACACGATGGCCCCCGCGACTAGCCCTGATGATATGGCCAACCAGGCTTTGCGGTCCAAGCTTCCTCCTGTTCTGCCCCGCCCTCTCGTCCCAGTGATTCGCCTCACCACTATACGCGCAGCATGCCAACGCCGCCGCAACATCGTGGTGCCGAACAGAGCACCACCCGCCCCTCCGCTCCGGCTTGACCTTACGCAGCCCGCTGCCGGAACATGGCGCCGCGGCAGTTCTTGCGCCGCCTGGCCTCAGAGATGGATCCATGACCAAGGCGCCGAGCGAACCGCAACCCTCGGAATTGACCTCCGTAAGGACCAAGCTGTTTTTTGGCTTCGGCTCAGTCGCCTTTGGTGTAAAGGATAACGGCTTTCAGACCATTCTCCTGCCGTTCTACAACCTTGTCCTCGGACTACCTCCGCAATGGGTCGGCGCAGCGCTGGGCTTTGCCCTCATCTTTGACGCGTTCCTTGATCCATTTGTCGGCCATCTGTCCGATAATCTGCATACGCGCTGGGGCCGAAGACACCCTTTAATGTATGCAAGCGCACTGCCGGTGGCGCTCAGCTACCTGCTCCTCTGGAACCCACCGGCACTCTCCCGCCCCTGGCTTTTTGTCTGGCTGATTGTCTGCGCCATCATCACCCGCACCTTCATCACGTTCTACGAAATCCCCAGCTCGGCTTTAGTGCCAGAACTCACCGAGGATTATGACGAGCGAACCTCCTTTATGGCCTATCGGGTGTTTTTTGGCTGGTACGGTGGCATGACCATGCTCACACTGGCCTATCTGGTGCTGCTGAAACCCGATGCAGCCCATAAAGTTGGTCAGCTCAACGAGACCGGTTACCACAATTATGGCTGGATTGCTGCCATCGTGATGTTCGTGGCCATACTGGTCTCAGCCTATGGGACCCATCGCTTCATCCCGCTTTTCCGCAAACCGCAGATCCAGCGCCAATCCGTGCGCGCCTATACCGGACAGATGCTGGAAACGCTGGCCAACCGCCCCTTTCTGATCTTGATGGCGTCGATCCTGCTGACCAGCCTGGCAACTGGTCTCGTCTTCGCCCTTACATTCTACATCAACACATTCTTCTGGCGCCTCAGCAGCACCCAGCTCGGCATCCTCTCCTTTGCCATATTCCTTGCGGTGGCGATTGCCTTTGCGATTTCCCCACCCCTGTCACGAAGGTTCGGCAAAAAGCTCGCTGCCATCGTTATGTTCACGATCGGCGGGCTCATCATGATGACACCCCCGGTGCTGGCGCTCTGCGGAGCGTTTGTGCCACTGGGCTCGCCGCTTCAGCTGCCCCTGCTTTTTGCCGCCAACACCGTCGGCTCAGCCCTTACCATCGGACCCTCCATCATGGTGGGGGCGATGATTGCCGACGTCGTTGAGCACAGCGAACTCACCACCGGACGGCGGGCCGAGGGTCTGCTCTTCGCCGGCAACAGCTTTCTGCAGAAAGCCGTCTCCGGACTGGGCCTTCTGGGCTCCGGGATCCTCTTGTGGGCGGTGGGATTTCCGACTCATGCCACCCCCGGAGCCGTACCGGAGGCGGTGGTGGTGCGCTTTGTCATCGTCTATCTGTGCACGGTATCGGCGCTTTATACGGCAGGTTTTGCCATTTTGGCCCGCTTTCCCATCGATCGTGACCGCCACAGCGCGAATTTACAGGCCCTGACCGGTCAATCGGCGCTTGCAGGAGAGGCCGTATCAGCGGATCTTGACCCCTAGGAAGGTTCGGGACCGGGAGGACCGAATGCGTGCCAACGGGACGCCGCCATATCTTGAGGTTATGACGGGGGAGCCAGAGCTGGCGCCGATGTCCCGTGCCAGTCCCCGTTATGCCCGCAAGAAGGACGCGATCGTCTCGGCCGCCACCGAGATTCTCAATCGGCGTGGCGTCAAAGGCATGACGCTGGCCGACGTGGCCGCTGCGGTTGAACTCTCTACAACCTCGGTGACGTATTACTTCAAGAAAAAGGAAGACCTCGCTGTTGCCTGTTTTTTGCGTGGGATTGAATGGTTCGACAGGCTGGTCGCGGCGGCATTCGTCTCCAGCGATCCGGAACTTCGCCTCAGGCGATTTCTGGAGCTTTATCTCGAAAGCAATCGGCGCATCCGCGAAGGCGAAGAGCCGCAGATTGCCATGTTTAACGACATCCGCGCTCTTAAGGAGCCTTATTTCAGTATCGTCTCCGAACCCTACACCGCATTGTTCCGGCGCATCCGCACGCTGTTCCAGGGACCAGGCCTGGTGCTGTCCCGTAACGCCGCCAATGCCCGTACCCACGCATTTATGGAGCAGATTTTGTGGTCGGTGGCTTGGCTGCCGCGCTACCATGTCGAGGATTATCCGCGCCTCGCTCTCCGCCTATACGACATCCTCACCCGCGGTCTTGCTCCGGAGGGTGCTGCGTGGCGACCGCTTGTGCTTCAGGACGTGCTTGCCGCCCCGGAGGAAGCCGGTGCGCGCCAGCACGAAACCTTTCTTGTAGCGGCGACCAAGCTCATCAATCTACACGGATATCGTGGTGCGTCGGTGGAAAAAATCTCCGCCTATCTTCACGTTACCAAGGGCTCCTTTTATCACCACAACGAGGCCAAGGATGATCTCGTTGTTTCCTGCTTTGAACGCACCTTCGAAGCCATTCGCCGGATCCAGTCTGCGGCGATGACGGCGCAAGGCGATGGCTGGGAGCGTCTGTGCGCAGCGGCAGCAACCCTCGCCCAATATCAGGTATCGGAACAGGGGCCGCTGCTGCGCGGAGGAGCCTTGTCAGCTCTGCCCGAACCCATTCGCAACGACATGGTGGCCCGCTGGACGCGCGCCACCGACCGCTTCGCGGCAATGATTTCCGACGCCGCGGCCGAAGGCTCGGTCCGCCCCGTGGATCCGGTACTTGCCGCCCAGTCACTGCATGCCGCTCTGAGTGCCGCCGCCTCGATTGAACTGGCAGTACCCGGTGCTGTTCCCGCAGAGGCGGCCGAACTTTATGCCAAGCCCTTTCTCATGGGCATCTTCGCGATGTGATGGCACCCCGCTAAGACGGCGGAAGATCCGGGAGAAAGGCGCGACTGCCACCTTATCCGCGCAAGGAGACCGGATAGTCAGAGGCTTCCTTCAGCGTATCCAGCACGATCGACGTCTTGACATGCTGTACTGTCGCATGAGGCAGAAGAACGTCACTCACAAATCGCGACAGATCTCTCAGATCCCGCGTCATGACCTTGAGATAATAGTCCATGTCGCCGGTAAGAGCGTAAGCCTCCAGGACCTCTGGCAGCTTGCTGACAAACCGCCCGAACCGCCTGGCGCTATGCTGATTGTGCGTCGACAGTGTCACCGCAATGATGCAGAGCAGTCCCAGCCCAAGCTTACCATGATCGATCCGCGCGTGATAACCACGGATGAAACCTTCCTCCTCCAGACAACTGCGTCGTCGCGAACACTGTGACGGAGAGAGCGCGATCCGTGCTGCCAGCTCGTTGTTTGTCTGGCGGCCATCTCTCTGAAGTTCCTGCAGGATCTTCAGGTCGAATGCATCTGGATGCTCAGACATTGCATAAACGTGCCTCTTTTCGCGCGAAGATTGCACAATAGGAGGCAAACACTTCGAAAAATGCAAGCTCTTTGTGTGGGATTGGATCCAGGATGGACCTCGCTTGGCCGGCGCAGATAAACGATACGGGAAAGTTGATCATGATCACGATCGGAGAATTACTCCTCGCACGGCTGAGCGATATGGGCATCGGCCACATATTTGGTGTTCCCGGAGACTTCAACCTGCAGTTTCTCGAGCAGGTCAGCAGCTCCAGAGATCTGGAATTCATTGGCACCTGCAACGAACTGAACGCGGCCTATGCTGCCGATGGCTATGCCCGCCTGAATGGCGTTGGCGCACTTCTCACGACCTATGGTGTGGGAGAACTGAGTGCCATCTGTGGCGTGGCCGGCGCCTGCGCAGAGCACGTCCCCGTCGTCTGCATCACCGGGGCTCCACCTCTGCATGCGATGGAAGAGGGGCTCCGTCTTCATCACACGCTGGCGGACGGCAATTACGACAACATGATGAACTGCTATCGCCAGTTCACTGTCGCGCAGACCCGACTGACGGCGGCCAACGCTCTGACCGAGATTGACCGGGTGCTTACCGCCTGCCTGCGCGAAATGAAACCGGTCTATATCCAGCTTCCCTCAGATGTTTCCCATCAGCTGGTGCGACGGCCACAGCGGCGTCTTGAACTCGCCTTTTCCGGCAACCCGGAGCCTTTCAACGCGGCACTGCAACACCTCCTCACCCTGTGGTCGCAGGCCAGGAGCCCTGCCGTGCTGGTTGATTCCGATGCTGCCCGCTTTGCCATGGTAGCGCCTCTCAGAGACCTCGTGGAAAAGGCTCAGGTCCCCTTTGCCAGCCTGATCACGGGCAAATGCATTTTGGATGAGACGCATCCCCTATGGCTTGGTGCCTATGCCGGCCAGGGCTCCGAAACTTTGGTCCGACAGCGGATCGAGAGTTCAGATTGCTTGATCGTCACTGCCCCGCGCTTCATCGAAACCAACTCGAGCCTGTTCACCCAGGCATTGCCGCCTGCCGCGACCGTTGAACTGCATGGCAGCCACGTCATCATAGGGGAGCGTGTTTATGATGGTGTCGCCGGGGCGGCGCTGCTCGAGCGGTTTGTCGCGCAAATCGAATCCCGTCCGGCAGCCCACAAGGGGCTGCGCCAGAGCGGTGACTGGAGTCTGAGGGAAGAGGCACCGTTACGGCAGGAGCGGCTGTGGCCTCAGCTTGCCCGTTTCATCCAGGAAGGCGATGTGGTGATCGCCGAAAACGGAACTTCCAATATCGGCCTGGCTCAGATGCGGCTGCCCTCAGGAGTGAGTTACATTGCCGCCAATATCTGGGCGTCGATCGGTTACAGCCTGCCAGCAATTCTCGGAACCGCGCTGGCAAAGCCGAAGCGCCGTCACCTTCTCTTTATCGGCGATGGATCCTTGCAGCTCACGGTGCAGGAGCTTTCGACGATCCTGCGGCTTGATCTGAAGCCGATCATCTTCCTGCTCAACAACCGCGGCTATACCATCGAACGCTATATTCTCGGGATGAACTCTGCCTACAACGATATCGCCAACTGGAATTATTCAGAGTTACCGTCGGTTTTCGCACCGCACCGCAACTGCTTTGTTGCCCAGGCGAAGACTGAGGGCGAGCTCGCGCGCGCGCTTGCCGCAGCACAAGCCTCCGACAGTCTGTCCTTTATCGAACTGCATCTTGATCCGCACGACGCCCCGGAAGGATTACGCAAACTAGGGCCTGTGACCGCCGACTTCGATTACGGTCCCTGCGGACCCCAGATCTCCGAGCGGACCGCACACATCAGGATCTCTGCGAGGGCAACGGCGGCGGTGGCAGAGAAACCACGGGGAGCGGCCGCCCACTGAGCATCCGCGTGAAGCAACGGGCCTGCCTTCTGGCATGGACTTGCGTCCGAACGGTCCATGCCAGGCAGGGAACTCCTGCGGACCACAGCGGCGGACAGGGCGGGCAGGAGATGAGGCCGCTCGACGCAGCCAGCCCCTGCCCCAAACGCCCCGCCATCCGGGTACAGCAGAGGCCGCTAGGCGTTCGGTTCTTCGACGAAGATCTTCTTGAGGTCCCGCTTCAGAATCTTGCCATTGGCATTCCGCGGCAGGGTTTCCGGCCAGAATACGATCTTCACCGGAACCTTGAAGGCGGCAAGCTTGCCGGCGACAAAGCTGCGCAGTTCAGCCTCGGTCGTGTGCACTCCCGGCTTCAGGTGGACCACGGCCGCAGGTTCCTCACCCAGCGTCTTATGGGGAATGCCAACCAGCGCTGCATCCATCACCGCGGGATGCTCGTAAAGCACATTCTCCACTTCGATGCAGTAGATGTTCTCGCCACCGCGGATCAGCATGTCCTTGGCGCGGTCAATGATGTAGCAGAAGCCTTCTTCATCGAGGCGCGCCAGATCGCCGGTCTTGACCCAGCCATCGACAAAGGTATCGGCCGTCGCCTCGGGCTTGTTCCAGTATCCCTTGACGATGTTCGGCCCCCTTGCCCACAGCTCGCCAACCTCGCCGGGGGGCAAGGTTTCACCATTGGGGCCGACAATCTTCAGATCACACGCCGGGGCGGCAGGACCACAGCTATCCGGGCGCAGCTCATAATCCTCTCCGACATGCGAGGTGCAGGTTGCACTGGTTTCGGTCATACCCCAGCCATTGCCGGGCTGGGACTTGGGGAAGCTCTCAACGATCTTGCGTACCAGTTCGGGGGCGGAGGGAGCTCCGCCATAGGACACCGTTTCCAGCGAGGAGAGATCATATTTCGACCGGGCCGGATGCTCGATCAGCTGCCAGGCGATCGTCGGTACACCGCCGGCGGAATTAACCTTTTCGCGCTCGATCAGCTGCATGGCAATTTCCGGATCCCATTTGCGCATCAGCACCAGCTTGCCGCCAGTGAACAGCGTGGGATTCATCACCGCAAAGCAGCCGGTGGCATGGAAAAACGGCACCGAAAGCAACGCCGTGCGCTGCGGCGCCTCAAGCGGATCGACCTGCGGAGGCACCTCACCACGGCGAACGAAGGAACGTGCTGCCGCCGCTGCCGAAGCAAAGATATTGGAGAGCATGTTGCGGTGGGTACCGAGCGCCCCCTTGGGACGACCGGTCGTGCCCGAGGTATAAAGAATGGTACAGTCATCATCGGGGGCGATCGCAACCTCAGGCATGGGAAGCTCGGGAAGCTTGCCCCAGTCATTGACCGCGCCCAATACATCCTCGAGCCGCTCAACATTGGTCTGTGGAAGATCATCGTCGTAGCGACTGACAAAAATGCATTCCAGGTCGGGGCAGTTGACTAGATGCTCGCTGATGCGCTCGAGCCGCTCGGCGTCCACCACTGCAATCTTGGAGCCGGAATCAACCAGACCGTATTCGAGTTCAGGTCCCGTCCACCAGGCATTCAGAGGGGTGAGGATGGCCCCAATGATGGTGGCGCCATAGAAAACAACGGGCCATTCGGGAAGATTGCGCATGATCAGCGCAACCCTGTCGCCCTTCTTCACGCCGCGCCGGACAAGCTCATGGGCGAAGCGCATCGTCGCGCGGTAGAAACTTTCATAGGTCGCGCGGTCATTTTCGTAGACGAGAAAATCACGCGCCGCGAACTGGCGGCTATAGGCGACAGCCTCGCGCAAGCTCGGCGGGCTGTGTTTCCACACCCGGGTGCGCACGCCGCGGATCATGACTTCTTCCGTCTCGAGCTTGGAGCCCGGCTGTGTCAGCAGTGCATGGGCCTGGGCGAGGGAAACAACAGGAAAATTGGCAGGCAGGGTCATCGTGCGTCCGTGAGCAAGTTCGAGGGTTAAGAGGGCAGGACCCCCATCCTTCACCCCGGTGACAAAAAATCAAGCGGCATCGCAGCTTGGCCGCCGCGGGCTGGTCCGCGGCGCCAAGATGGCGCCAGCCGGCCCTCAGAGCGCATCGATGCTGGCCGCGCGCGCCATCCATTCGGCACGGATTTCCTCGGCCAGGTCAGGAAAGCGCTCCTGGGCTGCGGCACGCATATTGGGCAGGGTATAGGCGGGAAAAAGACCGGGATCAGGCTTGAAGTCCCGCAATACCTGCCTGGCCAGCGTGACCTTGTGCACTTCGGTCGGGCCATCGGCAATTCCCATGACCATCGAGCCGATCAGCATCGAAGCAAACGGCATCTCGTTGGAAACCCCCAACGCTCCGTGGATATGCATGGCACGCTTGACGATCTCGCTATAGACCTTGGGCATCGCCACCTTCACTGCGGCGATATCTTTGCGGACCTTGCGATAATCCTTGTACTTGTCGATCTTCCAGGCGGTCTGCAGCACCAGCAGGCGGAACATCTCAAGCTCGATCCAGCTGTCGGCAATCTGCTCCTGGACCATCTGATAGTCGCCGATACGGCCATTGCCGCGGGTCGCCCGCGACACTGCCCGCCGGCACATCAGATCGAGCGCCTTCTTGCACTGGCCAACCGTACGCATGGCATGATGCACCCGTCCGCCTCCAAGACGGGTCTGACCGATGACAAAGGCACCGCCGCGTTCGCCCAGAAGCGCATCTTTGGCGACGCGTACATTGGTGTACCGCATATAGCCTTCGGAACCGCGGCTGGTCTCGCCGACGCCGACATAGCGCACCACCTCGACGCCGTGGGTCTGACGCGGCACGAGGAACATGGACATGCGGCGATAGGGATCGGGATGATCCGGATCGGTCAGCGCATAGACGACAAAGACCTCGGCGTGACGGGCGCCGCTGGTGAACCATTTTTCACCATTGATCACCCAGTGCTCGCCATCGAGCACGGCAGTGGTCTGAAACGCCAGAGGATCAGAGCCGCCTTGCGGTTCGGTCATCGAGTAGCCACTGGTGATTTCGTTGTTGAGCAATGGCCACAGGTATTTGCGCTTCTGCTCCTCGGTACCAAAATGGGCGATGATCTCGGCATTGCCGGTATCGGGTGCCTGACAACCAAAAGCGACCGGTGCAAGGCTGACCCGCCCCAGCCGCTCGTTCATGAGCGCAAGCTTGACCTGGCCGTAACCTTGTCCACCCAACTCAGGGCCAAGGTGACAGGCCCAAAGACCCTGTTCCCGTACCTTCTTCTGCAACGGGCGGATCGCCTGCTCGTAGGGCCTGGAACCCGGCCCGGCGCGCCAGATCTCCAGATGGACCAGGGGCTCGACCTCATCGTCGAGAAACCGTTCGATCCAGTCGAGCTTTTCCTGAAATTCCGGTTCGGTCTCAAAATCCCATGCCATGGCGGGCCTCGCTGCTTTACGGCCAAGCTTAAGGCCATCATCACGGTCTTTTCAAACCTCGACGATGGGCTACAGTGGCCGCCAAAATATGGGGAGACCTCGCCATGGCCCAGCGCCCGCATTCACTTCTAAAATCCCGCCTGTCCCGACTGGATGGCTTTTTGCAACAGCGTTATGTCGACAGCGGCCGGCTCGCGGGTACGGTTACGCTCGTCTCCCACCAGGGCCGCATCGTACACACCTCGGTGGTCGGTCAGATGGACCGAGAGCGCTCCAAGCCGATGCAGGAAGACACGATTTTCCGCATCTACTCGATGACCAAACCGATTACGTCGGTCGCATTCATGATGCTGGTCGAAGACGGGCTTGTGGCATTGGATGATCCAGTGCACCGGTTCATTCCGGAATGGCGCGATCTTGGCGTCTACGTGGCCGGTCTGCCCGGCGCCTTTCAGACACGCAGAACCTCCTCCCCCATGCGCATGATTGATCTTCTGCGCCATACTTCCGGACTTACCTACGGCTTTCAGCAGCGCACCAATGTGGATGCGGCATACCGCAAGCTCGGCATCGGCAATATCGAAGGCACACCCTTGTCGCTCAACGACATGATCGCCGCTCTCGCCCATATTCCCCTTGAATTTTCACCGGGCGAGGCCTGGAATTACTCGGTGTCGACCGATGTCCTCGGCTATCTCGTGGGCAAGATTTCCGGCATGCCCTTCGAGGACTTTCTGCAGCAGCGCATCCTTGGTCCCCTGGGTATGGAAGACACGGCCTTCCTTGTGCCAGCTCAAAAGGCCGAGCGCTTTGCCGCCTGTTATGCCTTCGATGCCAAGGGCAAAGTCGTGCTGCAGGATGATCCGGCCAAAAGCAAATACCTGGCTCCTCCCATCCTCGTGTCCGGGGGTGGCGGTCTCGTCGGCACGGCTGCGGACTACCTGAAGTTCTGCCACATGCTCCTGAACGGCGGTAGCTTCAACGGCCACTATTTCCTCAGCCCCAAGACCATCACGCTGATGACCGCCAATCATCTGCCCGAGGGCAAGGAGCTGATGGCGGTGTCGCGGTCGCTATTTTCCGAAGCCGGCAATGAAGGCCTTGGCTTCGGACTTGGGTTCTGTTCGGTCGTCAACCGCGCCAAGGCCATGACCTTTGGCAATGCCGGCGAATATTTCTGGGGCGGGGCGGCCTCCACCGCGTTTTGGATCGATCCGCTGGATGAGATCGTGGTGGTGTTCATGACCCAGTTCCTGCCCTCGTCCAGCTATCCGATACGCAAGGAGCTGCGGACCCTGGTCTATTCGTCCTTCGCGGGGGATTGACCAGCGACAACTTCATCGCTTTCATCGTCGCTGTCCACGGCCTTCGGGGGGAGCGGCGGTGTCGGCGGCAGGTCTAGCGGGGATGGAGGCGCTACGTCTTGGCGATGCCCAGGCCGCGCGCCGGTCTTTCGAAGAGGCAATCGCGGGCGGGGCCCAGGACAGTGCAACCCTGCTCGGTCTGGCCATGGCCTGTGACAAGCTCGACGACTGGCAGACGGCCTGCGATGCACTCGACAAGGCATTGGCCCGGGATCCCTATAATTTGCGGGCCCTGCTCCTGCGTGGAGACATTCTCGATCGTAAGGGAGACAGCCGCAGTGCCGTAAGCTTTTACGACACGGCCCTGAAGGCGGCAGGCCGCGGCGGTACCCTGCCAGCCGATGTCATTGATGGACTGACCCGTGCGCAGAACGCGCTTAAGCGCTACGAAGCTGCCTATGAGGCGCATTTACGCTCAGCGATGGCCGACCGTCTGAACGCTGACGGTCTCGACCGTTTTGGTCTGTCGCTTGATCTGATGCTGGGCAAGAAGAAGATCTATCTGCAGGCTCCCCAATTCTATTATTTTCCGGGCCTGCCACAGCTGCAGTTCTATCCAAGAGAGCAGTTTGAATGGCTCGCCCAGGTTGAAGCGGCCACAGACGACATCCGTGCGGAACTGCTGACAGTTCTGGAGGAGGATGGGGCCTTCGTACCTTATGTAGAGGGTGATCCCAATCGGCCCTTCAATGCCCAGCGTGGCTTACGCGACAATCCGAACTGGAGCGCTTTCTATTTCTGGAAAAGTGGCATGCTGCAGGAGAAGAATGCGGCACGCTGCCCCAAGACCATGGCGGTGCTGTCGCAACTGCCCATGCCCCAGATCGAAACCCGTACTCCGACTGCCCTGTTTTCTCTGCTCAGAGGCAAAACACGCATTCCTGCCCACCATGGCTTCGTCAACACACGGCTGATCTGTCATTTGCCATTGATCGTGCCGGAAGGTTGCGGCTTTCGCGTCGGCAATGACGTACGCGCCTGGCACGAAGGCAAGGCTTGGGTTTTCGATGATACAATCGAGCACGAAGCCTGGAATAACAGTGACCAGACCCGGGTCATTCTGCTGTTTGACATCTGGCGTCCCGAACTTAGTGAAGATGAACGCCATGCGGTGCGTGCGCTGTTTACTGCCATCGATGCCTATGGTGGCAAATCATCCCCCTGGCTGGCCTAAGGTTGACTCAGCGCGCGGGCCATGATGCTATAGGAACGAAAAGTGAACGGAGCGAGCGATGGAAGATCGCCGGGCGAAGCTCGCCGCGGCGCAGCGGCTGATTGCGCCGTTGGTGACGCAGTCCGAGCGTGTGCGCCATCCGCTGGGCTGCGCGCCAATTGATGCCTGTCTGCACGGCGGCCTGGTTCGGGGCGGCCTGCATGAGGTAGCTGCGGCAGAACATGCAGCCACGCCTGCGGCCATCGGCTTTCTGCTGGCGCTGGTGACACTCACAGCCGGGAGCCAGCCTTTGGTCTGGGTGCTGCCGCGTCATGGGGATTTTGGCCAGCCTTACGGCCCAGGACTGAAAGCCTTCGGGATTGATCCGGGCGCCATTTTCTTTCTGCGCTGCGTCAACACCCAGGAGCAGCTATGGGCACTGGAAGAGGTCTTGCGCGCAGGTGCGGTAGGCGCGGTGATCGGCACCCGGCCCATCGGCATGGATCTGACAGCCAGCCGGCGGCTGCACCTGGCGGCCGAGGCCGGGACGACGCCGCTTTTTCTCCTGCGCGCGCATCAGGATCATGAGACGAGTGCGGCCGTCACGCGCTGGCGCGTCCAGTCGCACAGAGCTGCCAGCGACAGTCTTGGATTTCTGGGAGCCTCCAGGTTTGCCGTCGCACTAGAACGGGTGCGCACAGGCAGGCCTGGAGCCTGGGTAGTGGAATGGGATCATGCCACGCTATGTCTGCGCCTTCTTACCGGACTTCAGCACCGAATACCGGAACAAGACCCAGGCCTGTTCGCCGCCTGAACCCTTCGCGCTGGTGAGCCAGACCAGCGGCGGCTGGCATCTCGATGCTCCCTGTCCCGTCGCCAGACAGCTTGGTCTTTACCCCGGCCAGCTGCTCAGCGATGCGCGCGCGCGCGTGCCCACGCTCATCACTTCACCTGTCAATCACGCACGCGAGCGAACCAGGCTGCGCAAACTCAGCCTGTGGTGTACCCGGTTTTCACCCTATGTTGCGCCCTGGTCTGAAATCGAAGCCGGTGCGGGCGGCCTGACCTTCGACATGACCGGATGCGCCCATCTATTTGGTGGTGAATGTGCTGCGCTTCACAGCATTGCTGAGGCACTGGCGCAGCTCGGGCTGAGCGTCAGGCTGGCCATGGCCGACACTATTGGGGCTGCGCATGCTCTTTGCCGCTATGGTGCCAAAGCGCAGATCATTGTCGACAGCTCAAGCCAGACCGAAGTCCTGCGCGATCTGCCTGTTGCTGCCTTGCGCATCGATCCGCAGAGCGTGGCCACACTGCGCCATCTGGGATTGACGCGCATCGCCGATGTCATGGACCTGCCGCGTGCACCTCTCGCTGCACGTTTTGGCGAGGAATTGCTGCTGCGCCTGGATCAGGCCCTGGGACTGGTCAAAGAAAGTTTTTCGCCCATACTGCCGCATGCCCCGGCACGGGTTTCAGCGATACTCGCCGAACCCATCCGTGACCAGGATCATGTGCTTAAGCTGGCTGCCTCTTTGGCCCAGGATCTCATGCCCCTGCTTGAACGGGCCGGCCTCGGGGCTCGGGTCTTGAGCCTGAACCTTTTTCGCGTCGATGGGCAGGTGCTGCGCATCACCCTGCACCTTGCATCACCAAGCCGCGATCCTGGTCACATCATCAAACTCTTCGCTCTCAAACTCGATGCACGCATCGAAACTTTTGATCCAGGATTCGGTTTTGAAGCAGCCCGGCTTGATGTCACGCTCGGTCAGCCGCTCGAGCCCATCCAGGCCGGCCTTGGCCAAACCACACCTGATCCGACCCGGCTCACGCGGCTGATCGACCGGCTGACGAGCCGGCTGGGTACCGACAATGTGCTACGCGCCTATCCGCGTGACACACATGACCCCGAACGGGCGATGATCATGAAGCCGGCTGGGGCTCCTGGCAGATGGGAGGATTGGAGCCTGCGACCGCTCCTGCTACTGCCTCGCGCCGAACCCGCCGAAGTCCTGGCGCTGCTTCCCGAAGGCCCTCCACTTCAGTTCAAATGGCGTGGCCTGCATTACCGCATCGAGCACGCAGAAGGACCTGAACGCATCGCTCCGCAATGGTGGCGGAACGGAGAAAGTCCAACCCGCGATTACTATCTCGTCGAAGACCGGGCTGGCCATAAATTCTGGATGTATCGCGACGGGTTTTATGACGCCCCGCGCCCACCACGCTGGTTCGTACACGGAGTATTTGCGTGAGTGTCTATACCGAATTGGCTGTAACCAGCAATTTCTCGTTTCTGCGGGGCGCCTCCCATCCCGAAGAACTGGTAGCCCGCGCTGCCGAACTCAGGCTTTCTGCCATTGGCATTGCCGATCGTAATACCTTTGCCGGCGTGGTGCGCGCGCATACCATGGCTAAAACCTGCGGCATACGCCTGCTTACGGGCGTACGCCTTGTTACCCGCGACGGCTTTGAGACCCTTGCCTATCCACAAGATCGCGCCGCGTATGGACGATTATGCCGGCTGCTGACGCGTGGCAATCGCAAGGCACCGAAAGGCCAGTGCGATCTTGGCCTCGATGACATTATCGAATTCAGCGCGGGACAGCTGTTCGTGCTCCTGCCCGACACCAGCATGCTCGCTTGCCACCACCATCAAGGCCGGATGGAAGACACCGGTGCCAGCTCCGTTCCAGCCTCACCATCATCATATGCAAAATCATATGCGAGATTTCGCCAAGCTGCAGTGCGGCTTGCGGCTACTGCACCGCAGCGGGTGTGGCTGGGAGCAGCCCTGACCTATGGCATACGTTCCGAGCGCAGCCTCGCTGCGGCCGCCACCCTGGCACACGAGCTTGGCATTACGCTTCTTGCTCACAATGACGTGCACTATCACCGCTCTGAACGGCGTGCATTGTTCGACGTACTGACCTGTATTCGTGAAAAATGCACCATCGAGGATGCCGGAAAACGCCTTCTTGCCAATGCCGAACGCCATCTGAAGGATGCTAACGAGATGGCGCGACTGTTCAGGCGTTACCCACAAGCTATTACTGCCAGTCAAATTTTCGCTGATTGTATCAGCTTCTCGCTTGATGACCTGCGTTACAATTATCCTGACGATGCAATCGGCGGAACTGGTACGCCCCAGGAGATCCTGACGAGGCTCGCTCATGAAGGGGCAGCCGAACGCTATCCCGACGGCATACCCGAAAAGGTCCAGGCACAGATTGCCTACGAACTCAGGCTGATCGGCGAACTCGGCTATGCGCCATACTTCCTTACTGTATGGGACATCACCCAATTTGCCAGACGCCGCCAGATTCTTTATCAGGGCCGTGGATCGGCAGCCAATTCAGCTGTGTGTTATGCGCTTGGGATCACCGCGGTTGATCCGGCGCGGATGAACCTCCTGTTCGAGCGCTTCATCTCAACAGCACGCGATGAACCCCCTGACATTGATGTCGATTTTGAGCATGAACGGCGCGAAGAGATAATCCAGTACATTTATGAGAGGTATGGCCGGCAGCGCGCTGGTCTGGCAGCAACCGTCATCACTTACCGCGGCAAAAGTGCCATTCGTGATGTCGGCAAGGCGCTCGGCCTGTCGCTAGATATGGTCAGCACTCTTGCCAGCAACCTCTATGGCTGGGGAAAGAAAGACATTCGCAAAGAAGATCTGCGTGCGCTAGGTCTTGATCCATCAGAACGCCGCCTTTTCCTAGTCCTTCAGCTTGCCCGGGAGCTCTACGGCTTTCCTCGTCATCTGTCCCAGCATGTCGGGGGGTTTGTCATTACCCGCGGACTACTTGAGGAACTTGTGCCGATCGGTAATGCCGCAATGGAAGAACGTACCTTCATCGAATGGGACAAGGATGATCTTTCTGCTCTCGGTATCCTGAAGATCGATATTCTCGCGCTTGGCATGCTTTCCTGTATTGCCAAGGCCTTTTCCCTTATTGCCGTCCATCATGACCTTCATCTGACACTGACCAGTGTCCCACCTGAATGCCCCAGGGTCTATCAAATGCTGCAGCGGGGAGATTCGGTTGGCGTCTTTCAGGTGGAAAGCCGGGCACAGATGTCGATGCTGCCTCGGCTCAAGCCCAAAGAGTTCAATGATCTTGTCATCGAGGTGGCGATCGTGCGTCCCGGTCCCATACAGGGTGACATGGTCCACCCCTATTTACGCCGGCGCGAGGGACGTGAACCGGTCGACTTGCCAAGTCCCGAGCTACGCGCCGTGCTGGAGTCCACCCTTGGCGTTCCGCTCTTTCAGGAGCAGGCCATGCAGATTGCCATCGTCGCGGCCGGCTTTACTCCAGCCGAAGCCGACCAGTTGCGTCGGGCGATGGCGGCATTCCGCCGTAGCGGTACCATTCCTAAGTTCCGCGACAAGTTCGTTGGCGGTATGATGGCGCGAGGCTATCAGCGTGATTTTGCCGAGCGCTGCTTTCATCAGATCGAGGGTTTTGCAGATTACGGCTTTCCGATGAGCCACGCAGCGAGCTTTGCCTTGCTCGTCTATGTCTCCGCCTATTTACGCGCCCATTATCCAGCTGCTTTTCTTGCCGCCATACTCAATGCCCAACCCATGGGCTTCTATGCCCCGGCCCAACTGGTACGCGATGCTCGCGAACATGGGGTTACGGTCCACCCTGTCGATATCAATGCGAGCGCGTGGGACAATATCATGGAAGATGGTGCGCTGCGGCTCGGCTTTCGTCAGATCAAGGGGTTTCGTGAATCCGATGCCATCAGTCTGGCTGCAGCCCGGCACACTCCCTTCCGCGGCGTGCGTCATCTCGCCCAAGCCTCCGGCCTTGGCTGTGAGGCCTTAAGACAGCTGGCCGAAGCGGATTGCTTTGGCTCGCTCGGGCTCAGCCGTCGCGATGCTCTGTGGGCGGTCAAGGGACTCGATGGTGGTGCCGGGCAAGGCCGGCAGTCCCTGCCTGAATTGCCGCTTTTTGCCTACGCCGATGCAGAGATACTGCGGCGCGAAGCAGTCGTTACCCTGCCGACGATGGGGCCTGGTGAAGAAGTTCTGCAGGATTATCGCGCCTTGCGTCTGTCCTTGAAAGATCATCCTCTGGCATTACTGCGCAGGTATCTGCCCAGAGGTATTGTACCTAGCGCCAAGCTTGCACAGACGGCCGATGGCCAGTTCGCTACAGTTGCCGGGCTGGTTCTTGTGCGTCAGCGCCCAGGCACCGCCAAGGGGGTAATCTTCCTTACCCTGGAAGACGAAACCGGCAGCGCCAACATCGTGGTGTGGCCTCATGTGTTTGAGCGCTTTCGTCGTACGCTCCTCGGAGCAAGACTACTCGAAGTACGCGGGCGCGTGCAGCGCCAGGGACTGGTTGTGCATATCGTCGCCGCATACATGACAGATCTGTCTGGCACATTGAACAGCCTTTACGACGGGCCTGCGCAGGCCACTCGACCCGATGGTGGAAGCCCGCGAGGTCTTCACCGTCATCCGCGCAATGTCGAGGTGATGCCAGGAAGTCGGGACTTCCATTGAGGCGACAGCAATGAGGCTGCCCAACGCCCACCAAGAGGTGCCAGGTCAGTCTCTCCTGGCACCTCTGCGGGTGGTCTTTTCATTGCAGCGCAAGGCGATTTACTTGGGTGCGGGCCCCTCGCTCACCCGGATCATATCGGCAGGGCGGAGCCATTTCTGGAACGCAGCCTGAACGTCCTTGCCACTGACTGCCATGTAGCGCCGTGCCGCAAGCGTGGGCTCATCCAGAGGGAGCCCCAGATCATGCAGATGGATGAACTCCTGTGCGATCCCGCCAAAGCTTGCCTCATTGAGTGGGATCTGCCTCAGCAGCAGAGCCTTGGCCTGCAGCAGTTCGCGGGACGACGGCGGGGCCGTCAGCATGGATTTCAGATCTTCCGTGGCGATCGTGCTTGCCTTTGAGACGTTCTGTGGATCACTCGCATAGGCGATGAGATAGATGCTGCGCGTCTTACCCGATACCAGTTCAGAATTCACGGTGTAGACGAGACCGGCATTCTTGCGCAAATCGATGCTAAGGCGGGTGGAGTAAAACCCTCCACCAAGCACCGCATTACCGAGATTGAGTGCGTAATAATCAGGATTGGACCGCGTCAGACCAACGGTTTCAGCCATCACGACCCTGTCCTGCACCCGCGCAGGATCCGGAACCGCAATCAGCGCCGGGCGATTTGGCGGCACCTTCGGCAGTTCGGTCTGCGGCTTTGGTCCATGCGCCTGCCACCCGCCAAAATAGCGTTCGATGACCTTGCGTGCCGCGGCAGGCGTAACTGGCCCCATCACAACGATGGTCGTCAGGTCCGGACGGAATACGGTGTGGTAGTAGTGCTTGACATCACCCATCGAGAGCGACAGCACCGTCTTTGGCGTGGCCAGTTTGAGACTTGGGTCAGTGGGCGGGAATAGCGCCTTGCGGATCGCCACATCGGTGAGATAGTCCGGCGAATGCTCGCGCTGGGCCAGAACCTGAGCCGTTTCCTCCTTCAGAATGGTCAGCATCGCGGGCGGCAACGCCGGCTCGAGCTCATTTTGGGCGAGCAGCGCAACGCCGCGCTGAAATTCCCTGGCAGGAACATTCAACCCAAAATCCGACCCCGCGCTCTCATTGGCTCCAATTGCATCGAGAGCCGCCTGGAACTGCAGACGGTTCATGCTCTTGGTGCCAAAATTGAAGAGCTGATCAAGAATGCCCCCTACACCCTGCTTGTCCTTAGGCGCCTCAGTCTGCTGCCGGTTCTTGATATGGCCATAGACGCTGACCGTGTTGCTGACATACTCGGGCTGGACGATAAGCGTAAGACCATTGGGCAGCACGGAGACAGACGGCGAAAGCGTGGAATGCGGCACATGCAGGCGCGCGAGAGCACTACTGGCCCATGCTGGCAGGGAGGGAGCCTTCTCCTTCGGCAGCACGATGGATTCCTGGCCACCGAAGCCCCCTGAAACAACAGGCGCTCCCGCACCACGCGGCTTGGTCACGAGGGTAATGGCATGGGAAAGATCGAGATACTTGCGCGCCACACGATCAACGTCGGCGACAGTCACTTTTTCAATGCGCTTCAGATCTGCGTTTGGTGACGGCAAATGATAGACAGTAAGGGCCTCGGACCAGAGCGAGGCTAACCCTTCGATGGATTGCTTCTGCATCCCTGCCTGCGTCTTTTCCTGCAGCTTCGCAGCGGCAACGAGAGCAGGGGGGACACCATGCTCGCGGATATTCTGCAGGATCTGCAGCATCTGCTGCCTGACCGCGGCAGCATTGGCACCGGCCGGATAGGAGGCGGCCGCATAGGCCAGGCTCGCCTTGGGCAAGGCACTGAGTTCGAAATCGGTCTGCAACGCCTTGCCTTGTGGCACCATGGCGTAAAGGGCACCGCGCTGGCTCGCCAGTACGTCGGCGAGGACCTCCAGCGCCGGAAAGTCAGGGCTCGACGGTCCTGGCATGCGCATCGCGATCACGGTGGAGGCGGCCGGCTGATCGGTTGGCATCGTCAGGGTGACCGCTTTAACCGACTGCGGATGATAGACCGGACGAGTGGGCAGCTTCTTGGCCGGAATCGACGAATAGAGACGGCGCACCTCAGCGAGGGTGCGCTGGGGATTAAGGTCACCGACAATCACGAGGATTGCATTGTTCGGCGCATACCAGCGATTATAGAAGCGATGCAGCATCGCCGCCGTGGTCTTGTTGAAAGACGGGCGCGTTCCAAGCGCATCATGGGCGTAAGGCGTTCCCGCAAACATGGCAGCGCGGAGCTTGGTGTAGAGCACATAATCGGGGCTCGACATATCGCGCGCCACCTCCTGCTCAATGGCTCCGCGTTCCTTTGCCCAGTCTTTGGCACTGTCATTCACGCCACGCATGCGAATGGCATCAATATGGAGCGCCACATTGATATCGTCGGCAGGAACTGTGAACAGGTACTGGGTTACGCTTTCCTGCGTATCGGCATTGAAGTCCCCTCCCATCATGCCACCGATTTGAGCAAGCTGAGATGACGAAAGCCCGGGACTGCCGCGGAACATCATATGCTCCTGAGCATGGGCCATTCCTGGAAACCCTTTAGGCGCTTCATCCGAGCCAACCAGATAATTGACCGACGTCGAGACGACAGGCGCCATGGCGTCACGTACGATGACCACACGAAGTCCGTTCTTCAGCGTTGCGCGGAGCACGGTGTCGGTCTTGGCGCCTGCCAGGGCCAAGGGACAGGCAAAGAGGCTTGCGACAACTAAGGCGGCAATTCCGGCCCCGAAGGTCCGGACAGCTGGAGAAACGATAGAGCGCATGAAACAATCCTGGTTGGCGATCTGAAGACAAATACTCGCCTTTATCGGCGCACTGTAAAAATTAAAACGCCGATAGATGGGCAAGGAAAAGATTGTCGTGGAACAAGACAAAGTAAATGCGACCCCCTTCCATAGCAGGCTCTGGAGGCAATGGGGAAGTCCGGGGGGCCTCGAGGTTTAAGGAGTGCCGGCGGGCGCGCTTTGCCAGGGGTATTGGCGCGAAAACTGATCTTGCTGCTCCCCGGATCCGTATAAACTGGAGCGATCTCAATCCTGCGGGACAGCCGATAGGCGCCGCGAGGCATCATTTGCCAGATCGCGCCAGAGCCTCCGTCGGGTGACGCGAGCAGGGCCATTGGGCCGCGAAGGGTGGATCATGTTTCAGGGTTTTTCCGGGGTCTGGACCCCTGTCTTGCTCGCCGGGCGCATCCGGGATCTTCCGGTAGCGATGCATCTTGCGGGCGAGCGCATCGTTCTGTTCCGGGATCAGGATGGTCAGATCGGGACCCTCATCGACCGTTGCCCCCATCGTGGCGTGGCGCTTTCACGCGGCAGGTTGACCCCTGAGGGTCGGATTGAATGCCCCTTTCATGGCTGGCAGTTCGACCGGCTGGGTAACAATTGTCATGTCCCTCTGAACCCCGATGCCAAGCGTGACACGCTGTCTGCATTGGCGCTGCCCACCCGCGTGATCGGGGATCTCGTCTGGGTGTTTACGGCGACCGGGTTAAACACACCCGAGCCCTGTGTACCAGACGGGCTTTCTGCACCAGACCTTGCGCGAACCTACGTACAGCGAACCTGGCGATGCCATTGGACACGGGCCATGGAAAACATGCTCGACAGCCCACACCTGCCATTCGTGCATCGCCGCTCCATCGGTAAAACCCTGCGCCAGCAGATGACACCGCACTCCAGAATGGAGATCAGCTGGGAGGACACAGATTTTGGTGGGCGAACAAAGGCCCGAATGGACGGGCAGGACGGAGGTGCCTTTCTCGAATATTACAAGCCCAATCTCATGGCTCTCCACATCCCGGTCCCAGGCAAGCATCTGCGGATCCATGCCCTTGTCATTCCCGAGCAGAATGACAGTACGCGTATCATCATCTGTCAGTCCCGGGACTTTGCCCGCGCCCGTCCACTCAACTTGATTTTCTCCTGGATGAACAGCCGTATCGCCGATGAGGACAAGGACGTCGTAGAGTCCACTGGTGTGAACGAAATACCTCCTGCGGCATCCGAGAAATCCGTCGCGACCGATCGTGCTACGCTCCAGTTCCGCAGATATTATTATAGCGAGCTGCGCGACAGCGGCTCGGGACACCATCACGGCGCAGGAACGAACCATAGCTCCGTGTTGCCATCCTGATCCGATGCAGGGCCCATGCGGACTAAGCTACCTTGCTATTTGTCCTCAGCTTCTGGGCCACAGGAAGGTCCAATGAGATCAACGGGAAAGCCAAGCACCAGACGCTTTTGCCTCGCAGAACTACATGATGCTCCCTCCGGCGCACGTTTCCGCCCAGGCAAATCAACTTATTGGAACACAGAGCTGGATGGTCGGTTGCGGATGATACCGGCGAACGATCGGCAGGAACGATGACCTTGCCGACATTCGTGCCGGTGCAATCGTTGACCGAATTTCTAAAAGCAGGCCCCGCTGCACTGGCAGCCGTCAGCTCCGAGCGCCAGGCCTCACCATCCAGGCCCTTCTCTTCCCGGCTTAGCGTCCGAGGCGCGAAACGCCTTGCTGCGCCTCAAGACTTTGCCCTGTCCGGATTTCGGATCTTGCGGTATGCGCCGTTTGTCTCTTGCACACAGATCGTCCGGCTACTCCGCTGTGCAGGTGACGCGCGGCAAACCAGGCATTCACTGAACACAATGCCAAATATCTCGGACGCCGCCGAGCCATTCTTCCAATAGCGGATATAAGGATGCTCGCAGCGCTGCTGAGAGGCTTCGAGGATCTTCTTGTGCTGCGAAATGGCGTTAGCAATTGCCATGTTTCTTCTGGACGCCATGTAGTTTGACAGGCGATAGAGCATCACAGCTGCAATCAGGAGCCCCAGAACAATTTTCGCTGCATTCGACTCGATGAAGAGCCAGACCAGGAACACAAGTAGTAGTGCGGTCACGGACCACATCATCACGGCGTCGACGCGGCCCCTTCCCCTTCTGCGTGCGCGTTCGGACGGGTCGTATCGCATTGTCGGCTAATCGCCTGTTACGAATTTGGCAAGATTCATTTTGACAGAAATCCGCCTCGAAACCATGGCATAATGAAATTTGTCTCGACAAAAATCGTCAGCTCAAGGACACAAAGATGACGATACATCCGAAATCTTTGAGACAGGCGCGCAGCCACCAGCGCCTTCCGGCCTTATGTCGACGCATGGATGGTAAGGACAGCGCGTGACTTGAGCGGGCCCCATCGTTCCTTATCGCGTGGCGTCACAGACAGATTTAGAACATTCTCTCACTGCGCCCGCTGCAAGCATGCGCTCGTATCGCCGGGTGGCGGAGCACCTGACTCTGGTCCAGGATGCATGGTGCCTGAGCAGTCCGCCCAATAGTAGGTGTGGGTCGCAGGTACAGTCTGGCAGTGCCCGACACTATCGCACACGGTCTTGGTGTCGAGCTGTGGATTGTAGTCATGACCATTTCCCGTGCCGTCGTAACCATTGCTGTTGGTGATCGCAGCGTTTGTCTTATTGATGACCTTGTAGCTTTGGTTGAAGTTTTTCTGCCACTCCTTATTTTCGTTGGCTAATTCCTTATTTTGCTCCTGTGCCCTCTGGACCGTCGTCTGGGTGATGGCATTTGATTCGCGAATAACATTACCCGCCATATCATTCGTCTGGCGCGCGAATGCTTCGAGCCATTGGGGATTCATACGGAATGTCGCAAGCATTTCGTTGATGGCGGCACTGGCAGTCGCGCTATCCGCCGACTTCGCCATGTAACCTGCGAGCCGATAAATGAGCCAGATCTCCGCCGGAGTTCCCGGCTGCGCAGCAAGAAGCGTAATGGCATAGACGTAACCAACCTGGTCACCACAGCGAAAAGCAACTTCTCCGGCATCAACGTAAATTTGCTTTCCTTCAGCCTGAGCAATTGGACCAAAGCGCTGAACCAGAGCGCGGCTTTGATCTGGAATGCGGCCCCCTTCGACACGAGTGGGATTACGACACAGAAACTGGCGCGCGTACTCGAGGCCGGCTGAAGCCGCAGGCTCATAGGGTTCGAGCAGAAGTCGTCCGCCCCACGCCGAGGGCATGATCTGACCGGGGAGATAGCCAAGGCTTCTGGTAAAGGCATTGGGAACCTCGCGTGTGAGCAGGCGCGGATCATCCCAGAAGAGCATGGCACCCCCATCTGGTGCATAGGCGCGGACGACATAATGGGGCTCTACGGGCGTTGTCCGAACCGTGCCGCCGC
The DNA here is from genome assembly GCA_021851325.1 of Pseudomonadota bacterium. Lineage (GTDB taxonomy): Bacteria > Pseudomonadota > Alphaproteobacteria > Micropepsales > Micropepsaceae > Rhizomicrobium. The sequence continues at coordinate 27,737 of JAJZDZ010000012.1, read as the reverse complement.
GCACCGTCCAGCCTTGCGGGACGTTCACGGTGAAGGCGCTTTCAGCAGGGTCCTGCCAGGCGACAAAGCGAAGGGGGGCTGGTCCCTCCTGACCACGTTTGGGGGCAGGCTTGCTGGAATAGTTTGGCGTCCCTGGCTCGCCCGGCGAGCGCGCGCGAACTGCATAGACCTGACCGGTATAGGGATTTCGGATATGAGCGACGTGGTCGGCTCTCGCAATCCGCCAGGGTAAGAAGATCCCTAGCAAGATCAGACCAAGTGTCATGGAACTGAGAGAACTTTTGCTCATCGCACCGCCCCATTACTTTCCCTATCTTTCAATACCGCAACATGGATGCCAGAACACGTGGAATTAATGACGCAGGCGTCATGATTTGGCATCATCCCAGTGGGCCGCATCGCGCGACATTGCCCCGAAATCAGGATACCGGCGGGCGCGATGGGGCGTGCCTTTATGGAGAGATAAAGCCCCGGTCGCAGACGCGATCGGGGTTTTGTCTAGCGCGCGTATCTGGATCGGCTGTGTGTTGGCACAGCCCTTTCGGAATGAATTTCGCGGAATTTCTTTCCCGCTTGCGCCCATCTTACGTCCATGGTGCGTCCATGGTGTCAGCAGGGAACATAAGCGCTAGAATCAAAATGGCGCTAACTCGTTGAGTTAGCGCCATAAATTTGGTTGCGGGGGCTGGATTTGAACCAACGACCTTCAGGTTATGAGCCTGACGAGCTACCGGGCTGCTCCACCCCGCGTCATGTTCCGCACGGGCTTCGAAAGGCCTCGCGAAAGGTGGGCGGGTATAGGACATCGCCCGAAACCTGTCCATCCCCTTCCCGCACTGAAGACAGCTTTTCGTAGCGTGCCGGTGTTGGGGCGGGCGCGCCGCAAAATCGGGCAGCCCGGGCACACCCGGCAAGAGCCCTGGCACGCGCCAGCCTGCACGGGGGCAGATCCGGGCGCCTCGTGAGCGGCACAGCGCCCTGGGTCGGGGGCCCCGCACAAACCCATCAGCAATTTACCAGGATTTGTCAGGCATAGGCGAAGAACACAATTCCACATCCGTCACTTCGATCTTTCCTCTTGTTGTTATTTGGTTCGTCGGCTGGAGAGCCGACACAGGGAGTCGCATCATCGTCTCGTCGCTTCAGCCACAGGCATAAAAATGAGCAATGACGGCTACCGAAGGACGAGCATTGGCAATCATGGCCTGCATCCCGAAACCCTGATGCTGGGCTACGGTTATGATCCAAGGCTTTCGGAAGGTTCAGTCAAACCGCCAGTGTTTCTGACCTCGACCTTCACGTTCCCGAGCGCCGACGCCGGACGGCAATTTTTCGATATCGCCACTGGACGCACTGTTGGTACGAACGATTCTGCAGGTGGTCTGGTTTACGCCCGCTACAATCACCCCAACGCCCAGATCGTCGAAGAGCGGCTCGCCGTTTTTGAAAATGCCGAGAGTGGAGCGGTGTTCGCAAGCGGCATGGCGGCGATCACGACCTCCGCACTGGCTCATTGCCGGCCAGGTGATGTCATCCTCTTCAGTCAGCCCCTTTATGGCGGTACCGACGCACTGTTTCACAATATTCTGCCGCAATTCGGCATCCGCTCGCACACCATCGGCGATGCAACAAGCAACGAGTCTCTCGAACGCGCATTCCTCGAGGCGGAAAAGCTCGGCAAGCTTGCGCTTGTCTTCCTCGAAACACCGGCTAATCCGCTTACTGGGCTGGCCGACATCGCTGCCGCGGTTGCCTGCGCGGGCGCCAGTGAAAGGCGTCAGGGGAGAAGGCCCATCGTTGCCGTCGACAACACGCTGATGGGACCATTGTTCCAGAAGCCGCTCGCGCTGGGTGCCGATCTTTCGATTTATTCCCTCACCAAATATGTCGGTGGCCACAGTGATCTCATCGCCGGTGGCGTGCTCGGGACCAAAGCGACGATGGCCCCCGTCAGGGCATTACGACCACTGCTCGGCACCTCTTTGGACCCGCATTCCTGCTGGATGCTGACGCGAAGCCTGGAGACACTGATCCTGCGCATGTCCCGGGCGGCCGATAACGCCACCAGGATCGCCCAGTGGCTCAGCCAGCGGACCGACGTCCAGGAGGTGCATTTTCCAGCCCTCGCCAAGGCCGGTAGCGACCAGAAACGGATCTACGACGCACAGTGCTCTGGCCCTGGTACTTTAATGGCGTTCGACGTTGGTTCCCGTGCCCGCGCCTTCGCTATTCTGGACCGTCTTATGATCATCAAACTTGCCGTCAGCCTTGGCGGCACCGAGTCGCTCGCCTGCCATCCTTCGACCACGGTGCTGTCCGGACTAAGTGAGGAGGCGCGCAACGCCATTGGGGTCGGGCAGGGACTGATCCGCCTGTCGGTCGGCATCGAACATGCTGAGGACCTGATCGCCGACCTCGAACAGGCAATGGAAAACCCCTAAAGGTTAATGTCACATAATTCATCCATGTGACAGGGAGCCATCATTTGAGTGTGTCATTTCCTCATCAACCCAGGGTGGAGTGGTCTACCCTGAGACGAAGGAGGATAATGATGGGCAAACTTGCACTCGCGGTTGCCTCGGCGGTTTTGCTGAGTTCGGCCACGGCGCTGGCCGCGACCTCTGCGGCGGCGAAGGACCAAATGCAGCATGCGGCCATGCAGGCAAAGAGCATGGCGACAACGGCGATGGCACACAAGGCAGCGACCGTGAAGAAGGCCATGGACACTGATATGGGCCATAAAGCCATGGCCGCCAAAGCGATGACCTCAAAAGCCATGGCTTCCAAGAAGATGGCTCACAAAGCCTGGCACAAGGCCAAAGCATCCAAGGCAACCTGGCATAAGGCGGCCTGGCATCCCAAGGCAGCCAGCACCGGAGAGCGCGAAGTCCAGGCTCTCAACGTTCTCGAAGCTGCAGGATATCGCAGCATCACCGGGGTTCACCCCAATGGCATGAACATTATGGCCACGGCCGTGAAGGCGGGTAAAACCCAGACCGTCACGATTACCCCCGCCGGCAAGATCATGCCAACCACCTGAAGCTGAACGATGTCCTGCCCCGCGGCCCAGCCGGGCTGCGGGCGCAGCCCCCTGTTTCCTCAAGGCAAGCCCTAACTTTGGCCTGGAGCGGGAGCCTTGGGGATAAATCTACGAACGCCCTCTTCCACATCTGCCGGATCAAGCTTTTGGCAAGCTTTGCGCGCGAGCATGGGCCCGATGAATAGCCGAGATGGCATTATGGCCTTGGCAGTATTCGCGCGATAGGGTAAAGGGATAAGGCTAATCCTCCGCGTCCGCGATTGCACAGAAAGGAGCTGGAATGCACCGAGCCCCCCGTCCTGCGCTCTATGCCCTCGCGGCTCTTTGGCTTCTATCCTCGGCCCCGGCCTTGGCCACCCCAGCACCCGTCCCACTCGTGATTTCGCCGCGCCTCGCCGGTGACCTGTCGCTCAACGCGCCGACCGCGCCACGGCCGATTATGTCGGTTACGGTTGATTCCAATCCTCATGAATTGCACATGAGACTGCCGCGTCTGGCCGAGCCTGACAGCGCCATTCAGGGGCTGGCGGCTCCACTGCTTCTCAAGCTGGCCCGGGATGCCGGCAATACCCCCAGAGTGATCAGGACGCGTAAGCGTTACGAGTGCGTGACCTTCGCGCGGGCAATGACCGGCCTCGACCTTTTTGGCGACGCCCGTACCTGGTGGGCCAAAGCGCGCGGACTGTACAATGAGATTACGCGACCGCGTCCTGGCGCCGTTATGGTGTTTGCGCGCTCGCGTCGTCTGCGTCTGGGTCACGTTGCCGTGGTGCAGAAGATCGTATCCTCGCGCGAAGTACGCGTGGATCAAGCCAATTGGGGCAATGACGGACGCATCAATGTCAACGCCCCTGTGGTCGACGTCAGTCCCAACAATGACTGGAGCATGGTACGCGTCTGGGATGCCCGCATTCGTGCGCTGGGAACGCATATCTATCGCCTCAAGGGCTTTCTCACCGACTAGAGCATCGTCGGGGCAGCCACGCTCTGGCCTCCGCATCTCTCTGAGCGGCGTTACCTCTACCTAAGGCGCGTTTGGTCAAAAGGTTGCGTCAGGCGGGCAGGAAACACGCGAGAGATCTAGAGGCACCGGCTGGTGCACTGCGCGCAAGCGCTGAAGCCCTCCCAAAACTACGTTGCGAATGACCGGGCCCATTCACAAAGCGCTGCCCACCAGAGCGGCACCTCCTCGGGCCCGAGCCGGTGACCACGTCCGCTCGGACCGCAACGGCCAGAAGTCTTCGTTGTCTGCAAGAGTGGCGGCCAGCAGATCAGACGCGGCCGGAGGCTATCCGGCGCCACAGATCATCCTCGGGCGCTGTCCAGATGATTGAGCTGCGGCGCCGGATAGCGCCCACCGGCAGCGGCGCCTGCTGCGAAAGCGCCATCGAGCAGATCCAACTCCTGGTCATCAAGGCTCAAGCGCAACGCCAGCAGCCCGTCGCGCAAAGTGGCACGACGGCTGGCACCGAGTAAGGGGACGATATCGTGACCGCGGCTCAATACCCATGCAAAGGCAAGCTGCGCGACGCTGACCCCGCGGCGCGCCGCCATTTCCTGCAGCGGTGCGAGCAGCCGCAGATTATGCGTGAGGTTGTCGCCACTGAAGCGTGGCGCTCCCTGTCGCCAATCGCCGGACGCCACAGCCCCAGAATGCCAGTCTCCCCCTATCAGGCCACGTGAGAGCACACCGTAGGCGGTCACGCCGATGCCTAGCTCACGACATGTCGGCAGGATCGATGCCTCAATATCGCGGCTCAGCAGCGAATATTCGATTTGCAGATCGCAGATCGGATGCACCTGGGTGGCGCGCCGCAGCGTCTGGCTACCCACTTCGGACAGGCCGATATAACGAACCCAGCCCGCCTGCACCAATTCACTGATGGCACCCACGGTCTCTTCGATGGGAACGCGTGGATCAAGACGGGCGGGACGATAGATGTCGACATAATCGGTACCCAGCCGCTTCAGGCTGTAAGCGAGCGCGGTCTTGACTGCGCTGGGACTGGCATCGAACCCGAGCCAGGTGCCCGCCGGATCTCGCTGGGCGCCAAATTTGACACTGAGCAGTACCCGCTCACGACCGATAGCGCGCAACGCTTCTCCCAGCAGCATTTCATTGTGGCCCATGCCGTAGAAATCGCCGGTATCAATCAGGTTGAGGCCTGCCTCCACCGCTTCCTGCACCGTGGCAAGGCTTTCTGCATGGTCGAGGCGACCGTAGACGCCGGACATGGCCATGCAACCCAGCCCCATCGCAGAGGTGGTGGGACCAAGGCGGCCAAGTTTGCGTTGCGTCATCATGAGAGGTTCTCCGCTCCTGGCCATCCTGCTTCTCCCGCAGCCGGCCACAGGGTTGCAACAAAGCGTCTTCCGCTGACTCCGTCCGAGCAGGACGACGCCAGATACAGCAACGGTGGCACCATGATATCCGGAGCGAGCAGCTTTGCGGCAACAGCTGCCGATACGCCTGGCGGGATCATACCGCTTCGGGTGGCGCCACCTGGCAGCAACGCATTGACCGTAATCCCGCTTCCCGCCAGATCCTGCGCCCAGATCACGGTTTGCGACTCCAGCGCGGCCTTGGAAGGTCCATAGGGCGAAAAACCCCGCCGGCGCATGGTCTCATAGTTCATGGAAATATTGATGATTCTACCCCAACCAGCGCGCAGCATGACAGGGACCGCCGCCCGCGCCATTAAGAATGGGCCATTGACGTTGGTGTCAATCAGCGTGCGCCAGGTCTCGACGTCGGTTTGCCAGAATTTCGTTGGCTCAGTCATGAAGTCCGGTGAAACCGTACGCATACCTCGCCCGGCATTGTTCACAAGTATGTCCAGGCGACCAAAGCGGGCAAGGGCGGTATCAACGCAGCATGCGCAATCACTTGCGTCTGTGACGTCAGCACGCAAGGCAACAATGCGATCCGGAAAGTCCGCGACAAGGGCCGACAGTTCCTCTGCATTGCGTGCAGCAGTTACGATCAGCCGACAGCCGGCTGCGGCAAGTCCCTGGGCCATCGCCCGACCGATCCCGCGGCCGGCGCCGGTGATGATCGCGACACGCTCGTTCAGATCGGCTGGCGCATTGGTCATCTTATGGCTCCCTGCGGTACATTCCTGACGTCGCTATGCGCCACCATACCCTGCAGCATCGCGCCGTGCGCGGCGAGCGCAACCAGCCGCCCTAGGCGTCCCGCGCCTAACACCTTCCGCGCCTCTTGGTACGCCAAGCCTCCTGGTACGCCAAATGCCGGGCGGCAGTTGCACCAAACCCGCTGCCCGTCCCCGTTATCACAGCGACTTTACCATTGATCCCCGCGGCTACGACAGCGCGCGCTCAGCGTCCGGTCGCAGCCATCAGGTGCTCAGGGTAGCGCGCGCCTTCTACGGCTATGGCAGAAGCTGCACGGTCAATGTCGCGAAGTTCATCTGCGCTTAACTGCAGATCTGCCGCGCCCAGATTTTCGCGCAGCCGTGACAGTTTCGTGGTTCCGGGGATCGGCACGATCCACGGCCGGCGCGCAAGTATCCAGGCTAACGCCACCTGCGCCGGGGCGGCCGACTTGGCGACGGCAACGCGCTTGAGCAGATCGACCAGGGCCTGGTTCTTTGCCATCGCTTGTGGCGTAAATCGTGGCAGATGCTTACGGAAGTCACTCTCGCCTATCGCGGTATCTTTGTTCATCGTGCCGGTCAGGAACCCACGCCCCAGAGGACTAAACGCAACCAGACCAATGCCAAGTTCGCTACAGACGGCAAAAATCCCGTTGCTCTCACAGTCTCGTGTCCACAATGAATATTCGTTCTGCAGGGCGGTAACTGGCTGCACAACATGGGCGCGACGCACTGTGGCGGCACTGGCTTCGGACATGCCGAAATGTCGGACCTTACCCGCAACAATAAGCTCGCGCACGGTGCCCGCGACATCTTCGATCGGAACCTGCGGATCAACACGGTGCTGATAGAACAGATCGATGACGTCAATGCCGAGCCGACGCAGGGAAGCATCTGCCACCGCGCGGATCTGTTCAGGATGACTGTTGGTCCCAACCATCTTGCCGTTATCAATGTTCATCCCAAACTTCGTCGCGATCACCACCTGATCGCGGACCGGCCGCAGCGCCTCGCCGACAATCTCCTCGTTGGTGTATGGCCCGTAGACCTCGGCCGTATCAAAAAGCGTGATGCCAAGCTCGACAGCATTGCGGATCAGCGCCACAGCGTCCTTGCGCCCTATGCCGGAGCCGTAACCGTGATTCAGTCCCATGCAGCCATAACCAAGCTCTGAAACCTCAAGGCCGCTGCTTCCAAGTCGGCGCTTTTTCATCTGCCGCTTCTCCTCTACATCCGATACCGCATCTCGCGCTGTCACCTGCACCGCATAGCAGGCAGGGAAGGAACGCGCAGGACCGCGCCAATCTAGAAATCTGCTCCGATGTTGTGAAGCTTGGATGCCGGCTCAGAACTGTGGCCGGTGCATGCCGCGACGCCCCCACGAAGATCTGCCGGCGCTGTCTGTCACCGACATCGCCACTCTCTCGAAGCGCTCCGTAGAGCCTATACCCGATCGAGAGGCACGGCACGGAACCTGCGCCTGTCCCAACAACAAAAAGGCCCCGCAGAACTGTCCCGCGGGGCCTTCTTGGGGATTTGTGAGGCAGGGTTTGAAGCGTCCTTAGCAGGACTGGCAGCGACCGACTCTCCCACGTCTTGAGACGTAGTACCATGGGCGCTGGGGGCTTTAACGGCCGAGTTCGGAATGGGATCGGGTGGAATTCCCCCGCTATGACCACCAGTCCGGCAAAGGACGCTTCAGGACGCCAATGCCGCTTGGGCAAAGGCGTGAAGACACTCAAGCTTGATCATTTAATACGCTGCGGTAGCAGCGATATGCCTGGTCTTATTTCCAGACATGGAACGAGGTGCAAAGCGTTCAAGCATTTCAATCGAGCGATTAGGACCAGTAAGCTCAATGCATTGCTGCACTTACACGCCTGGCCTATCGACGTGGTCGTCTTCCACGGCTCTCAAGCGAAACCTGGTTTTGAGGTTAGTTTCCCGCTTAGATGCTTTCAGCGGTTATCTATTCCGCACTTAGCTACCCGGCAATGCAGCTGGCGCCACAACCGGTCCACCAGAGGTGCGTCCGTTCCGGTCCTCTCGTACTAGGAACAGATCCTCTCAAGTTTCGAACACCCACGGCAGATAGGGACCGAACTGTCTCACGACGTTCTAAACCCAGCTCACGTACCACTTTAAATGGCGAACAGCCATACCCTTGGGACCTGCTCCAGCCCCAGGATGTGATGAGCCGACATCGAGGTGCCAAACCGCCCCGTCGATATGGACTCTTGGGGGCGATCAGCCTGTTATCCCCGGCGTACCTTTTATCCGTTGAGCGATGACCCTTCCACACGGGATCACCGGATCACTATGACCGACTTTCGTCTCTGCTTGGCCCGTCGGCCTTGCAGTCAGGCAGGCTTTTGCCATTGCACTCAACAACCGATTTCCGACCGGTCTGAGCCTACCATCGCGCGCCTCCGTTACTCTTTGGGAGGCGACCGCCCCAGTCAAACTGCCCACCATGCGCGGTCTTGGATCCCGTTTCGGGACCGCAGTTAGACATCAGGAACACAAAGGGTGGTATTTCAAGGACGGCTCCACGAAAGCTGGCGCCTCCGCTTCAAAGCCTACCACCTATCCTACACATCACATCCCTAATGCCAGCGCAAAGTTGCAGTAAAGGTGCACGGGGTCTTTCCGTCTGACCGCGGGAACCCCGCATCTTCACGGGGAATTCAATTTCGCTGAGCTGATGTTGGAGACAGTGGGGAAGTCGTTACGCCTTTCGTGCAGGTCGGAACTTACCCGACAAGGAATTTCGCTCGGTTATCTCTCGATCGGTTTCCCGATGAGCCGGACTTTATCTTGAGATATCGTCCCACGGTTCATACTGGCGGTAATCTTGCGGATTTCCGCAAGGCCGTCAGCCGTGAGATGCGCTCCCTTCTCCATCAAGAAAAGAACATCGCGGAATTTCAGGAATTCCACGTTTTTCTTTGTCTTGAGGGGATGATTCATAAAGAAGGGAATTATGCGCTCGCGCAGATGTTCCTGCCCACGAACGCGATACGCCATGCGGTCCTGATGGTTCACGCGAACGACGCCGCATCCGAAATGCGCTTTTAGCGCATGCAGGATTTGAACGTCCCTCTTGTGCTGGACCACAGTGAACTCTGGAAGTACCTGGAAACCAACGGTCATCTCGGCGTGAGGATTGACGCTTACATGAAAGCATCCTTCTCCGTCGACAAAACCGACTATCCATTGTGCTTCAAGTTTCACCTGATATCTCCCAAACATTAAGTCTCTGAGGATTTCCACTTACTCTCCCGGGGTGGGAGCCTTCATGGATCTTTCCTGCGGATTGTCCCCATGTCCGCCAGATTTTTACGACCGCTTGGCTGTGCGGTACGTACTGGACGGCTGTGCGAGGAGTTTCCCGCATATGGTTTGGTTTTACTAAGGCTAGCGAGTACCCAACTTGCGTTGGATGAGCGTGACTCGTTGTCAACCTTAGGACCGTTATAGTTACGGCCGCCGTTTACCGGGGCTTCGATTCAACGCTTTCACATCTCCTCTTAACCTTCCGGCACCGGGCAGGCGTCAGACGCTATACGTCATCTTTGGATTTCGCAGCGCCCTGTGTTTTTAGTAAACAGTCGCTACCCCCTGCTTTGTGCCCCCGGTCACTGCTTGCGCAATAGCCGGGCCCTCTTCTCCCGAAGTTACGAGGGTAATTTGCCTAGTTCCTTCAACACCATTCTCTCAAGCGCCTTAGCATACTCTGCCAGTCCACCTGTGTCGGTTTGGGGTACGGTCTGAACGTGGGAGCTATTTCCTGGGACATCTTCGCTGCCCGACCAATCCAGTAAGGTCGAACAACTTACGACATCCGTCACTACCCACAGGCTGAGGAATATTTACCTCATTCCCATCGACTACGCCTTTCGGCCTTGCCTTAGGGGCCGGCTAACCCTGCGCAGATTAACTTGACGCAGGAACCCTTGGACTTCCGGCGAGAGGGTCTCTCACCCTCTTTATCGCTACTCATGTCAGCATTCTCACTTGCGATACCTCCAGGGTCGGTCGCCCTTCCCCTTCGCAGGCATACGCAACGCTCTGCTACCGC
>JAJZDZ010000012.1:0-12500 GCA_021851325.1 Pseudomonadota bacterium | reverse complement strand
CACCCCGCCCTATGCCGTGACCTCCGTAACGCGCAGCAGGCATCACCGTCCGCCAGAGGGGCCTGGCTGGACCAAGCTTGAGCTTGGCTTCAAAGGCGAGAAAGCGCTCGCGTTACCCAGCCGCAAGATAGGTACGCAGGCTTTCGGCCTCCTTGATGGTCTCGGCAATTCTGGTCTTGACGACATCCCCTATCGAGATGATGCCGACCAGTTCGCCACCTTCGACCACCGGAACATGTCGAAAGCGCTTGCGCGTCATGACTTCCATAATGTCTTCCGCACTGTCGCGCTCGCGGCAGGTGATAACGCGGCGTGTCATATGTGCGGCCACGGTATCCGCCAGTGCCTGGACGCTCCGCGCTGCAATAGCCGTAACGATATCGCGTTCCGAAAGGATCCCGGCCACCGCGTCCTTTCCCTCATGGACAACAACGGCTCCAATATGACGCAGGGCAAGAACACGAGCTGCCTCGGCTAGCGTGGCCGTACCCGAAACGCTGACAACTTCCCGCCCTTTTTCCTCGAGGATATGTTTGACCAGCATGGCGTACTCCGACTGTTGTGCCTTCCGACGGGATGCGCACATTGCGGTAGTGAGCTATCCTTTCATGATAGCGGCCGCCTCAAAGCACCAATCTGGAGCAGAGGTGGCCTCATACGCTCCCGAATTTATCAGGCTGCGCGCCAATCCAGAGCTTTGCAATATTAAAGTGAGCACCGTCATCAATCTCGCAATAATATTCCCATCAAACTACTCAATTGGGGCGCCGGACCGGCTTGAGCACGGCCCTAAACTAGGGCATGAGTGTCGCCCCTTTACCGGGACCGGAGACGTGGCCGAGAGGCTGAAGGCGGCGGTTTGCTAAACCGTTATACGGTCTAAAGCCGTATCGAGGGTTCGAATCCCTCCGTCTCCACCATCCACCAGACCGCATAATGTATGGACCAGAGAGCGGTAACAGATCGTACCGTAGAGATTGGTTACAACCTCGTGCCGAACGGGTTGTCGAGGGCCTGTAAGGCCGGTGCTCCAGGTCCACACAGCCAAAATCGCAATGCACGAAGCTGACGCGCCCAGCCCCCTCGTCAACTTCCTTGCTACCCAGGCGCTGGCTGGCCGGAACAATGGAGGTATTGATCATTTTCTAGTGCAGATGGGGCTTGCGGCAGGCGGTGACTAGGCCACCTCGGCCCTGAATTGTTGATGCCCCCCTCCCGGCTCCTGTAGCTTCGGTGAGCTACGGTGGAACGAGTGTTGGACGATGCACACACGGATCGCGCTCATTTTCGGGGAAGCACGTTATGCCTGATCAATCGACGTCCGGTTTGCAAACACCAACGTCCGCGCAAGCTCATGATCAGCTCCGGGAAAGCCGCGTCGTAGCGGAATTGGCAGCCTATGCTGACACGCTGGGTGTCGAGCTTTCAGGCGTTGCCGGCGATGTCGAGCAGCTTTCGACCCGCCTTGCAAGCCAGGCAACGCGTCTGGAGCAGCTGCGCGGGTCGACCAGAAATATGGTGTTAGGCAATCAGAAAATCCATCAGGAAGCACGGGAGGCGCAGGGCTCTGCGCAAGAGGCTGGAGCGGAAATTTCAGAAACGACGCAGCTCATGTCGAGCACGCTAGAGCGTATAACCGCGCTTTCAAATACCGTCGGCGAGATTGAGACTAGGCTCGGCTCTTTTCGGTCTCTGATTAATCAGATTACTAAAGTATCCGAGACGATTGATACTATTGCAAAGCAAACGCGGCTGTTGTCGCTGAACGCCAGCATTGAAGCGGCGCGCGCTGGAGAGGCTGGCCGCGGCTTTGCCGTGGTGGCCGAGGAAGTGAAGAACCTTGCCAGTGAAACCCGCTCTGCCACTGAGGATATCCATGTTACGGCGAGTTCATTAGTCGAGCAGATCGAAAAGCTGCTTGCAGCCAGCGAAGCAGCGGTGGGCGACACACAGAAGGCGAAGCAGTCAGCGAGCGAGGCGAGAGCTGTGGTCGTACGTGCCAATGGCGCCTTCCAGTCTGTAAGCGCCAAGATCGACTCTGTAGCAAGTTCTGCATCCGCAAATCTCGAAACCTGCGCCAGCACGCTGACCGAATTAAGCGAATTGGTCGGAGAGGTACGATTGTCGTCAGGCAATTTGGCACAAGCCGACAAGCGCGTCGCCGAGTTGCTTGATGTCTGCGAAAATCTAATAGAGATCATTGCAAAAAGTGATGTGCAGACCTTAGACACACCATTCATCAGGAGGGCGATGGAGACCGCAGCGCGCATCGGTGCACTGTTCGAAGCAGCTCTCACCCGAGGGGATATCACCACCGCTCAGTTGTTCGACGAGCATTATCAGGAAATTTTCGGTAGCGATCCGCCACAGTTCATGACCGAGTACGTGTCTTTTGCTGACCAGGTTCTACCCTCCATTCAGGAACCGGTCCGCAGCGCCGATTCGCGCACGGTGTTCTGTGTGGCCGTAGCGCGCACGGGCTATCTGCCAACTCATAACGTTGAGTATTCACAGCCACAGGGTCCAGACCCCGTATGGAATGCAGCTCACTGCCGTAATCGACGGATTTTTAACGACCGCACCGGCAGCAAAGCTGCGCGAAATACTAAGCCGTTTCTGCTGCAGACCTACCGACGTGACATGGGCGGTGGAAAATTCATACTAATGAAAGATGTATCAGCGCCGATTTATGTCCATGGACAGCACTGGGGTGGATTTCGCATCGGATATCGCGGCTGAGAGATGCCATGCTTCCATATCTGCCATCTAACACTGACAATCTAGCCTGTCCAGGTCGGCAGCGATTATTGGGGACATTTTGATCTTGTGCTCGCCAAGGCTTCTCAAGAATTTCAGGAGATGCGCGCGTTTTGTGTGCAACCCTTGTCCTAGGGTGGACCGGCGACCGCGACCATGACCGGCACTTCTAGCAACAAAACCCCGCGCTGATGGATGTGTCACTTTTTAAATGTCGTCGAGCTTTTTCACAGAGCGCAGGAGTAAGCTGGATGGTGTTCTCAAGCAGTGCGCGCGCACCGATCTGCAGCTTCCCACTGCAGTTCGGTGAGTTGACCTCACACAAACCAACGGCCACACCCGATCCGCATGGAGCGCCTGGAGTGATTTCAAAAATACTTTTACCATGAGCATTTACGCTTGCGTGCTATCTTAATTTGCTTGTCGTACGCCAGCCGGTGCACCACTACGATCTGCTCGTTGCTATCTCGATGCGAGGGCCGCCGACGGGTTTTAAATTCACGATCGTCATGGAACTTCGATCTTGATCTTCCTGCCGGCAAGCGCTGCAGACGAACCACTTGTTCGCTTGAGCAAGCTGCCCAGTTGCGACGTAGGCGAGAGCTCGTTATCACTCTGACTGCAGAATCGCCGCCAGTGCGCTGGCAATGCTTTCGATTGTGCGTTCGCTTTTCCACATTGGGTGGTCGCGAGACGCATCGGCAACTTCCCGCTCACGCGCAGCGATGATGCCTGCCATCGCCCCGCCCATGAGCACGAGCCGTCGGTTGACCTGGCGCGAAGGAATATCTGCCAGCAGCTTTCTGATATGGTTTTGGCAACGGAGATAGCCCGAGTTCCAGCGGCCCTCCAGCGCATCCATGAAGAGCCGGTAGTTCGTCAGCTGGAGCATTACGATAAAGCGGTTGTAGCAATCACTCCACGGCGGGTTTGATGGCACAAGAGAGGAGCGTACCAGCACGCCGGTGACTTCAACCAGCGTAGTCGGACCACCCTGCGCCTCTAATTCATTCAGCATCCGATTGCGCAATGCATCGATCAGCTTCGCGCCATGAACCACAACGGCACGCACTAGCGCTTCCTTGGATCCGAAATGATAGCCCACCGCCGCATGGTTCTTTTGTCCGGCCGCTTCCGCAATTTGACGCAAGGTCACCCCGTCGACACCCCGCTCGGCGAATAACGCTACCGCTACCGCCTTCAGGGTCTCTGCGGCTTCAAGGCCAGTATCGGTATCGGTTTGCGGCATGGTCATATTGATAACTTGACCGTGTTCTGGGTCAAATGCATTATCCAAATGGATAAATTGAGGAGCCCGCCGCCTTGGACGTGGGCGTTAACTTGGCCGCGCTGGGGGCATGGATGGATGGGCAGGGCCTTGGCTCAGGTCCGCTGGAAAAGATTGAGCGCTTGGCTGGCGGTACCCAGAACATCCTGCTGCGCTTTACCCGCTCAGATAGGCCTTATGTCCTCCGACACCCGCCGCTGCATCCGCGAGCCAACTCCAACGAAACCATGCGCCGGGAGGCCAGGATACTTGCTGCGCTGGCGGGTAGCGAGGTGCCGCATCCGGCTCTGATCGCCACCTGTCCGGATCCAAGCATCCTCGGCGCTGCGTTTTATCTGATGGAGTCTGTCGATGGCTTCAATGCCAGCCAGGGCTTGCCGAAGCGTCATGCCGAAGACGCTGCGATACGCCATTGTATGGGGCTGGCAATGGTCGACGCCATTGCGGCACTGAGCCAGGTCGATTTCCGCGCCGTGGGATTGGCGGACTTCGGCAAACTGGACAATTGGCTGGAACGGCAGGTCGGGCGCTGGACATCACAGCTGGCGAGCTACGGCGAAATGCCAGGATGGACCGGCCCGCACTCCATTCCCGGCGTTGAGCGCGTGGCAAAATGGTTGGACGATCATCGTCCCCAGAGCTTGCAGCCCGGGATCATTCATGGCGATTTCCATTTTGCCAATGTCCTGTTCCGGTACGACAGCGGCGCTCTTGCGGCGGTGGTAGACTGGGAATTGTGCACACTGGGGGACCCCCTGCTCGATCTCGGCTGGCTGGTCGCCACATGGCCGGAGAGCGATGCGCCCCACGCTTCCGATGTTGCAATCACTCCGTGGGACGGCTTTGCAACTCCTGACGAACTCGTGGCCCGTTATGCCGCCCGGACCGAACGCGACATGGTTCATTTCGACTGGTTCGCCGTCCTAGCCTGCTTCAAGCTCGGCATCATTCTTGAAGGCTCTCACGCGCGTGCTTGTGCTGGCAAAGCCCCTAAGGAAATCGGTGACCGGCTGCATGCCCACACCGTCCATTTGTTCGAACGCGCTCTGCGGCGCATAAGCTGAAAGCCCCCTTCATGCAGGATGATACCGATTTTACCGGAAAGAACGTTCTCGTTATCGGCGGTTCAAGCGGGATCGGCAACGGCATCGCGCATGGCTTTCGCGAACGTGGCGCGAACGTCCACGTTTGGGGTACACGCAGTAATCCTGCAGATTACGATCCAGCAGAGGGATCAAACCTGGCTGGCCTTGGCTACACCTGTGTCGACGTAGGAGATCCTGGTATCATCGAGAGCGCGCCCTACCCGTTTGACCGACTTGATATCCTGGTGCTTTGCCAGGGAACAGTCGTATACAAGCGCGGAGAGTTCGAACAGACCGGCTGGGACCGCGTTATGGCCGTCAATCTCGACAGCCTCATGCACTGCGCCCGCAAGTTCAAGCCTCAATTGCTCCAAACGCGTGGCAGCGTGATTGTTGTCAGCTCAGTTTCGGGTCTCAAAGCTAATATTGGTAATCCCGCCTACGCCGCCTCCAAGGCAGGTGCAATCAGTCTGACGAAGACGTTGGGACAGGCCTGGGCTCCGGAAGGTATCCGCGTGAATGGTCTGGCGCCGGGCTTGGTCGACACCAAGCTGACCAAGGTTACCACCCAGAATCCGGACCGCCTTGCCGGCGCACTCGCTCACATCCCACAGCGCCGCATGGGAACACCATCCGACATGGCGGGGGCCGCCATCTTCCTCGCATCATCACTCGCATCCTACGTCACCGGACACACGCTGATCGTCGATGGCGGGCTCTCGCTCTGAAAGGAAAAGCCGATGGAATTCGAACACAGCGACAAGGTGAAGGATCTGCTGGCCGCAGTCGAAACCTTCATGGACGAGCATATCTATCCCAACGAGCAATCTTATCACGACTGGGTAAACGATCCGGCCCATCTGTGGCAGGAATGGCCAGAAATGGACGGGCTCAAAGATAAGGCCCGCAAAAAAGGCCTATGGAACCTATTTTTGCCTCATGAATATGGCAAATTCTCTCCTGGCTTGACCAATCTCGAATACGCACCCTTGGCCGAGATTATGGGCAGGGTCCCGTTCGCAAGCCAGGTGTTTAACTGCTCCGCCCCTGATACCGGCAACATGGAAGTGCTGGCCAAGTATGGCTCGCCAGAACAGCAGGAACGTTGGCTCAAACCCCTGCTCGAAGGCAAAATCCGCTCAGCATATGTCATGACCGAGCCACAGGTTGCTTCGTCGGACGCGACAAACCTCGAATTGTCAATCGTACCAGATGGCAACTACTACGTACTCAACGGCCGCAAGTGGTGGATCTCAAACGCCATGCATCCACGCTGCAAGATCTGGATCGTAATGGGGAAAACCGACTTCACTGCGCCACGCCACGCCCAGCATTCACAGATCCTGGTCGAACCAGACACGCCGGGTATCACCATTGTGCGACATCTTACGGTGTTCGGCTCGCATAATTCACCTGGCGGAGAAAGCGAGCTGCGTTTCGAAAATGTTCGCGTGCCGAAGGAAAATATGATCCTTGGACCTGGCCGAGGATTCGAAATCGCACAGGGCCGCCTTGGACCAGGCCGCATTCATCATTGCATGCGCTCGATCGGCCAGGCTCAACGGGCATTGGAAATCATGGCACGCCGGGCGGACAGCCGCGTTGCATTCGGTAAGAAACTCGCCGATCAATCGTCGATTCGCCAGGACGTGGCCAAGAGCTTCTGCGAAATTGAGATGGCCCGCCTGCTGACGCTCAAGGCGGCCGACGCAATGGACCGCTATGGCAACAAGGCCGCTAAGGACCTTATCGCCGCGATTAAGGTCGTTGCTCCACGGATGGCGCAGACCGTGTGTGATCGTGCAATCCAGGTTCACGGCGGCATGGGTGTTTCCGATGACACACCGATTGCGCGATTTTTCACACTCAATCGCTTTGTGCGCATCGCCGACGGCCCGGACGAGGTCCACATGAGCCAACTGGGCAAGCAGAAAATCAGGGAGTACGTAGCCTCTAACCGGCCCTGATTCTCCAGGAAAAGGAAAATTAGATATGAGCTGGATCAAGAGCGGTCAATGCACATTGACCGCTACCCAATTCGAGCAACGAGCCCGGCGTGCGGCGAGCGTACTGCAGAGTTCTGGACTCTCGAAGGGCGACGGCGTGGCGCTATATCTGCGCAATGACCTCGCCTATTTCGAAGCCGTGTTTGGTGCTGGCATGCTTGGCATCTATCCGGTTCCTGTAAACTGGCACTATACGCCCGACGAGGCAAACTACCTGCTCGTCGATAGCGGCGTGAAGCTGCTGGTGATCCATGCTGACCTTTTGCCACCCATCGCGTCAGCAGTCCCCCAGGGTCTTCCCGTGGTGGTAGTGAATACGCCTGACGACATACGGGCGGCCTATAATCTTGGCGTGGTAGACCTGCCATCAAATTTTCCCCTATGGCACGAGCTACGCGATGCGGCTCAGCCGTTCAACGGTACGCCCGAGTCACCGCCCAGTTCGGTAATCTACACCTCGGGCACTACGGGTCGGCCCAAAGGTGTGAAGCGTCCAGCGTTTACCCAAGCTCAGGCCGATGCGGTCAATTTTATGCTGGGATGGTCCTATGGCTATTCCGAAGTCCTCGAGGGCAGGCGCGATCCTGCGACGATCACCACCGCTGTTATCGGTCCGGTCTACCACTCCGCACCCAATGCCCATTCCGCATTTTCGATCAGACTGGGCGCCAACGTGATAGTCGAACCGCGCTTCGATGCTGAAGGGCTGCTCGCGCTCATCGAACGTGAGCGTATCACGCACCTCAATATGGTGCCGATCATGTTCAATCGCCTGTTGCGGCTGTCCCACGAGATAAAGCATAAATATGATCTCTCAAGCCTGGAATTTGTCACGCACGCTGCGGCACCGTGTCCACCGCCAGTCAAGCGCGCGATGATCGAGTGGTGGGGGCCGGTGATCTGGGAATATTATGGTTCGACCGAAATGGGCAACGTCACCTGCCTGTCGAGCGAGGAGTGGCTCGCGCATCCTGGTTCGGTTGGCAAGGTAATGCCCGGCGTCACGCTACGTGTGGTCGATGAGGCGGGGAACGACGTCTCCCCCGGCCAAGTCGGCGAGGTAATGGGTAAGGGGCGCCACGGTGTCGACTTTACCTACCAAAATTCTCCCGAAAAGCGCGCGGCGATGGAAAAGTACGGCCTTATCACTCCTGGCGACGTCGGTTATTTCGACGCCGATGGGTTTCTTTACCTCTGCGACCGCAAGAACGATATGGTGATTTCAGGCGGGGCCAACATATACCCGGCAGAAATCGAGGCCGAATTGCATAAGTTGCCTGGAGTTGCCGATTGCGCGGTGTTTGGCATTCCTGACGAGGAATTTGGCGAGAGCGTAATGGCTGTCGTGCAACCGATGCCCGGGGTAACACTGCGCGCCGAAGATCTGCGCGCCGATCTGCGGCGTACGCTGACGGCCTACAAGGTGCCGCGTCGTATCGAATTTGCCGAGAGTCTACCCCGCGAGGATTCAGGCAAGATTTTCAAGCGCAAGCTGCGAGAACCTTTCTGGGCGGGGCGCGACCGGGCGATCTGATAGGGAGAACGAGATGAAGGCGTTGCGCTATTATGGGGCACGCGATATCCGGCATGAAGCAATGGACGATCCCAAGCTCCAAACAGAACGTGATGCCATCGTGAAAATGGACGCGTGTTCAATCTGCGGCAGCGACCTCCATATATATCATGGACACGGCTTTTCAGATGATGTGGGCTTCTGCGTCGGCCATGAAGCTGTTGGCGAAGTTATAGAAGTAGGGCGTGGAGTTTCCCGTCTCAAAGCCGGTGACAAGGTTATGATGCCCGCGGCAGTCGGCTGTGGCATGTGCCGGTCATGCCTTGCCGGAAATGTGATCGGCTGCGAATTTGGCGCCGCAGCCTGCTATGGCCTTTCGGCCACACTTCAGGGCGTGCAAGCTGAGGCCTTTCGTGTCCCCGCCGCCGACATGAATGCGGTGAGAATTCCGCAGGGCATAAGTACTGAGCAGGCACTGATGATGACCGACGCACTAGCTACGGCGTGGTTCGGGGCGCGCAATTCCGACATCAAACCCGGAAGCAGTGTAGCAGTGATCGGCCTTGGACCCATTGGGCTAATGGCAGTTGACAGCGCCTATGTGATGGGTGCGCATGTCGTGTACGCGATCGATCCCGTAGCTGAGCGTCGTGCGATCGCAGCTGACAACGGTGCGGTTGCGCTTCACCCTGACGATGCGCTGAGCCGGATCAAGGATGATACGCACGGCCGCAAGCTTGACTGTGTGATCGAGGCCGTAGGCGCAGATACCACTGTCGATCTCGCCCTGCGACTTGTTGCTCGGCGTGGTACCGTTTCGGTAATCGGTGTTCAGCAGAGCCGCCGTTACCCCTTTCCGCTAGAACGCGCCTTTACCTCAGGGCTGACCTTCCGCGTCGGCACATGTTCGGTACCCGAAGAATATACGGCGCTGATTCCGCTGGTTCAGTCCGGACGTCTGAAACCCGAGCGCTATATCACCCACCGCCTTGCGCTCAGCGAAGGAGCCGAGGCCTACCGCATGTTCGAGGCACGCACGCAGGGCGCATTGAAAATGGTACTGCGTCCAGAGTAGGCCGTGTGCTGTCGCGCTGCAGGAATAGCTTGCTGGCCGACGCGTGACCGCACTTTGCTGGCTCTTTACCGGGTGTTTAAGGGCAATGGCTCCTTGTCTGATCGCTCTGGGGTGGTCAGGACAGCACGCCCCTTGCCGGCAAGGTCCGGCCAAGTGGATCGATCAGCGTTCCGGGATTAAGAATTCCTGCTGGGTCAAGAGCGGCCTTCGCTGCCGCCAGTGCATGGCGGAAGACTGGTGATGATTGCCGCTCGTAGCCACTACGATGGTCGCGACCTACCGCGTGATGGTGGGTAACTGTGCCGCCTAAGCCGACGACGATCTCATTGGTTGCTAGCTTGATCTGCCGCCACTTCGCAAGGGACGAGGACAGATCACCGGTGGTAGTGCCCAATGCTGAGTAGGAAAAGTAGGGCGCCGGGCCGTCTGGATAAATGTGCGTGAAGCGGCATGATACAGTCGCGTCATGGCCGCATGTCTCGCGGATCACATTCCGCGTTTTTTCACGCACGCCCTCATAGAGGGTTTCGAAGCGGTCCCAGGTGATTGCAGTTTCGAAGGTGTCAGTGATGACCCCAAGCGCAACCAGGAGATCGCGGTAATAGGGCATGCGGATGAAAGCATTTCGCCACTGACCGGCGGCGCCTTGTCGGTGCTCCGTGGCGGGATTACCTGGAGCGAGAGATCTCGCCACTGCATCGCGGTCGTAGGAACCACGGTGATCTGCCACCAGTTCAAGTGCCCGCGCCATCCAGGCATTGACGGGATGATCCGCAGACTCAAAGCCGAGCACCAGTATGGCTGTTGAGCCATCACCAACATGGTTGTTGCGCGCTTCGGCAGGATCAAGAAGGCGACAATTTGTCGGAAACAGGCCTGATTGGGACAGTGCCCGAACTGCTGCCACGGCATCGGCCATGGTTGGGAAACTAGCGGCGGCCGAAGCCTGGTGAGATGGCCTGTCCTGCAGCCGCATCCAGGCTTCGGTGATAATCCCAAGTATGCCCTCGGAGCCGATCATCATCCGGTCCGGCGAAGGCCCTGCGCCGGATCCAGGGAGCCGCCGGGTTTCAAGGATTCCCGACGGCGTTACAGAACGCGTGGATTCAACAAAATCGTCGATATGGGTGTAAAGCGATGCGTAATGCCCACCGCTGCGCGTCGCGATCCAGCCGCCCAGGGTCGACAGCTGCAGACTCTGCGGGAAGTGACGCAATGTAAGTGCGTGAGGTTTAAGCTGGGACTCAAGTTCAGGCCCTAGTGCCCCAGCCTGAATGCGGGCTGCGCGGCTGCTCCGATCGATCTCCAGCACCTTCCAGAGATATTGCAGATCAACCGAAACCACCCCGGCGTAGCCGTCGCCCACCGCTGGCTCCACGCCTCCGCACACACTCGAACCACCACCAAATGGAATTACCGCAACGTTGGCACCAGACGCCCAGTCAAGGATAGCTATAACCTCTTCTTCGCTCCTGGGGAAAGCAACCCAATCAGGCGGATTGGAAACTGCGCGCATGAACATCCGCACGATATCGGCAAACGACTTGCCCAGACTGTGCACCAGGCGATCATAGGGCGTCGCCGACATCATGGATTCGAGACTGGAAGGTAAAGCAACACGCGGCGGTGGCAGTTCGAAATCGCGAAGCTGGGGAGCGGAGACTTCCACCGGTGCAATGCCGCCAAGACGCTGCGCCGAGCCACGCACACGGGCGACCTCCTCCGCGCTCAGGTCCTCATCCGCATAGCCCCAGCCATAGAACCGAAGCTTGCCTCGGCGTGAGAGTGTCGCTGCCTCGCTCATGGATTACCTCATCTTGTCTGACCCCAGTAAGGAGCCTGACGCCGCGCACCGGGTTCGGCAAGCCGGAACGGGTATCCCAAACGGCACATTTTGCTAACGGCGTCGTCGCGATATCCCGGACGGGGAGGTTGGCGCCCCGTTACGGGCGAGCGTCTGGCGCAGGCTGTCCATCACTCCCGCCAGCAAGGGTTCAAGGGCGGTCTTTGGGTCCACCAACCGCTGGGTCGAAATTCCAATCTGAAGGCTCCCGATCATGGTCGCGACCGCGTTAATGTCGACCTCCGGACGAATGCTGCCCCCGGTCTGCCCCTTCCTGATCAGATGGGCCAGCATTGCCTTTACACGTTCGTGTTCTTGAGCAAACGCGGATCGCAGATCCGCGTCGTCCGCAACGGACGCGGCCAGCAGCTTAAAGTAGGTCTGCAGGCGTTCATTATGGAATACCTCCCGCAGATAAAGATCGGTCCACGACAGGACCGCCTCGAGGCCAGGCAGCGCTTCGATACCGCGCGCCGCAATCATCGTCTGCATCTCGCCATGCAGCTGCTCGATCATGGCGTCGATGAGCCCACGCTTGGACCCGAAGCGCTGGGTGACGAGCCCCCTGCTGTAGCCGGACTTTTCCCCAATGGCCTCAAAGGTAAGTGCGCCAACACCGCTCTCCGCGACGATGGCAATCGCTGCGTCTACGAGCGCCCGCTCGGACTGTCTCCGGCGCTCATTCTGGGTCAGCCCGGTAGAACCGGACGGGACCTGGGAATCCACGGCTGAACACTCCACTGAGAAAAAGGGTAACCGATAGTAGGCAATTATCCGAGGATAGAGCCTCCCATCCAGGTTGTTAACACCCTACTCCTGTTCGTGCCGGAGCTTGCCTAGGAGGCAACTTCTTTGCGATGACAGGCTTTGGTAGCGCGACAGTCCGCTCTTACCGGTACTGATACCAAGACGATCCAGCACGGCATTGTGATC
>JAJZDZ010000043.1 GCA_021851325.1 Pseudomonadota bacterium | reverse complement strand
CCGACCGGCAGCTCTCACCTACTATAACGGCTGAAACAACGCGTTCGCGAAGATCATTCGAAAGGGGACGGATCATCAGCTGCTAGCCTCCACTTCCAGCCAGCATCTTGAATCCGATTCGGCCCCCCTTTTGGGAATCCCCTCCGATTCTCTCTGTCCGGGAAATGGTCTAAGCCGCCAACGACTTGCAGTGCACCGGCCGGAACCAGCCCACCCGTCAACTCAAAATCCCCGTTAACCTGCGCTCGTAGCCGTGCACTGCCCAATCAGCGCCATTGAAGCCCGAGAGCATTTTGGCTACACAAATGCCATATTCGCCAGGGGGCACCGCGGTTATGACTAGGAATATTGTTCAGACATTGCTCACCGGAACCGTCCTAGCTTTGCTTGTTACCGGGTCGATAGAGCCCATTTACGCGGGCACCACAACTAACGGAGACGGTAGCACCCCTGTTACCATCTCCGTTACCCCAAATGGTATCACCAATGGTGCAGCCGATAAGGCTAATGCGGCGGCTCAGGCCGCAGATAAGGCCTTGGCCAGAGCCGAGGCCAACGTCAAGGACGCGCTCAATTCGAAAGCCGGGTCCTCAGCTTCTGGCGCCAAGGCCACGGCCTTAAAATTGGACAAAGCCTTGGAAGAGGCGGCCCGCAATGCCGCGGCCGCGGACAGAGCCGCGGTTGCAGCCGATAATATGATCCCGGAGCCAAGTTACTTCCATTACCGGGAATCCTTCGAGTTGAACTACCAGCGCGCCGCCCTCGTAGAGAGTAATGCCGCCCAGGATATCCTGGCCCTAAATGGCCCCCAACAGGGCGCGCTTGCTGCTGGCGGAGCTGCCGGCAACAGCATCGGCATGTTGGGCGATGGTACAGTAGTGTTCGGTGTGGGCCTCGCGGGGGTGGGAATATTGGTCAGTGTTTTGGTCAATAATAACCACATCTCGACCTCGGCTACATCGACGCCAACCACAACCGGAACAACATCTACGTCGACCTCAACCACATCGACTTCGACGACCGGTACCTGACACTCCGGCCGCCTGTCTCACCAAGACGGTGTACAGGATGCCCGCGTGTTGCGCATAGACCGCAACCGTTTGGAATGAATGGATCGGTGGCAAGCCGATCCATGCCCGAAATCCCGATGCCACGCGTAAGACCACCCGGCGGAGCCGGATGGCTGTGAACAAGAGTGGGCTTAGCCCCCTGATCGCATGGGACAATCAGAAGGTTGCCAGAGCCGTCAACCTAAGGTGACCTCGCCAACGCTTTCATGAAACTCCCACCGACAGGAGCCCGGCGCGGCCAATGCGCCGCAGCCCCCGTGGGTGGGTGGTCTGGACTGCCCGTTACGTCGCAGACCAGGCTTAGGTCGTCGCCGGCGCGGTGCTGCGCGCGGCGAGCTTCTGGGCGCCCATCACGACGGCACCAAAGAAGACGATGCCAAGGCCCAAGGACTTCAGGGCATTGAGAACATCGGTATGGGCCTGAATGGGGACCGCTGCGCCCGCGGTCAGAAAGATCATGGTCGAGAAATTGAACACCATCTTCCCCCAGCCCACGATCTGACAGTAGATCACTGCCAGCATGATGACGACCGCCGCGATTTCGCCGGTATTGCCGTAAAGGTGTGGCAGCATCTGCAAGCCGAGCGCGACCAGCAGTCCTGCCACTGCCCCCACTGCGGAGCTGACGAAGGCCCCCGGCTGCACCTGCTCGGCCGCCATCCAGTAGGTCAGAAACAAAAAGCCAGCCCAGAAATCGGTCAGATGAAGCAGCGAATTCACGTAGATGAACGAGACACCGGCCACGATGAGAATGAGTAGGATAGCCACGCCGACTGCGGGTGTGGGCGGGCTCGGGGCCTGGGATGAAGGTTGAGGGTCCATGGCGTCCTTCCTGTGTGGGTTTTGATGACGTTATAGCTTTGTTATCTGCTGACTATCTCCCTCGGCCGCCCTCATGCCTAGCCCGGCACACCCGTTTTTTTGCTTGCGCGCCCCGCCATTTCAGCCCCCGAATGGGCACTGCGTTTACGCCGCCGTTCGCCACGCGCGTCTGAAGCAGCTGGGACTAGGATCCCAGGATGCGGAGCTCGCCTTCGGCGACTTCGACACGCTGGGCGAGCGCGCGCAAGTCGTCGCGTCGGTAGATGCCGCCTTCTAGCCGGA
Source organism: Pseudomonadota bacterium (assembly GCA_021851325.1). GTDB lineage: Bacteria > Pseudomonadota > Alphaproteobacteria > Micropepsales > Micropepsaceae > Rhizomicrobium. The sequence goes on along the minus strand of JAJZDZ010000043.1, from coordinate 12,299 downwards.
TATGCTGCCGTGCAGCACGGGCAAAGTTGCTGAGCATCTGCGGCGTGACCGCTTGGCGTCCTGAGTTCTGAAGCACGGCTTGGGTGCGCTCCGCGTCGGCTTTCGCCGGATCGCGGATGGAATTGAGGCCGTCGACGCGGTCCTTGAGCGCTGGGGCGTAGAGGTCGGCGACGCCGGCCTCGATGGCATCCATAGAGGCGCTTGAGGCGAACTTCGGCCGCCGCTGCCCGCCGGTTCAGCGCGGCGATGTGCTCGCGCTGGCGCTCGGATCGCTCCTGCCGCCGGTCGAGCACTGTAGCGAGAATTGTTTCCAGGCGGTCGGCCCCTGCCGGGCTTTCATGGAGCAGGCGTAATAACGATAGCGTCCGCCCCTACCGGTGCGGATGGTCATGGCCCCGCCGCACTTGGCGCAATGGATCAAGCCGGTGAACATGGTCGGGCCGCTGATCATTGCGGACGGCGTCACCGTGGGATGCCGGGCCTTGAGCAGCGCCTGAACCGCGTCGAAGGTCTCGCGGTCGATGATCGGCGGCACCGGCACAACCACGATCTCGCTGACCGGCTTCAACGCCTTGCGCTTGGACCGCTAGTTAAACTCGTGCTCGCCCATGTAGGTGCGGCGGGTCAGGATGCGGTGGACCTGGCCGATGCCCCAGCGTCCGCCGTCGCGCGTGAAGATGCGGTTGCGGTTGAGATAGCTGACGATGTTCTTCACGCCCATCTGGCCCTTGGCGCCATCGCCTTGAAGAGCGAGGCGATAGATCAGCCGCACCGTCTCGGCGTGGAGCGGGTCGGTCTCCAGCTTCTTCTTGGTCTTGGCACCGCGCTGCCCGGCCGCGACGACACGTTAGCCGATGGGCGGCAGCGAGCCGTTCCAGAAGCCCGGCCGGGCATTCTCCTTCAAGCCCGCAGACGTGCTTGGCGTTCTCCTTCGACTGGTATTCGTCGAACAGCGCCATGACCTGTCGCATCATGACGTGCATCGGATCGTCGCCCATCTCCTGCGTGATGGAGACGAGCTTGACACCGTTCTTCGCCAGCTTCCTGACATAGAACTCAAGCTCGAAGTGATCGCGGAAGGAGCGGCTGAACGAATGGACGATGACCACGCCGAACGGTGCGGGCTTGGACGTGCCCGCCTCGATCCTGCGCTGGAACTCGGGCCTACGGTCGTTGGTCGCCGACGCGCCCGGCTCCACCTAGGCCTCGACGAGCTGGTAGCCGCGCGAGGCGCAATAGGCTTCGCCCTGGCGCTTCTGGTCGGGGATGGAGACATCGTGCTCGGCCTGCCGCGCCGTCGAGACGCGCAAGTCAAAGGGCGGCGCGCTTCATCTGGTCATAGACCTGGACCGGGATGCGCGCCTCCAATCGGACGGTCTCGGCTTCAACTTGGGGCTTGGGCATGGCGGCCTCCTTCAGCGCCATCATATACGGCAAAATGCCGTATTATTCATGGTGAATGGCGGGGCTAACCTCACTTGCGCAGAAGCGGGGTGAGAGGTTAGGCAAGTCAATGCCCGAGCCAAAGAGTTGGCACTACACATCCAAAACCGCCCTTCGACCTGTCTCAAAACATTATATCCACCACGGGCAAATTGGCTCAGCAATTGGCACCCTAACTGCGCAAGCTGGGCTATGGCATAGATGGGATGCGCATCCTCGTCGACCCTTGACCCATCTTGTGCAGAGCCGAGCGCGCGCTCCGGTCACGCGGAAAGGTGAGCGCAACATAAAACCCTCCGGTGGCCAAGCACCTCGGCGATCCGGCGTCACAGCCGTCAGGAAGATGAAGCGCCCAACCCATAATAGAGGCTGATCGTATGCGTGGCCTCGGCAAAGAACAGCCAGCGCTCGACGAGAAGTCCCACCAGCTGCAGCGCCGCAGCAAAAATCAGAAGCAGGCTGCCGCCAGGTCCCTCAAGGAGCTCGGCCAGCACCATGAGAAGCGCCGGCCCCAGAAAGCCGCAACCCTGGGCGATGAGGCGCAGACGCCGTCTGTGCTTGCGCGCAATCCGAAACCCCATCTCCTTGAGCAGAAAGTTCTGGGAGCTGTGCGGCCACTGCACCGAACGAACGGTGCCCTCGCCAAGGCCGGTCGCACTGTTGACGCTGGGTAGCCGCGCCTGATGCGCCATGTAGTACCAGCTCGCCCGCTTCCAGAAGAAACCGAGAAGGCAGATGAGGGCGGCGACAAGAGGGAGCCCATCTGGCAGATGGCCAAGCCCGGAAAGGATCGCGGTGAGCACACTCAGACCCGACATCAGCCCGTAAAGGAGATAGCCGGGCACGGTGAAGGGCGTATGCCACTCCATGACCGGCTTCAGCGAGGCATAGATCATGCCCGTGGTAAAAATTGTTACGAGGGCACAAAGCCCTGCGACGGCGCCGGCCCATCGCGTCCATCCCGCCACCTCGCCAAGGCCTACCCAGCCAAGCGCGAAGAGCCCGGCCGGCACGAAGGTCAGAACGGCGGCGACCGCTTCGCGGGAAAGCCAGGACGAACGCCACTGCGTAAAGGCGCGCCAGGCCCGCTCCCGGTGACTGAGATGACCGGTTGAAGACAGAAGTCCGGCAAAGATGAGGCCAAAGCAGATCGCCATGGTGATGGCGCCCCAAAGGCCACCGGCCGGTAATAGTCCCAGAACCCCGAACAGCCCCAGAAGCGCGAGCAGGCCATAGCCCGCACCGGTCAGCGTGGTGAAGAAGACAATGGATTTGGCGGGATGCATGAGGTCACCGTGACAGCAGCCGGTCGATCCAGCCGAGGAGTCCGCCCTCGCCGGCCACGGCTTCGAGCGGGGCAATGTTGTTATCCCCGCAGGCGCGGGCGCGCGGCGGCAGGTAGCGATTGGTGGGCCGATAGCCCAGTTCCGCCATCAGCTCGACACCGCCGCGCTCGCGGCTGAGAACGGAAACCGCGGAATCGGGATCAGAAAAATCGCCAAAATGCCGGGCACCGGTGGGACAGGCGGCAACGCAGGCCGGGACACGATTTTCTTCGGGCAGATTCTCATTATAGATGCGGTCGATGCAGAGGGTGCATTTCTTCATCACCCCGACATCGTCATCAAACTCGCGCGCGCCATAAGGACAGGCCCAGCTGCAGAGCTTGCAGCCGATGCATTTGTCTTCATCGACCAGAACAATCCCGTCCGACTGGCGCTTGTAGGAGGCCCCGGTGGGACAGACCGTGACGCAGGCGGGCTCGGCGCAATGAAGACAGGAGCGCGGGAAATGGATCGTCCGGCTCTTTGTCTCCGTGACCTGCTCATAGGTGTGCACACGGTTGAACCAGACCCCGTCGGGGTTCTCGCCATAAGGATCAAGATCGGTCAGAGGGGCCATGTGGCCGCCGGTGTTCCACTCCTTGCAGGAGGTGACACAGGCCTGGCAGCCGACGCAGCTGTCCAGATCAATGGCAAGGCCGAGCTGGCGTTCTGTGGTTTTGGGCAGCGAGGTCATGCGCCCCCTCTCCTTCTGAACTCCGCACCGAAGGCAAGCTTGTCGGGCAGAGGTCCAAGTCCGTCCGGCCGCTTGATGGGAGCAAAGACCGGCTCGCTGAAAGAGCCTTCCGCGGCCGTACATTTTTTGAGGCGCACGCGCAGATCAAACCAGGCCGCCTGACCGGTGACGGGATCGGAATTGGAGTGACGCACACCGTTGGTGTCTTCAGGCAAAAGATCGGCGATGGCGTGATTGAGCAGAAAGCCCTTGCTGGCCTCGGGCGCATTCTCCTTGAGGCCCCAGGTGCCACGGCGCTTGCCGATCGCATTCCAGGTCCACACCGTGTCGGGATTGACGCCGTCGACAAGACGGATCTGTCCCTTGACCTTTCCGCTGCGGCTTTCAACCCAGACCCAGTCATCATCGGCAAGACCAAGCCGGACGGCGGTCTGCCGATGCACGAAGAGGCGGTTCTCGCTCGTGATCTGGCGCAGCCAGGCATTCTGCGAGCCCCAGGAGTGATACATGTGCATGGGCCGCTGGGTGAGGGCATGCAGCGGGAAGTCCCCCTCCTTAAGACCATCCTCCTCGAACGGCGCATACCAGAAGGGCAAGGGATCGAAATAGGTTTCGATGCGTGCGCGCATCGCGTCCGGTGGCACGACCTTGCCATGGCCCAGGGCGGCCAGACGGAATTTCTGCAGGGGTTCCGAATAAAGCTGGAAGATGATGGGCTCGGGACGGGCCAGAAAGCCCATATGGGTGGCAAATTCGAGATAGGCCTGATTGGCCATCTTGTAGAAGCGCTGCTCGGGCGACAGCGTCTTGTGCCAGAAGCCGCCATGTTCAATATAGCGGGTGAGCTGCTCAGGATTGGGGGCTCCGCGGCCGTCGGCGCTACCGTCTTCGCCGCGCCATCCGGCCAAAGGACCGATGCCCGGAGCCCGTTCGTGGCGCACGATGTAATCGGCATAGTCGCGATATTTGGCCTGCCCGTCTGCCTCGACAAAGCCAGGAAGCTTCAGGCGTGCGCCCAGATCGATGAGCACGGTCTGAAAGGCGCGGACATCGCGGTCCGGGAGAACCACGGGCTGGCGGATGGCATCAGCGGGGCCGTCAGCATGGGAGATCGGCCGATCGAGGAGACTGATGCAGTCATGGCGCTCGAGGTAAGTGGTGTCGGGCAGCACCAGATCGGCATAGGCCACGGTTTCGGAATGATAGGCATCCGAATAGATGATGAAGGGGATGCGGTATTCGCCATCATCGCCTTTGTCGGTGAGCATGGCGATGGTCTCGGCGGTATTCATCGAAGAATTCCACGCCATGTTCGCCATGTAGAGGAAGAGCGTGTCGATCCTGTAGGGATCGGCCGCCCAGGCATTGCGGATGACCCGATGCATCAGCCCGTGGGCGGCAAAGGGCGCCTCCCAGGAATAGGCCTTGTCGATGCGCACGGCGTTTCCGTCCGCATCGATGAGCAGATCTTCGGGATCGGTGACAAAGCCCAGAGGCGAGCCACCAAGTGGCGTATTGGGCCGGCCGCCATCCTTGCCATGGGGCTTGTCGGGGGGCGGCACGGGTTTGGGAAAGGGTGGACGAAAGCGAAAGCCGCCGGGTACTTCGATGGTGCCGAGCAGGACCTGCAGGAGATGGATGGCCCGGCAGGTATGAAAGCCATTGGAATGGGCCGAGATGCCACGCATCGCATGCATGGAAACCGGCCGGCCTTTGATGGTGTCGTGACGGCGTCCGGCCCAGTCGGTCCAGGCCACGGGCAGCTCGATTTCTTCCTTGAAGGCGACATGGGCCAGCTCGGCGGCGATGCGCCGGATGGTGGCAGCGGGGATGCCACAGCGCTCTGCGACCGCATCAGGGGCGTAGTCCGCCTTCAAATAACGCTCGGCGATGAGCTGGAACACCGGAACGACATGGCGGCCCTCGACTTCAAAGCTGCCGGAGAGTTTTGGCTTCGCCTGCCCATCACGCGCCGAAATGGGAGCATTCCTGAGACTGTCCCAGACGAGCGCCTCGCCGTCCTGACCGCGCACGAAGAGCCCGTCATCGGCGGCGCCCGCCTCGCGGATGACGAGCTGGGGCGCATTGGTGTAGCGGCTGAGATAGTCGAGATCGATCTTGCCCGCCTGGAGGAGTTCATGGACGAGGGCCAGAACGAAGAGCCCATCGGTGCCGGGGCGAATCCCGATCCAGTCATCGGCGATGGCGTTATAGCCGGTGCGGCAGGGATTGATGGAGACGATCTTGACGCCGCGGGCCTTGAGCTTGCCGAGGCCGATCTTGATCGGATTGGAATCATGATCCTCGGCGACACCAAAGAGCATGAAGTAGCGGGTGTTGTCCCAGTCGGGCTCGCCGAACTCCCAGAACGAGCCGCCCACCGAATAGAGCCCGCCGGCGGCCATGTTGACCGAGCAGAAGCCGCCATGGGCGGCAAAATTGGGCGTGCCGAACTGCTTGGCCCACCAGCTCGTCAGCGCCTGTGATTGGTCGCGTCCGGTAAAGAAGGCGAGCTTCCTGGGGTCGGTGGCGCGGATGTGTGCCAGCCGCGTGCTGGCGATGGTGAGGGCTTCCTCCCATTCGATTTCGCGGAAGGCACCCTCGCCGCGCGGGCCGACCCGCAGGAGCGGCTTGTGGAGCCGCGCCGGACTATAATGCTGCATGATGCCGGCGCTGCCCTTGCCGCAGAGCACGCCCTGATTGACCGGATGATCCTTGTTGCCTTCGATGTAGCGCACCTTGCCATCACGAATATGCACATCGATGCCACAGCGACAGGCGCACATGTAGCAGGTGGACTTGGCAATCCGGTCGGAGACGAGGGGGGAGGTCTGAACCCCGTCATTTTCTTGAGGGGCGCGGGTGTCGGCGAGCGGGCGCTGCGAAGGCCGGGAATTGGCTCCGCGAAAAGGCCTCGGTTCTGTCATGACGGACGCTGACCCCTGACACAGCTGATAGCTAAGAAAGGCCAACATGGGGGATGTGAAATGATCGAACAAGCAAATTTACATGATCAATATGATAAATAAAATCGATCAATTATCCCGGAACCGTCTATCCGCGTCATAAAATGAGCCTTGCAAGCCTTCCCCCTGCCCCCTTGCGTGGATTCCAGGCCATTGCGGGCAGCGTGATGGCCGCTGTGGCCTGCGGACTGCCACTCGCGAAAGAGAGAGCAGCCGGCCCGTTTCCTGGCGCAACAATCCAGTGCAGTCAGCACGCATCGGCAACCGGCCTTGCGCGCGTGCGCGCCTTCAGCACGCCTCGTTGGACAACACCGCGGCAGCGGAGGAAGAGAAGCCGGCGCACGCGGGCGCATCGTGCCTGCCCCGAACACGGGCTCTGGATCGTGTCCCAGTACGTGGTGTAGCTGCTGTGGGTAACTGGCCTGCCGCAGCGACCGCCGCGAGTCGGGCGTAGGCAGGGCAGTTATCCACAGAGCGGTCATCGATGTTTCCCGAGTAGGGTCGGGTTGCTCACACCAACCTGATTCAAGGATCCACCGATGACCGACGACATGATGAACCTGCGCGCCCTCGTAGAGAAGGCGCCTGATGCCGATCTTTTAAGGGAGATGATCGGCTTTGCAGCTGAACGGCTTATGGAAATGGAGGTCGGCGCCCTGACGGGTGCCAGCTATGGCGAAAAGAACCCGCTGCGCCAGGCACAGCGCAATGGCTATCGCGACCGGGACTGGCAGACCCGGGCCGGAACGGTAGAGCTGCGGATCCCCAAGCTACGGAAGGGGAGCTACTTCCCCGGCTTTCTGGAGCCACGGCGCATGGCCGAAAAGGCTCTGACCGCGGTCATTCAGGAAGCATACGTGCAAGGGATATCGACCCGCTCTGTCGATGACCTGGTCAAGGCGATGGGCATGAGTGGCATCTCCAAAAGCCAGGTCAGCCGGCTGTGTGAAGAGATCGACGACAAGGTGAAGGCCTTCCTGGAGCGGCCGATTGAAGGGGATTGGCCCTATGTCTGGGTCGATGCCACTTACCTTAAAGTGCGCCGTGGTGGGCGCATTGTCTCAGTCGCGGTGATCATCGCCGTAGGCGTCAATAATGATGGCCGACGCGAAGTTCTGGGCATGGAGATCGGTACGTCGGAGGCCGAGCCGATCTGGACAGACTTCCTGCGCAAGCTGACGCGACGGGGACTGCGTGGCGTCAAGCTGGTCATCTCCGATGCCCATGAAGGCATCAAAGCCGCTGTTTCCAAGGTGTTGTCTGCGACCTGGCAACGCTGTCGGGTGCATTTTATGCGCAACGTACTGGCCCATTCCGGCAAGAGTGGACGCCGTGTGGTCTCGGCCTTCATCGCCACCGCCTTTGCCCAGGAAACACCTGAGGCCGCAAGTGCCCAGTGGCGCACGGTTGCCGATCAGATCCGTCCTAAGGTACCCAAGCTCGCGGCCATCATGGATGAAGCAGAGCACGATGTTCTGGCCTACATGAGCTTTCCCAAGGAGCATCGCGCCAAGCTCCACTCCACAAACCCCATTGAGCGTCTCAATGGCGAAATCAAGCGGCGAACGGACGTGGTGGGGATCTTCCCGAACGACGACGCCATCACTCGCCTCGTCGGGGCGCTCCTGCTTGAGCAAAATGATGAATGGGCGGTGCAACGGGCCAGATACATGACACTGGAAACCATCGCGCCATTAAGCGATGATCTGACTATCAGCTTGCCCATCGCGGCACGCTGATCCCGGCCATACCGGGAGCACGGCGACCGCCGTCAGCTACACCACGCCAAGGGGCACAATCCGGGCTCTGCATGGCAAATGCCCTCTGGGGCGGGCTCGGGGAGCGCGGCGCATAAAATATCACGGATGCGAAATCACACCGATCCACATGAGGTGGCACGGATAATTTTTTGCAGGCTGTCGTGTGACACCCACTAAAGTTCCCGAAGGAACACCGCCGTTGAAATAATCGCCCGGGCAAACGCGCGGTTCGGATCTCTTCTGCCAAGTTTATATCCGCACGAAATCGGCAAGAGCTGTTCCGTCACAGACGCCTTTCTTTGGCACTTACGCCGCGGCGAAAGACAACGTCCGTCTTCTACGTAGTTCTCCTTACGCGCATCCTCTTACGTAATCATGCGGATTTTATTCCTTGTTGTGATGGCGATACTGACAACATCGACACTGCATAAAAGGGCACCGCACAGTTTGTAGAAAATCAGAAGACGCGGTGAATGGGTCCGATGAACAACGCAGAAATACCGATGATCGCTTTGGCCATGATCCGCTCCTATGGCGATGAGGCCTTTCTCAAGGCGTCACACCGCGCCATCAAATCCCGCCGAGCCGGTGACTTTGAGACCGCCCGCGCCTGGCAGCGCATCGCCGAGATCGCCCATTATGAGCAGCTGATGGCGACCGAGGAGCCGGAAAGCTTCGCGAATGTCACCCATGCCCTGCTCACATGGCGGCAATGGCTCATCAACACCTTCCGTGACCTCAATCTCCGCCACCTCCTGAGACACCGCGCGCCTTTCCGTCCCTTCGGGATCGAACTTGATATGACGCGGGCCGTCGACTGGATCCTGGGCCACGGACACGCCCACATGCACATGTGAGACACGAAGAGGGCCCTGCCCGTTTTCTCCACCGCGGGCCGCGACGGCCAAGCCCGCAAGACAGACCAAAAGACAAAGGCGTCCGTCCGCGCACAGCAAAGGGAGTTCACATCACCAGGTTTCAGACCGCGTCAGACCAGCGTTGCCGAGGGAGTCACCGGCCTTTGGCTTCCAGGCGAAATGGAAGCGCCGTGAGCCCCCAGGAACATCCGCACCAGGCTTTGACCTAATCCGACAAACCAACCCTTCGAGCCCTTCTCTGGGAGGATGAGGCGCTCGCCGCAAGGGTCATCTCAGGCAGGCAATAGGACTGATGCAGTCCTACGCGCGGCCCTATCTCGCAGCCCTTCCTCCCGCCATGAACCGCACAGCAGAAGGCTGTGCCTGGAGAGCCGAACTTGAAATCGCAATTACGCGTGCAAGGCGCGAGACATGTGCCATCGACAAAAACGGAGGAGAGGATGATGCCGCCTTCCAGGATCCTGACCAAAAGATGGCCGAAGGTTCCAGCCAACCTGTCGGGATCAGATGGGAGGCTAGTCGCCGCAACAAAGCTTGGCCTTCATCGCGTGATCGGAGAATGGGCGGGCGAGCCCGCCGAGCGGCGTCTTAGCTCGCGCCCCGTTGCGCGCAACAAACATTCGGCATTACGCATGCCATTAGTTTCAGAGCCGCAAACAGCTGTGCCCAGTGCCGCCAGTCCTGCGACGCATCGTCCCGGATTGTGTCATTTCTGGACGAACTTCGTCCGTGACAGGATCGTGACTTGCGTCGGCCAGATGGCATACCTACCTATGGAAGGCTGCATGATAGCAGGCTCGACCGGACATGGTGTGCGGTCATGATGAAGCCACAGCAGAACCTTCCGGCCTGGGCCGTAACGCACAAGGATTTTGACGGCGGCGAAGCCGGGTTATCGCTTGCGCCGCATCTGCCGCAGGCAGCACTGGAGACGACGCTGACGCTCCCCATCGCGCAAAGAGTCTTTGTCGTCGATGATGATCCTCTGGTCCGGGCATCGCTCTGCGCCATTCTGAAGGAGTGGCCGGTCGAGGCCTTTGCCGATGCGACCAGCTTCCTGCGCGAGGGCAATGGGCGCTGTGGCGACTGCCTGATCGTCGATATCCAGATGCCGCAGATGAGCGGCATTGAGCTGCAGCACGTGCTGAACACCCGGGGCGTGATTATTCCCGTCATTGTCCTCAGCGGTTATGCCGATGTTCCCCTCGCCGTCGAGGCCATGAAGGCCGGGGCTTTCGAGTTCATCCAGAAGCCCTTTGATGCCAAAACCTTACAGGCCAGTGTCGGCCGGGCCCTCGCCTGGGCGCAGGCCCAGCGCCTGCGCCACGAGAAGAAGGAAGCGGCGCTCGGACTTCTGGAGCGCCTGACCGATCGCGAACGCGACGTCTTCAATTACTTAACCGATGGTTACGCCAACAAGGTCGTGGCGTACCAGCTTGGCATCTCACCACGCACGGTCGAGGTGCATCGCGCCCGCATCCTGGAAAAGCTTGATGCAAGCTGTCTTGCCGATCTGGTGCGCATTGCCCAGGACGCCGAATTGCGCGGCACCAGCCAGACTCAACAGACAAAGATCTAACAAACTTTCGCACCCTACGGGAAATTTACGAATTGGCCGCACGCGGGGACCTGCTTCATTGTTGCGGCTAAGGTGGGAAAGCGAGATTGGGGTTGATCACGATGGGGCACCAATACAGCAACGACTGGAACGGCAGCCGGGCCATGAGCCCGGAACTTGCACTGAATTTCAGCGACGGCTCGACCAGGTCGCATAGCAAAATCCGCAACGCCTATGACGCGGCGCATGCGCGCCTGGCAGAGGAATTTGTTGCCGTCGAAGAAGCAAACCGGCGCAACCGTACAAATCCGCAGCCGAAGCCGCGCAGTCACGCAGCGGGAGCGAACTTCACCCTGCTGTCACTGGGCTGGTACCTGGGTGCCGCGCGCTTGAAGCGGCGCCAGCACCCTGCACCACCAAAGACACAAGCCACGGCCGAGAGCGATCATTTCTGGAGCATCGAGGCGCCGATCATCGCCCTTGCCCTCATCCACGAATTCGGCGGCGAAGCCCATACCAGAGCCAGCCACCGGGCCGACGGCGCCGTACGCGCCGGCGACATCATCGCCGCCAGACAGTGGCGGCGCATCGCCCAGATCATCCGTCACGAACAGGCAACCACAACCGGCTTGCGCGCCAGCACGCCCTCCTCCCAGTCGGGCTCTCCCCAGAGAAGCCCAGGCCGCTGGCGCGCATCCCCCGCTTCTCTCAGCACCGGGGGAGAATTCAGGGGGGCGTAACGTCTGCGGGGACGTTGCGCGCCTCCGTAGCCGAGCTGTGCCAAGCGGATTTCTTTTGCGGGCAGTGCAATGGGGCGGGCGAGACGGGCAGAAGCCCGCTCGCTCGCCCTTCCTTTCATGCGATCCGCGCGTCAGTTCTGATCGGCACAAGGCGCACAGGAGCGATAGGGATCGTAGGGCGTCCATGAACAGGGCGCCGGAGCGCGATAAGCGGCGCGATAGCGCTGATACCGCGAATAGCGTGAATAGCCAGAACCAGAATATGCCGGATTGCGCCAATAGGCTGACCAGCGTGGATCACGATAGGCGGCATGGGCGTAATCGGGATGGCGGCGGAAGACGGCCTCATGGCGCAGGTGGATGTGCTCATGTCCTGGACGCCAGTGATGGCTCAGGGACTGGGCCTGATGGATGGCAATCGCCGTGACGATGAGACTGCCATAGCCCCGCACCGCCCAGGAGACCCGGCGGATCTTCCCGCGATGCCGGGGCAGAAAGAACGCGAGCAGCCGCAGGCCAAACTCAGCGGCGTAAAGAAGGCGGCGCGGCGACATGGAGTTTCTCCAGATCTGCCCGAATGGCCCTTAACTGTGGCCAGGGAAGATCCCCCGCCAGGACAGATGGGGCCTCCTCCTCAAGGAGGGCATCGAGCTTGGCAAGAACACCTGTGAGCGAGGTTGCTGGCGTGGCCCAGAGCCGGTCGGCAAGAGCGCGTACGCGGGCAAGGGCCCGGCCCTCAGCCTCTAGCGCCGCCGAATAGCCAAGGTCGGCATCGGCAGCTGCCACGCGTGCACACCGGACTTCAGACCCGGCGAGAGCCCCTTCAGCCACGTCCATTCCGTCTGCCTCATCCCCCACAAGCTCGCGGACATCCTCGCGGGTGAGCGCACTCACATGGCCGCCATCCGGAAGGAGGACACGGATGCCAGCAACAC
>JAJZDZ010000042.1 GCA_021851325.1 Pseudomonadota bacterium | reverse complement strand
TCCACCAGTTCCCCCAGCGTCCAGCCAAAGGCGGTTTCAAACAGGCCGCCATATTTAATATCGCCGGCAAGCTGAACAGGCATGGTGCCGCGTGAGCGTCCCACGCCAAACCCGGCATAGAACTTGGCACCTTTGTCGAGAATGGTCGGCACTGCGGAGAGCGACAGCACATTGTTGATGACGGTGGGGGCACCAAACAGGCCTTTGTGTACCGGTAGCGGCGGCTTGGCGCGGACAAGACCGCGCTTGCCTTCGATCGAATCAAGTAACGATGTTTCCTCGCCGCAGACATAAGCGCCCGCGCCGACCCGCAGTTCGAGATTGAACGCATATTGTGAGCCGAGCACACTGGCTCCAAGCAGCCCCCTTGCACGCGCGGCATCGATGGCCCGTTCCATGGTCCTGATGGCGTGGGGATATTCCGAGCGGACGTAGATGTAGCCGTAAGTTGCGCCGATGGCGACACCCGCAATGATCATGCCCTCGATCAGAAGGAAGGGATCGCCCTCCATCAGCATGCGGTCGGCAAACGTGCCGGAGTCACCTTCATCCGCATTGCAGACGACATATTTTTGCGCAGCCTTCGCCTCCGCCGCCCCCTTCCATTTGATACCGGTCGGAAAGCCGGCTCCACCACGGCCGCGCAGTCCCGAGTGCGCGATCTCCTCAAGAATCTTGTCCGGGCCCAGCATGAGCGCCTGCTTGAGACCCACCAGGCCGCCGGCCGCGCGATAGGCATCGAGCGACTGCGGATCGATGGTGCCGCAGCGGGCGAAAGTGAGCCGCGTCTGCCTCTTGAAGAACGGGATTTCCTCTACCGGGCCGAGCGCCAGCGGATGATCGACGCCATCCCGCGCCGCCTTCAGAACGGCTGCAGCAGCGCGCGCCGTCATGGGACCAAAGGCAGTCCATCCTGTGTGGGTTTCGATTTCGAGCAAGGGTTCGAGCCAGATCATGCCGCGTGTGCCGGTGCGCACCAGGTCCAGACCGACCCCGCTTCTGTCAGCAGCATCTACCAAGGCTGACGCGACAGCATCCGCACCAAGCGCCAGCGCTGCCGCATCCCTGGAAAGACGGGCTCGCATAGTCATTTCTCCGCCCCGGCAATCAACGCCTTCAGTGTACCGTCATCGAGATGGCCTTTCGGCTCGCCGTCCAGCAAGGCTGCTGGGCCGCAGGCACACAGTCCAAGGCAGAACACTGGTTCCAGTGTCCAGCGCCCATCTGCGGAGGTCTCGTTCCAGTCGAGATCCAGCTCCTTCTTCGCCACATTCGCGAGCGCCGCAGCTCCAACCGCCTGGCAGGCCTCTGCCCGGCACAGCTTCAGCACATGGTGTCCACGCGGTTCCTGATGAAAGTCACGATAGAAGGTCACAACACCATAAACTTCGGCCCTGCTGATATTGAACACATCGGCGAGGAGTGTGACGGCAGGTTTAGGGATACAGCCGAAGTGCTGCTGAAGTGCATGCAGCGCCGGCATCAGCCCTCCCTTTACCGAAGCAAAATGAGATACGACGTCGCGTGCTATGACATCATCCCAGGACGGAAATGAGGTTGTTGTCTGTGACACAGGCGCGTCATGTTACAAAACCAGTTCCAGGATACGCCGCACCCGCAATTACGGCAAGCAGAACGGGTAGCTTCGTTACACGTGGCCGCCATCAGAGTTCTCGTCATTTGTCACCCGCTCCAAAGCCACAAAGTGAATGCGCCGGTCGTGACGCGATCAGTACCCGCCCTGATCGGCCGATGTGATCGCGATGCCAGCACGGATGTCCGTGCGGACCACCAGCGGAGGATCAAGGTGGTGCGGAGGTCAACCAGACGCCGGACCCCAGCACCCTGGCCTGCCTGAGCCGCGACATGCGACCATCAGCCACCGGATTGCGGCGTCCCCGGAGGTACGGGGAGAATAAAGGTCATCGGCACGGATCTTCCTGGTTCGGCGGGTTTGCACGCCTATGCACTTTGCCTATGATGGAGAACGAAATGACATGATGTGGAGGGGCCAAATGAGCCTGACGTTCTACGATTTCAAGATGGCCCCTAGCCCGCGCCGAGCCCGGATCATCCTTGCTGAGAAGCACGTGCCGCACGAGGTTGTCGAAATCGACCTCAGGACCGGCGAACAGATGGGTGAAGCCTACCGCGCGATAAATCCCAATTGCACGGTCCCTGCCCTCAAACTGGAAGACGGGACAGTCTTGACCGACAATGCTGGAATCGCGGTCTGGCTCGAGGAAACCTATCCTAACCCCCCGCTACTGGGGACGACGCCACTTGAGAAGGCAGAGATCGCCAGCTGGCAGTTCCGCGTCGAGACCGAGTTCGGCATGGGCGTCGCGAGCGCGCTGCGTAACAGTAACCCGGCGATGAAGAACCGCGCCTTGCCCGGCCCGCATAACTTCGAACAGATACCTGCTCTGGCCGAGCGCGGCCTTCAGCAGATCGACAATTTCTTTGCCACCCTGGAATCACGTTTGAACGGCCGAAATTTTATTGCCGCGGACCGGCTTTCGGTTGCCGATGTCACGGGCTTTGTCTTCATGGATTTCGCCAAGGTCGTGCGCAAACAGCCGAGTGAGAGCCACGTTAATATCAACCGGTGGCGTAATGCCCTGAGGGAACGCCCCGCATTCAAGCTATAGCCCCATCAGAGAAATGGGTGCGTAAAGCGATATAGCCGTGCAGGGTATTAGAGGACAGTCTGCACAGAAACTCTGCGGCTCGGACTGAGCGATAGACAGCCACCACCTTCGGGTTGTCGCCCGATAATTTAGTTGACTAAGAAATTATATTGAAATAGTTTCCTAGTCAATCAAGGAGCCCTCATGTCATCGGCCCAGTCAGCTTCCGACCTCACCGCCCATGTGGGCTACTGGCTGCGGTATGTCTCCAATCATGTCTCGCAGGCCTTCGCCCGTAAGGTGGAGGCGCATGGTGTAACGGTGGCGGAGTGGGTAGTGATGCGCCAACTGCTCGAGGAGAAGGCCCTAGCTCCCAGCCAGCTAGCCGACCGCATGGGCATGACACGTGGCGCCATTTCCAAGCTCGCAGACCGGCTGATCGCCAAGTCCATGCTGGTGCGAGCCGCCGACCCGAAGGACGGACGCGCGCAAACGCTCGCCCTCACCACTTCTGGTCGCGCCCTTGTGCCCAAACTGGCCGCGCTGGCCGACGCCAACGATGTGGAATTCTTCGCTCACCTCAAACCCAAGGACCGCGCGACGCTGCTTCGCATCCTGCGGGAGATCGTCAAGAAGCGGGGGCTCAAGTCGCTGCCCGTCGATTGACGGCGCGCATACCTCAACTTCACGAAAGGAAGCTGAGATGAACAACAATAACCTGGATGCGTCCGACGCCACTCCTGAGAGCTTAGAGGGGCGACGGAATGACCTTCTGCCTCCTGCCCCCCCGGAGACATGGAATGGACACCGCCTATGACTGACCCTAGCCGTCGCTACTCTACCACCCGGTCCATCACCAAGACTGTGTGCATCGCGTGCGACCCGCGGGACGCCTTCGACTTCTTGGCCGATCTCAGCAACTGGCCACGATGGGCAGTCGTCAACGTCAAATCCACTCATCCCTCAGAAGATTCCGACTGGTGGACGATGGTCACTCCGCATGGTGAAGCTCGCCTCCGAATACGTCCAGACGCACGCCACGGCATCCTCGACCATGACTTCTTCGATCCGCAGGCGAGCTGGACGGTGCCGGCACGGGTCATCGCGAACGGCGACGGGGCCGAGTTCATGATCACATTCTTTCAGCCACCCGGATTCACGGACGATTTTTTCGACGCGCAGATCAAATTGGTCGATATCGAACTGGCAAAGCTGAAAGAACTGCTGGAAGCCGCGGCATAGTCGGAGCCGCATGACCCGCCACATGTTCCCCCCACAAATCCACCCAATCTACTGAACTCCTGTGGCCAGGTTGGCGTGAGCTTCAGCGAAAGGTCTGTTCGCGGCCAAGTCAGCCTCCTGCCGCCCTGCATCGACGACAACGTTACGCCTGATGCGTGGGGGCGCATCACACATCTGCCTCCCCTGCGAAAACCGAGGACTTACACCCTGGGGTGTCATCATGAGCCACCTCGTGGAGCTCCATGCCCTGACGAAGCCACCGCGTCAGCTCCTGACGGATCGCAGTCCGTGGCTCGCATGACACTGATACCGCAATTCAGTCTCTCACCATCCTTCCCCCGCATGCCCGGGCCATAGCCCGGGACCGCAGTGGGCAGCCAATGCGCACGAGACCCGCATCGCAATCTGCGGCGCGATCGCGCGCCCGTATTGCACTTCCCCTCTAAGGAGCGAATGGCGCCAGAAGTCGCTAACCAGAGGTTCCGGTCAACGTTCGGCGTCGACCGCGCGCCACTCCACTGTCGTGTCATCGAGCCGCGCCTTGAGTTCCGGAGACAGAACGGTATCTACGGCAGCAACGCTATCGGCAAGTTGGCCAGGCCGGCTCGCACCTATAATCGGAGCGGTCACCGCCGGGTTGGCCAGAACCCAGGCCACCGCAAGCGTCGTGAGCGAAATCCCGGCGTCCTTTGCGATGCCGTTAAGGGTTTCGACTGCGGTAAACTGACGATCATGCCAGTAGCGTGCCTGATAAAGGCTTGCCGCATTACCCAGGGTAAAGCGGGAACCTTCCGGCGGCGCATTGACGCTTCGGTGCTTACCGGTGAGCAGTCCACCCGCCAGCGGATTATACGGGATGACTGCAACCCCTTCTTCTTCGCATAGCGGGAGCAGATCACGCTCGAAAGTCCGGAACAGAAGGTTGTATCGCGGCTGCACGGAGGCAATGCGCGTCAGGTTCTTCAGTTCCGTGCGGCCGATGGCGCGAGCCAGTCTGTGGGCCTGCCAATTTGAGACGCCGATATAGCGGGCCTTTCCACTCTGCACGATCCGGTCCAGCGCCTCCAATGCCTCATCGATCGGCGTTGCTGGGTCGAACCCGTGCAACTGATACAGATCGACATAGTCGGTACCAAGACGCCGCAATGAGCCTTCAATGGCTTCGATAATATGCTTGCGGGACATACCCTGGTTCCAAAGCTGTGGGCCCATGCGCCCCACGCACTTCGTGGCCAGAATGAATTGCTCCCGCTTGCCTTTGAGCCAACCGCCGATGATCTGTTCCGTTCGGCCAACCGTGGTCAGGTCTCCACCCAGCGGATAGACGTCGGCTGTATCAAGAAAATTGATCCCGCTTTCGGCTGCCCGATCAAGAATCGCATGACTTTGTGCTTCATCACATTGCAGCCCGAAGGTCATGGTACCGAGGCACAGTCGTGAGACGCGTAAGCCGCTCCGCCCGAATGTTACATGTTTCATCGCGCATATACCTTTCTATCTGGAAGCCAAACTGCCGCGCAGCGGTCTTCGTTTCCTGAGCTCCGGGCCTGAATTCCCCGGCAAGCTCCACCTCGTCACGATCGCGATGGTCGGCCATCACGACCCGATCCTTCGCCCCCTGATCTCCTCGGATCCGCGCAAGATGCAGGGCTATCCTGAAGCCAGGGCGCAGGATTCACTTTTCAATCACAAGGGCACGCTTCTAAATACTTTATGGATTTGGCGGTGAAAAGCACCTCGCTACCAGGAACGATATTACCGGCCATCCGACCCGGAGACGAAACGGGTTGGGCTCCAGAGCGGCACTCCTTCCGCCCTGCACCCGTTCACTGCACCACGGTTCCCCGGAGTAACCCCAACTTCGTGGGTTCGACCTGAGGCATGCCCCCTCAACTCACACAGATCGAAGCACGTGGCTGCTCTGAGGGCCATCGTCCGACGGCGTAATAGCGCAGCACGCCCACTCTTTGGCGCGCCGGACGATGGAGCTTTCCGGTTCAGATCATGCAGGCGGGCAGGCCATCACCTCTGGCCAACAGAGGAGCCGCTGCGCCTTGGATCTTCAGGCCCGCCGTTCCGCCGCGGCCCTGGCGGCATCGGAGGCGATTGGAGCAGTTTCCGGAAACAGCATCAGTGCCACCTGCCCGATGGCGACCGCCACGATCAGAAACCAGGCCGGTGCCATTGCGCTGCCGCTGACATGAATGAGCCAGGTAATCACAAGCTGGGTGCTGCCTCCGAATATCGCGATGGCAAACGAATAAACCGTCCCGAATGCCATGGCACGAACCTCTTGCGGCAGGGCCTCACTCATTCCCGCCGTAAACGGGCCCAGGATGAACGACTTGGTGGTTCCCAGAAGACCCATGCCCGCGATCAGCGCAATATCAGAGCGGGCGGTGGTCATCCACACAAAGAGGGGGACAATAGATAGCAGGAAAATAAGGTTGCCAACCACGTAGATCGGCTTACGCCCAATCCTGTCGGAGAGCAGTCCGCACAGCACGAGGCTTGGAATTGAAAGCGCCGCGCTCATCAACTGGGCCGCAAATCCTGCCCGCGCCGACATGTGTAACGAGTTCTGTGCAAATGTGACCGCGTAGACCGATACATAGGCTGCGATGGTAATCGAGCCCCAGACGGCTGTGCCAAGTACAGCAATGCGTTTGTAACTGAATGGCACGCGCGGTGTTTCCGGCGTGGGGAGCGGCTGGTTTAGCGTTTCCGGCATGTCCCGCCGCAACCAGAGCCCGAAGGGCACGATAGCAGCCCCAAGGAGCACCACGATCCGCCAAGCATAAACGGAAGCAAGCCCCACCGGTAGGACCGCGTTCAGTCCAAAACCAAGCAGGCTGAGGACGAGAACTGACCCCGCCTGGGTCGCCCCCTGAAATGAGGCAATGAACCCTCGCCGCCCGGGCGCGGCGGCTTCGACCAGAAAGGCGGTATTGGAGCCAATTTCTCCGCCAACGGAAAAGCCCTGAACCAGGCGCGCGATGATGACAAGAATGGGAGCGGCAAGACCAATCGTGGAGAAGGACGGGATCAGCGCCATCACCAGCATCGAGCATCCGATCAGCATAAAGCTGAGCATCATGGCCGGTTTGCGTCCAGCCCGGTCGGCGTAGCGACCGATGACAATGGCCCCAATGGGGCGCGTCAGAAAGCCTGCCCCAAAGGTCGCCAAGGAGCCCATGAGACTGAGATAGGCGCTCTCCGAGGGAAAGAAGGCGTGGCCGATCTGGATGGCAAACAGGCCGTAGGCGAAAAAGTCATAGAACTCGAGCGCGTTGCCGATCGTAGCGGCCGCAATGTGGCGGCGCTGAAGCCGAACCTGTCCACGCGTTTCATCCAGCAACGCCATCACCCTCCACCCCTGGGACCATATCAGCATGGACAAATCGGCCGATGCAACGAGCATCTCAAATCTGACCGTTCCAGCGCTGCTTCTGACCCGGGTCACCACCCAACTTTCACAGATCTCAAATGATCCACCCGGCACTTTCCCGCACAATCGCGTGAACATCACCTTGATCATCAGGTGCGAGGTCGCGCCCGGATCGACATGTCCCCTCAGCCAGAAGCTGCCGCCCGGTTCGTCCTTCTTTCAGGCAGGCATCTCCATCGCGATCGCATGGCTCCTGCCCAAGGCACGAGTGAGGACATTCGCCGCCACGGGACTTTACGCCCTGGATGTGGCCTTACCGCGATGTCAGCCTGAACAGGATCAGGCTTCGCCGACTTTCTGATACTGAAGCTCATGGAGCGTACGGTAAATGCCACCGCGCGCCAGCAGCTCGGCATGTGTTCCCATTTCACGCACACTGCCATCAGAAAGCACAATCACGCGATGTGCATCCTTGATGGTCTGGAGGCGGTGGGCAATGATGATAGAGGTCCGTCCGTCAGTTAGCGTGCGCAGCGCATCCTGGATCACGAGTTCCGTCTCGGTGTCTATACTGGCGGTTGCTTCGTCCAGAACCAAAACCTCGGGATTCATTGCAAGTACGCGTGCAAAGGCCAGCAACTGCCTCTGTCCGTGACTGAGATTGCGTCCGCGTTCGTTCAGAGGGGTATCATAGCCCTGCGGCAGCTGACGGATAAAGCTGTCCGCATGGACCAGTCGGGCTGCCCTTTGCGCCGCCTCACGCGATATGCTGGGGTTGCCCAGGGAGATATTGTCGTAGACGCTGCCAGAAAAGATATGAAAGTCCTGCAGCACGACGCCGATCCGGGTCCTGATGTCGGCGGGCCTGACATCCATGATGTCGACACCGTCAAGAAATATCTGCCCCGGCGCGACATCGTAGAAACGGCAGAGCAGACGGACCAGCGATGATTTACCCGAACCCGTTGGACCAACAATTGCAATCCGTTCGCCAGGAGCGATCGTAAAGCTGACATCGCGCAGGATCGGATAGTCCTTGCTATAGCCAAATGTGAGGTGTCGGAACTCGACCCCCCCGGACAATTGGTCTGGCAGTGGCAGGGGATGCTCCGGCTCATGCAGCGCCGCTTTCCAGTCGAGGGCCTGCAGGATCCGTTCGCCGCTCGCCATCGCACGGAAGACGACGTTCCACTGTTCACCCATCGCGACAATAGGCTGGAACAGCATGTCCAGAAACTGCGTAAACAGGAGTAGGCTGCCAATGGTGATTTGACTGTGGAGCACGAGCCGGCCGCCACCCCAGACGATGATACAAAGACCTATGAAACTGAGGCTATTGATGAGCGGGCCGTAGAAGCTCTCAATCGTGAAGGCGCGGCTCAGGCTTGTCATATTGTCACGATTGATGGCGCTATAGCGCGCATAGTTCTCCCGTTCGCGCCCGTAAAGCTGCACGATTTCAATACCCGAGAGATTTTCCTGCAGATTTTCGTTCAGCCGCGAGACACTTTGACGGACGATACGGTAGAGCGGACGCGACATTCTGCGGAAAATCCAGGTGAACAGCCCCGCGACGGGAAGGATCGGAAGCAGTTCAAGCGTGAGCCAGGGCGAGAGGGTCAACATGATCGAGATGGCGACGAAGAACGGCACGAACTGCCCAAAGAGCTGCCCGAAACCGGCAAAGAGCTCGAACAGGGTCTCCACATCATTGGCAATGCGCGTCATGACCCGTCCCACCGCGACGCGGTCATAGAAACTCGATGGCAACCGTTCAAGATGGGCGAAGAGATCACTTCGGAGGTCGCGCAGCGTGTTGAGGACGACGCGACTGAGCGCAATGCCAAAGGCGCAGGTAAAACCGGCCCGCAGCAGTATCCAGATGAGATAGAGCACACACGCGGCATAGAGTGGAGCCACGCCCAGCTGCGCGGCAATCCAGCCGTTGAGCGTGCGTTGACCAAGGTCTGCAAGGCCCGGTCCGTGGGATTTGAGGGCGATTTCGTCGACCAGGACGCGGCTGAGCACAGTGGGTGCCAGCACGGCGCAGACCGCCGAGGTCAGCACAAAGACCAGTGCCGCGAGCGCCTGCCAGCGATAGGGCCGCATCCATTTGAGAAGACGCAGGATTTGACGGGTGTCCAGGCTTTTACCGTAGAGGTCGTCGTCAAATGCGTTCCCCAGCCGCGCCGGGGGTCTTTGCACCTCCGCCGCCGCGCTCATGTGCCTGCCCCTGGGAAAGATACGCCGCGGGCCATGTCATCTTCGCTACGCCGCCCCTGGACCCGGGCAAACATTGCGTAGGTGCCATTGTGCGCCATCAGTTCGTCATGGGTTCCGAATTCCCTGATGCGCCCCTCATCCAGTACGAGGATGCGGTCGGCATGGCGCGCCGTCGAAACCCGATGACTGACGAGAACCGTGGTACGCCCGCCGCGCAAGGTCTTGAGACGACCCAGGATGTTTTCTTCGGTTTCGGTATCCACACTCGAGAAGCAGTCATCGAGAAGGAGAACGGGCGTATCGCGGATCAGCCCGCGCGCCAGGCTTGTGCGCTGCTTCTGTCCGCCCGAAAGCGTAACCCCACGCTCGCCGACCAGGGTGCGGATACCATCCGGAAAGCTGTTGATGGTATCTTCCAGATCGGCCGCTTCCACGACCGACCGGATTTCGGCCATGGCCCGTCTGGGGTTGTCATAGGCGATATTATGCCCAAGTTCGTCCGCAAACAGGATGGGATCCTGTGGCACGAACGCAATCTGGCTGCGCACCTGCTCGAGCGGCAGCAGACGAATATCGCGACCATCGAGATAGACGGTTCCAGGTGGTGGATCGAGCAGCCGTACCATCATGCGCAGCAGCGTCGACTTTCCGGCGCCGACGCGGCCAAGAATCGCAATCATCTCGCCCGGCCTGATCGCGAGGGAAACATTTGTCAGCGCGGCGTGTCCGTCACCGTCCTCCGGCGCCATGACCGTGGTAGCGCGGCTGAGGCGCTGATCACGGCCTGAGGTCCGACGTGGATAATGGTAGGTCAGATGCTGGATGGTGATCGCGCCGCTCACCTCTTCGAGCGGCGCGGCATCCGGGGTGTCGCGGATTTCAGGTTCGTAGTCGAGCACCTCGAACAGGCGTGCCGCAGCCGAAGCCCCGCGCTGAAAGAGCGATACCATCTGTCCGGATTGCTGCAACGGCGCCACGATCAAGGCCAGGTACAGGACGAAGGCGGTGAACGTACCGACGCTCATCGCCCCGTGCAGCACCGACCAGCCGCCATACCCCATGATGATGACCGTGGCGATGCCGGTTAAGGCCATCATCCAGGCGTTCAGGCCCGTATTCAGCAGCGTCATGCGGAAATAGTCGTCGGCATAGCCGCTCGAAAGCGCCGCGAAGCGCGCGATTTCCCGGTCTTCCTGCGCATGGGTCTGGATCGTGCGGATACCGTTCAGGTTCTCCTGGACCATCTCCGATAAGGTCGAGAAACCCTCCTGCACGCGCAGCGACTGGCGGAAGATGTGAGAGGAGAGAATAAAGCCTCCCACGGCGATGAAGGGCATCACCGGCAACAGCCACAGTGTCAGCTTTGCCGACAGCGCTAACATGAACAGAAACGCCACGAACCCGGAAAAGCCAAGAACGATGACGGTACGGGTTCCCATACTCACGAGCTGTCGTACGAGATTGAGATCATTGATCGCCCGGGCCATCAAATCGCCGGTGGCAAAGCGGGTAAAGAACTTGGGTCCCTGCTGCTCAAGATGCCAGTAGAGCCGCTCCCGGATCCGGGAGCCGACCAGAACGCCGACATCGCGCACATATTTGCGGCCAAAAGCGACTGTGACGTAGCGTGCGAGTACCAGCCCAAGTATGCCCATGATGGGCCCGAAGAGGGCCGTATTATGGGCCGCAATCCGGTTTACACCCAGGCGCACAAAAAGCGGGATGCCCGCCTCAAGCCCCCTGCCCAGACACGTCAGCGCCATCCCGCCCCAGAACATCCAGGGATGCTCGTTGATGAGTGGAAACAGGCGCCACAAGGGACGCGTGCCCGGCCTGGATTGCGGAAGCGGCGGAGGCGGAACAATGCGCGCATCCGCCGCCGAAACGCGGTCACCGTCCTTCGTCATTGTGGCCATTATAGATCGCCGGATGCCGTGCGCTACCTGAATTTCAGGTCCGCCTTGCCGTTGACCTGGCGCCGACATCGCACAAGCACGCGCAGACCGATTCCCGGCCTCAGACCACCACGGGGCGCGTTGCTTCAGGACAGGTTCGGCCCGATGGCATGAGCCAGGTCGGGATCACCGTTTCGGTGCCGCGATCGGTGGATCGTTGGGGGACGGCATATTGCCAACCGGAGGCTGGGACACGTAGGCCGCTTCGAGGATCGAGATTTCCTCGCTGCTGAGCGTTACGTCCACCGCGGCAATCGGCGCCTCAAGCTGAGCGAGCCTGGTCGCACCGATAATCGGGGCGGTTACCCCTGGCTTTGCGAGGAGCCACGCCAGAGCAACCTCGACCGGACTTACGCCGCGTGCCTTCGCAACAGAGTTCAGTGCCGCGATGACCCCTTCGTCCTCCGGACGATTAAAGCGTGTGGCATACATCGGGGCCTTTGACCTTACCGTTCCCGCCTCTCGGTTGCCGGCCAGACGTCCACCTGCCAGCGGTCCCCAGGGGATCAACCCGACCCCCTCCTCCCGGCATAATGGATTCATCTCCCGCTCCTCCTCGCGATAGAGCAGGCTGTACTGGTTCTGCATGGTGACAAAGCGGGCACAGTGCTTGGCATCGGCGCGCAGCAGATACTTTGCGAACTGGTAGCTCAACATCGAACTGGCCCCCACATAGAGCGCCTTGCCGGCCTTTACCACATCGTTGAGCGCCTCGATCGTTTCGTCGATCGGAGTGTGGTAATCGAAGCGGTGAATCTGATAAAGATCGATATAATCCATACCAAGCCGCTGCAGACTGTCATCGATGGCGTGCATGATGTGCTTGCGGGAGAGCCCGGCGCGGTTAGGACCTGCCGCCATCGGCACATAGCACTTGGTCGCCACGACGATTTCATCGCGCCGCGCCGCATGTTCCTTTAAGGCCCGACCCAGTATCTGCTCGCTCTGACCCCGCGAGTAGGCGTCCGCCGTATCAAAGAAGTTGATGCCGGCTTCAAGCGCCTTTTTAACGATTGCAAAGCTGTCCGCCTCGGAAATCATCCAGTCGGCCATACTGCCGAAGCTCATGGTCCCCAGGCACAGACGCGAAACCTGCGTTCCGGTCGATCCAAGCGCAGCGTACTTCATCAAAAATGCCCTCCACAGAGTTTGGTCGTATGTTGCTCGCGCGGCCAAGCAGCAGCCACAAGGCAGCTCCTCAGGCCGACGAGGGGGGTCGGCAGGCGTCCATTAGTCATACCCCAGTGGTCTGGAAGGACCAAATGAGGCATCGTCATGCCCGGCTGGCCGCTCACCGAGATATGGCCGAGGGTTTGATCCCTTTGCCGTCCGAATGCAGGAGTTGTCATGAAGCTGATCTATACACGCGACGAGATCCTGGCCGATGCGCCTTATGTCCGCGCCAATCTTTATGGAACGCGACGGCTTCATGGCGGCTTCGATGCGCGCGGATCCTATGCTTCTCCGCGCACACTTGGGCGATGGCCTGCCATCCACGCCTGGCGCGACCACCTGCTCGCCGAGGGCGGCGAACTGATAGATGCATCGACACAGGTGCTCCGTGCCCCTCATTACCCTTCAGCGGCGCAGATGAAGCTGCTGCTGCAGAACGGCGTCACACTCCCACTGTGGAATTCTCTTACCACGATCGGCATCATTGAAGGGCGCGGAAGGATGCTCACCACCGTCACTGCACCCAATTTTCAGTCCATGATCGATGGCGATATCTCGGGAACCGCCACTGCGCACCTGAACAAGGGACTTCTGGTTGCGCACGGTCTGGACGAAGGTGGCGACGGAACAGACCGGATTGGCGCTCACGACGCGATGTGGTTTCTCGTTCGCGATCTCGCCCTTGGGGAGGGCTTGCACCCGATCCCGGAACTGGCTGGACGTGATGTGAGGCCGGGATCCGAGTTGCGGGAGATGCCGGCACTGTCGCCAGAGGCCGAGGGACTGATCAAACTGCTCATGAATGTCCTCATGGTGGAAATCCGGGCAGAGCGGGGGTTTGCTTTTAACATCGCGCTGTTGCGGGATCCGGAGCTGTTTACGGAACGGCGCAGCGAAGCCGAACTGGCAGCAACGATCGTCTCCCAGATTCAGCAGGATGAGGCACCACACGTTGCCTATCTGCAGCTGGTGATCTCCGAGATGCGCCGCTTTCAGTTCAAGACAGCGGACGGACGGATCGAAGGCAAAACCTTCATTGACCCGCTCTGGACCAAAGTCAGCGCATGGCATGCCAATCAGGTGCCATTACTGCAACGGGAGGCAGCGCGCGAACTCGTCAGGGGATGCCTTGCTCAGCGAAAGGACGGAAAATCTCTCATGGAAAGGTTTGATGCGCTGGAATAGGCCAATCGACAGGCGGTGAGCTGACGCCGCGGCCACCAGCCCGGAGCAGATTTTTGCATGTGCTTCGCGACCATCCCGACCTCGCCCCGGCCACAGTGCCTTGCAGATATAGCCTGACGAACACGAGCCGATCGGGCCCCTTATGCTCACCAATCCCATGCATCCGTGAGGCAGATCTGCCATCGGTGCGACCGCCACCCTTGCGGAAGAGGCGCTCAGACACGGACAGCTTGCCGGTCCTGCTTCGGATCCTGGCTTGCGAGCGCTCATGGCTTGTGCGGTTGACCGGGGGCGTATTCTGCCTCGATGTGCCCTTTCAGTTCGGCGTTGGTGAACCAGACGGGCTTGGTTTTCATGGCTACGAACATGCGGGTCTGGTCATTGTAGTGCGGGGAATGGGGATGGCTTTCGGTCGCGCCATAGGGGCTGATGCTCCGGGCCGACACCTGCCCGTTCTTGTCCCAGGTCACGAAGATGATGAGCGTGTCGCCATCATAGGCCCGTAGCGTGCCGTTTTTCTGCAGTTTGCCATAGACGGCGCGATAGGTATCCGGACCGCCATCGATGGGCAGATTGATATTGCCGCGTATGATGCGGTTGACCTGCCCCCACTCTGGATCGAGCCGGCCGAAGTGCGTTTTCAGGGTGACGATGGCCCGGTGGAAGGAGGCCGCCAGAGAAACCGGCTTGAGATGATCCCACTCGGCGCGCATGACCGGTGCGATGGTGAGGACCGCCAGCGCGGTACCGCGGTCTGCGATATTCGTCATCCGGTCCCAGTGACGGAGGATCTGCTGCGCATGCAGCATGTCCGCGTTGCCATGGGCGGGCATTGCGATCAGCTTTTCGACATCGGCCATGAACTCGGAGTGTCGGCTGTAGGCAAGATCGTATTTGAACCGCCGGAAGGCCGCCGCCGTAATCGCGCTGTCGCCGCCAAAGTTCTTCAGCGCACGCCAGGCCCGGTTTGTCATGTTGGTCTGGATTCCCATCCATTTGGGAAAGTCGGCGGGCTTGAGATCGTCCTGCGGCGCGGTGGCGACAAAGGGCGTGTTATTGGAATTAAAGACAAAGCCTGACTTGGGGTTCCAGATCTGCGGCACCTTTGAAAAGGGCAGATAATGATGCCAGATCAGATCGCTGCGCGTACCGTCTATATACCCCTGCCAGTTGATCCCAGGCTTGCGTACCGGAAACTCCGCATTATAGACGAAGCCGATATTCCCTTTCGCATCCGCATAGATGTAGTTGATGCTGGGCAGCGCCCCCATCGCCAGCGCCGCCCGCCACTGATCGAGATTCCGCGACTTGTCGAG
>JAJZDZ010000041.1 GCA_021851325.1 Pseudomonadota bacterium | reverse complement strand
CAGGCTGCCCAGATGGGCAAGCTTGCCGCCGAAGCCAAGGCCGCCAAGAGTGGTGCTCCCCTGGTCCATCTGGCCGAGGTCTACTGGGGTGTCGGCAAGTACAAGGACGCGCTCGCCGCGGTTGAAGAAGGTCTCAAGAAGGGAGACGTCAAGGACGTCGCGGATGCGGATATCGTCAAAGGGATGGCGCTGGTAGGACTGAAGCAGACCCGTGCTGCGCTGATGGCCTTCAAGGCCGCAAGCACGACGCCTGGGGCCAAGGTTGTTGCCAGCCTGTGGGATCTTTATGCGCGCACGTCGAAGTAGCCTCTCCGGCAAAGCGATTAGCGCCTGAAAGGGCCGCCGCTCACCCGGCGGCCCTTGCTTTTGGGGCACGTGCGGCTCTTAAGGCCCGTGGCCCAGAGGAGGAGGGTTCCGCCAGGCCTTTAAATCGTGTGGCTGTCGCTTCACACTTCCGCGGCAATCAAGGTGAGATCTTCGATGCCGCTCATTCCCTTCGCAGACATTGAGGCGTTGCCGGCCAAGGCGCGCGAGGCCTTTGACCGGCTGCCGCGCAAGCTCAACATCTTCCGGATGTGGGCCAACGCACCGGCGTGCTTCCGGCAGGGCCTGCGTCTTGGTGGCGCCATTCTTGGCCAACAGAAGCTTGCCGCGCCGTTGCGCGAACTCATCATACTCCTGACGGCAGAAGAAGATGGTGGTGCCTATGAATGGCATCAGCACGTTCCGATCGCGCTGGAGGTGGGCTGCACCCAGAGCCAGATCGAGGCCATTGGCGCCAAGGATTATGCGGCGGCGTGTTTTGACAGCAAAACCCGCCTTGCCCTGCGATTTGCCAGCGAAGTCCGCACCAAGGTGCGTGCAAGCGAGGAGGTCTTGCGGGCGGCCCAGGCCGCATTCTCCGCCCAGGAGCTGGTCGAGATCATTCTTACGGTCGGCTTTTACATGATGATGGCGCGTCTGACCGAAACTGCGCGTGTCGAGTTGGATGGCCCGGGAGGTGCCGCCGTGCTCGCCGCCCTCACGAAGGAGAGTTGAGACCCCTGGTGCTGAACACCATGGTGCGGGAGGTCACGAAGTTGAACAGCATGCCGATGCCGACGCCGCACATTGTGGCCAGATAGGGATTGCTGAACGGGGCGGGCGCGACATGCAGCAAGGTCGCATAGGTGCTGAAATTGACCACCGCGCCCAGGCTGTTGGCGGTGACGAACCGCAGCCACTCAAAGGCAATGACCTTGGCCGAGCCGCGCGCCGCGGCGTGACGGAAGGTCAAGGTACGATTGCCCCACCAGGTGCAGGTCATCGCACACAAAATGGAGATCATGCGGGCTGAGATCGGGCCCAGGCCGAGCAGGTGGTGCAGGATCGCCAGCACGCTTTCATCGACCACGAAGCCGAACGTTCCGACCAAGGCAAAGCGCAGGAACTGGGCGCGGATCAGTGCGTGCGGGCTTGCAGCCTTCATGATGATCGCGCCTTGCTCTGGGTCTCCTGCGGCCCGGTGATGGAAAGATAGGCCAGGCGCTTCAGCTCCCAGCGTCCGCGGGTCACCGTATCGAGCACAAGACCGGAGAACAGCGACAGGAACGCCAGCAGCATCAGCCCGGTGGCCAGCACGGCGGTGGGCAGGCGCGGCACGGTGCCGGTATGCAGAAACTCGAGCACAACCGGTATGCCGAGGCCAAGTGAGGTGAACGCCAAGACGGCGAAGAGAGCGGAAAAGAACACGAGGGGACGCTCTTCGCGCACCAGGCTGATGATCGTCATCAGAATGCGAAATCCGTCCTTCCAGGTATTGAGCTTGGAGGCGGAGCCTTTCGGCCGCTCTTTGTAGGGGGTGTCGATTTCGGCCATGGGCATCAGCAGCCGCACGGCATGTACGGTCAGTTCGGTTTCGATGCCAAAGCCCACTGCGGTAAAAGGAAAGCTCTTGACGAAACGGCGGGAGAGCACGCGGTAGCCGGTCAAGAGGTCGGCGAGCTGCACCTTGAACATCAGCGCCGTCAGCCCGGTCAGCAGGTGGTTGCCGAGCACATGACCGGGGCGATAGGCCGACTGCGCGGTGGCGATACGCCGCCCCGATACCATGTCATAGCCGCCCAGGAGCAGGGCTTCGACGAGCCGCGGCGCGGCGCTGGCATCATAGGTGTCATCGCCATCGACGAGGACATAGATGTCGGCTTCGACGTCAGCAAACATGCGGCGCACGACATTGCCTTTGCCCTGTCGCGGCTCGCTGCGCACGATGGCGCCGGCGTCGCGCGCGCAGGCCATGGTGCGATCCTGCGAGTTGTTGTCGTAGACATAAATCCTGGCCTGCGGCAGCGCGCGTCGGAAATCGCTGACGACGCGCCCGATTGCGGTCTCCTCATTGAAACACGGAATGAGGACAGCAATACGCAGGTCGGCGAAACCTAACGCGGTGTCTTGCGATGGCATCGCAGATGGCGCGGGCAGGCCTTCCTTGCTCATGGCGCGGGGCTTTTGCGGGTGAGCGGACAGAACATGTAGGGGCCACCCAGGTTGGTATGGATATCGGCGCAGGTAGAGGCCGAGAAAGCAAGGCCATAGTCGCCAAGCGCCCGCTTGGCGCGCACACTCTCGGCCGGATCGGCAATGAGATAGAGCTGGCCCTTGAAGGCGGTGACGCGGGCTTTGGCTTCGGCACTGAGGAGCGAGCCGTCATTGGGGCGAATGAGCCAGCCATCGATCCTTATGACCGGGATCTGTGGCGGCAATTCGGGCACGAGATAGCCCATCGGCGCCTCCCCGGTCATCAGGATCATGGTGTGATTGGGATGGGGGATCGGCGGCATCCTTAGGCGCACATAAGGATCACTCAGGGGTGCGCGTGGCAGGATGTCGGCACGGGTGGTGGCGATGATGGCAAGCCCGAGGACCGCGATCACGCCATAGCGCCAGGTTCGCCTCAGTGGCCACAGTCCGACCACCGCCACAATGACGATGGGGGCGAGCATTTCGAGGGAAAGAATGTAGCGGTAGATGGCAAAGACGATCAGCCAGGCAAGGTAGGCGATCGTCACGAAGGCAAAGAGCGCGCGTGTGGGCTCTGGCTCGGTCAGGGTATCGTCGCTGAGCCTGCGCCGCCGCAGCCACAGGACAAGAGCAAGGACAGCAGTTGCAAGGAGCAGCACATAGGCAAGCCCCACTCTGATGTCGGAGCAGGGAAGATCGTCCGCGACCCGCCAGTTGATGGAAAAGAGGATGGGATCGAGAACCCCATGCCACAGCCCATGCGGCAGAAAACGGGTATCGCGGAAGGAAAAGTCGCGCGCCAGTGGCGAGCGGAAATATTCATTGAAATACGGAAAAAGGGGATTTCGGGTCACCTCATACATGCGCACGAGCCAGTAACCCTCGAACAGCGCAGTGCCGCCGACGCCGCCAATCGCTCCGCCGGCAAGGCGCAGCATGCGCCGCTTGCGCTCACCTGGCAGCACCGCGATCGCGGCGGCAAAGCCGAGGGCAAACGGCGCCTCCGGCAGTTTGAGGCCCACGGCACAGCCAACACAGAAGCCACCAAACAGAGCGATCCCTGCGCCGCGCCACGGATTGCCCGCGATCAGCGTTCGGTGCTGGGCGATGATGATGGCAAGGCCGGTCAGCACGAACACGCTCATGACGTTGTCATAATAGGTCGTACCGAACAGGCTGACGGTCATGCCCCCGGTCATGCAGAAGGCGGCGAGCAGCGCGGCGGGAAGGCGATTGTCTTTGAGGCGCAGAAGCGCGCGGGCGATGATGTAGAGCGGAACGATATTGGCGCCCTGGACGGCGCCCATGATGCCAACTGCGGCGTAGGCGGGCAGATGCGTGGCGAGCCAGTAGAACGGCACGTCGATCATGGGGTTGTAGTAGGTCGCCTGATGGGCGACGGCGATGTCAAAGCCCATGCGGCCGTGGAGGAAGGCGTAAGGGATGTACCAGTGATAATTGCGGAAGTCCCAGGACATGTCCTTGCCCAGCGACATGACAAAGAGGGCACAGCCAAGATCGAACAGACCAAGGAAGAGCCATTCCCAGAGGGCAAGCCTGGGCCAGGAACGGGGAGGTGGGGCGCTGACGACGCTCATTGACCGGTAAACACTGGCGCGATTTTCGCAGATGGGTCTGTGGGCATTCCCGCTCCGCGTCAAGATGGCAGGCGCACACAGCCCTATTCCTGCGGCCGAATTAGGGCTCGGCGTTTTGTCCGACCCGCGGCAAGTTGGACAGGAACTGGCGGGTGCAGGCCCGCCAGGAGCGGGTAAGCGCGAAGCTGCGGCAGGCCTCGGACGGGATGGAGAGTGCCCTCAGACAGGCTTCGCGCAGATCTTCGCGCAGGACCCCGACCGGGGCATCGCCAATGACGTCACTGGGTCCGTTCACCGGAAAGGCGGCGACGGGCACGCCGCAGGCCAGCGCTTCCAGAAGGACAAGGCCGAAGGTGTCGGTCCGCGAGGGAAAGACGAAGACATCGGCGGCCGCGTAGTGGCGTACCAACTCCTCGCCGGTTTTGGCGCCGAGGAACTTGGCCTCGGGAAACTGCCGCGCCAGGGTCTCGCGCGCGGGCCCGTCGCCGACCACGACCTTGGTGCCGGGCAGATCGAGACGCAGGAAGGCCTCCAGGTTTTTCTCCACCGCGACGCGGCCGACGGAGAGCCAGATGGGATGGGGGAAGGGCAGGCTGGCATCGGCGATGGGGCGAAACACCTCCACATCGACACCGCGCGACCAGATGCGGGTGTTGGTAAAGCCGTGGCCTTCAAGCTCGTGCTGCAGCGCCGCGGTGGCCACCATCATCGCCTCGGCCGGATCATGGAACCAGCGCAGGAAGCGGTAAACCAGTGCTTCGGAGATGAAGGGCAGACGGGCGCGCACATAGTCGGGAAAGCGGGTGTGGAAGGAGGTGGTAAAGGGGATGCTGCGCTTCAGGCAGATGGCCCGCGCCGACAGGCCAAGTGTGCCCTCGGTGGCAATGTGAATAGCCTGGGGGGCAAAGCTGTCGATCAAGCGTTCGAGATTGCGCCGGGGAAAGAGCGCAAGGCGGATCTCAGGATAGGTTGGCAGAGGCAGCGTCAGGTGCCCCGCAGGGGTGGCGTACCTCACCTCATAGCCGAGCGCGGCAAGGTCCTGGCCGAGAATTTCGAGTGTCCGCACCACGCCGTTGACCTGCGGCGCCCAGGCATCGGTGACGATCAGGATGCGCTCGGGCGCGCCTTGGATAATGGCCTCATCATCTGGCGCCGCCACGCCTGGGCATGGCGGCGTCATGAAGAGGTCCCTAGGCTGGCTGTACGGCCTCTGCCGGGCTGAGGCCGGCATAGACTCGAGTTTCGCGACGTTGAGCGGCCCAGCAGAGAATCTCCATGTTCCCGCGGGCATCTTCGACAAGGGCTGTGCAGCTTTCAACCCAGTCGCCGTCATTGTGGTAGCGGATGCCATGGATGTCCTTGATCGCCGCGTGATGAATATGACCGCACACGACCCCGTCAAGGCCCTTGAGTTGGACGTCGCGGGCCACGGCTTCTTCAAAGCGGCAGATGAATTCGACCGCATTCTTCACCTTCTGCTTCAGATAGGCGGACAAGGACCAATAGGAAAGACCGAGGCGACGGCGCACCAAATCGAGCCCCTCATTGGCGTTGAGGGCCACGGTGTAGGCCCAGTCCCCGAGCAGGGCGAGCCAGCGGGCATAGGTGATCACGCCATCATATTTGTCGCCGTGCAGGACGAGGAGCCTGCGGCCGTCGGCGGTGAGGTGAACCGCGTCGTGCACCACCTCGATGCCCGCCATGGTGCGACCGCAGTACGGCCGGAAGACCTCGTCGTGATTGCCCGGCACGAAGATCACCTTGGTACCCTCGTCGACCTTGCGCAGGACCTGGTGCAGCACCCGGCTGTGGGCCTGCGGCCAGAACCAGCGCTGGCGCAACCGCCAGCCATCGACGATATCGCCGACGAGATAGAGCCGCTCGCAGGAGTTGCGGGCCAGAAAATCGTCCAGCAGCTCGGCCTTGCAGCCCCGGGTGCCCAGATGGATGTCGGAGATGAAGATGGTGCGGTGGTGGCGCTGCCCCAGGGGGCGGGAGGCGGGTGCCACTGGCCGCTCGGCCAGCAGCACGTCAGCCAGGCTGGCAGGCTGAAAGGCCCGTTTCAGGCTCTGGTCGGACCAGGCGGCTGCGCCCATATCGTTCTCCTCTCCCCGCGAATCATCGCCAATGACGCAAGCCAACAGGTGCGCCCCTAAGGCGACCCTGGTGTGGCGCTGGGATCATGGTTTCGTGACGCCGGGCTCGGAATTGTTGCGCTGCACAATCATTGTGCAATCTGCCCTGCCTTGATGCAGATCAACCATATCCCAGAAGAATCCGGGTAAATTTAACATACGTTGCAGGATCTGCCCCGAGATTGCTCTTGCATTGCAGCATTGTCGTCGGCATATTGTTGCAGCGCGTCATTAGCGCTCCGCTAATGCCGCCGCCCTTCCTGGGCGTTTCCTCCCTGAACTTGGCCGCTCCCTTGTGAGCGGCCATTTTTTTTGGCGCGGGCGTCATCAGGCAGGGTGGAGCAGGGCTTGGCGGCCTATTCGGCGGCAAGGCTCGGACGCTGCGGGGGTGGCGGCAGCAGTCGCGTCCAGGGTCGCGCCAGAAACTCCGCGAGGGCACGGGACAGGCGCTGCCGGACCGCCGCAAACTGCGGCCCTTGCCGTACGGCACGCTCGTCCAGATAGAGCCCGCGGTTGATCTCGATCTGCAGCGTGTGCAGCCCCTCTTCGGGGTGGCCGTAGAGCTGGGTGGTAAAGCCGCCGGCATAAGGAACATTGCGGGCGACGCTGAAACCCGCAGCCTCGAGCGCATCTTCGGCCTTTAGCAGCAATATTCTCGCGGCAGCGGCACCGTAACGGTCGCCCAGAACGATATCGCTGCTTGCGGCAGCAGAGGGCATGGAGTGGCAGTCAAGCACGACGGCGACGCCGAAGCTGGCTCGGGTCTCCTCCAAAAGTGCCTGCAGGGCCTGGTGGTAAGGCTGGTAGAGCCGCTGCAAGCGTTCGCCGGCATCGTCTGCGGCCAGCTTGCTGCGGTAGATGTCGGCGCCATCCCGGACCACCTTGGGGATGACGCCAAGGCCGGCCTGGACCC
Source organism: Pseudomonadota bacterium (assembly GCA_021851325.1). Classification (GTDB taxonomy): domain Bacteria; phylum Pseudomonadota; class Alphaproteobacteria; order Micropepsales; family Micropepsaceae; genus Rhizomicrobium. The sequence continues at coordinate 8,094 of JAJZDZ010000041.1, read as the reverse complement.
GCGGCCCCGGCGCATCGACGCGCAGCGGCAGCGGGCCCGCAAACATGGCGGGATCGAGCTCACCCGGGGCCCGATTGACATCGACATAGGCGCGCGGAAAGCGGGCGGCTATCACCGGAGCTCCCAGCGCCAGTGCGGTTTCCACGACGAGGCTGTCGACGAAGGCATCTTCGGACCGCCGCAGGGTGAGCGGTGTTAACCGGCTTGCCCGCACGAATTCGGGAGGGTAGCAGCGGCCCGAATGGGGCAGCGCGAAGACGAAGGGCACGGTCTGGCGCATCGGCCTGGCCAGACTGAAGGGACGCGCATAAAGACCCTCGAGGGTATCTTCGCTCCCGACCGTGTCCTCTCGCCCCAGAATGGCTCCATCCTCCACGTCTGTCTCTAGTGAATCATTCCTCTACAGTGGCAATCAAGCGCCTTTGCGTCCGACGAGAGCAGAAAGTCGCCCTTTAACGATTTTGCGCTATAGTACAGCAGATCAGGGGTAACGGATGGCACATATTCTTCTGGCCGAAGACGATGAATCGCTGCGGCGGTTTCTGGCCCAGGCGCTTGAGCGCGCCGGACACAAGGTCGCGCACTACGGCGAGGGCCTGGGCGCCTATGAGTATCTCAAGAGCTTTCGCATCGATCTGCTGCTGACCGATATCGTCATGCCGGGCATGGACGGGATCGAACTGGCCAAACGGGCAGCGGAGCTGGATGCCGGTTTGAAGATCATGTTCATCACCGGGTTTGCCGCGGTCGCCCTGCATCCGTCCTCAAATGCGCCCAAACAGGCCAAGGTGCTATCCAAGCCCTTTCACCTGCGTGAAATCGTGGCGGAGGTCGACCGGATGGTCGCCGCCTAGTCAGGTGCCCCCTGCTGGCCCCGCGGGTTCTTTTTCCCGCGCCAAAATGGGCCAGGGCGCGCTTGCCAGCGCCGCGCGCCGGGCGCTATAGAGACGGCCCCGCAGGCATGCGAGCGGTTCGGGCGGTTAGCTCAGCGGGAGAGCACTACGTTGACATCGTAGGGGTCACTGGTTCAATCCCAGTACCGCCCACCATCCCTCAGGTATTAATATATTCGACAAAATAGAGCTGATTGCGGGCGGTTTCGTCGGCGTTGGCTTGGTGTCCGCAAGCCGCGGGGCGGAATTGCGACTGGCTGTTGCGGCTGGCGAGGGTCCACCTCGCCGCAGCAGCGGCACGACCGGGCTATTCGCAACGCACCGTGCCGCGGTCAATGGCCTGGCCAAGAATGGCTCCGGCACCCGCACCCAGTAGCGTGCCCAGTACGGCGGATTGACCGCGGGCAAGGCGGTTTCCGACCAGCCCGCCAAGTGCGGCGCCCACGACGAGCCCGGTTGTGCCATCCGAACGGCGACAATAGTAACGGCCGTCCCGGCCGCGATAAATCCGCGTTCTCAGCCCGATGGGCGGTGGCGGATAGCGCCGCGGATCATAATGCCTGTCGTGCTCGTAGTGATGATGGTCGCGCCAACCGTGAGCCGGTGCCCAAGGTGGCGGATCGGCGGATACGCTCGCGATCGATGCTGCGAGCGTCGCCACGACGACCGCGGAAAATAATGTACGCATCAAATTTCCTCCCTCGCTCACTCACTCATGTGGAAAATATAGCACGTCATGCGGTGTAATCGGACGCTTTTCCCAGGGCGCCATCGTGGCTTTCAGGCGCGATGGCTTCCAGACGACGTCTGCGCCAGGTGTTGTGATCGCACTGTAACCCCTCGCATCACCGGGTTCTGCAAGCGGCGAACGCCTTGCCTGCTGCCGGTGTGGCAGCACGAAGATCACGATATGCGCGTTACTGGCGACCGGTACGGAAACGCTCCCTTCTATAGCGAAGCTGTGTTCCCATCGTGGTCAGGCCGGTGGCTGCCTGGCAGAGGGCGGATCCACCTGCCTGCGCCATTGATGTGAACGAATGTCGTAAGTCATGCGCCTGTGCCGCGGCTCGCCATGAGATCTCGCTTTCTGCCATCCTGCTTTCATCGACCCCTTCCGACGGGGTTCTGCATCACTGCCACCAATATCTATACGTTCGTATTGCAACCAGTACGCCATCAGCGTCTGTTATAAATTTGAGGCCGGAAGAAGGTTGGGCCAAGGCAGATCGGCCCGGGTATCTGGGCACGCGCGTACTGGGAATGCCCAACCATATCTGGTGTTCACAACGGCCTTGCTCCGCGGGCCCCAAAGCCATGCAGATCTGTCGGATGATCTGGCGGGCTCGCCCGACCATGGGCCGCCAGGATGCGGTCTGACGGGAGCCTTGCGTGCGGGCTTCAACGCAGATGCTGTTGGCGGCGCGGTTGCCCCACTTTTACCCAATTGGTCGGGCTGCGGGCCGACATTTCGCTGAGGAAGACGTAGCCGGTCCGGTTCCACAGGCGGATGCGATGGCGCAAATTGTCCAGTACGTAGTCGCCGTCGACCGTCGAAACGACGAGGACCGCATGAAGTTCGCCATTGGGCAGTCCCACAATGGCGACATTGAGATCGGAGAGCGGAATGCCGGCGCGCGCAAGGTCCCGCCGTTTGGTCAGGGCGTAATCCGCACAGTCGCCATAGCCGTCCTTCGGGATGGTCCAGTACTGGTAGCGGCCATAATGGCGAATTGCTGATTCTGGCTTGATGGCGCGATTGACGTGGCGGTTGATGTTGACCATCTGTGGCCAGTAACGCCAGGTCGTCACCGGTCGGGCCTGTTTGATGTCGAACGGACACTGGGCGGTGAAGCGCATGCAAAAATCGATGTAACCGAACGGAGCATCAGCCTCTGGTCCGACGGGTATCTTGCGGCTGGTTGTGTTCAGCCCCTGGCGGCTCTGCAGTGTGTAGGGGTTGGCCGCAAAGGTGGCAAAGGCCAGCGGCGCCAGTGCCAAGGCCAGAGCCAGTGTGGCGCCAAAGCGCAGACCTGCGCGAAATGTTGCCGTCTCCATGACGCGCCCCTATGCCCTTCACCCGTGGCGCAGGCACTGCGCCGGCGCACGAATAGCAAAGCAGTAGCATCAGCTGCAGCACAGCTCTACGCCTCGCGTACCGGTTTGCACTTGAGCAAGGTCAAACGCAAGGGCGAGATTGCTAAGGGGATTTACGTAATCGGTCTGGGGCTGGTTGATCCGAGCAGCGATTGCCTCTGCACCACCACGATCACGTAGAGCAGCGCGAAAACAGCGAGGACGCAGAGCCCCGCAGTCAGGCTGAATTCGCCGGCAAGGGCCGGGATACCGAGGAACAGCAGATAAATGGCGAGCGCCGTGCGCCGGCCGAAGCGGTCGATCAGGATGTGGTGAAAGTGGTTGCGGTCGGCGGCGAAGGGTGAGCGGCCGTCCAGGGCGCGGGTCAGCATGAGACGCACGCAATCCAGCACCGGCAGCCAGAACCAGATGGCAGGGATCAGCGCGGGCAGGGTGCCATCGGCCTTGTGATAGGCCCCGATGGCTCCCAGTCCGATGAGAAGCGAACCGGCATAGGACCCCGCGCTTCCGGAAAACAGTTTGCCGCGCAGATTGAAGCCGAGCGCCACGGCTGACGATGCCATCAGCGCCAGGAAGGGAACTCCAAGTTCCGGGCCCAGATGTCGGGCGATGAGGGCACTCCAGATCAGCAGCGAGCCCAAAAGCTGGCCGTCCATGCCATCAGCCATGTTGGCGGCATTGAGAAAGCCGATGATCATGAGTGCGGTTACCGGAATGGCAAAGGGACCGAGGTCGAGTTTGGGGCTGTGCGCGGCACCAAAATGCAGCGAGCCCAGAACCAGCGTGGGTTCGATCGAAAGCGCGGCCAGGGTCAGCAGCACGAAGGCGGAGAGGCGCAGGCCAGCTGGCAGGTTGTGCCGGTCATCGGCGGTGCCGATCAGCATCATGACGAAGGTGGCGGCCAGCGCAATGGCGATGAAGGTGCTGTCGTGATGGACAAGGACGCGAAAAATGGAGAGGGCGAGGCTGGGGACGAGGATGGCGAGCCCGCCGATGAGCGGGGTGGTCTTGGCGTGCGTTTTGCGCACCCCGTCGGGCACATCGACGAGCTTGAGGCTGCTGCCCAAGACTTCCGCAAAATAGCAAATGGCTGCCGTGATCGTGGCGGAAATCGCGCACAGCTCAATGGCGGTGCCCCAGGCTCCCAGCCCCATGCGGTTTGCTCCTTCCCACGGCGCCAACAAAATCAAGTCTGCCCCTTAATCTTGCCCAATTCTGGGGTATAAGGGTTACTAAATGACATTTCGAATGCCAATTGTCGAGACACATCAGGTCTACGTTCGCAGCGACCGCCTGGATCAAATTTGCCTTCGGGATCAAAGGGGTGCCCCTCTGGAACTGGCGCAGCAAGGTTGCAGGCCCATTTGGCCTGTATTAAAATATTTCAAAGGCATGCGTCGGACGGCAGTCCAGGGCAGACGCCCTGGGGGGCAGGGCCGGTGACGTGGGGCGGGGTGACTAGGGAGAGACGGAACCAGGATAAGGCCCTGCTCAGCCAGCGGGGCAAGCGGGGAGGCATGGGGGAAAACGGGCTGGAGCGCGCCGCGACTGGGCGGGCTCCGGTGCACGCACTGGAAGCACGCTGGTTCGCGGTCCAGTGTCAGCCCAATCGAGAAAATGCTGCCGCCGCGCATTTGCGTCGCCAACATTATGCCGTGTTTCTGCCGCGACAGCGGCGGACCATCCGCCATGCCAGGCGCATGGAGACCGTGCTTCGCCCCTTCTTTCCTGGCTACTTGTTTGTCCAGCTCAACCCGGACACGGCGTGCTGGCGACCGATCAACAGCACTTTTGGCGTGGCGCATCTCGTGATGGCCGGCGAACGACCGGCGCCGGCGCCGGCCGGCATTATTGAAGGGCTGCGCGCCCTCTTTGATGACGCCGAGATCTATGACGGCGCCCCTTCCCTGGTGGCTGGGCAAAGGGTGCGGGTGGTCAGCGGGCCATTTGCGGATTTGTGCGGGGAGCTTGTGCGTCTGGATGCACACACCCGCGTACGGGTGCTTCTGGACGTCTTGGGAGGATCGGTGCCGGCGCTCCTCGAGCGCGGCGCGGTCGTTCCGGAAGACGGCTTTTGCTGCGGCTAGGACGCGTGCCTAGCCGGCGGTCGGTTATGCAAGTCTTCGGGTGAAGCGCTTTCACCCGAACGGCGGTAGCATGGCTGAAGGTTATTTGAATGTAGGCCCGCGCCTGCACCATCGTCCTTACTCTAAGGGCGGGCAGGCGCAATTGCAGGACAGCGTTGATGCACACACGAAAGCGAATTCTGGTCACTGGTGGCGCCGGGTTCATAGGCTCGCACCTCTGTGAAGTCCTACTGGCGCGGGGCCATGAGGTGCTCTGTATTGATAATTTCTACACCAGCGCGCGCGCCAATGTGGAGCATCTGCTGTCCAACCCGCGCTTTGAGCTGATGCGCCATGATGTGACCTTTCCGCTCTATGTAGAGGTCGACGAAATCTACAATCTTGCCTGTCCGGCATCTCCCATTCACTACCAGCGCGACCCGGTTCAGACCACGAAAACGAGCGTGCACGGCGCGATCAACATGCTGGGTTTGGCCAAGCGGGTGCGGGCCAAGATCCTGCAGGCCTCCACCAGCGAGGTTTATGGCGATCCGGAAATTCATCCCCAGAGCGAAGAGTACTGGGGCAATGTCAACCCGATCGGTCTGCGTGCCTGCTATGATGAAGGCAAGCGCTGTGCCGAGACCCTGTTCTTTGACTACAATCGTCAGCACAGTCTGCGCATCAAGGTGGCGCGGATCTTCAACACCTATGGCCCGCGTATGCATCCCAATGACGGGCGCGTGGTCTCCAACTTCATCATGCAGGCGCTGAAGGGGGCTCCCATCACCCTTTATGGCGATGGGTCCCAGACCCGCTCTTTCTGTTATGTCGATGATCTCGTCGACGGCCTCATTCGTCTGATGGAGTCAGCGGACACTCTGATTGGCCCGGTTAATCTGGGCAATCCGGTTGAATTCACCATTCGCGAACTGGCGCAGAAAGTGGTGGCACTGACCGGATCAACATCACCAATCGAGATGCGGCCGTTACCCCAGGATGATCCCAGGCAGCGCCAGCCCGATATCACCAAGGCAAAGAGCCATCTGCAATGGGAACCCAAAGTGCCACTGGAACAGGGCCTGAAAAAGACCATCGGTTACTTCACCGCGTTTGCGCACCAGGGCTGATGCAGGTGGGGCGCCGGCAAGCCCAATCTCACGCAATCTCCGGTCGGATTGGGTGCGGGGAAGATCGCGCCCAACCATCTTCAGCAGCTCCTGGCGTCACCATTTTTTTTGATGACGAACTCTTCATCTTGGGGGTGCTCGGGCACCTGTCGCGCGCGCGTGATCTTGCTGTAATAGTCAGGTCATGCCCTTGAACCCTGTTGCCACTGATGCCGCTCGCGCCCTCGTCGTAATTACCCATCCCGACGACGAACTGTTCATGTCGGGAACCTTGGCACTCCTGTCGCGGGCCCAGGTTCCGGTCAGCCTGATCTGTGTGACGCGCGGTGAGGCAGGCACCGGTCCTGCCAGTCTTGCCGCGATGAGTTTAGACCTCGGACGCATACGGGAAGGCGAACTGATACAGGCTGTCAAAATACTGGGCATAGAGGAGGTTCACGTCCTTGGCTTGGCCGACATCCATCCCAAGCGCTTCGTTGCGGAGAGGGACTGGGACCTGGCGGGGCTCAGCGACTGCATCCAAAGCATCATCACACACTTGAAGCCAACGCTGCTATTTTCGCACGGGCCCCATGGGGGCACAGGTCATCCCGCCCACAAGGCCGTCTATCACGCCACCAGTCTTGCGCTCGAACAGGCCGAGAGCCCCGCCGCGCATTATTCCTTCGCGGCGATGACACCGGCGAAATTCTATAGCGAGTTTTTCGACGACGACTGCGAATTCTATGTCGACGTACGCAGCATGGCATCTGTGCGGGAATTCAGTTTCAGCTATCACCAGAGCCAGCTTCAGGTCGGCGAATTCCTCAGTCCGCCATTTCCCCGCAGCGTACGCAAAGTGTTGTCGGCGCTGTTTGGCTACGGCTTCTGGTTCACCGAGGCTGGCCGAGTGCGCATTCCAACCCTCAGTCTGGCGCAGTTCTTCCGACGCTATCCCTATGAGGGATTTGTGACCCGACGCCCTGGCGCTCAGGCTGCCGGCCGTCTCGAACACATTCTGAAGGATTATTGCCATGGCGCTGCGGGCGCTGGCCGCGGTCGGCCAAGGGTCGAGCGTGAACGCGATCTTGGCGCGCGCGATGCAGAGCGATGATGTGCGTCGAGCGCACCGCAATCCTGCGCTGATCACTGGAAGCGCAGTCTAGAGATTATTACCCCCAACAGTCGATGATGAAGGACTAAGGTCAGATAATGTCCCGAGGTGCAGGGCAGGCTCGTGTGCGGTATTAACGGCATTTACGCCTATCATCGCGCCGCCAGCAGACCGAGTGCGCGGGAACTGTTGATGACACGCGACCACATGCTCGCTCGCGGGCCCGATGGCTGTGGCGAATGGTGGAGCCGCGAACGGCGCTGTGGCCTCGGCCATCGCCGTCTCTCCATTCTCGACCTCTCTGATCGCGCCTTGCAGCCGATGGTGGCTGACGGCGAACAACACGTTGTCGTGTTCAATGGCGAGATCTACAATTACCCAGCACTGCGTGCCGTGCTCGAGGCAGATGGGGTTCGCTTTGAGACCCGCAGTGATACCGAGGTTCTGTTGCATCTTTACGCCCGCCATGGCTGCAAGATGCTGGATCACTTGCGCGGTATGTATGCGTTTGCGATCTGGGACGAACGGCGCCGCGGCCTCTTTCTGGCGCGTGATCCTTACGGCATCAAGCCGCTTTACACCGCCGATGATGGCTGGAATTTCCGCTTTGCCTCGCAGGTCAAAGCCCTCGTCGCCGGGCAGGCGCTCTCCAAGGAGCACGAACCAGCTGCCATCGTGGGCTTTTATCTCTTCGGCCATGTACCAGAACCCTTCACGCTCTATTCTCAGATCCGCGCCCTTCCCGCCGGCCATTGGCAATGGGTTGATGAAGCCGGCCCAGGGGAGCCAGTGCCCTATGCACGTTTGAAAAAAATATT
>JAJZDZ010000011.1 GCA_021851325.1 Pseudomonadota bacterium | reverse complement strand
AGTTCAACCGCGAAGCCAATACGCTGTGCTCGAAATCTGCAGACATCGAGATGACCCAGACCGGGCTTGCGCTGAAGGCAGTGATCGATCAATTGAGAGAACAGGCGCAGAATGTCGAATAGCGCCGCCCATTTGTCACCGGGAAGAGGGCATGGCTGAAGAAATCCGTCGCCGCGGTCTGATGCTGGTGCTGTCCTCGCCTTCCGGGGCGGGCAAGACAACCCTGTCGCGACGCCTGATCGCAAGCGACGGCAATCTGGTGATGAGCATCTCGGCGACCACCCGGCCAAGACGACCTACCGAAGTCGATGGGCGTGACTATCACTTTGTCAGTCCCGATCGCTTTGAAGCGCTGCGCAGGGCCGATGCCTTTCTCGAGCACGCGATGGTTTTTGACCACTCTTACGGCACGCCGGCGGCGGCGGTTTATGAGGCTCTCGAAGCGGGTCGTGATGTGCTCTTCGACATTGACTGGCAGGGTGCCCAGCAGCTCAAGGAAAAGGCCCGCGATGATCTGGTCAGCGTATTCATTCTGCCGCCCAGCCACGCTGAACTCGAGCGCCGCCTGAGGACACGGGCGCAGGACTCAGCGGAAACCGTGCGCGCGCGCATGGCAAAGGCAGCCAACGAAATCAGTCACTGGCCGGAATATGACTATGTCATCGTCAATCACGACATCGACATGGCGCAGGCGCAGCTCGAGGCCGTGCTGAGCGCTGAGCGGGTGCGGCGCACCCGCCAGATCGGCCTCTCCGAATTTGTGAGCGGGCTTGTCCGCGCCAGCTGACCGGCCCGCCTTGCGCCACGCTTAATGACCAAATTCCAGTCGGTAAACCTGCTTGGCAGTGGCGCTGAACAGTGCGGTTTTCTCCTCCGCTGAATAGCCTGTGGCGCAGAGTTTGAGCGCGTTCCACAAGGTGGCGTAGTCACAGCTGAAGGAATCGACCGGAAAGTTGCTTTCGAACATGCAGCGCTTGGGTCCGAAACTCTGGATGCAGACATCGATGTAGGGCCGCCAGGCGCGCGCCAGGTCTTCGGCTGACGCCGGACGATGGGTATAGGACCATTCAAAACCGCCAAAGGGCATGGCAAGTCCGCCCAGCTTGACGTGAACATTGCTGCATTGGGCAAGAGCGCGCATACCTTGCTGCCAGGCCTTGAAACGCTCTTCGCGCTTGGCGGCATACATGCCGATACCCAGTGGCGTGCCGACATGATCGATGACGATCCGGGTTTCGGGAAAGGCGCGCGCCAGATCAACAACCTCCGGCAGCTGCGGCTCGAGGAACCAGGCATCGAACGAAAGGCCGAGCTTGTGCAGCAGGGCAAAGCCTGAGCGGAAGGCCGGATCGGCGTAAAGTCCTTTGGGTACGCGACCATGCAGGGGGCCCAGAACCGCAGGATCTTCCGACCACGATGCGCTTTGACGGATGCCACGAAAGCGGCCATGGCCGGCCGCAATGTGGGCGCGCAGGATGTCCTCCGCACGCGCGCCCTGGCGCAGGTCGACATGACCGACGATCCCGGCGCAGGCCCGCACCGGACCATAGAGGCCGCTGGCGCTCATCGCCGCGACGCCATTGACGAACTCGGTTTCACCGACGCAGCGCAACGCCTCCGGACCATCGGCACGATACATTGCACCGCATTCCATATAGACCGTGGCGATGACGTTGTGCCCGCTTCTTAAGTCCTTGAGCAGCTCGTCGAACAGATAGCGTGGCGTATTGCGGATGATGTCCATGAAGCCGTGGGCGAGGGGCGGTAAATCCTGCAACACGCTGGTCGGCCGGTCCCACAGATGGTGGTGTGGATCCACGATCGGCAGATCGGGTTCGAGAATTTCTTGAGCCATTACCGTCTCCCTGCAACAACAAGATGGTATCGGTGCGTCCGCGCGGACGCCACATCAAGAGTTAGCCGTACGTCCGCCATGGCCGTGGCATGAGCCTGAGGCCTGGTTGCTTGGCGCGCGCGCCAAGACCCCAATGATCCCGCGGCTCACGGGGTCAGGACGACGCGTCCGATAATCCTGCCGGCCCGCAGATCATCGAGGGTTTTGGAGGCTTCGGCGAGGGGCCGGGTCTGATAGGGAATGGGATCGATCTTGCCGGCCCGCACCAGCTCCATCATCTCCTTGGCTTCGGGCAAGGAGCCGACGAAGGAGCCGGCGATGGTCAGCGCCCGCATCGGGAACATGGGGATGGGCATCGACATCGCCCCGCCGAACAGGCCGACGATGATAATGCGTCCACCCTTGCGCACGATGGCATTGGCGAAGGCGAAGGTGGCTTCCGAGCCGACGAAATCGACCACCGCATAGGCGCCGCCGGTTTCGGCCATAAAGCGCTTGGTTACGCCATCTTCCTTGGTGTTGTAGGCAGCCACGGCGCCGGCCTTCTTGGCCGCGTCGAGACGGCCGTCATCGACGTCGGCGGCAATGGGGCCGCGGCCGAAGAGGGCCTTGGCGAATTGCACGCCCATCATGCCGACGCCGCCGCAGCCCAGCACCACGATGGGATCGCTGTCGGCGACTTTGCCCACCTTCTTCATGGCGCCGAAGGCGGTCAGGCCCGAACACATATAGGCTGCGGCAAGAGCAGGTTCGGCCTTACCGAAATCCAGCAGATATTTGGGATGGGGAACGAGGACATGGCTGGCATAGCCGCCCGGGACATTGGATGAGCAGCCGAGCTGGCGCGGTTTGAGGCAGAGATTTTCCTCGTTGCGCGCACAGGCCGCACAGCTGCCGCAACCGATCCAGGGAAAGGCCGCATAGCGGGCGCCAACCTTGATGTCCTTGGCCTCAGGACCGGTGGCGATGACCTTGCCTTGAATTTCATGACCGAGGGTGTGCGGCAGCTTCAAGGTAGCCAGGGGCAGGCGATTGCCACCACCCAGATCAAAGTAGCCGTCATGAATATGAACGTCAGAGTGACAGACGCCGGCGTGCTCAACCGCAAGCAGGATCTCGCTGCCTTTGGGCTCGGGTGTGGGTGCTTCAATGGCCTGAAGTGGTTTTCCGAACTCGACTATAGCCTGGCTCAGCATGGCGCGCGCCTCTCCTCAGATCTGATCTTTTGTCACTGTGGCACGGCGGCGCTTTGGGCTCAACGCCTGATCGCGCTCCCGTCAAGCGCGCGCGCCAAGGCTGCAAATTCTGCAATATCAAGTTCTTCGGCACGTGCGGTAGGCGCGATTCCGACCTGACGCAGGTGGCTCTCGACATCGGCAAAGAGCGTCTTCAGGCTCTGACGCAGCATCTTGCGCCGGTTACCGAAGCCTGCTGCCGTCACCCGCTCCAGAGCATGCAAGGTGCACGGGGCCCGCGGTTCCAGCAAAGGCTCGAGGCGCACCACCGACGATGTCACCTTGGGCGGGGGGGTAAAGGCGCTGGGATGCACATCAAACAACAGCTGCGGCGCGCTGCGCCATTGCGAGAGGACTGAGAGGCGGCCATAGGCCGAACTGCGCGGCCGTGCAGTCAAACGCAGCGCGACCTCGCGTTGAAACATCAGCGTCAGGCTCTGCCAGAACGGGGGCCAGGACGCTGACGACAGCCATTTGACGAGCAGGGCACTGCCAATGTTGTAGGGCAGATTGGCGGCCACACGGACCGGCCCGGTGATACCTCTGTCGGCGAGGAGAGCGACTTCGTCAAGTGCAAGCGCATCGGCCTCGATGACGTCAAGGCGGCCGGGATAGGCCGTGGCGAGTTCACCAAGAGCCGCAATGCAGCGCGGATCGCGTTCGACGGCGATGACGCGTGCGGCGCCTTCGGCCAACAGGGCCCGGGTCAGCCCGCCTGGCCCGGGGCCCACTTCGTAAATGGTGGTACCACTGAGCGGGCCGGCAGCGCGGGCGATGCGGCGGGTCAAGTTGAGGTCGAAAAGAAAATTCTGACCGAGTGATTTGCGCGGTGCGATCGCGTGACGGGCCACGACATCGCGCAAGGAGGGCAGCTGCGGTTCAGCCAAGTCTGTCCATCCTGGTATCGGCGAAGCGGGCCGCCATCGCGATCGCCGCCAGCAGACTGCGCACGTCGGCCCGATCGCTGCCTGCAAGATCGAGCGCAGTGCCATGATCGGGCGAGGTGCGCACGATGGGCAGGCCCAAGGTCACGTTCACGGCCTCCCAGAAATGCAGGGTCTTGATCGGGATCAGGGCCTGGTCGTGATACATGCACAGCGCCGCGTCATACTGGGCGCGCGCCTCGTCATGAAAGAGCGTATCGGCTGGCAGGGGGCCGCGGACATCGAGCCCGTCTTTTCTCAGAGCCAGGACCGCCGGGCGAATCTGGGTTTCGTCTTCCTGGCCGATGTGTCCCCCCTCACCGGCATGCGGATTGAGTCCGGCAACGGCGAGGCGAGGCGTGGCGATGCCAAAATCCTGGGCAAGGGCGTCGAGGACAATGCGCGCAGTCACGCGGATGTTTGCTGGCGTGATCTGCGCCGGCACCTCGGCGAGCGGAATATGAACGGTCAAGGGCACCACGCGCAATTGCGGCCCCGCCAGCATCATCACGGCACGCGGTGCCTGGGTCAGCGCCGCGAGATATTCGGTGTGCCCGGGAAAGCCAAACCCGCCATCCTGCATTGCCTGCTTGTGGATGGGGCCGGTTACGAGCCCGGCCGCGCGTCCTGCCAGGCTTTCGGTGACGGCGCAGCGGATGGCGGCGGCGACGCTCGCTGCATTCTCGGGAATGGCCTGACCGGGTTGGCGTCCAGCGGGTGCAGTGCCGCTGTCGAGGAGGGCAGACGTCGCCACCTGGCCACAGTGCAGGAAGACCTCGGGGTCGCCGACCAGGCGCAAAGGATGGCGTCCGACCCGGCCGTTCAGTGCATGATAGGCCTTTACGGCCAGTTCCGGGCCCACGCCGCCCGGCTCGCCCATGGTGATGAGGATCGGGGCCTGACGTGGGTGCGCGGTCTCAGCGGGTCTCGATGTCGGCATGGCGGCGCAATTGGCGCAGGAAGCGGCGGGCCAGGACGGCCATCTGCTCCTGATAGAGCTGATTTGCCACCTGGTTCCGGGAGGGCACCTTATAGGTGATCACTTGGGGCGGCCGCTTGTCGCAGCGCACAATGAGTTCGATGCCGGCACTCGATTCGAAGGGCTCGGTTGCCTCACCGGCGGTCGTCTTGGCCAGGGCCTGGCGGATCTGCGCGCTCAGATTGGTGAGGCGCATCGTCCCGAGGTTCATGTAGATGGCCCCGCGCATATGCTGCACCAGATCCGGCAACATCTTGCAGTCGACAATGCGGCTGCGTAGCACCTCCGCAGCCAGGACCGCATTTTTGAGCAAGGCGGGCGGCGGCTTGGGGCCGATGGGCAGGAGCACGCGCGCGAGCGGCAGGACCCCTGGCGGATAGGCGGGAGCAACGGGCTTTTGCTGCGCCAGCTTGGAGCCGGCGGGAACCTGGATCTCGCGCAGCGCGAGCACGTAATAGCCGCCCGGTCCGAGGATCGGCTTGGAAATCTCGCCCGTTTTCAGCTTGAGCAGCGCGGTCTCAAGCGGTGGGGGCAGCTGGTCGGCCGTGATGAAGCCAAGATCGCCGCCGTCGGCAGCGGTCGGATTCTGGCTGACGCTACGCGCGACGCTCGGAAAGGGGGCACCATTGCGGATCTGGGCGAGGACCGCGTCCATCGCCTTCTTTACCTTGGCCTTGTCTGCCGGGTTGTCGATGGCGAGAAAGATTTCCGAAACCTCGTAGCGCGGTTTGTTGGCATTGCGCTTGATACGCTTCAGTTCCTCGTTGACCTGTTTGGGTGAAACCTCGGCTTCATCGCCATAACGGCTCTGAACCGTCTTGGACCATGCAATCTGTGCGGCGATCTGTCCGCGCAGCGTCGACATCTGCACGCCTGCGGCCGCGAAGGTCGCTTTGAGTTTGTCCTTGTTGATGTGGTTTTCCGAGAGGATGCGGTTGATCGCGGTGTCGACTTCGCCGGCGCTGACGCTGATGTTGTGCTTTTGCGCTTCCAGGAGCTGGATCCGCTCGGTTTCCAGCTGCTTGAGGATTTCCGCGCGCAGGCTCTTCATCTGCTTGGGATTGGGATGGGTGCCGGTCGTCACTAAGAACAGCTTGAGGCGCTGCTGGACATCCATCGTGGAGATCGCCGTGTCATTGACGATCGCGGCGACGCTGTCGCCTTGGATGCTTGGCGGCAGCATCGGCAGCTGGTTGGCTGACGGGCCGGTCGCGAGCGTGGAGGCGCTGGCCGGTTCGTTGGCGGCAAGTTCGGTGCCTTTGGGGGCCGCACGCCCTCCTGCGTAGAGGGGTGCGGCGCTTGCCCATACGGCGATGCCGACAAGGCCGGCCACAACAGCGATGCGAGGATTACAGGTCAACGACGTCTTCGTTTCTTCTCGGGTTAACGAACGGGTACCGGGCTTTAGCCCGCACTCCACCCACTACGGGGGCCGATCGCAGCGGCAGAATAAGGAAATCTGCGGCCGCTTCAAGGCGCCCTGGGCCACGGCAGGGGTTTGAGGGCAAGCTCAAGGAATGGCCGCCTGTTGCATCGGCTCGGAAAAGGCATTGCGGGGGAACAAGGGCGTGTTCTGGTCCGCCTCGCCGCCAAATTTGGGGATAATGTTGAAAAGAATCGAGGTTGACGGCGCAACATCCAAAAAGCGCGTGTAGCTGCGCTGATAGGCGATCGAGAGGCCCAGGCAATCATTTTGCCAGCCTATGCCCAGTTCCGTATCCAGCATCTGTGAATTCTGCAGATCCCGCCGCGCTGCGGCGAAGGCGGACCAGTGCTTTCCGATGCCCAGGGTCAGCGCGCCGTTGATCTCGGCACGGGGTGCCCCAAGGCTGACCGCCTGCCGGTCGAGGCGGATATAGCTGACATCGAGGCTGGAACGGCCAAAAGTACCGTGGAAATAGACCTCGTCACGGTCAACGGTGCCGCTGTGCGGATTGAGATCGAGACGCTGTGTCAGGCTCACATAGGGCATAAACCTGATCCGGTAGCGGGTCACGATGTCAGAGCGGGTGCCATAAAGGCCGGAATTGACGCCAAAAATCGGATCCGCCTTGGGCCTGAGGACCTGACCCACCAGCCCCTCGATGCTGCCGCCGGGGAAATAGGCCTCAGCTTCCATCCCGACATTGGCCCTTGGGCCGCTCTCCCACAGGGAATATCCGGGCATGCGCGAGACACTGAAAATGTCCGTGTCGTCGAGCTCGAAATCGGTCGAATCCTCATTGGGAATACCGCTGGGATTGCCGCCATAGGGAGCGGCAATCAGCTGGGCGATGGGCTGCAGCACATAGGAATGTCCAGCACTGGTCTGGGTAATGAACGGCCAGCGCCAATCGGCGACCAGCATCGGCTGGGCGCGGTCGATGTAGTGCACGCCGGCAGGAATGGGATTGCCCTGAAGATCGGTGACGAGGCCGGGATTGGCCGGGTCGCCGACCACACGCCACACATCGGCGCGGGCTTCTGCACTCAGGGTGATCAGCTGTCCGTCGGCGGTGATCATCGGCAGCTGCCAGCGCATCTGGGTGGAGAGCCGCTCGTCGCTGGCCCCGACATTGCGCAGGATGCTTGCGCTGGTGACATTGAGGCGGAACTGGCCTCCGGCCACGGCCTCGCGCGGAATGTAGGTGTAATCGATCGCGGGCAGAACGATGGGGATCTCATTCTGATTGACCCGTCCCACCCGCAGATCCTGAAAATAGAAGCCGCTCATCAGAAAGCGGCTGCGTCCTGAAATCGCTTCGAGATAAAGGTCATTGTTGAGGGTGACGTCGTTGGAGATGTTGAAGCGTTTCAGAAAGGTCTGGTTTGAGGTGATGGCAGCGTTGTAACCGAGATCCCAGATGTCACCGATGGGAATTTGGCCGGCACCAAAGAGGGCACTTTGCCACGACCACGTGCCATTGGACGGCGCGTAGCCGACGTCCGGTTGCAGCCACATGCCGCCATTGTTGAAGCGCTGACGGTATTCACCGCGCACGATGTCGCCCGAGGCGCTGGTGATCACAGGCTCAATCGTTGCGTCCTGCGAATCGTTGATGGCGATGTAGTAAGGCAGCAGGACAAATGAACCGAGCGATGAGGAGGTTCCGGCCGAAGGCCGTAAAAAACCGGACAGGTGTTTCACGCTGGGATCAGGATGCGCGAGGATCGGGCTATAGAATACCGGCACGCCCCACAGTTCGATAACCGCGTTGTGGTAATAGATCCGGTGCTCGGACTGGTCATAGACCACCTTGCTTGCCTTCAGCGCCCAGGTTGGCGTTGTCCGTCCGGTGCGCACGCACAGGGTGCAAGGCGTATAGGCGGCGTTGCGGGCAACGACGACGGGACCTCGCTTCGTCGCGCTGCTGGCCACGACGCGTCCGCTTCTGCCGATCAGGGCGCGAAAGCCCGAGAGCGCGCCGTCACGCAAATTGTTGGTGAGCACGACATGATCGGCAAAGGCCACATTGCCGTTGGGCGCAAGCAGGCTGACCTGGCCTTTGGCGGTAACCCGGTTTGCCTTTTCGTCATAGATTACCTTCTGTGCCAGCAGGATTTGCGCCTTGTCGTCGATTTCGACATGGCCTTCGGCCACCACCACATCATGCGCACTGTCGTAGGTGATGCGGTCGGCTTTCAGGAGGATCGTAGTGCTGCGGGAGAGCGGAGCGGAGTCTTGGGCGTCTGCCTTTCCACCCAGAAGGGCGACAAGGACGACAACAAGGCTGGTTCCCGCGCGCCGTGCGCTGGTGCGCGCCATGCTCAGCCATCCTCCTGGTGAAAGACCAGGGTCATGCCCAGAAGGATGGCCGCTGCCGCTGGTGCCGAGGCAGCCAGAACCACCGGCACGATCCCCGACTCGCCGAGCGCCCGCGTCAGGTCGCTGAAGAAATAGACGCCAAAGCCGCAGAGCACGCTGTAGAGCACCACCCGGCCTATTCCGCCCAGCCGCGCCAGACGCAAGGAAAAGCTCGCGGCCATGAACACCATGGCCGCAAACATGGCCGGCAGCAGCAGAAGCGAATCGAAATAAAGCACATAGCGTGTCGCTGAGAAGCCGGCAGCCTGCGCCGCCGCGATGAACCGTGGCAGATTCCAGAACGAGATGGTCGTAGGCGGCGCAAAACTTTCCTGGATGTGCTGCGGCGTCAGCGTGGTGGCAAGACGAAAATGCGGGTAAAATTTGACGTGACCTACGGCATCACTGACATAGGCCTGGTCAAGATCCCAGTAGCCGGGGTTGAGCGTTGCCTTGCGCGCATCGATGCGGCCCGTAAATGCGTCCTTTGGTCCGTAGAGAAAGACGATGGCGTCGTAAAGTTTCACCCCCTGATTGGCCACCCTGAGAGCATGGATCACGGACTGGTGCTCGCGGTCACCCTGACGCAGCCACAAGCCGTTGCGCGAGACATCGAGCTGGGAAGCGTGACCGTGCAGATATTTGGCCTCAAGACTGGCAAATTGCTGCAGCAGGAGCGCGGAAACCGGCGTAATCGCGAGCACGCTGACAATGCCCAGCAGCACGGCAACGCTCAAGGAGGGGGCAAGCAGGTTCCAGGCGGAGACGCCGGCGGCGCGGATGGCCAGAAGCTCCTGGCTGCGGGACAGACGCACAAAGCTGTACACCCCGCCCAGGAGTACGGCGAAAGGCAGCAGGTTGAGACCCAGATTGGGCAGTTCCAGAAGGCTCATGCCGATCACGAGGCTGGTGTCGATGTGCCGGCCAGCGGTATGGTTGAGAAGCCCGACCAGTGCGATTGACCACGCCAGGAACATGATGGCGCTGAATACGATGCTCACGCCGACCACGAATTGGCGCGCCAGATACCGGTAAAGGGTCCAGGACCAGATCACGTTGCAGGCTCCGGTAGGACGCGTTTAAGACGCCAGCTCCGATGCCACCCGCTCAGATAGAGCGCCGTGACGGCGAGCGAGCCCAGGGGCACCAGATAGATGAGGATGATCATCATGGGATCGCGCGCGGCCAGCCCCTGTACGCCATAGCCCAGAATTCGTATTCCTCCGGCAATGCTCGAAGCAAGAAACAGACGCAAGGCGTAGGTGCCGCGGGCCCGCCGGCTCTGCGTCACCGCCGCCAGTGCAATGAGAGCGAAGACAAGGCTGTAGAGCGGCTCGGCGAGGCGGTTATGGCCCTCCGCCACGAAGATGTCCTCCAGTTTCTGGCGATCGGGCAGCGAGGCCGGCAGGTGCGGCCAGAACAGCTGGCTCAGATAGCGTTCGTGGATCTGCAGGATGCCTTGCGACTGCGCGTTGGCGAACTGGTCGAGGTCAAAGACATAACTGCGGAATTTGAGCACCGACAGTTTGGCGCCGCGCTGCGACGACTGCTCGATGGTACCGTGGCGCATGATGAGGCGCGCGCCCTTGGGGGTCTGTGCCAATAAGCCGCTCTGCGCGATGTAGGTGATGGGATGGGCCGTATCGCGATTGTCGTGCACCAGAATGCCATGGATCTGGCCGTCAGAAGACAGATCGCGAATGAACACGGTAAGTCCCGGGGCCGGGGTATTGAATGTGCCCTGGGTGAGGATCGCCGCGCCGATATCGGCGCGGATATTGACTTCCTGCTGCTCCATGGCCTGCTGCGTGAAGGGCATCAGCCACAGGGTGTTGACATAAGTGAGCGCCGTCACCAAGAGGCCGACCACCAGAACCGGCACAGCCAGCTGAAACGAGCTGTAGCCGGCCGCGGTCATGGCGACCAATTCGCTGTCCGAGTTGAGCTTGTTGAGGCCGAACAGGGTCCCGGCATAGAAGGCGATTGGCAGGATGATGACGAGCAGATTCGGCAGCATCAAGAGCGTCAGGTAGAGGAAGGTCGGTGCCGACTGGCCGCGATTGATCACCAGATCCAGCAGACGCAGCGATTGCGACAGCCAGACCACGGCACTCAGAACGAAGGCAAAAAAAGCTGTTGGCCCGATCAACTGGCGCAGTACGTAATGGGACAGGCGCGGCATGGGCATCCGAATTCAGGCTCTGGCCGGGGTCGCCGCGGCCTTTCATGCAGGTTGCGATTGGTCCTAAACTAACATTTTCCCGCCGCCGCCCGGCAATCCTTCTGTCCCCGACTGAACAAAAGTGCAAGTCTCATCCGTGGCATGGCCATTCCTGGAGTTGAACCGATGCAAATCAGCTTTTCTGCGCCCTCCACCACTACTGGTGGTGCTCTGATCGTGGCCGCCCTTGCCGGCGGCGCCTTCACCCACTCTGCGGCAGAGGCCGATCGCATGGCCGGCGGCGCGCTCAAGCGCGCGCTTGAGGTCAGCCGCTTCTCCGGCAAGCCGGGGCAGCTGCTGGAAGTGCTCGCCCCCTCGGGCGGCAAGGCCTCCCGTATCATTCTGGTTGGCCTTGGTGCCGCGGAGGATCTCGACGGGCTCAGAGTGGAGCAGACCGCCGCGGATGTGGTCGCCCGCCTGCTCGGCTCTGGGGAAAAAGCCATCCATTTTGCGATCGACCGGCCCAAGGGGCTCAAGCTCGACGATGCCGAATTCGCCGCCCATCTGGCGATGGGGGTAGAACTGCGCGCCTACAATTTCGACAAATACCGCACGCGCCAACTGGAAGAGCGGGCGGCAACGGTCAAGAAGGTGAACATCGGTACCAAGGATGTGGCCGGTGCGCGCAAGCTCTGGCGCGAGTTTGCGGCGGTGGCCGAGGGGATCTACCTGGCGCGCGACCTCGTCAATGAGCCGCCCAATGTACTTTACCCGGCCGAGTTCGCCCGCCGGACCAAAAAACTCAGCGCGCTGGGCCTCAAGGTCGAAGTGCTTGGTGCGGCGCAGATGAAGAAGCTCGGCTTTGGCGCCCTTCTTGGCGTGGCCCAGGGGAGCGCCCATGAACCGCAGTTGGTGGTGATGCAGTGGCTGGGCGCACGCAATCGCAAGGCCCCCCCGATCGCACTTGTGGGCAAGGGCGTCTGTTTCGATTCGGGGGGGCTGTCGCTCAAGCCGGCCGCCTCGATGATGAGCATGAAGGGCGATATGGGCGGCGCGGCCGCAGTCACAGGGACCATGCATGCGCTGGCGGCGCGCAAGGCCAAGGTCAATGCCATCGGCGTCATCGGACTGGTGGAGAACATGCCGTCCGGCACCGCCCAGCGTCCCGACGATGTGGTGACCACGTTCTCCGGTCAGACCGTCGAAGTCCTCAACACCGATGCGGAAGGCCGCCTGGTGCTGGCCGACGCCCTTACCTATACCCAGCGGCGCTTCAAGCCGCGACTGGTGATCGATCTGGCGACTCTGACCGGTGCCATCATGGTGTCGCTTGGGACAGAACATGCCGGACTGTTTGCCAATGACGATAATCTGGCCGCCCAGCTGGCGCAGGCCGGAAAGCTGGAAGGCGAGCTCGTGTGGCGGATGCCGCTGTCGCCCAATTACGACAAGCTGCTGAAGTCCAAGATTGCCGACATGAAGAATATCGGCAGCGGTCCCCATGCCGGGGCCATCACCGCAGCGCAATTTCTCCAGCGCTTCATCCATGACAAGCAGACCTGGGCGCATTTGGACATTGCCGGTGTGGCCTGGCAGGATGGTGAACAGAAGACACTGGCCCCGTCCTGGGGTGTGGGCTGGGGCGTGCGCATTCTCAACCGTCTGAGCAAGGACCATTACGAAAGTTGAGCGGGCGCGCCGGTCGTGACGGAAATGTTGTTCTATCATCTTGAGCGGCGCACGATGGAAGAGGTGCTGCCCGAGCTGCTGGAGCGGACGCTGGCGAAAGACTGGCGGGCTCTTGTGTGCTGCGACAGTGCCGACCGGGTTGAAGCACTTGATAGCTTGCTGTGGACCTATCGCGACGACAGTTTTCTGCCGCATGCCGGCGCTGGTGATGGCGCCGCTCGCGATCAGCCCATCCTCATCAGCACGGACATGGAGCTCGCAAACCAGCCGCACGTCCTTTTTCTCGTTGGGGGACAGATGCCGGTCTGGGACAGTCCACAGCTTGCCGGGCTCAGCCGCATCGTGGTTTTGTTCGACGGGGCGGACAGCACCATGATCACGGCGGCCCGTGCCGCATGGAAGGCGGCGACGGCGGCAGGTCACGCGGTGACCTACTGGCGCCAGAACGCGACGGGCAAATGGCAAAAGCAGGCATGACCCCCCGGCGGCTGTGCCGTCGCGTCGCCGGACCTGGCCGCGGCTGCTACAGGCAAAAAGGAGAGCGCGGTGTTTAAGTTGCGGGCCCGCGGGCAGCTGCTGCGCATACTCGGCGTCAGCTTTGGCATCGCCGTCGCCCTCGGAAACATGATTGGTGCGGGCATTCTGCGGGCTCCCTCGGCGATCGCGGCAACCGTGCCTGATGGCCGGCTCATTCTGCTGCTGTGGATCATCGGCGGGCTGCATGTGCTTTTGAGCATCAATATCCTGTCTGAGCTGGGCACGGCGATTCCGCAAAGTGGCGGCCCCTATCTCTATGCGCATCGCGCCTTCGGCGACATTGCAGGACTGGTGGTGGGCTGGTCGCAATGGATGAGCAAGCTTGCCGGCATCGCCTCGACCTCGATCGCCTGCGCCGAATTCCTGCCGATCGTGGTTCCGGCCGCTGCCCGCTATACCCTGCCCGTAGCATTGGGTGTGCAGGGTGTTCTTTATCTGATCAATGCTGCCGGCCTGCGGCCGGGGCGAACGATGCAGGAGACCTCCAGCCTGATCAAGACGGCGATGCTCGTTGTCTTCATTGCCGCCGCCATCGCCCTCTTTGCTCCTGCCGCGCGCGAGGGGGCTGCGAACCTCCATGCAGCCGGAACCGCGCTTGGCTGGGCGGTCGTGATCAATGCCTATTCACTCATTCGCGGAGCCTATTCCGGCTATGATGCGCCGGTCTATTTCAGCGAGGAGAACACAACTCCGTCGCGCAATGTGCCCTTGGCCCTGCTCTTTGGGCTCCTCCTCGCCTTTGCACTTTATGTCGGGGTCAATGGGTCCCTCATCTATGTACTCGGTGTGAAGGGCGTTGCCGCCACGCCGCTACCCTTCAATACCGTGCTCGACCGGCTGGGCGGGCCGGTGCCGGGTGTGATCTTTGCGCTGGGCGCGATGATCGCGGTGGCGGGGGTGGCCAACTCTGGAATCATGACGGCACCGCGGATTCTGTTTGCGCTGGGACGCGATGGCCTGCTGCCGCGTTGGTTTACCTCGGTCAATGTCGGCGGCAGTCCCTATGCGGCCGTGCTGCTCACGGGTTTGTGCTCCTTGGTGCTCGCTGCTAGCGGTTCCTTTGCCATGGTCTTCGGTCTGATCGCGCTCCTCGATACGGTGGGCTATGTCCTCGTCGATGCTGCCTACTTTGCGCTGCGCCGCAAGGAACCCGAACTGACGCGGCCTTTTCGCGCCTATTTTCATCCCGTGGCACCGGCCCTCCTGCTCGTTATCGATCTCATTCTGCTGGTGCTGTTTTCTGGCGCCAATCAGCTTGCACTTTATTTTGCCGTCGGACTGACAGTGCTGTGCGTGCCTCTGGCGATGCTGGCCAGACGCGCCCGCAGGGCATGAAATTGTCGTAACGGTTGACAGGGATCGAAAAAGGCTGCCCTTACCTTGCAAGGGCAGCGCGCAAAGAGACATCGCCTTCCATGCCCATCGGCCTTAGTTTTGGCACGCTCATCGTGCTTCTGATCGATTTTGCACTCAGTGCGCATGTCATGCGCAGTGGGCGCAACTATCTTTGGATTCTGCCCATCGTGCTGTTTCCGCCGCTGGGCTGGATCGCCTATGTGGCCTATGTCGCGGTGACGGGAGCCGTGAGCAGTCCCGGGGCGCGGCGTTTTGCCGATGATATCGTCAATACGGTTGATCCGGGCAGAAGCTATCGCGAAAAGAAACGCGAGGTTGAGAAGGTTGGCTCGGTCGATTCCAAGCGGGCGCTTGCCGAGGAGTGCATCCGTCGCGGACTGTTTCAGGACGCGATCGACCTTTATCTCAGTGCCATGGCCGGTCCTTTGGGGGCGCAGGACACGGCACTGCTCTTTGGTCTGGCCCGCGCCAGGCTTCTCGCCGGAGATGGCGCCGGTGCGGAAGCGGCGTTCAATGAGCTCAAAAAGGCTGATCCGGTTGCCTTTAATGCGGATGCGGAACTTGATTACGCCCGCAGTCTGGCGCTGCAGGGAAAGAACGATGCCGCCCTCGCACAATACGAGAAGATCCTGCCCAAATATCCGGGCGAAGAGGCCCGCTGCCGTTATGGCCTTTTGCTGAAGTCACTGGGACAGGAGGAGCGGGCCCGGCGGGTCTTCCGCGAGATTGTCGAGTCGGTAAAAGGTGCCCCATCCTATTATCGTCGCCGCCAGCGCGAATGGCTTGCCATCGCCCGGCGCAATCTGTCGCCTTAGGCCGGGTTTTGCCGCGCGCTGCGGTGCTTGTCTCGGGACGGGCCTTTATTTGGTCCGGGTCCGGAACTGCCCGCCTCGCCCCCGCCCGTCAGCCCGCCCCCCTCAGGGCCGTCTCATAGGCCTCTTGCGCTTTCAGCCAGCGCTCCTCAGCGGCGGCCAGTTTCTTGGCTGCGTCTGCCCGCTTTTTGGACACGCTGGTGCCTTTGACCGGATCGCGAACGAAGAGAAGCGGGTCGGCTAGAGCGCGATCATATTTGGCGATCTCCTCGGTGAGGACGGTGATCTGCCGCTCCTCAAGATCGGCCTGCTCCTTGAGAGGACGCAGCTGGCTGCGCCGCTGCGCTGCCTCACGTCTTGCATCTTCCTTGGAGGGACGCGGCGCTTCGCTGCTGCGCAGTGCGGGACGGTTCTCACCGCTGAAGAGATAGCGCCGGTAATCTTCAAGATCGCCGTCGAAGGCGTGGACCTGGCCATCTGCAACCAGAAGCAGGCGTTCGGCCGTTGCCTCGATCAGCCTGCGATCGTGGCTGATGAGGATGACGGCACCTGCAAACGCGTTGAGCGCGGTCAGCAGACTCTCACGGGCGTCGATATCGAGATGATTGGTTGGCTCATCGAGGATGAGCAGGTTGGGTTGATCGAGGGTCGCCAGCGCCAGCATCAGCCGGGCCCGCTCGCCGCCGGAAAGGGCGCCAACCTTGGTGGTGGCCTTGTCGGCAGAGAAACCGAAACCGCCGAGCTGGCCCCGCAGATGCTGCTCACTGAGGCTGGGTCGCAAGCGGCCCAGTGTCTGCAAGGGCGTCAGCTCGCCCTGCAGTTCTTCAAGCTGGTGCTGGGCAAAATATCCCACCCCGAGTTTGCGCGCCCGGAACAGCGTGCCATCCATTTTTTCCAGTTTGCCGGCGATGAGCTTGGCGAGAGTGGATTTGCCGTTGCCGTTCTTGCCCAAAAGGGCGATGCGCTCGTCCGGATCGATGCGCAGGTCAAGGTGCGACAGGATCGGTCGGCCGGGTTCGTAGCCGACACTGACCTGCTCGAGGGTCACCAAGGGCGGACTGGCATCGCGTGGGTCCGGCAGCCGGATCGGGGTGACGTGCTCATCCAGCGGAATGTCGATCTCTTCCATGCGTTCGAGCATCTTGATGCGGCTTTGCGCCTGGCGGGCCTTGGAGGCCTTGTAGCGGAAACGGTCGACGAAGCTCTGCAGGTGCTTGCGCCGTGCCTCCTGGCGTTTGGCGAAAGCAAGATCATTGGCGCGCCGCAGGGCCCGCGTCGTGGTGAAGGCGTCGTAATTGCCGCTGTAAAGCGTCAGTCGGCCATGCTCGAGATGAAGGATGAATTCGCACACGCTGTTGAGCAGATCGCGATCGTGACTGATGAGAAGGACGCTGCCGCGATAGCGTTTCAGATAGTCTTCGAGCCACAGCACGCCTTCAAGATCGAGATAGTTGGTGGGCTCGTCGAGCAGAAGCAGGTCCGGGGCAAGAAACAGGACCGCGGCCAGCGCCACGCGCATGCGCCAGCCACCGGAAAATTCCGCGCATGGCCGCAGCTGGTCGCTGGCGGAAAACCCGAGGCCGGCCAGGATTGTCGCTGCTCGTGCCGGCGCGGCATAGGCATCGCGCGCTTCGAGCCGGGCATGGATTTCGCCCAGACGGTGGGGATCTTGGACTTGTTCGGCGGCGGCCAGGAGCTCCAGCCGGTCCTGGTCGGCAGCAAGGACCGTGTCCAGAAGGCTGGTCGGGCCGGCGGGAACTTCCTGGGCGACGCCCCCCAGGCGCCAGGTTGCCGGCAGGCTGATGGCGCCGCCATCGGCATGCAGCTCGTTCTGGATGAGCCGGAACAGCGTCGATTTGCCAGCGCCATTGTGGCCGACAAGCCCGATCCTGCGCCCGGCAGGCAGCCTGGCGCTGGCGCCTGACAGGATTTCGCGTCCGGCGATGCGATAAACGAGATTGTCGATCGTGATCATGGCGCTCCCATAGCGGGTGCAGCGGGCGCTGAGCAAGGCGGCCGGCAGGGGCCTGCCTGCCGTTGCTTGAAGGCCCTTGGCGCGGGCTCTGGTTGCGCCCTTATCAGGGCCCCGCTATAGAGCGGCCGAAAATTTCCCCCTTGCTCAGGAGTTTTGTCATGGCCTTGGAGCGTACGCTCTCCATCATCAAGCCCGATGCCACGCGGCGCAATCTGACCGGCGCGATCATTGATCGCTTCGAAAAGGCGGGGCTGCGCGTGATCGCCTCCCGGCGTCTGCGTCTGTCGCAGGCCCAGGCCGAGGCCTTTTACGCGGTGCACCGTGAACGGCCGTTCTTTGCCAGCCTCGTTGCCTTCATGACCTCAGGTCCGGTTGTCGTTCAGGTTCTCGAAGGCGAAAACGCGATTGCGCGCAATCGCGAGGTCATGGGTGCCACCAATCCAGCCAATGCTGCGGCGGGCACCATCCGCAAGGATTTTGCCGAAAGCATCGAGGCCAATTCGGTGCATGGCTCAGATGCGCCGGAGACCGCCCAGCAGGAGATCAAGTTTTTCTTTTCGGATCTGGAGATCGTCGGCTGATCCGCTAAAGTGCGCCTCGCGCGAAGAACCGTGCGAGGAGCACCCATGCAGGGCAAAACTGTGGTCATTACCGGCGCAACCTCTGGCATTGGCGAGGTTGCGGCCGATCGCCTGGCCCAGCGCGGCGCCCGTATCGTCTTCATTGCGCGCGACGAGGCGCGCGGTGAGGCGATGCTGAAACACCTGGACGCCATCGCCGGCCACAGTCCCCACCGCGTGTTTTATGCCGATATGGCGCGTCTGTCCGAGATGCGCCGGGTGGCCGGGGAGATCGCTTCGGCCTGTCCGCAGATCGATGTTCTGATCAACAATGCGGGAGCAATGTTTGCCCAGCGCCAGTTGACCGAAGATGGTCTGGAACGAACCTTCGCGCTCAACCACATGGCCTATTTCGTTCTGACAACCGCGCTGCTGCCCCAGCTCAAGGGGCCGGCGCGCATCATCTCTACAGCCTCCGCCGCCCATAAGGGCGCGAAGCTCGATTTTGACGATCTGCAGGGCGCCAAATCCTATTCGGCCTGGGGCGCCTATGGACGCTCCAAGCTGATGAACATCCTCTTCACCCGCGCCTTGGCGAGCCGTCTCAACGGCAGCGGGGTGACCGCCAACTGCCTGCATCCGGGCTTCGTCAACACCAGGTTTGGCGACAACAACAAGGGGGTGTTTGGCTGGGGGCTGGGGCTTGCCAAAAACATCGCCCTGTCGCCGGCACAGGGCGCCGAAACGCTGCTCTATCTTGCCAGCTCCCCCGAGATTGCCTCTGAGAGTGGCAAGTATTTTCACAAATGCCGGGTGGAGACGCCCAGCCGTGAGGCCCGCAATGATGCGGATGCGGCGCGGCTGTGGCAGGTGTCCGAAGCCATTGCCGGGCAACGGCTCAACTGAAGACCGCCCGGCCGTCCTCAAGACGAACCCGTCCTGAGGCCAAAAGGCGCAAGGCCTGCGGATAGATCCGGTGTTCTTCGGCAAGGATGCGGGCGGCCAGGCTCGCTTCCGTGTCGTCGGGCTCCACCCGCACGCAGGCCTGCTCGATGATGGGGCCGGCATCCAGTTCCGGCACCACAAAATGAGCCGTGCAGCCGGAAATGCGTACGCCTGCGGCCAATGCTTGCGCATGAACATGGGTGCCCTTGAAGGCGGGCAGCAGAGACGGGTGGATGTTGATGATGCGCCCGGCCCAGGCGCGGACAAAATCATCGGTCAGAATACGCATGAAGCCGGCCAGACAGACCAGCTCGATGCCATGCTCGCGCAGCGTGGCATCGAGCTCGGCATCGAACTGGGATCGTGTCTTGCCCTGATGGGGGATGATTGCAACGGCGATATTGTGGGCCTGTGCGCGCTTGAGCCCCCCTGCTAGCGGCTGGTTGGAAAGCACGAGCGCGATCTGTGCCGGATAACCGGGATTTGCCGCCGCTGCGATCAGCGCGGCCATGTTGCTGCCGCGACCGGAGATCAGGATGGCCGTACGTTTTGCCGTCACAGCGGGAGGGTACCTTGGTAATGCACCGCGGCGGGACCGTCGCTGCGCACCAGCCGGCCGATCCGGTAGGCGCGTTCGCCTGCCAGGCCAAAGGCATCAAGGGCATGGCCCGCCTTCTCGGCATCACAGATGGCAATCAGGCCAAGGCCGCAGTTGAACGTCCGCAACATCTCTTCGGCGGCGATGTTGCCGGTCTGGGCGAGCCAGGAAAAAACTGCGGGTACGGCCACCGCGGTCAGATCGAGCTCGGCGCTCAGCCCGTCAGGAATAACCCGCGGCAGGTTTTCGGTGATACCGCCACCGGTGATGTGGGCGAGCCCCTTGATGGCGCCGGTGCGGATCGCCTCGAGCGCCGATTTCACGTAAAGCCGGGTGGGCACCATCAGGGCTGCGCCAAGGCTCATCTGCGCTGCGAAGGGGGCTGGCGCAGCGAGCTCGAGCCCGCTGTCCTTAACGAGGCGTCGCACCAGCGAGTAACCATTGGCATGCACCCCCGAGGAGGCGATGCCGATGATGACGTCGCCCTCGCGCATGGTGGCCATCCGCGGCAACACCTGGCCGCGCTCGACCGCGCCGACGCTGAAGCCGGCCAGATCAAAATCGCCCTTTGCGTAAAGGCCGGGCATTTCGGCGGTCTCGCCGCCGATCAGGGCGCAGCCAGAGGCCTTGCAGGCCCGGGCAATGCCTTCGACGACACGTGCCGCGGCCTCGACCTCAAGCTGGCCACAGGCATAGTAGTCGAGAAAGAACAGCGGCTCGGCGCCCTGCACGACGACGTCATTGACGCACATTGCCACCAGATCCTGACCGAGCCCGTCGTAGAGCGCGGTGTCGATGGCCAGCTTGAGCTTGGTGCCGACCCCATCGGTGGAGGCGACCAGAACCGGATCACGAAACCCCGCCGCCTTCAGATCGAACAGGGCGCCAAAGCCGCCCAGTTCGGCATCGGCCCCGGAGCGGCGGGTTGCCTTGGCAGCGGGGGCTATGCGCGCCACCAGTGCCTCGCCCGCATCGATATCAACTCCGGCGTCCCGGTAGGTCAGACCCTTGGTCCTGTCGCCCGTCATGGCTTGCTCCTCGAAGCGGCAAGGATTTACGAGCGCCGGGGCGGGTGCGCAAGCACCGCCCGCCGCTTTCTTCGCCGGGCGCCGACCACTATAGTGCCCCCTCTTCGCCCGTCAGCAGGTTCTTCATGCGCACTCCGCTTGCCTTGGTTCTGATTTTCGTCGCGGCCGTCCTTTGCCTGCGTCCGACGCTGGCGGCAAATCCGTTTGATGTGACCGAGAACGTCAAGGGGGCGGGGGCCTCGACATTGGAGGCCTACAACAATGCGATCGACAGTGGCCGGCGCAAGGCCTGGGTGGAACTCGTCCACCGGCTGACGCCGCAGAGCGAGTGGGCGGCGCTGACCGCGATCGATGACAGCACGCTGCAGAGCATGGTGGAAAACTACCGCTTGCGTAACGAAGCGCGCTCGACCACCCGCTATGTGGCAACCGTGACCTATGTCTTTAACCAGCCCTTGGTCCGGCGCTATTTCCGCAACAATAACATCAGCTATTCGCTCGCCTCCGCCGCGCCCATGCTGGTAGTACCGATGTCCCCGTCCTATGACCCGAACTCGCTGTGGAGCAATGCCTGGTCTTCCATCCATGTCGCCGGTGGGGTGGTGCCCCTGGTGCTGCCCAAGGCGGACATGCTCAACACGGCAGCTCTCAGTCCGCTCGGTTTTCGCAGCGCCGGCTGGAGCGATATTGCGCCGGCGGCGGCGCGCGCCGGGGCCAGCGAGGCGGCGCTGGTGCAGGCTGGTCCGGCCAGCCCAGGGCATCTGGCGGTCGGTATTCGCGTGCTTTATGCCAATCAGCCGGCCCAGGCGCTGACCCCGCTCGACATACCGGTTCCCGCCAATCTGCCTCCGGCAGCGGCCTACGGCCTGGCCGCCAAGGCGGCGGCGAAGGCCATCGGGGCGGCTTGGACCGCCACCACCGCGGTCGATTTTGGCAAGCCCTCGACGCTCACGGTCAATCTCCTGGTTCCGTCGCTGAGCGCCTGGGGCGCGCTGCAGAACCGTCTGCAAAAACTGCCGGTGGTCGAGGCGGTACGGATCAGGGCGGTTGAAATTGGACAGTTGCAGGCCGATATCGACTATGCAGGAACACAGACGCAGCTGAGCGCATTTCTGGCTCAAGCCGGGTACACGCTCGACAATCGCAATGGCGATTGGTGGCTTGATCCAGCGTCTGGGCCGTCCTCTACGGGTTCAAGGTGACGCGTCGGAATTTCAATTTGCCCAATCTTTTGACGGGCCTGCGCCTTCTGACCGCGCCCTTGGTCGCGCTCATGCTGCTGCGCGGCCATGACGCCGTGGCGCTGTTCCTGTTTGCTGCGGCGGGCCTCAGCGATGCGGCAGATGGCTGGCTCGCCAAGCATTTCGGCTGGGCCACACCGCTTGGCCGCCTGCTTGATCCGGCCGCTGACAAGCTCCTGATGCTGTTTGCCTTTGGTACCCTGGCGGTGATCGGGGCGGTACCGCTGTGGCTGGCCGCGGTGGTGATCGGCCGCGACGGCCTGCTGATTGTGGGCTTTGCCCTGGCCTGGGCGCTGGGGCGGCCCTTCGCGATTGAGCCATCGGCAATCGGCAAGGCCTCGACCGTGCTGCAGGTGGTCTTTGTGGCGGTTACGCTGGTGGCGCGCAGCCTCGATCTCAACTGGCCTTTCGGGCATACAGCCCTGATGCTGGTGGTGGCGGCGCTGACCTTGGGATCTGGTCTGCTCTACGGAGCCCGCGGCCTGCAGGCGCTGCTCTGCTGGGCGCGCGCGGTCTGAAAGCAAAGCTCGTGGCCTCGCAACTGCCTCTGCCCTTTGTTCCCGATCCGCAGATGACGCGTGCCGCCTTCATCGCGGCCAGCTGCAATCTGCAGGCGGTCCGTTTCATCGATCGCTGGCCACACTGGCCGGTGCCCGCAGCCGCGCTTCACGGTCCGACCGGCTCGGGCAAGTCCCATCTGACGGCGGCCTGGGTCAACGCCGCCGACGGGCTCGTCGTGGCGGCCGACGCTCTGGCAGAGCTCTCACCGGCGGCGCTGAAGGGGTATCGGGCCATTGCTGTGGAAGACGTCGACCGGGCGGTACCCAGTCGCACCCGCGACCTTGCGCTGTTCGCCCTGCTCGAGGAGGCCTCCGCGGAGCGCGCGCTGCTTTTGACCGGTCGCAGCCCGCCCACGCAATGGCCGGTCGCCTTGCCTGATCTTGCCTCACGCTTTGCCGCGCTTTTGGCCTTTCCGCTGTGGGAGCCGGATGAGGCGCTGTTGCGGGCGCTTGCCCACAAACTCTTTGCCGACCGCCAGCTGCGGGTT
Organism: Pseudomonadota bacterium; assembly: GCA_021851325.1. Classification (GTDB taxonomy): domain Bacteria; phylum Pseudomonadota; class Alphaproteobacteria; order Micropepsales; family Micropepsaceae; genus Rhizomicrobium. The sequence goes on along the minus strand of JAJZDZ010000011.1, from coordinate 72,092 downwards.
CCGGAGGCGGTGGTCGATCGCATGCTTCATTTTCTCGAGCGCTCGCCCGAGGCCGTACGGGACTTTATCGCCCTGGCGGACGCGCGGGCACTGGCAGAGGGCAGACCCATTACTCTGGGTCTCATCCGCGAACTCTTGGCGGGTTAGCGGCCCCTGACGCGGGAGCTGTGCTGCACAAGCGCAGCGCCGGATGCTAGAAGGAGAGACTTAAGAGTAAAGGAACCCGGTGCGTGCTAGCCACGCATCCTCATATCAGTCCGTCGGCTGGCACGGGGCCAGAGCGACACGAGGTAGTCATGGTCAATGCAGGTTCGGCGTCGGCAACTCCGGATGGAACCTTGCCGCTCAGCGGGGCGCTGGGTGGCGGGCGCCGCAGCGGGTCAAGTGCGCGCTGGCCGGCTCATGCACCTGATCTGGCGACGATCACGCACGACAGCTGTGACCGCTTTGTGAACCGCGAGCTCAGCTGGCTGCAGTTCAACCGCCGGGTCCTCGAAGAGGCGCGCAACCCGCGGCATCCTCTGCTCGAGCGGCTGCGCTTTCTGTCGATTTCAGCGTCCAACCTCGATGAATTCTTTATGGTTCGCGTGGCCGGTCTCAAGGGCATGGTCACGGCCGGGGTGACGACGCTCAGCGATGATGGCCTCACCCCGGCGCAGCAGATTGCCCGGGTCGATGAAGTCGCTGCGGCCCTGATCGCCGATCAGCAGGAGATCTGGTTTGAACTCTGCAAGGAGCTGCGCGCCGCCGGAATCTGGCTGTTGAAGCCGGAGGAGCTGAACGCGGCGGATCACGCTCTGCTCGACGTCTATTTCCGTGAGCAGGTCTTCCCGGTGCTGACCCCTCTGGCCCTCGACCCGGCGCACCCCTTTCCCTTTATTCCCAATCTCGGCTTCACGCTCGCTCTGCAATTGTTGCGCAAGCGTGATGGCAATCAGATCAATGCGCTGTTGCCGGTGCCGGCACAGTTGCAGCGGTTTATCCGCCTGTCCGGACCGGAGGCCCGCTTTCTTTCTCTTGAGCATGTGCTCGGTCTTTACCTTGATCGATTGTTTCCCGGTCACACGGTGATGGGTTCTGGCCTGTTGCGTCTGATCCGCGACAGCGATGTCGAAGTGGAGGAAGAGGCCGAAGACCTCGTGCGCCTGTTCGAGACCTTGCTTAAGCGTCGCCGCAGAGGTTCGGTCATTCACATGGAATGCAGCGCGGCGATGCCGGAGAACCTGCGTGATTTCATCGCAGATGAGCAGAAGCTCAAAGGTGCCGAACTTGTGCTCGTGGATCATCTCCTCGGTCTTGCCGACACCAGGCAGCTGATCCTAGATGATCGGCCGGAGCTGCTTTTCCCGCCCTATATCGCCCGCTATCCCGAGCGCATCCGTGATCATGGCGGGGACTGTTTTGCCGCCATCCGGGCCAAGGACATCGTCGTTCACCACCCCTTTGAAAGCTTTGATGTCGTGGTCCAGTTTCTGCGCCAGGCGGCGGCAGATCCGGACGTGGTGGCGATCAAGCAGACGCTTTATCGAACCTCCCAGGACTCTCCGATCATCAAGGCTCTGATCGAGGCGGCGGAAGCAGGAAAATCGGTCACGGCGCTGGTCGAACTGAAAGCCCGTTTCGATGAAGAAGCCAATATCAAATGGGCGCGCGATCTGGAGCGGGCCGGGGTGCAGGTCGTCTATGGCTTCATCGAGCTGAAGACCCACGCCAAAGTCAGCCTGGTGGTACGGCGCGAGGGCGGCGTGCTGAGGACCTATGTGCATTTTGGTACCGGCAATTATCACGCGGTCACCGCCAAGGTTTACACCGATCTGTCGCTCTTTTCTGCCGATCCGGTACTCGGCCGCGATGCTGCGCAGCTGTTCAATTTCATCACCGGCTATGCCGAGCCGGTGGGGCTCGAGAAGATCTCGGTGTCACCCCTCAACCTGCGCAACAAGCTGATGGCGTGCATCGACGAGGAAATCGCCCACGCCAGGAGCGGCCGTCCGGCGACGATCTGGGCCAAGCTCAACAGTCTCGTCGATCCGGGCATCATCGATGCCCTTTACCGTGCGAGCGGCGCCGGGGTTCAGATCCGTCTCATCATCCGCGGCATCTGTTGCCTGCGCCCACAGGTTGCCGGACTGTCAGAGAACATTGAGGTCAAATCGATCGTCGGACGTTTTCTGGAGCATGGACGCATCGTCTGCTTCGGCAATGGCCATGCCCTGCCATCGCCGAAGGCCAAGCTTTTCATTTCCTCGGCCGACTGGATGCCGCGCAATCTTGACCGGCGGGTCGAGGCACTCGTGCCGATCGAAAATCCCACGGTTCATGAACAGATCCTCGACCAGATTCTGGTCGCGCTGCTCAAGGATCGGGCGCAGAGCTGGAGCATGAATGCCGATGCGACCTATACCCGTGATCCAGGCGCTGCCGATCCAGAGGCATTTTGTGCACATACCTACTTCATGACCAATCCGTCATTGTCCGGACGGGGGCGGGCGCTTAAAATCGATGGCCAGAAAGACCAGATCGGGCGAAATGCAGTTTCACCGAAGGGCGGCTGAGACGTGGATGTAGGTGCCATTGCCCAGTCGAGTGTGCCCCGCGCCGTAGGCCTCGGCCGGGCGCGCGGTCCGGTTGCCATCGTGGATATCGGCTCCAACTCGGTGCGTCTTGTCACCTATGAAACGCTGCAGCGCACGGCAGCGATCCTCCACAATGAAAAGTCCATTTGCGGCATCGGCCGCAACATGGTGACGACCCACAGACTGCATGACGGCGGTATTGCGATGGCCCTCGAGGCTTTGTCGCGCTTTCGCCTGCTCGCGGATTCCTTTGGCATCCGTCATCGCATCGCCGTGGCCACGGCGGCGGCCCGCGATGCCACCAACGGGCCGCAGTTCATCGCCGCCGCAGAAGCCGCCTGGGGTAGCCCCATTCGTGTCCTCTCCGGCGAGGAGGAAGCGCGGGTGGCCGCGGAGGGTGTGCTTGCGGGAATCCCGGATGCGGTGGGCCTGGTTGGTGACCTGGGGGGTGGCAGTCTTGACATGGTGGCGGTGGGCAGCGGAGCGACCGGTAGTGCGATGACGCTGCCGTTCGGTCCCCTGCGGCTGATGGATGCGGCGCGTCAGGATCCTGAGCGGGCCCGGGCGATTGTCGATGCCGGTCTCAAGGGACTTGAGGCGCTGCCATCGCTGAAGGGGCGCTCCTTTTACGCGGTTGGCGGAACCTGGCGGGCCCTTGCCCGCGTCGACATGGATCGTGAAACCTATCCGCTGCACGTGCTGCATCACTACACCATTCCGGCGGCCCGGGCGCTCAAGCTGTGCCGGGCGCTGTCCGGTCTGTCCCGCAAGACGCTCGACAAGATGGGGGTGATCTCGCGGCGGCGCGCCGAAGCGCTGCCTTATGGTGCGGTGGTGCTCGAACGGCTGCTGTTGCTGACCGGGCTCAAGGATGTGGTGATTTCGGCCTATGGTCTGCGGGAAGGCCTGCTGCATGGGGCGCTGTCGCGCGAGGAGCGCGAGAAGGATCCGCTGCTCGAGTTCTCCGCTGCTGCCAATCAGCGCATGAGCCGGGCCCCGGCGCATGCGGCCGAACTCTTTGCCTTTAGCCAGGTCCTGTTCGAGGGGGAGAGCGAGGCCAGCCAGCGCCTGCGCCGGGCGGCCTGCGATTTTTCCGATATTGGCTGGCGTCGTCACCCGGATGATCGGGCGCTCGGCAGTTTCGAGGAGGTGCTGACCGCCCCCTTTGCCGGGGCCAGCCATCGCGATCGGGCGATCCTGGCCACCACCGTGTTCCACCGCTACAAGGGCGATGACGACCTGCCTTTGGGCCGCGGTGCCCATGACCTCTTGACGGCTGAGGATCAGAATCTGGCGCGGCGTATGGGGCTGGTCGCCCGGCTGGGCTTTGCGCTCTCCGGCTGCGCCACCGGTGAACTTGTCCATTACCGCTTTAAACTTACGCCCGGACGCCTATTTTTACAGGTGCCGGCCAGCCGGCAGGCCATGGTATCGGATCCGGTTCCCAAGCGTCTGTCGGCACTCGCGGCGGCGTTTGGCCGCAAAGGCGAGATCAGCCTGCTCTAGACCTTGGCCGGGGGCTTGGTTCGCTCGCTGCGGGCAATGCTTGCACCTGCCACACAGAGGGTCTAAGCCCGACGCTATCGAAGACCCTGAACGGGGTCGTGAGGAGAAGACGATGGACTGGTTCAGCATCCCGCATCTTTTGGTCCTGGCGCTTGTGGTGTTTATTTTCTTCGGGCGCGGTCGGGTATCGGATCTGATGGGAGACGTGGCCAAGGGCATCAAGAATTTCCGCGAAGGCCTGAAGGAAGACACCAACGACGAACCACGCCCAAGTCAGCCCCCGCCACGTGTTCTTGTCAGTGAACATCGTGAGCCGGAGCGGACGGAGGCGATGGCCAAAGAGCCCAAGGAACAGGTTGGCCACTAGCGCGGGACAGGGTGGGCCATGTTCGACATCGGCTGGAGCGAGCTCCTTCTCGTGCTCGTCGTCGCGCTTGTCGTGGTGGGACCAAAGGATCTGCCGCGGCTGATCCGCATGGTGGGACGATGGGTCGGTAAGGCCCGTCGCATGGCGGACCAGTTTCGTGCCGGCTTTGATGAATTGACCCGCGAAACCGAGCTTGATGAATTGCGCCGTGAAATTTCGGCGCTGCGGGGACATAATCCTGTGACCCGCTTCCAGGACGAGTTCAACCGTTCGATCCTGCGCGCTGGCGCGCCCGCGGCCACGCCCGCAACCGAGAGCCCAAGCGCGGGAGCGAGCGAGACCGCTGCTGTGGCCGAGCCTGCGCCCCCCTTGGTGGCTGAGACGCCCGCCGCCGCCGTGGAGCCCGATGCGCCGCGTCGCGATCCGCCATCGGCGGGTGCAACGCCGACGGGGCCCTAGGTGAGCGAGCGCACGGCCGAAGACGAAGCGGCGATGGAAGCGACCAAGGCGCCGCTTCTCGAGCATCTGCTCGAACTGCGCAAGCGGCTGATCTATTCGCTGATCGCGTTTGCCGTGTGTTTCCTCATCTGCTTTTTTTTCGCACGGGAAATCTATGCGTTCCTGACCGATCCCTTGGCCAGGGTATTGCGTGGACGCAGCAATGATCACCTCATCTACACGGCGCTTTACGAGACCTTCTTCACCTATGTGAAGGTCGGCATGTTCGGCGGGCTGTGCCTGTCTTTCCCGATCATCGCAAGTCAGCTGTGGCTGTTCATTGCGCCCGGACTTTATCGCGATGAGCGGCGCGCGATCCTGCCCTTCCTGTTTGCCACCCCGGTCCTCTTCATCGCTGGCGGCAGCTTCGTCTTCTACGTGATGCTGCCGATCGCAATCCACTTCTTCGCCAGCTTCCAGACCAGCGGACAGAGCAATGGTCTTGGTATCGTGCTGCTGGCCAAGGTCAGCGACTACCTCAATTTCGTCATGACCCTGATCTTTGCCTTCGGTCTGACCTTCCAGATGCCCGTTCTGCTCACACTTCTGGGACGGATAGGTATTGTCACTGCCAAGCAGCTGCGTGAGTTTCGCCGTTACGCCATCGTTGGCATCTTCGCTCTGGCGGCGGTGCTGACGCCGCCGGACGTGTTCAGCCAGATGAGCCTCGCGATCCCGCTCGTGTTTCTCTACGAGATCTCGATCTTCTTTGTCTGGCTGATCGAAAAGCGGCGTGGCGAAGGGCAGAGCGCCCCTGCCGACACGCCGTGAGGGGGCGCCCAAGCATCCTTCCTCGCCATCGGGCTTTAGGAGGGGGGCGTGTTCGCCCTCAACCGCGCGGCAAGAGCGCCCTCTGTCGCTGATGCAATAAAAATTTTGCTTGTCCACGGGCCCTTCGGCCAGTCATGAACGGAACAGATCTAGGGACGTCTCTCATGCACGACATCAAGGCCATTCGCGAGGATGCCAGCACCTTCATCGCCGGCCTCAACCGGCGCGGGCTCGACGGCGCCGCGATCGCGGCCGAACTGCTGCGGCGCGATACGGCGCTGCGCAGCCTCTTGAGCGACCTGCAGGCCAAGCAGGCCCGGCGCAACGAAGCCTCCAAGGCCATCGGCAAGGCCAAGGCGGCCAAGGATGACGATCTGGCTGCGGCACTGATGGATGAGGTCGCCGGGCTGAAGACGGCGATCCAGCGTGGCGAGGACGAGGAGCGCCAGCTTGAGGGCGAGCTGCGCGCCGAGCTTGCCAAATGGCCCAATCTGCCGGCGCCGGAGATTCCTGACGGGGCCGATGAAGCTGCCAATGTCGTGGTTGACGCGCGCGCCTTTGCGCCGGCACGTGCCCTTCCGGCGGCGGCGCTCAATCAGCCGCGGGAGCATTTCGAACTCGGCGAGATGCTGGGCATGATGGACTTTGAGCGTGCGGCCAAGGTGTCCGGATCACGCTTTGTCTATCTGCTGCGCCATCTGGCGCGGCTGGAACGGGCTCTGGCCAATTTCATGCTCGATCTGCACACGGAGTGCTTCGGCTACACCGAAACCTCGACCCCGCTCATGGTTCGCGATGAGGCGATGTTTGGCACCGGTCAGCTGCCCAAATTCGCGGCGGATCTGTTTGGTACGGCGCGTGATGGTGCCCTGGCAGAGCACTACCGGGCACTGGGCCGGGCGGAGGCGCGTGGTGAAGATCCGGCCCAGATTCCGTTTCCGGCGGATCTGCGGCTGTGGCTCATTCCGACCGCGGAGGTCACCCTCACCAATTATCTGAGCGGCGAGATCGTCGATGAAGCGATTCTGCCCTATCGCGCGACCGCCCATACGCCCTGCTTTCGCTCGGAAGCCGGCGCGGCCGGACGTGACACCCGCGGCATGATCCGCATGCACCAGTTTGCCAAGGTCGAGCTGGTATCGATCACGACGCCTGAACAATCCGCGGCCGAACACGAGCGCATGACCGATGCCGCGCAGGAGGTACTGAAGCGCCTGGAACTCAAACATCGCGTTGTCACGCTGTGCACGGGTGATATGGGGTTTGCGGCACGCAAGACCTATGACATCGAAGTCTGGCTGGCCGGTCAGCAGCGCTATCGCGAGATTTCCTCGTGTTCCAATTGCGGAGATTTTCAGGCCCGTCGCATGAATCTGCGCTACCGCCCGGCCGCCGCCAAGGCGACCCGCTTTGTCCATACCCTCAACGGTTCGGGGCTGGCAGTGGGGCGGGCGCTGGTTGCGATAGTCGAAAACTATCAGAACGCCGATGGCTCCATCGAGATACCAACGGCCTTGCGGCCTTACATGGGGTCTTTGGCGCGCATCGAGCGGGCGCAGTAACGCGCCTGGGCCACAGACAGCAAGCATGGGGTAGTGATGCGCATTCTCGTAACCAATGATGATGGGATTCATGCTCCGGGTCTTCGGATCGCCGAAGCGATCGCCCGCAGCCTCAGTGATGATGTCTGGGTGGTGGCGCCGGAGAGTGAACAGTCCGGCGCCTCGCACTCGCTCACGCTGGCCGAGCCGCTACGCCTGCGCGAAGTAGGGCCGCGGCATTATGCGATTTCGGGCACGCCGACCGATTGCGTCCTCATGGCCTGTGCCGAGATCATCAAGGACGGCAAGCCGGACCTTGTGCTGTCTGGCGTGAACCGGGGCGCCAATCTCGCGGATGATGTCACCTATTCCGGCACCATCGCCGGGGCGATGGAAGGGACGGCGCTTGGTATTGCCTCCATTGCCCTCAGCCAGGCCTTTGACAGTGAGAAGGGCAGTGAGGTGCCCTGGCACTGCGCCGCGCATCATGGCCCCGTGCTGGTCCGCAGGCTGCTCGAGCTCGACTGGCACGAGCCGGGCCGTGTCCTCCTCAATGTCAATTTTCCCCCCTGCGGTCCGGACGAGGTCAAGGGCGTGGCTATGGCCATGCAGGGCAAACGTGACCTGCAGACCGCGGTCATCGACCGTCGCAGCGACATGCGTGGCAATCCCTATTACTGGATCGGCTTTCGGCGGGTCCGTTCAGAGCCGGTGGAGGGTTCCGATCTGGCGGCGATGATGGCAGGACGCATTGCCGTGACCCCGCTGCACCTGAACCTGACGGAAGGTGCCGTGCTGGCGCGGTTGCGCGAGAGCTTCAAGGACTAGGGATGGCTCACAGCTCGCCCAATCTGCATGGCCGCGCCCAGCTGGTGATGGCGCTGCGCGGCAAAGGCATTGCCAACCAGAGTATCCTTGAGGCCATGGAAAAGGTGCCGCGCGAGGACTTCGTCGACGAGGTCTTCGTCGCTGAGGCCTATACCGACCGGGCCATTCCGATCGCCTGCGGTCAGACCATCAGCCAGCCTTATGTGGTTGCCTATATGAGCGAGGCCCTTGAGGTGGGGCCGCGGATGCGGGTGCTCGAAATCGGAACCGGATCGGGCTACCAGGCGGCGGTGCTGGCGCACCTGGCCGGCCGCGTCTACTCGGTCGAACGTCACCGGCCCTTGCTGGAGGCGGCCCGCAAGCGCCTCGAAAAGCTTAAGCTGCATAACGTCGTGACCCGTCATGGCGATGGTCTTAAGGGCTGGCCGGAGCAAGCACCTTTTGACCGCATTATCTTGACCGCGGCGGTCGAAAATGTTCCTAAGGCATTGATTGATCAGCTGAAACCAGGCGGTATCCTGATCGCCCCGGTGGCCCCCCAGGAGCCGCAAAACCTTCCCGTGGAAAGTATTTATCAATCTTTAACCAAGATTATCCACAGCCAAGAGGGTCTTAGCGAGCAAAGCCTGATCAAGGTCCTGTTCGTGCCAATGGTAGCCGGTCTGCCCTAGGAGACGCGTCATGGTAAGGAACGATCACCCGCGCATGCGGTTGGCAAGACCGCTGCGGCTTGTGGTGTTGTTGGCTCTGGGCCTGTCGCTGACGGCCTGTGCTTCCTCTCCCCCAGGCAGAACAGCGTTTTTCTGGCCGGTGGGAGCGACCTACCGGGTGCGCCCAGGTGATACCCTGTCGCGGATCGCGGGGTCCTTCCACATCCCCTACACCACCCTGGCGGCCTATAACCGCATCCTTTCCCCCAGCCGGATCTATCCGGGTGAGGTGTTGCGCATACCGCCCGCCAATTACGTCGCCGGAGCCCCGGCTGCCCCCGTCACCGCGGTGGCACGTCTGGTCCCAATACCGCGCCCGCGCCCGCGGCTGCGGCTTGCCGCCGTGACCGGGTCGGGTTTGCCTGGGTCCGGAGCTGCACTTGCGCCCACGCAGGCGGTTTTCACCGCGCACGACCAGGCGAGGCCGCGACGCCTGCCGCTTGGCGGCCTGCCGGCGCCGGTGGCGCAGTCCTCAGCTCTGCCGCGTCCGCTGTTGCCACCAGCCTCCGTGCCGGCGCGGGTGGCCCAGAACCGCGCCGTGCCGCGCCCGCTTTTGCCGCCCGGCGTGGCCCAGGCGGATGGGGCGCCACGGTTCCTGTGGCCGGTGTCGGGCAAGGTGATCGAAGGCTTTGGCGCCCTGCCTGATGGCGGGCGCAATGATGGCATCAATATCGCCACCCGTGAGGGTGCGCCCATCCGCGCCGCAGCTTCAGGGACCGTGATTTATGCCGGCGATGGGCTTAAAGCTTATGGCAATCTCGTTCTCATCCGTCATCGCGATGGCTACATCACCGCCTACGCCCATGCCGAGCGTCTGCTGGTGGCGCGCAATACCCATGTCACGGCAGGTCAGGTGATCGGCTATGCCGGTACCACCGGGGGGATGCAGGTGCCGCAGTTGCACTTCGAGATCCGCCACGGCGTCAAACCGCTGAACCCCGCGCCACTGCTAATGGCCAGCGCCTCCAGCTGAGGCGTTGAGGCTCTGGCCGAGTTCCCCGGCGAGGTCCTGGATGAACTGCCAGGCCACCCGCCCCGAACGTCCGCCCCGCTGGGCTGCCCAGGCGATGGCACGGGACCGAAGTTCGCTCGCTGCGATCGGCAGGGCAAAATAGCGCGCATAGGCCTCGACCATGGCCAGGTAATCGTCCTGCGAGGTGGCGTGAAAGCCCAGCCACAGACCAAAGCGGTCGGAGAGGGACACCTTCTCTTCCACCGCTTCGGACGGATTGATCGCGGTTGAACGCTCATTGTCGAGCATGTCGCGGGGCATCAGGTGGCGGCGGTTGGAGGTAGCATAGAACAGCACATTGGCGGGCCGCCCCTCGATACCGCCCTCAAGCGCGGCTTTCAGAGACTTATAGGCCGTGTCGTCGGTGTCGAAGGACAGATCGTCGCAAAAGAGCAGGAAACGGCGCGGGCTCGCTTTGATGAGGCGCAGAAGCAGCGGCAGCGCCGCGATGTCTTCGCGGTGGATCTCGATCAGGGCGAGCCGCGCCGGGCCGCTGCGACCCTCATTGACCGCAGCATGGACGGCTTTGACGAGCGAGCTCTTGCCCATGCCGCGAGCCCCCCACAGAAGCGCATTGTTGGCTGGCAGGCCATCGGCAAAGCGGCGAGTGTTCTCGCTGAGGGTTTGGCGGGCGTGATCAATGCCCTTGAGCAGCGCGAGCGGCACCACCGCCACCTCCGCGACGCCGATCAGACCCGGGGGCTCGAAGACGAAGGCATCGCCGGCAAAGTCACAGTTTGGTGCCGGCGGCGGGGCCTGCCGCTCGAGGGCAGCCGCGATGCGGGCCAGAAGCTGGCCCAGTTCAAGTTCCGCCTGTTCTGCCATGCGATAAGTCCTTGAAGGCGATTGTTGCATTGAGGGCCGCCGCCGCTATAGTCCCCCGCCTTACGGCCGCGTCCTGCGCCCGCCTAGCAGATTGTTCCCGGACCCGTCTATGAACGACAGTTTTTTCACCTCGATTTTGCCGCTGATTGCGGTATTTGCGATCATGTACCTGCTGGTGATCCGCCCCCAGCAGCAGAAGATCAAGCAGCACCGCCAGATGGTGGACAATGTGCGGCGGGGCGACACGGTCGTCACCGCCGGCGGCATTGTTGGCAAGGTGGCCAAGGTGCCCCAGGCCGATGATCCGGAGATCACGGTGGAGATCGCCGAAGGGATCCAGGTCAAGATCGTGCGCTCCACCCTGTCCGATGTACGCGCCAAGGGCCAGCCGGTCGATCCGAAGGCTGACAAGACCAAGGCGGAAAAGAAGGCCTGATCCGGAGCCATGCTGCAGATCCCGACCTGGTCCAAGATCCTCACCGGCCTCATCCTGATCGCCGGGATCCTGATTGCTTTGCCCAATGCCCTGACCAAAGCGCAGATCGCCAGCCTGCCGGGGTTCATGCCCAAGAGTCAGGTGACGCTCGGCCTCGACCTGCAGGGCGGCTCCTATCTGCTGCTGGAAGTCGAGCTCAACAAGGTGATCGAGGACCGGCTGAATACCCTCGTCGCTGACATCCGTATGGGACTGCGCAAGGCTGACATCGGGTATCGCAATCTGCAGGCCAAAGGCCATGCGGTCTCGGTCCAGATCATCAATCCGGCCAAGCTCGACAAGGCCCGCCAGATTCTCGATGGCCTCAATCCCTCTGCCAGCGGCGGTCTTTTGTCGGTGGGGGCCCATGAATATGCGGTCACCCTCTCGCATGGCGTCCTGAATATGGCGCTGACCGACAGCTATATCGTGCAGATGCGCTCGCAGATCGTCAGCCAGTCGATCGAAGTGGTGCGCCGGCGCATCGATGCGATGGGTACGCGTGAACCCACCATCGAGCAGCAGGATACCCAGCGCATCCTCGTGCAGGTTCCGGGCCTGCAGGATCCCAGCCGCATGAAGACTATTCTTGGCAAGACCGCCAAGATGACCTTCCAACTCGTCGATGAGACCGCCTCCATTCCTGAGGCGGTGAAAGGGATCGTGCCGATCGGCGATGAACTTCTTTATATGAAGAATCCCGTCAAGAATGGGCCGCCCATTCCGGTAGTTGTCCAGCGCCGGGTCATGGTATCGGGCGAGAGACTGATTAATGCGTCCGCCGGCATTGACCAGCAGACCCAGCAGCCTGAGGTCGATTTCCGTTTTGACACCGTGGGAGCGCGCCAGTTTGCGAAGGTGACCAAGGACAATGTCGGCCGCCAATTTGCGATCGTCCTTGACCACAAAGTGATCAGCTACCCGGTGATCCAGGAACCGATTTTGGGCGGTTCAGGCCGCATCGATGGTAATTTCACGGTGCAGCAGGCCAATGATCTGGCGCTCTTGTTGCGTGCCGGCGCCCTTCCTGCACCGCTCAAGATCCTTGAGGAGCGCACGGTGGGGGCCGAACTGGGCGCCGATTCGGTACGCGCCGGAAAATATTCGGCGATCGCGGGCCTCATCCTTGTCGTCATCTTTATGGTCTTGCGCTACGGCCTGTTTGGTATCTTTGCCGATGTGGCACTGACGCTGAACGTCGTCCTGCTACTGGCCACGCTGACGCTGATTGGCGCCACCCTGACCCTTCCCGGCATTGCCGGTATCGTGCTCACCATGGGTATGGCCGTCGATGCCAATGTGCTGATCTATGAGCGCATCCGAGAAGAGATCCGCAATGGCCGAACCATCATCGCCTCGATCGACACCGGGTTCAGACGGGCGATGGCAACCATCATCGACGCCAACATGACCCATGTCATTGCTTCGGCGATCCTGTTCCAGCTCGGCTCAGGACCGATCCGGGGCTTTGCGGTCACCCTGCTCATCGGCATCATCACCTCCTTCTTCACGGCGGTGATGGTCACCCGGCTCATCGTGGTGAGCTGGTTCCAGACGGTGCGGCCCAAGCGGCTTGCTTTCTAGGGCAGGGCATTTCTTTGCCATGCACACGGCACGATTGGCGATGATCCTGCGTTTAGGGGTGAAGGCGTCGCGCGCTATTGCGCCGGTCGCCTGTCTGGCCGGCCTGTGATCGGGGCCTCGGGGAAGCTATGGCAGCCGAGTTGGCACTCAGAGGATGTGAGGAACTGGTACGCCGTCACGATAGTGACCGCTATCTTGCGGCGCTGTTCGCACCCTCACCGCTGCGGCCGCATCTTTATGCGCTTTATGCCTTCAATTACGAGGTCGCGCGTATCGCCGAGAGCGTGAACGAGCCGATGATGGCCGAGATCCGCCGCCAATGGTGGCGTGAAACGGTCGACGAAGCGGCCCTGGGACGGGCACGCCGTCACGATGTGGCGGAAGCTCTGTGCGAACTCTTTGCTCACACCGCAGTCGAACCGTCGCGCTTTATCGGGCTGATCGATGCCCGCGCCAGGGATGACAGCAGCGAAGAGTTTGCGAGCATGGCGGAACTCGAGACCTACGCCGACGACACTGCGGGCGAAGTCATGCGCATCGCTGCCCGTATTCTGGGCGCAGGTGATCGTCTTGACCCGCTGGCGCGCGCGGCCGGTATGGCTTATGGGCTGACTGGTCTTTTGCGTGCCATGCCCTATCGCGCCGCGCGGGCCAAACTCGACCTGCCGCTGGATTTGGTTGCGCAGCTTGAGCTGTCGCGCGAACAACTGTTTGCCGGCGAAGGTGGGCCGGCGCTGGAGCCGGCGCTACAGGCGATGGGCGCGCGCGCGCTCCGCCATCTCGATGCCGCGCGGGCCTTTCAGATCGATCCAGGTGCGCTTGCCGCCTTCTTGCCAGCAACCCTGTGCGGTCCCTATCTGCGGGTGATGCTGCGTCCGGGCTTTAATCCGTTCCGGCAGGCCAGCGAGATTGCGCAGTGGCGGCGCCAGCTCATCCTTCTGGCGCGTGCCCTGCGCACGCGCATCTAATCAGCACGCCGCACCTTCTGCCGCGAGCCAGCGGTCCAGATCGGCCAGCGCCCGCGCGCTGAGTTCGGGCTTGCGTGCCCTTGATTTGCTGCGGCCGGCTTCCAGATCCGGGAAGAGACCAAAGTTGACATTCATCGGCTGAAAACTCTTGGCATCTGCATTGAGAGTGATGTGGCGCAGGAGTGCGCCCAGAGCGGTGGTTGGCGGAGGGCTGACGAGGGCGCGCCCCATTTGCTCGGCCGCTGCGAACCGTCCTGCCAGAAGGCCGATGGCGGCACTTTCGACATAACCTTCGACGCCGGTGATCTGGCCGGCAAAACGCAGAAGCGGGCGCTGTTTGAGACGCAGGCTTTCGTCGAGCAGGGCCGGGGAATTGATGAAGGTGTTGCGATGAAGTCCGCCGAGCCTTGCAAAGCTTGCATTTTCGAGGCCCGGGATCATGCGGAAGATGCGGGTCTGCTCGCTGTGTCGCAGTTTGGTCTGAAAGCCGACCATGTTCCACAGCGTGCCGAGGGCATTGTCCTGGCGCAACTGAACCACGGCAAAGGGCCGCCGTCCGTGGCGCGGATCGCAAAGACCGACGGGTTTCATCGGTCCAAAGCGCAAGGTATCGGCACCGCGCGCGGCCATCACTTCGATCGGCAGGCAGCCTTCAAAATAAGGTGTTGAGGCTTCCCACTCCTTGAATTCGGTTTTCTCGCCGGCCAGCAGCGCGGCGACAAAGCGCCTGTATTCATCTTCGCTGAGAGGACAATTGATATAGTCGGCGCCATCACCCTTGTCATAGCGCGACTGCATCCAGGCGATCTCGAAGTTGATACTGTCGTGATAAACGATGGGGGCGATGGCATCGAAAAACGACAGCGCGCTTTCGCCCGTCACCTCGGTGATGGCGGCGGCCAAGGATGGGGCAGTGAGAGGCCCGGTGGCAATGATGGTGGAACCCCAGTCTTCAGGTGGAAGGCGCGTGATCTGTTCGCGGCGGATTTCGACGCGGGGATGACGCCTCAGGGCCTCGGTCACTGCATGCGAAAAGGCCTGCCGGTCGACAGCCAGCGCGCCGCCGGCAGGCAGGCGGACGGTATCGGCCGACCGCAGGATCAGCGAGCCGGCGCGTCGCATCTCCTCATGCAGGAGGCCGACGGCATTGTTCATCGCATCATCGGAGCGCAGCGAGTTGGAGCAGACCAGTTCGGCAAGACCGTCGCCTTGATGGGCATCGGTTGCGGTGTGGGGGCGCATTTCGTGAAGCACAACGTGGCAGCCGGCCTCAGCAGCCTGAAATGCCGCTTCTGATCCAGCCAGTCCGCCACCTATGACATGGATGCTGCGCACGCTGAAGCTTCCCTGACGACGAGAAAATAAGGGACGCAGGCTTAAATGGGTGCGGTTGAGGGCGCAAGGGCGGGGCTGCTCCTGCAGCCTTTACCTGCGGCCCTGCTATGGCCTCTGCCTCTGGTCTACACGCTGTCTGCGCAAGGCGAAGGCAAGCGTGTTCCCGCGTCGCGTCCGCGCGGTTCTCAATCCCACAGCCTGGCGTGACGGCCGTCCCAGGGCGCGGCTTCTTCCAGCTGACGACCAAGGCGAAGGAGCGTTGCTTCATCGCCAAAGCGGGCCGTGAACATCATGCCGATGGGAAGACCCACGTCCGACATCCCGAGAGGCAGCGACAGCGAAGGCTGGCCGGTCATGTTGGCCGGCGGGGTATAACCAAAGACAAAGCTCTGCCGGCGATGGAACTCGCGCGGCTCGACGCCGACCGGATCGAGGTGGCCGATCTGCGGTGGTGGCGTCAAAGTGGTAGGTGACAAAAGGATATCAAAGTCCCGCCATTGGCGCAGCAGCTCGCGGGTCATGCGCCGCAAGGTCTGAAAGCCCCAGCCGATCTGCTCACTGGTAAGCCTCTGACTGCCGTGCCAGGACGCCCGTGCCAGGGGTTCGAAGTCCTCATCGCGTGGGGGCCGTCCCAGGATTTGCGCCCACTGCGCGACCGAGGCTGCAAACATGGCCCCCGATACGCAGGACTGGGCGCGATAGAGCGTGCGCCAGTCGATACCGAGGCTTGGACGCTCGATCATGGTGTGACCCAGTTCACCGAGCAGCTTGACGGTCTGTGCGAAAACGCGCGCGACCTCGGGATGGGGCTGGGTTTCGCGCGGGACTTCCATCGTAAAGGCAATTCGCAGCCTGCCGGCCGGTCGCGAGAGCTCCTCGACAAAGGGGCGTTCCTTGTGCAAGGGCGCATAGGGGGCGTCATCCTCAGGATCGGCAGTGGCATCGAGCATCGCCGCGCTGTCGCGCACGCTGCGGGTCAGAACATGATCGACGATGAAGCCATGGGCGCGGCCACCATCATCAGGTCCACCGGGATTGCGTCCCTGGGTTGGCTTCAGACCGACCAGGCCGCATTGCGCTGCGGGAATGCGGATGGAGCCGAGCCCGTCGGACCCATGGGCCATCGGTACCATGGCGCTCGCCACCGCTGCCGCGGCGCCGCCGGAGGAGCCGCCGGATGAGTGCTCAGGGTTCCAGGGATTGCGGCAGATGCCGAGAAAGCGTCCCTCGGTGGTCCCGGGGATGCCGAACTCTGGGGTATTGGTCTTGCCCAGAAGGATCACACCGCTGCGGCGATAGCGAAGGGTAAGCTCACAATCGCTGTCGCTGACATAACCTTTGAGATAGGCCGAGCCGTTGCTCATCGGCCAATTCTTCACCGGCACATTGATGTCCTTGATCAGAAAGGGGACACCCTTGAAGGGGCCGTCGGGCAAGGCGTCGCTGGCGGCGGCGCGGGCCTCGTCATAGGCTTTGTAGACGACGGCATTGAGCGTGGGGTTGTGACGCTCGATGCGGCTGATGGCTTCGTCGACCAGTTCGCGCGGACTGACGTCACCCTTGCGCACGAGATGGGCAAGGCCGGTGGCGTCGTAGCGGGCATACTCTGCAAAAGCCATGGTGAGGATCCCTTGTGGTTCAGAGGGCAGGTCGTCGTGCTGACCAGCCTACGGCCTCTTCGAGCTCAGCTGCAAACTGCAGGAGCAGCATTTCGGCGCTGTGGCGGGCCACAAATTGCACGCCGACCGGAAGTCCGTCCTTGCTCCAGTGCAGTGGCAGGGCGATGGCTGGCTGGCCGGTCCCGTTCACGGCGGCGGTGAAGGGCGCGTAGTCGATGATGGGGGCAAAGGCTTTCTC
Source organism: Pseudomonadota bacterium (assembly GCA_021851325.1). Lineage (GTDB taxonomy): Bacteria > Pseudomonadota > Alphaproteobacteria > Micropepsales > Micropepsaceae > Rhizomicrobium. Next base: position 55,239 of record JAJZDZ010000011.1, on the reverse strand, counting down.
TAAGTCCTGCTCATCCACATCGATGATGCCAAGTTTGATCGGCGGAGCGGAGAGCACCGGGCTCAGCCACAGATCATAGGTTTCGTGAAAGCGTGCGGTACTGCGGGCGCTCATGTAGAGACTCTGCTGGGCCCAGCTCTGTTCAACTGCGCTGATGCGAAGGCCGCGCTGATAGAGCGCAAATGTCAGCCCTTCGAGGATTTCCGTGGACGGGGTTTGTCCGGTGGCACGCGCCAGACCCTCGACACCAAAAGCGGTGCCCGCGGCCCACAGTGTCATGAAGGCTTTGACCATGAGCTCGTGATCGAGAATGGGAGAGGCCTCTTCCACGTGATGGCCAAGCTCCTCACACAGTTTGGCGGCATGGCGGATGGCGGCTTCGACGTCGCTGTTGAGAGGGCGGCCGTCGGGCAGACGGCAGGTCATGCCGATGCGCAGGCGTCGGGGGCGTTCGTTCAGCGCCGCAAGATAGGATGCGGTTGCTGGCAGCGCAAAATAGGGATCACCAAAATCGGGGACAGCAAAAAGATCGAGCAGGGCGGCGCTGTCGCGCACCGTCCGGCTCACCACGTGATCGACCGAAAGTCCGAGCATGCGATCGGTGCCATCGGGGCCTTGCGGCACGCGTCCGCGACTGACCTTGAGGCCGACAAGACCATTGCACGAGGCGGGGATGCGGATCGAGCCACCGCCATCGGTGGCATGGGCAAAGGGGACGATGCCCGCGGCCACGGCAGCGGCTGAGCCGCCCGATGAGCCACCGGTTGAATGCGCGAGGTTCCAGGGATTGCGGGCCGGTCCATAGAGTTTGGATTCGGTTGTCGGCAGAATGCCGAACTCCGGCACGTTGGTCTTTCCCAGGGGCACAATGCCGGCCGCGCGCAGGCGGGCGACCACCACCGAATCGTGATCTGCAGGACGGGCCGGTGTCATCGCCGAGCCAAGACGCGTGGGCATGCCGAGGGCGCCAGCACTCATGTCCTTAAGCAAGGTGGGAACGCCATGAAATGGACCGGGCTGCGCCGCCGCCGCCTGCCTGCGGGCGGCCTCGTAGTCGGCAAAGACGATGGCGTTCAGTTTGGGGTTGAGGGCTTCGGCGCGCGCTATGGCGCTCGCGATGACTTCGGCGGCGCTGACTTCCTTGCGGGCGATGAGTGCGGCCAGGGCCAGTCCGTCAAGCGTCGGATATTCGGTAAAGCTCATGTCAGAGCTCGATGGCGCGGTAGCGCTGCGCCCAGGGTTGCGCCTGCTCAAGCTGACGGGCCAGCCGCAGGAGGAGTTCCTCCTCGCCATAGCGACCGACAAACTGGGTGCCGATCGGAAGCCCGTCCGCATTCCAGTGGAGCGGCACATTGATCGCGGGCTGGCCGGTGGCGTTCTGCATCGCCGTGAACGGAACATAATCGACCATGGGGGCGAAGGCCTTGACCGGATCGGTTTCCTCGAAGTTGAAGCTGCCCAGAGGCACTGGTGGGCGCCCGAGCACGGGGGTGAGCCAGACGTCATAGGTCTGATGGAAGGCTGCGGCTTCGCGCGAGGCCATCTGCAGGGCGCTCTTGGCCATGAGATATTGTACGGCGCTGACCGCTTTGCCCGCCTGGTAGAGGCCCCAGGTCATGCCTTCGAACCTGTCGCGGCTGGGGCTCTGGCCGGTCATCTGGGCAATGGCCTCGATCCCAAGCGCAAGATGGGCGCACCAATAGGCCATGAAGCCGGGGACGAGGTTTGCCTGGTCGAGTTTGGGCGCGGCTTCCGCGACGTGGTGGCCGAGGCCCTCGAGCAGTTTTGCAGCATTTCTGACCGCCGCTGCGCAGTCCGGATGAAGCGGCTGGCCGTCGAGGGTGGTGGTGGCAATGGCGATCCGCAGGGCCGCGGGTGGCCGCTCGATGGCGTTCAGATAAGAGGCCGAAGGTGGTGGTGCCCAGTAGGGATCGCCCGGGACATTGCCCTGCACCGCATCGAGGACGGCTGCGGTGTCACGCACCGAGCGGCTGACCACGAGGTCGCCCGCAAGGCCGTCCAGGGGATCACCAAAATCCGGCGCAAAACTGGTACGTCCGCGTGTTGGCTTGAGTCCGACAAGACCGCAGGCTGCAGCCGGAATGCGGATTGAGCCGCCACCGTCATTGGCATGAGCGAGAGGCACGACCCCGGCTGCAACGAGGGCCGCCGAGCCACCGGAGGAACCACCGGTTGAATGATCAAGTTTCCAGGGATTGTGCGCCGGGCCGTAGAGCTTTGACTCCGTGGTTGCTACGAGCCCGAATTCGGGAACATTGGTTTTGCCGAGGAGAACAAGCCCGGCCTTGCGGAAGCGCTGCGTCAGTTCGCTGTCGTGATCGGCGGGCACTGGTGGAATGAAGCCGCTGGCCTGACGCGTCGGCATGCCTTTGGCAAGGCCGAAAATGTCCTTGAGGAAAAAGGGAACCCCCATGAAGGGGCCGGCAATGGGAGCCTTTGCGGCCGTGCGGGCGGCATCGTAGTCGCGAAACACCACGGCATTGAGCTTGGGCTGGGCCCGTTCCGCGCGGCGGATTGCTTCTTCGACCAGTTCGCTTGCACTGACCTCCTTGTTGCGCACGAGGTTGGCAAGTCCAAGTCCGTCGTGCGCGGGATATTCGGTAAAGCTCATGTCAGAGCTCGATGGCGCGGTAGCGCTGCGCCCAGGGTTGCGCCTGCTCAAGCTGACGGGCCAGCCGCAGCAGGAGTTCCTCCTCGCCATAGCGACCAACAAACTGGGTGCCGATCGGAAGCCCGTCCGCGTTCCAGTAGAGCGGCACATTGATCGCGGGCTGGCCGGTGGCGTTCTGCATCGCCGTGAACGGAACATAATCGACCATGGGGGCGAAGGCCTTGACCGGATCGGTTTCCTCGAAGTTGAAGCTGCCCAGAGGCACCGGTGGGCGCCCGAGCACGGGGGTGAGCCAGACGTCATAGGTCTGATGGAAGGCCGCGGCTTCGCGCGAGGCCATCTGCAGGGCGCTCTTGGCCATGAGATATTGTACGGCGCTGACCGCTTTGCCCGCCTGGTAGAGGCCCCAGGTCATGCCTTCGAACCTGTCGCGGCTGGGGCTCTGGCCGGTCATCTGGGCAATGGCCTCGATCCCAAGCGCAAGATGGGCGCACCAATAGGCCATGAAGCCGGGGACGAGGTTTGCCTGGTCGAGTTTGGGCGCGGCTTCCGCGACGTGGTGGCCGAGGCCCTCGAGCAGTTTTGCAGCATTTCTGACCGCCGCTGCGCAGTCCGGATGAAGCGGCTGGCCGTCGAGGGTGGTGGTGGCAATGGCGATCCGCAGGGCCGCGGGTGGCCGCTCGATGGCGTTCAGATAAGAGGCCGAAGGTGGTGGTGCCCAGTAGGGATCGCCCGGGACATTGCCCTGCACCGCATCGAGGACGGCTGCGGTGTCACGCACCGAGCGGCTGACCACGAGGTCGCCCGCAAGGCCGTCCAGGGGATCACCAAAATCCGGCGCAAAACTGGTACGTCCGCGTGTTGGCTTGAGTCCGACAAGACCGCAGGCTGCAGCCGGAATGCGGATTGAGCCGCCACCGTCATTGGCATGAGCGAGAGGCACGACCCCGGCTGCAACGAGGGCCGCCGAGCCACCGGAGGAACCACCGGTTGAATGATCAAGTTTCCAGGGATTGTGCGCCGGGCCGTAGAGCTTTGACTCCGTGGTTGCTACGAGCCCGAATTCGGGAACATTGGTTTTGCCGAGGAGAACAAGCCCGGCCTTGCGGAAGCGCTGCGTCAGTTCGCTGTCGTGATCGGCGGGCACTGGTGGAATGAAGCCGCTGGCCTGACGCGTCGGCATGCCTTTGGCAAGGCCGAAAATGTCCTTGAGGAAAAAGGGAACCCCCATGAAGGGGCCGGCAATGGGAGCCTTTGCGGCCGTGCGGGCGGCATCGTAGTCGCGAAACACCACGGCATTGAGCTTGGGCTGGGCCCGTTCAGCGCGGCGGATTGCTTCTTCGGCCAGCTCGCTCGCACTGACCTCCTTGTTGCGCACGAGGTTGGCAAGTCCAAGTCCGTCGTGCGTGGCATAGTCCTTCATGATGTCGTCCCCAAGAGCCTGCTTCCCGCAGCTTAGCTAGCTGCTGACAAAATGTCATCACGCTGTCACCGCAGCGCAGGTTTGATGTTGGCAAGAGAGCAGCTGGGGTCGTGCGCGGGTCTTGGCTCAAGGGCTGCTGATGCCGGACTGCGGCACCCTCTCTCCACGACCTTCTGTGCACAGAGGCGACGGCAAACCTCGATCAGGCTGCGGCGCTGTCAGATTGGCGCAGGCCTAGTCAGGGCGGTAGAGTGCGGCTAGACATTTTCACGTCGTGCATTTTGCGGGCGCGCTGCCGCCCAGTGGAGCTGCGCCCATGAAGAAGATTCCGGTCCTCGAGACGATCGGCTTTGCCTATAATTTCACATTCAGCCATCTGGGCGCCATTATTGGACTTTCCTGGCTTCCCCTGGTGCTGTGGGCGATTGGCGACTATTTCGTCAGTGCCCTTTATTACAGCGCCGTACCGGCAGCATTCAGCGCCGGCAATCCCTTTGCCCTGGGGCAGGCCGGCCTTGTGATGCTGGTCTGGCGCATGATCAGCCTGCTCATCTGGTCGATCGTGTATGTGGCGGTGATGCGTCAGGCGCTGGGACTGCGCCAGGGGCCAGCCCGGGTCCATTTTGCCTTCGGGCTCACCGAGCTGCGGGTTTTCGCCTCGCTTTTGGCGCTGGTCGGCATCACCCTGCTCTTTGTCCTTGGCCTGTTTGAGGGTCTGCAGCTGCTGCGTAGCCTGGTTCCAGGCGCCGCCGTGATGAAGGCGGTCTTTGGTGCGGCCGGTGTGCTGGGGGCAATTGCCATCGTCTATGCGGTGATCCGCCTCAGCTTCCTTCTCATTCCCGTGGTCGTGGTGGAAAGCCGCCTGGGTCTGGTCCGTTCCTGGGAGCTGTGTGAGGGCAATGTCGGACGCATTGTGGTGATTGGCATTGCGGTCCTTGGGCCTGCGGCGCTGCTCGCAGGTTTTGCCGAAGCCGCGGTGCTGGGGCCGAGCTATTTTCTGAGTGCGGCCCACGTCGGTAACAAGATGGCGGTGGGAAGCCAGCAGCTTCTGGCCCTGCGCTCCAACCTGCCGCTACTCACCGGTATCTATCTCGTGATGGCACCCTTCCTGATCGGGCTGCAGATTGCGCCGGCAGCCTTTGCCTATCGCAAGCTTGCACCGGCGCCGGGCGCCCGCGGCTAACGCGTGCTGGCGTGGCCTTCTGGCTCAGCGTCGCGCTGCGGTGCGCCGGCCGGGCGCAGCTTTGGCGGATCTGGCCGGGGCCTTAACCGCAGCGGCGGGAGCACGGGTCTTAAGCAGCGGGCGCAGATATTGGCCTGTGTAGGAGCCGGAAGTACTGGCGACCTCTTCCGGCGTGCCGCTGGCTACCACCTGGCCGCCACCATCGCCACCTTCAGGACCCAGATCAATGATCCAGTCGGAGGTCTTGATCACTTCCAGATTGTGCTCAATCACCACCACGGTATTGCCGTTTTCCACGAGCTCGTGCAGCACCTCGAGCAGCTTGCGCACGTCATGAAAGTGAAGACCGGTAGTGGGCTCATCAAGAATGTAGAGAGTACGCCCGGTCGCCCGGCGTGACAGTTCCTTGGACAGTTTCACGCGCTGGGCTTCGCCGCCGGACAACGTTGTCGCCTGCTGACCGATTTTGATGTAGCCAAGGCCGACACGGCTCAGTGTATCGAGTTTCTCGCGGATGGACGGCACCGCCTGGAACAGTTCAGCTCCGGCTTCCACCGTCATTTCGAGTACGTCAGCAATCGAGTAGTTGCGGAATTTCACTTCCAGGGTTTCGCGATTGTAGCGCTTGCCCTTGCAGACATCACATTGCACGTAAACGTCGGGCAGGAAGTGCATTTCGATCTTGATGACGCCATCGCCCTGGCAGGCCTCGCAGCGTCCGCCTTTGACGTTGAAGGAGAAGCGTCCGGGCTGGTAGCCGCGGGCTTTGGCTTCGGGAAGTTCGGCAAACCAGTCGCGGATGGGCGTGAAGGCACCGGTATACGTCGCAGGATTGGAACGTGGCGTGCGACCGATCGGGGACTGGTCAATATCAATGACCTTGTCGAGATATTCGAGACCTTCGATGCGATCGTGAGGTGCCGGGGTTTCGCGGGTGCCGTTAAGTTTGCGGGCGGCCGCCTTGTAGAGTGTCTCGATGGTAAGGGTCGACTTGCCGCCCCCGGACACACCGGTGATGCAGGTGAAGGTGCCCAGTGGCACCTGGGCACTGACGTTGCGCAGATTGTTACCGCGGGCACCGGTGATCTTGAGCCAGCGATTATAGGTTGCGGCGCGACGTCGTGCCGGCAAGGGGATCTGCTCGATGCCGGCCAGATATTGCCCCGTCAGTGAATTGGGATTGGCAATGATATCGGCCGGAGTTCCTTCGGCGATGATGTGGCCACCATGAATGCCGGCACCAGGACCCATGTCGATGACATGATCCGCAGTGCGGATGGCTTCCTCATCATGCTCGACCACCACGACCGAATTGCCGAGGTCGCGCAGGCCTTTCAGGGACTCAAGGAGCTTTTCATTGTCACGCTGATGCAGACCAATCGAAGGCTCGTCGAGCACGTAAAGCACACCGGTAAGACCCGAGCCAATTTGCGAGGCAAGGCGAATGCGCTGGCTCTCGCCGCCAGAGAGCGTTCCGGAGGCGCGGGCAAGGGTGAGGTATTCAAGGCCGACATTGTTGAGAAAGCGCAGGCGCTCGCGGATCTCCTTGAGAATGCGCGCGGCGATTTCCTTCTGCTGCACGTTGAGGTGCCGGTCGATACTGGCAAACCAGCCATCGGCGTTGCGGATCGACTGTTCGCACACCTGACCGATATGAAGACCGGCGATCTTGACCGCTAATGCTTCAGGTTTGAGGCGATAGCCGCTACAGGCTTCGCACGGACTGGTATCCTGGTATTTTTCGAGCTCTTCGCGAATCCAGGCCGAATCCGTCTCTTTGAAGCGGCGCTGCATGTTGGGGATGACCCCTTCGAAGCGCTTCTTGGTATCGTAGCGGCGCAAGCCATCGTCATAGGTGAACTTGATCTCGTCCTCGCCCGAGCCAAAGAGGATGATCTCGCGGATTTTCTTGGGCAGATCCTCGAAGGGCGCATTGAGAGAAAACTTGTAGTGCCGTGCCAGCGCTTCCAGGGTCTGCAGATAATAGGGCGAACTCGACTTTGACCACGGCGCGATGGCGCCCTTGCGCAAGGGCAGACTGTGGTCGGGGACCACGAGCTCCGGATCGAAGTAAAGCTGCGTGCCAAGTCCGTCACAGGTGGGGCAGGCGCCATGGGGGTTGTTGAAGGAAAACAGCCGGGGCTCGATTTCCGGGATGGTGAAACCTGATACCGGACAGGCGAACTTGGCGGACATCATCAGCCGTTCGGCGTCCCCTTCCGCCGTCTTCTTGTCGGCGAATTCGGCGATGACAAGGCCGTCGGTAAGGCCAAGAGCGGTTTCGATAGAATCGGGCAGACGGTTGCCCAGATCGGGCTTGACCACGATCCGGTCAACGACGACCTCGATATCGTGCTTGAGCTTCTTGTCGAGCGCGGGCACCTCTGTGATCTCATAGAAGTGGCCGTCGACCTTGACGCGTTGAAAGCCCTTCTTCAGCAGTTCGCCAAATTCCTTACGGTATTCACCTTTGCGACCTCTTACGATCGGTGCCAGAAGATAAAGCCTGGTGCCGTCGGCAAGCGCGAGAATGCGGTCAGCCATCTGACTTACAGTCTGGCTTTCGATCGGAAGCCCGGTCGCCGGGGAATAAGGAACGCCCACGCGCGCAAATAAGAGGCGCAGGTAGTCGTAGATCTCGGTGACCGTGCCAACCGTCGAACGCGGGTTCTTGGAAGTGGTTTTCTGCTCGATGGAGATCGCCGGGGACAGACCCTCGATATGGTCAACGTCGGGCTTTTGCATCAGCTCGAGAAATTGACGGGCATAGGCGGAGAGCGATTCGACATAGCGGCGCTGGCCTTCCGCGTAGATCGTGTCGAAGGCCAGGGAGGACTTACCGGAGCCAGAAAGGCCGGTGATGACGGTCAGAGTATCGCGCGGGATCTCGACATCGACATTCTTGAGATTGTGCTCGCGGGCGCCGCGGATGGAGATAGTCTTCTGCATGTCCGGTCTTTCGGGGAAAGCCTGTTATATGGCGGGAGCCAGCGGGGAGAACAAGCGCCGTGCCGTCGAACAAATCGGGAACATTATGTCGCAACGGCCTGGGTTGAGCAATCGCCGCCAGGGTCCGGGTTTGGATTTTCGGGGTGCGCCGCGGGCATTGAAATGGCTGATCAATTTCACCATGCCAGGATCCTGGCATGACCCTGTCGCGTTCTGCGCCGTGGGGGTCGCTCGTGCCAATCCCAGGATTAGGCCCCTGAACTGCGGGCCACGTCAGGGTCTGGCCCGAGGGTTTTGGGTCAGTCGCGGCGTCCGGCTCCCTGTGACAGGGGGGCTGCGCTGGCCTCCGCCTGCCACTGCGGGCGGTGCGCGGCATGAAAGACGCCATAGCCAAAATAGATGGCAAAGCCGACGGCGGTCCAAATGCCGAGCCGGGCCCACGTTGCGGCCGGCAGGCCATACATCATAGTCAGGCAGATCATGAGGCCGGCCGGCGCCACCACCCAGACCAACGGCGTGCGGAATGGGCGCGGGGCGTTTGGTTCGCGCACCCGCAGCAGCATCACACCGACACAGACGACGCTGAAGGCGCAGAGCGTTCCAATTGAGACCAGTTCACTCAGGATCTCGATGGGAAACAGACCGGCCAGAAGAGCAGCAATGGTGCCCGTCACCACGGTGCCGAGGACAGGGGTACGAAACCGCGGATGCACGCGGCAGAAAACCGGTGGCAGGAAGCCGTCCCGGGCCATTGCATAAAAGATGCGTGACTGACCGTAGAGGCCCACAAAGGCAACCGAGGCAAGACCAACGGTAGCGCCGAACTCGACCACAATCGTGAGCCACTGCAAGGCCGGGATCTGGGACACCGCGAAGGACACCGGATCAGCAACATCAAGGGTCCGATAAGAGGCAAGCCCGGTCAGCACGAGCGCCATCAAGATGTAAAGCACGGTGCAGACGAGCAGCGAGGCGAGGATACCAACCGGCAGGTCCCGCTGCGGATTGCGTGCCTCCTGGGCTGCAACCGAGACCGCATCAAAGCCGATATAGGCAAAAAACACGAGGCCCGCCGCGGCGACAATTCCCGACCAGCCGTAGTGACCGAAAGTTCCGGTATTGGCTGGAATAAAAGGCTGCCAGTTCTGCACATTGATGTGGCCGGCGCCAAACAGGATCACAAGGAGCACGACGGTGATCTTGATCGCGACCATCACGGCATTGGCTCGCGCCGTCTCCCGCACCCCGACGATCAGAAAAGTGCTGAGCAGCAAAACAAGACCAATGGCCGGAAGATTGATCAAGGCACCCGTCAGGACAAGTCCCTGACTGCTCGAGAACGTCATCGGGGCGCCGGTCAGGGCTGGTGACAGGGCGATGCCGAGGCTTTTGAGAAAGCCCACGAAATAACCTGACCATCCGACGGCAACTGCGGAGGCGGAGACGAGATACTCAAGGACAAGATTCCAACCAACAAACCATGCCGTGCTGCGCCCGAGTGCGGCATAGGAATAGCTGTAGGCGCTGCCGGCAACCGGATACATCGCGGCGAATTCGGCGTAACACAAACCGGCGAAGAGGCAGCCCATGCCGGAGATCACGAAGGATATAACGATGGCCGGGCCGGCAAACCTGGCGGCCGCGGTTCCGGTGATGACGAAAATGCCACCGCCAATCACCGCGCCAATACCAAGTGCGGTCAGTGTCCAAGGGCCAAGATGACGTTTGAGTGCGGTGGGATCCGCCGCGGTTGGCGCAGACATTACGGGTGCCTCCTTGTCCTTAAGTACACCCGGGCCGGATTCTGCCGTCTGGCAATAGTGTTATCGTACGCGTTGGCCACGTGGCCCCAATAGGGCACACGTGGCCACAGTGCGTCAGAATTTCCGCGTCAGGGTCAGGTCCAAGGTCCGGCCGGTGCCATAGAAGCACTGGCTGATCGAGGTGCAGCGGGAAATATAGGTCTTGTCGAACAGGTTCGAGGCGTTGAGTTGCAGACGCCAGGGATGAAAATCGTAGTGCAGGATTGCATCCCACAGAACTACCGAGGGATTGCGGAACTGATTGGCTGGATCACCATAGCTGCTGCTCAGGTAACGAATGCCGACGCCACCGCCAAAGCCGGCCAAAAGGCCCCTTTGCAAGGTGTAGTCGCCGAGAGCGGAGAACTTGTGCAAGGGGACCATGGGCAGGCGCTTGCCAAGATCGTTGCCATTGCTGCGTGTCACCTGGGCATCGGTATAGGTATAAGAGGCATTGATCGTGATCTGGTTGTTGATCCGCGTCACCCCTTCCAGTTCGACACCCTTGACCTCTGCAGCGCCGGTCTGGACGCTGAAGAAGGCGTGAGCAGGGTCGGTCGTCAGGACATTGTTCTCGTTGATGTCGTAGACGGCGAGGGTCGCCAGCGCTTGGACATTGCGGGGCAGGAATGTGGGTTCGAACTTGACGCCAGCTTCGACCTGGTCACCGGTACTTGGCTTGAAGGGGTGGCCGGCAAAATCAGCGCCGGCGACCGGTTCAAATGAGGTCGCGTAGCTGACATAGGGCGCCAGGCCACTGTCAAACAGGTAGTTCACCCCAGCGCGGTAGGTGAAGGCCTGATCATTGCTCGGTTGGCCGTAGTTCTTGGTCGTAAGCCAGTCCTGCCGGCCACTCAGGGTCAGGATCCAGCTGTGATAACGGGCCTGATCCTCCGCATAGAGCCCGGTCTGGCGCTGTACTTCCCGCGTATAGGGCATGAGGGGCGGGGTGGTGATCGCCATGCCGTAAACCGGATGGAACAGATCGATGGGCGGGGCGAGCGAAAAGCCATAGTCCGAGTTGTCGCGATAATCACGATAATCAAGGCCAAGCAATGCCTTGTTCTGAATCATACCGAGATTGAAATCGGCGTTGAGCCGCGAATCCACGTTGAACGAGGTAATCGCTTCCTGGAAGGGGAAATTGTAGCGCTCGACCGTGCGATAGTCGACGGGAAGGCCGTTGGCGCCGGTCAGCAAGCCGGCGCCATAGACGTCCAGCATCCGATTGTGGTTGTAAAAGAATTTGAGGTTCTGCTCGAAGGTCAGCCAGTGGTTGAACTGATGATGCAGATCATAACCGATGCCGTATTGGCTGCGGCGGAAGTCGTTATACTTGGTATCGCCAAGATTGGTACTGACGGGAATTTTGCCGAGAGGGTTGGGCAGAAGCACGCCATAGGCAGGCAGGAAGCCGCCATCACCGCCCCTGATATCGTCATATTGATAGTAGCTGAGCAGAGTCAGCATCGTTGTCGGTGAAATGTTGAAGGTCAGCGCCGGTGCGAGATAGACCCGGTTTGAGGTCTCACCCGTGATCTGGGTACCACGTCGGCGCCACAGCGCAGTGAAACTACCTTCGATGAGATCATCGCCATAAAGCGTGCCGGTGACTGTACCTGCCACCTGCTTGTCGTCATGGCTGCCATACTGCACCTGCAGTTCGCCACCAAACTTGGCTTGGGGGCGACGGCTGGTCAGGTTGATGATGCCGCCCGGAGGAGCCGAGCCGTAAAGTGTCGACGCGGGACCCTTGAGCACCTGCACGCTCTGGAAGCCGTAAAGGTCAACACCGACATTGGACACAGAGCCGATTGGCGCCTGCAGTCCGTCGATGTATTCGATGGGCTGGAACCCACGCAAGGTAAGCCAGTCATAACGCTCGTCAGTGCCGAAATCCTCGCCCACAATCCCTGAGGTGTAGCGCACCGCTTCGCCGAGGTTCTGCTCGTCAAGCAGGGAGATCTGATCGCGGTTGATGACGGAAATCGATTGCGGCACCTCGATCAGGGGAACTCCGAGCTTGGTTCCGATGTTCGAAGATTTGGGCACGTAATGGGGTGCGGTCACCACCACTGTTTCGATGCCGTCCCCCGCCTTTGCCGCCATTGCTGAGGCCAGCACCAGTACCGAAGCAGAAAGTGCAAGGAGCGCTGAACGTGGAACTTGTCCCATCCGTTTCACTCCGACCACATTGCGCTTGCGCATTATCGCCACTCCCCTTGTGCGGCGTCGCCAGGGTGGCGACCTCAGCAAGTGTGAGGAGCTTTTAAACGCCGTGCATCTCCGGACGGGACGGAAATTATCGCGATTAGGCCAGCAGTGAGGGGATGCGATACGCGTCAGGCAAGCTCGGTGCTCAGAAACGCGGCACTCTCAGCAAGGGCCTGATCGGCAAGGCGTGAGCGTGACACCGCTTCAAGAAAGCTGTGGGTTGCGCCGGCATAAATTCTGAGCTCGGTTTTGACCCCAGCCGCTTTCAGGCGTTCAGCCAGAAAAAGACTTTGTTCGCTAAGGATATCGCAGGCGCCTGCGAGTAAGAAGGTGCTGGGCAGGCCCCCGAGCGGAGCTCCAAGAGGGGTGGCATAGGGGTCATCAGACACGGCATTTGCCGGCAGATAGTTTGACCAGAACTGGTCCATTTCGGCGGTGGTGAGCATGTAGTCAGGTCCGCCATACCGGCGCGCGGCTTCGGCCGAGATCTCCTTTGTGAAGACGCCATAAAGCAGCAGGAGGGTGTGCAGGATGCTCTCACCGCTGGCCTTGAGCTTGAGGGCGGCAGAAAGGGCAAGGTTCCCGCCTGCCGAATCGCCCCCGAGGGCCAGGCGCTCCGGCTTGAGCCCGAAACGCGACGGTTCACGGGCCAAAAGTCGAGCGATCGCAAGCACCTGCTCCAGCGCCACCGGATATTTGGCTTCTGGCGACAGAGCATAATCAACACCCACAACCGCAATCTGCGCCCGGGCTGCGTATTCGCGCATGAGTCGGTCGTGGGAATCGATGCTGAAGATCGTCCAGCCGCCACCATGAAGATAGATCAGCGCCGGCAGCTGCGGCGATGGGTTGGGGCGGTGGATGCGGACCCGCACCGGTCCGTGGGGCGTCGGCAGGTGGAGATCTTCGCTCTGATGCATCACCGGGCCGCCCTGGCGCCAGGGCAGCCTGACCTTCTCGGCGATCTGGCGGGCTTCGCTCAGGGGCACTTGATCGAGGGCAGGGTAGCGCGCATAGGACCGCGCCATTTCGGCCGCAAAGCTGCGGATCTCGGGGTCAAGATCATCGCCCGCCACGTCGGTCACATCCTTTCCATCGATGCGCGCCTGACGCGCGATCGCCCATTGCCCGGCCTGCCATCCGCATCCGGAGGGCAGCCCGCCGCGTGACGTCTTTCTGTCACAAAACTTTGGACCTATACTCAGGGCATGGACCTTACGCCGCATCATGCTGGATTGCTGTCGCCACAGGACCTGAAACCATTTCGGGTGGGCCAACGCAGTACCCGTGGCAGCGATTACCAAAATATCCCGCGGCCGGTTGCAGCCCTCGCCGACGAATACGCTGATGGCCATGTTGATCCGCGCCACAGTCACTTGCGTGGCCAGCTGCTTTACACGATAGCCGGCGTGATGACGGTGGTTACCGAAGAGGCGAGTTTTGTTCTACCGCCGCAGCGCGCGCTCTGGGTCCCCGGTGGAGTTGAACATGAGGCCCGCTGCCGCGGCCATGTCTCGGTACGGACGCTCTACGTTCAGGAGGACCCAAAGCTCGGCCTGCCAGCGAGCTGCCGCGTGATCGAGGTCTCCGATCTGCTGCGCGCACTGATCGTCGAGGCGACCCGTATTCCGGTCGAATATGACGAGCAGGGTCGTGATGGCCAGGTGATGGCGCTTATTCTTGAGGAGTTGCGGCGCGCCCATATTGCACCTCTGCATGTACCGATGCCGCGCGATCCACGCCTGGTGCGGGTATGCCGGGCCATCCTTGCTGATCCGGCACAAAACGAAGCTCTTGATGGCTGGGCGGAGGTGGCGGCGATGGGGCGGCGCACCTTCACGCGGACCTTCCGCAAGGAAACCGGAATGAGCTTTGCCACCTGGCGACAGACGGTGCGCCTGATGGAGGCTTTGTCGCGTCTGGCTACGGGCGATCCGGTTACCACCGTTGCTCTTGATGTTGGCTATAGCAGCCCCAGCGCCTTTACCGCCATGTTCCGTCGGGCATTTGGCGTACCGCCGACGCACTACCTGCTCGAACGCGGCGAAGAGCCCTAGCGCCTCGCGTATTGCCGACTAGGTGCGGTTCGGGTTGAAGCGGGCCATCCATGCCAGCAACGCGTCGGCACCTTCGCCTTTGAGGCCCTGCACGATATCGGGGTAGACATCCTTGCGTTCATCCTGGCCGAGCTTGAAGCGGCCATGACTTTTTATCACCTGTGCCTCAAAGCCGACGATCGCCGTGGCGAGCCGTTCGTAGCGCGGTCCCATGTCCCTGATCTGCCAGGCTTGGCGGCGTCCTTCTTCCATGGCACCGACCTGATCCTCGAGCAGTTTGCGCAGCTTCTCGCCATCCTCGAAAAAGTGCAGCTCGGTCTCAAACCACATGGAGGCATAGTTCCAGGTGGGTGCCTGGGTGCGATCGGCCATCCAGGACGGGGAGACATAAGCGTTGGGACCGAGGATCAGGATCAGGGCGCGGGGGCTCGCGCGCAGGGCGGCGAGCTGCGGATTGGCAAGGGCAAAATGTCCGCGCAGGGAGCAGATGTTGCCATCCTGGTCGGTGTGGGCCTTGAAGGGGAGCACTGTGGCAAAGGGCTGGTCCTGATGCTCTGAGACGATCCAGCCAAGGGGGGACGCGGCAAGGAGCCTGACCCCATCCTCGGGTCCTTGAGGCGCAAAGCGGCCGGAGAAATCACTCATCAGATTGCCTCGTCGTGCAAGGTCGCGAGTTTAGCCAAACCGGTTGAGCTTTTGGACGGAAACCGGGCCCCATTGTAACGCGCCCGGGCCATTGAACGGCCCGTCCGCGACGGCAATGGACCCCGGAACGCTGGCTGCGGACCGCAAGAGGGGCCATGGTGCCCCCCTTACATGCGAAGCAGAGCACAAGGAGCAGATGTAGCGAGCATGCGCGTACGACCCGCCCTGGTATGGCTGCACCGCTATCTCGGCCTTTCGATTCTTGCTTTTCTCGTTCTCGCGGGCCTGACCGGAAGTATCCTGATCTTCCGCGCGCGGCTTGATGCGCTCCTCAACCCAAAGCTCTTTGACGTCGCTACCCATGGTTCGATCATGGCGCCTGCACGCCTGGCGGATGAGCTCGCGCACCGCCATCCGTCGTGGCGGATTACCAAAGTTCCCCTTCGCCTTCATCGCGGTCGCGCCCTTGCATTTGAGGTAACCGCGGCGCCTGCCAAGCCACCACTTGCTTTTAGTCAGGTTTTTGTCGACCCACATACGGGCCGCATTCTGGGGATGCGGAACAATCGCCCGGGCTGGAGCCGCCGCCACCTCATCGCGGCGATCTTTCAGCTGCATCAGAATCTGCTACTCGGCACGTTCGGCCGCTGGTTCATGGGTGTCGTGGCGTTTGGCTGGGTGATTTCGAATCTTTTGGGCTTTTACCTCACTTTTCCGGGCCTGCCACCGTTCTGGAAACGCTGGAGCAAGATGTGGCGGGTGGCCCGCGGCACTCGACTGCCCCGCTTCTGTCTTGATCTTCACCGCGCCGGTGGCCTGTGGCTGTTCCTCGGCTTTCTCATCCTTGCGGTGACCTCGGTCGAGATGAATTTTTTTGATGAGCTGTTCGTGCCATCCGTCAACTTGATATTTGGCGCTCCCGACGGAGCGCTGGATGGCGCGGGTGCTGGAATGCGAACGCCGCCTGTCCAGATCAATTTTGAGAAGAGCCTTCAAGTCGCAGGCAAGAGGGCGAAGATAAGCCTGCCTGGCTGGGTACCGGTTTTTGCTTCCTATGATCCCCAGCTGGGGCTTTATGGCGTCTCCTTTATTCCCAAGGGCGATAACACCTATGCCTGGCTCGGTCCCGTGGAGTACTTCGTCAGTGCCAATGCCAAGCGTGTTGCAGGACAGGATGATCCTTATCAGGAGGGTGCGCGGGGGATCTTGCTGCGGTCACTTTATCCTCTGCACTCAGGCCGCATCTTTGGCTGGCCAACACGGGCATTCGTCTTTGTTCTTGGTCTTGCTACCGCCGTGCTGTCGCTGACCGGGCTCTACGTCTGGTACCGCAGGCGCTGAGGCTGACGCGGCCGCGCGCGCATTGGGGCGCGCGCAAGTCTCCTGCGATCGATGGTAATATCCGCTCTAGCCGAGGCCCCATTTGTTGCCCACCGCCCAGATGGCGAAGGCATAGAACATCGCCTGCTGACGCAGCTTGGCGTTGCGACCGGAGGCGCCCATATGGCCGGCCGACATATCAATCTTGACCATTTTGGGTGCCTTGTTGGTGCTGTCGTCGCGAACCTTCTCGACAAACTTGACCGGCTCCCAGAAGCCAACCCGGTCGTCGACAAGGCTGCCTGTTGCCAGAAGCGGCGGATAGGCCGCTTTGTGCACATTGGTATAGGGCGAATAGCTCGCCATGTACTCCCAATCGGCCTTGATGCGTGGGTCGCCCCAGATCGGCAGGGCGGTGAACCACAAGGGATGGTTTTCATCTTCCATGGTGTTGAGAAGATCGACAAAGGGGACTTGCGCAATCGCGGCGCCCCAGAGGTCCGGGCGCATGTTGTAAACGGCGCCAATCAGCAGCCCACCGGCCGAGAGCCCGTGGATCGCGATCTGTCCGGGGCGCGTGTAGCGCTTTTGGATCAGATGCTCGGCACAGGCGATGAAGTCCACAAAGGTCTTCTTCTTGCCGCGCTTGAGTACTGAGCGCCACCAGCGGGTCCCCTTCTCGGAGCCACCGCGGACATGGGCAAGGACGTGGATCCAGCCCTGGTCGACAAGTGCGAGTGCTGGTGCAGAAAAGCTCGCAGTGACCGAATCGCCGTAGGAACCATAGCCATACATCAGGAGCGGCGCGCTCCCATCGAGCTTCGTTCCCTTCTTCATCAGCACCGTGATTGGCACCATGACATCATCGCTGGAAGGCGCCGAAAGGCGTTCCACAACATAGTGCTCCGGGTCAAAGCTGCGGTGAGGTGCACTTAGCAGCCGGCGCTTTGCGGTTTTCATATCATAATCATACCAGGCCTTGGGCAGGCGAGGCGTCTCATAGGCGTAACGCAGATTGTCGGTTTCGTAGCTTTGCTGCGGTTCAAGGCTCACATTGTAGGCAGCTTCAGCGAAGGCGATATCGTGCCTCTGTCCAGCTGGTGTCGCAGTGATGAGGTGAGGGTTGGCATCGCGCCACTCGGTCAGCACCAGAAAATTTCGAAACGGACGGATGGAGGCAATGAAGTGCCCAGGGTGGTGGGCAATAAATGGCTGCCAGCCGGATTCGCTAAGATTGGTGCGGTGTGCACGCATGACCTTGAAATCATAGGCGCCGTTGGCATTGGTCAGGATCAGATAATCGTTCTGCCAGTCTTCCACCGTGTAGAGCAGGCCATTGCGTCTGGGTTCCACCAGGGTTGGGGTTCCAAGTACGTCATCGCCGAAGACAACCCGCGTGTCCCCCATGTCGCCATTAAAGCAGTGTATGAGAAGCGTGCGCTTGGAGGCAGTCAGCGACACGTGAATGAAGAAAGCCGGGTCCTTCTCATCATAGACCTCGACATCAGTGCCGCCACGGGCCGGTCGACGGAAGACCTTGGTCGGACGGCTGAGGCGATCGCGGAGCACCCAGAACAGATGTTTTGAGTCCGGGGCGAAGGCGAACGTGCCATAACAGTCATGAATATCCGAAGAAACGATACGTCCGGTTTCAATGTCCTTGACGTAAAGTGTGTGGTACTCCGAGCCGGTCTCGTCGACCGCCCAGGCAAAGAGGCGGTTGTCGGGGCTGCGGACCGGAGCCTGGAACACCGAAAGCGCATAGTAGGCTTTGCCCCTGGCCTCGGCGTTGAGGTCAAGAAGAATCTGTTCCGCGCCGCCCGAGGCGGGTCTGCGTGCATAGATTGGATAGCTTTCTCCGTCAGGGGTCCAGCTGTAATAGGCCCAGCCGTCCTCGATGATGGCCGGTGGGGGAACGTCGGCTGCGCTGAGGTTCTGCATGCGGGCAAAGAGCGTATCCTGCAGCGGTTGGGTAGGCGCGAGCATGGCCTTGGCGTAGGCGTTTTCGGCCTCGAGCACTTTGCGGATCGCCGGATCCAGCGCTCTCGGATCCTTGCGTATCTCGGCCCAGTTGGTGGGTTTCAGCCAGGCGTAGTCATCAATGCGCACCTGGCCGAACTGCTCGATCCGTTTTGGGTGTTTGGGTGCATGCGGGGGCAGCGGCCAGCGCCGTTCTGCCCTGATGGTTGCCGGCGCCAGCAGTGGGGCGAGGGCCATGATGCAGACGGAACTTTTGAGAAGATAGCGGCGGCTTAGCATGGCGGTGTTCCCCAGGATGCAGATTGAGCCGAGGGTGTCAGCTCTTTAGGTCTCATGGCGGGGCAATGTTGGGAAGGGCGCGGTTCTTTTTTCGCATCAGATCGGGTCTTAATCTGTCGGCAGTGGGCCAAATGCAGCCAAATGCCTGAGCGCGTCTTGAGGGAACGCGAAGGATCATGGCGAGCTTTGCGTCCTCTTGCGCGGCGCAGGTGGTGACCGACGCAGGGTGACTGGAACGAGGTCAACCATGAAATCCTTGCGCGGTGTCATCCTCTGCCTGTTTGCGGCCCTCATCTGCCCTAAAGGTTTGAGCGCGGGAACTCTTCCTCCTCCGCCAGCGGCACCTCGCGATCGGCTGGTCGAAGTCATTCATGGAGTCCGTGTTCCTGATCCTTATCGCTGGCTTGAGCAGCTGTCCTCGCCAGCAACGCATGGCTTCATTGCTGCTGAGCAGCGCTACACACAAAGGCTGCTCGGCCAGCAGCCATCCTTGCCGCTGCTGGCCCACGAACTTATGCCGCTGACCCGGCTCAATACGCCCCAGAGCGTCATCTGCCGCAATGGCCGCACCGTCATCCTCAGAAAGCCGCCAGGTGCCCAGGTGGCTTCGCTCTATTTGCGCACAAGCCCTGGCCGCAGCGAGGTACGCATTCTTGATCCCCGCCGCTTCGGGAAGAACGCGACGCTGGATCTGCTAGCCGTGTCGCACGACGGACGGCTGATCGCCTACGGGGTACGTCATGGTGGCACTGACCAGCTCAGCATTCATTTTTACGATGTCGTGCAGCGACGGAGCCTGAAGGATGTGCTCCCGGATGCCCGCTATATCTATTGGTCGCTGCTGCTGGCTCCGGACGACAAGACCGTCTACTACATCAGGTTTGGTTCCCACGGCCCCCGACTTTATGCCCATCGCCTTGGCGGCAGGACCCCCGATCGGCTGCTCTTCGGGCGACGGCTTGGGATTAAGGACATCCTGCAGGCAACCCTGTCGCCACGTGGGCATGTCCTTTTGATCCAGGTGTTACATGGTGCAACCGGTCCGACAGACCTTTACCTCAAGAGGACCGGAGGCTCCGCGTCAGCACAGGTTCTGGTCAAGGGTCAGAATGCGAATTTTGTCGCCCGTGCTGCGGCAGGACACATCTATATTCAGACCGATCTCGATGCTCCGCGGGGCAAGATCATGGTGGCGGCAGTAAACCGACCCCAGCGCGCCGACTGGCGGGTTCTGGTGCCACAGACGGCAGACACGCTGCAGAGCTTCGCCCTCGCGGGAGGTCGGCTCGTTCTCAGCTATTTGCATGATGCCCATGCGCGGCTGGTGCTCCTTGATCCTGCAACCGGGGCCATGAAAACTGTAGCGCTGCCTGGACTTGGCACGGTGGGCGATGTTGAAGGCAGCTGGTCATCACCGCGCTTCAGCTACGGCTACACGTCGTTTGCCACGCCCAGGACGTTCTGGAGTTACGCGTTCAAAAGCGGCAGGCAGCAGGTGATCTCAGGACCAAAGCTGCCCAAATGGCTTGCCGGCGTGGTCACCGAGCAGGTCTGGTATCGTTCCAAGGACGGCACACGTGTGCCCATGTTTCTGGTTCATCGTGGTCCGATCCGAAGGACCAGCCACAATCCTGTTCTGCTCTATGGCTATGGCGGATTTGCCTGGGCGCAAACCCCGATTTTCTCACCCCAGGAGGCAGTCTGGGTGAAGAATGGCGGGATCTATGCGCTGGCCAATATTCGAGGTGGCGATGAATTTGGCGAGACCTGGCATAGCGACGGCGATCTTCTCAACAAGCAGAACAGCTTTGATGATTTTGCCGCTGCGGCGCGGTTCCTTATCGCCAAACATTATACCGTGCCGGGCCGGCTCGCGATTCAGGGCATGAGTAATGGCGGACTGCTTGTACTCGTCTCGATTGTCCAGCACCCAAAGCTCTTCGGTGCGGCCATCGCCCGCTACGCGCTGGCTGACATGCTGCGCTATGAAAAATTCGGCATCGCAGGCTGGTGGGCCGGCGAATACGGCTCGATCAAGAACAAAGCCCAGTTCAAGGCGCTTCTGGCCTATTCGCCCTACGAGCATGTGCGCAAGGGCGTGGCCTATCCGGCGGTTCTTCTCGTCACCGGTGCGGATGACACGCGGGTAAGTCCTGCGCATTCGCTCAAGATGACCGCAGCTCTGCAACACGCATCCCGATCCGGCAAGCCGGTCCTGCTCCTCTATGATTCAAAATCAGGCCATTCCGGAACGCTGCCGGTTCGTACACAGGTGGCGCAGATGGCTCATGAACTCGCTTTCCTGGTGTGGCAGCTGCACTTTCGGCAACCTTGAGGGTCCGGTCGCGACGCTGATGGAAGGCCCGGGCTGACGGAACGGCCAGGGTATCCAGGTCCTTTCGGGCAGTACCTGGCAAAGCTGCGGGGTCCCACCCAGGCTGTGGAAGGCGGCTCCTTGTGGCCGGCCGATCCTCCGGCTTTTTCCGCAAAGGCACGCCGGGGCCCCGAGAATCGTCTGGTCCGCGCCTGGATCGGTGGCGGGCTCCTTTGCTCGCTCCCAGGGGCAGCCAAGAACCAGCGCCATACAACTCAAGGTGATCGGAACCGGAAGCGGCCTTTGCTATGGTCCACAAATTGCCGCGTGTGCGATGGTGGCGCGACGGCTTCGGCAAGGCTAGGTTCGAGCCTTCAGTTTAAGGAATGGAGACGACAATGGCGGGCAGCGTCAACAAGGTGATCCTCGTGGGCAATCTGGGTAAGGATCCGGACGTCCGGCGCCTGTCGAGCGGCGAGCCGGTCGTCAACCTGTCGCTTGCGACCTCGGAGAGTTGGCGGGACAAGGCCAGCGGCGAGCGGCGGGAGCGCACCGAATGGCACCGGGTTGTCATCTTCAACGAGAACCTGGCCAAGGTGGCTGAGCAATATCTGCGCAAGGGTGCCAAGGTCTATCTGGAGGGTCAGCTGCAGACCCGCAAATATACCGACAAGGACGGCGCGGAAAAATACACCACGGAAGTCGTGCTGCAGCGGTTCCGCGGCGAACTTGTCATGCTTGACGGCCGCGGCGAGTCCGGTGGCGGTGCGCTGGCCGGGCCTGCGCGCAGTGCAGGCGAGGTACCGGCCAGCTTTGAGCGCGACGACATGGACGACGAAATTCCGTTCTAGGATTGTGCGCATGGCTCTTTCCCCGCGCCCGCTCTGGCGTGTCGGCGCGGCCGTTGTTCTGATGCTCATGAGCGGCTGTACGGCCGTGCCCTCGGGACGTCCCGCGCGGCACTTCCGTACGCCTGCGGTTGCCGCCGCCTATATTCCGCTGCAACACGCGCTCTATCTGCTGTGGCGGGGGGAGGGGGCGGCAACCGTGATTGCGCCAGGCATTGCCGCCACCGCCGGCCACAACGCCAATCTGATCCCCGCACGCCGTGTCATCGGCCGCTCACGGCGCTTCGATTTGATGTATTTCCGCACCTCGCGCAGACAGGTACCCCCGATCGGCGAGCCCCGCTTTGGTGAGGCGGTCATCGCCTATGGCCAGGGCCTGTCGCGGACCGACCTGCGTCAGGCCAGAGGGCTGGTGCGCTACACACAGGCGCCGGTGTTGCCGCGCTGCAAGGGTTGCCCGGTGCAGCAGGCATTTGTCTATGCCGCCGAGGGCGGGCGGGGATTTTCCGGCGGTCCTGTGGTGGCGGCAGCCAGCGGAAAGGTCGTGGGCATCACCTTCGGCTTTCGCAACGGGCTGGACGACCGGCACCCCAAGGCGCGGCTGATGTACGCCTATTCCATGCAGCGGGTTCTGCGCGAGCTGGCGAGGGTCCAGGCGCGCCGCGCCAAACAGCAAAGAAGCGCCTTTTCCGGCACGCTTTCACTGGCCCTGCCACCGGGCAAGATGCTAGATCATGGTTCAGAAAACGCCCCCGGAAGGCCGCGGCCTTGAGGGCGAACAGAAGGGTTGGATATTGAGCGATACCGAGGCTTCCGGCACGCCGTCATCAGGCGGGGCCAGCGTGAGCCCCGTCGCCATCGAGGACGAGCTCAAACGCTCCTATCTCGATTATGCGATGAGCGTCATTGTTTCGCGGGCGCTACCGGACGCGCGCGACGGACTTAAGCCTGTGCATCGGCGCATCCTCTATTCGATGCACGAAAACGGGCGCGACTGGAACAAGCCGTACCGCAAGTCTGCGCTGATCGTGGGCGACGTCATGGGTAAATATCACCCCCATGGCGATCAGTCGATTTACGATGCGCTGGTGCGTATGGCGCAGGGCTTTTCGATGCGGGTTCCCCTCATCGATGGCCAGGGCAATTTCGGCAGCGTCGATGGCGATCCGCCCGCGGCCATGCGCTACACCGAATGCCGGCGGGCAAAGATCGCCCATGCGCTGACCGAAGACATCGAAAAGGACACGGTTCCGTTTCAGGACAATTACGACGGCTCGGAACGCGAACCGATCGTGTTGCCGGCGCGCTTTCCCAATCTGCTCGTCAATGGCGCCTCTGGTATCGCCGTTGGCATGGCCACCAACATTCCGCCCCACAATCTGGGCGAAGTGATCGATGCCTGCCTCGCTTACATCGAAGATCCCACGATTGGTCTGGACGCACTGACCGAGATTGTGCCGGGGCCGGATTTTCCCACCGGGGCACTTGTCATCGGTCGGGCGGCTGCGCGTGCCGCCCTGATGCGAGGCCGCGGTTCGGTTCTGATGCGGGCCCGTACCCATGTCGAAGAGATTCGCAAGGACCGTGATGCCATCATCGTCACCGAGCTGCCTTATCAGGTGAACAAGGCCAAGCTGCAGGAGCGCATGGCCGAGCTCGTGCGCGAAAAGCGGGTTGAGGGCATTGCCGATATCCGTGATGAAAGCGATCGCCATGGCATGCGCGTTGTCATCGAGCTGAAGCGCGATGCATCGGCCGATGTCGTGCTCAACCAGCTCCACCGTTATTCGGATCTGCAGACGAGCTTTGGCGTCAACATGCTGGCGCTCAACAGCGGCAAGCCCGAACAGATGAATCTCAAGGATCTGATTGGGGCGTTTGTCAGCTTTCGCGAGGACGTGGTTACCCGCCGGACCCGCTATGAGCTCGCCCGTGCGCGGGAGCGTGGCCATACCCTCGTTGGTCTTGCCGTAGCGGTTGCCAATATCGACGAAGTCATCCGTCTCATCCGTGCCGCCCCGGACGCGGCCTCGGCGCGGGCGCAGCTGATGGGACGGGACTGGCCGGCGCGCGATGTGGGGCCCTTGGTTGATCTCATCGCCGATCCGCGCCACCGCCTGACCGACGAAGGCACCATCCGGCTCAGTGAGGAGCAGGCCAAAGCCATTCTCGAGCTGCGCCTGCAGCGGCTGACCGGTCTTGGTCGTGACGAAATCGCCGATGAGGTGCAAAAGCTTGCCGTCGCGATCCAGGACTATCTGGATATTCTGCGCTCCCGGGCGCGCGTTCTTGCCATTGTTCGTGAGGAGCTGGCTGCCATCCGCAGCGAGTTTGCGACCCCGCGGCTGACCGAGCTGATCGAGGCTGATCTCGAACTCGAGGACGAGGATCTCATCGAGCGCGAGGAGATGGCGATCACGGTCACCCATGGTGGCTACATCAAGCGTACTTCGCTGGCCGAGTACCGGGTACAGGGCCGTGGTGGACGCGGACGCTCGGGCATGGCGACGCGCGATGAGGATCTCGTGACCAAGATCTTCGTTGCCAACACCCATGCCTGGCTGGTGTTCTTTTCCTCGACCGGCATGGCCTACAAGCTCAAGGTCTGGAAGCTGCCGGAAGCCGCCATTGCCGGACGCGGCAAGGCGATGGTCAATCTTCTGCCTCTGGAAGCGGGGGAGACCATCACCTCGATCCTGCCGTTACCGGAAGACGAAGGTGCCTGGGGCAAGCTGCACGTGGTGTTCGCAACCCGCCAGGGCAACATCCGACGCAATGAATTATCGGACTTCGTCAACATCAATCGCAACGGCAAGATCGCCATGAAGCTCGATGGCGACGACCGCATCGTCGGTGTCGATCTGTGTACGGAGCAAGATGACGTGCTGCTGACCACCGCCTTCGGCAAGGCCATCCGCTTCCCGGTGACCGAGGTGCGGGTGTTCAAGGGGCGCGAATCCACTGGTGTGCGGGGCATTCGTCTGGCCGAAGGTGACCATGTCGTCAGCCTCGGTCTTTTGCATCACTCCGATGCCAGTACGGCGGAGGCGCGGGCCTATCTCAAGCAGGCCAGTGTGGCGCGGCGTGCCGCTGGCGAAGAGAGTGAAGGCACCGAGGAGGTGCTCGAGGATGCCGAGGACGGTGGCGAAGAGGCGACGCTGTCACCGGAACGCTATGCTCTTCTTGGCGCGCGCGAGCAATTCGTGTTCGCGGTATCGGAGAACGGCTTTGGCAAGCGCACCAGCTCCTATGAATACCGCGTCACGGGCCGTGGTGGTTCGGGCATTGTGGCCATGGGCATGGGTCGCAAGAACCGTGTCCTGATTGCCGCCTTTCCGGTGGAAGACAGTGACGAGCTGATGCTGATCAGCGATCGGGGCCAGATCATCCGTGTTGCGGTGCGCTCGATTTCCTGCCAGGGCCGGGCGGCACAGGGTGTCACCGTATTTCGTCTGGAGGACGGGGAGCGGGTGGTATCAGTCGAGCGCATTGCCGAGAGTTCGGGCGGCGAGGGCGAGAGCATCTAGGGAGGGGGACGCGCCATGGGCAAGCGTATCGGACTTTATCCGGGGACATTTGATCCGCTCACTTTGGGTCATTTGGATATCATCAAGCGGGCCATCAAACTGGTCGATCATCTGGTCATCGGGGTTGCGACCAACGCCTCCAAGATGCCGATGTTTTCCCTTGAAGAGCGGCTCGAAATCCTGCGCCGTGAATGTGCTCCTCTGGCCAGTGAGGGGCGCGCGACCATCAGCGCCGAAAAGTTCGAGACTCTGCTGATCAAGTTTGCCGAGAAGGTGGGGGCGAATGTCATCGTGCGTGGCCTCAGGGCGGTGTCCGATTTCGAATATGAGTTTCAGATGGTGGGGATGAACCAGCGCCTCAATCCCGAGATCGAAACCGTCTTTCTGATGGCCGATCCGCGCCACCAGGCGATCGCCTCGCGCCTGGTCAAGGAGATCGCCATGCTGGGTGGTGACGTCTCTGCGTTCCTGAGCCCCTACGTCGCCGATCTGCTTGTCAAACGTTGTGCCGAAAGGAATTCCTAAATGGCCGCTGCTGCGGAAAACACGCTTGTCCTCACCCTCAAGTCCGGTGATGTCGTCATCGCCCTTCGCCCGGACCTTGCCCCCAATCATGTGGCGCGTATCAAAAAGCTCGCCGATGAGGGCTTTTATGACGGCATCGCCTTTCATCGCGTGATTCCGGGCTTCATGGCTCAGACCGGAGATCCGACGGGCACCGGCTCGGGTGGCTCCGAGGAGCCGGATCTGGCAGCCGAATTCTCGCGCGAGAAGCATGTGCGCGGAACCTGTTCTATGGCCCGGACGTCTGATCCCAACAGTGCCAACAGCCAGTTCTTCATCTGCTTTGAAGAGGCGCCCTGGCTTGACCGTCAATATACGGTGTGGGGCATGGTTACGGCCGGCATGGAGCATGTCGATGCCATCAAGCAGGGTGACGAGCGCTCCGGGACGGTGCGCGGTGAACCTGATCGCATCGTTCGCATGCGTAGCGGAAGCTAGAAACCCGAGGCGGGAAGGCTGGCCAAGGGCTGGCCGCCCGCAATGGCCGTTGGTTCAGGTTCAGGAGGATATCAAGCGTGTTGCCGCGAACCGGTTTATGCGGACCTGTGCCGCGCGGGCATAAAGGCTTTTGGCCTGGCCTTTGCCTGCTGCTCGGCCTCTGCGTCAGCGGCTGCAGCCATATCACGCGGCTTTCCGGCCGTGACTTTGCAGCACAGGATGTCCCCGGCGTGGTCTACTCGCGCATTGTCAAAGACTGCGGCGTTGCAGCCGCGGTCGGGCAGAACGAGATCGGCAACGCCAGTCCGACCTACACCTATAACCGGATTTTCACCCGCTGCATGCGCCGGCATGGGTTCAGGGCCGAGAACGATTACAGCCTTGGCCTGTTCTGAGCGTTCAGAGTTCGACCCCGGTTGGGGCGGTGAATTCCGGGCTTTCGATGTCACCGGTATTGCGGATGCCGAGGGGCTCAAAGATCAGGATATGGGTCTCTTCGTCTGCGGCGGTACGGTGCTCGACGCCACGCGGCACCACCGTCATCTCGCCGGGACCCAGTTCAACCCGCCGGTCGCGATAGTCCACGAATAGCCGTCCGCGCCAGACGAGGAACATCTCGTCGGCACTTTCGTGACGATGCCAGGGGAAGACGCCTTTGACCTTGGCGAGCTTGACCTCCTGGCCATTGAGGCGGGCAATCTGTTTGGGCCGCCAGTGCTCGGAAAACAGCGCGAATTTGCTCTCGATATTGATGGGTTCCAAGGCGGTATACCGGGGTTTCAGCTTTACCTTGCGGAACAGTGGGCAAAGCCCGGTGCCAGCGCAAGCCTCTCAGCGATAGCGTCCGAGAAAGAGTTCCGGCAACGGGCTGACAAGGCAGAGCCCGGCCAAAAGGCCATAGCCGATCAGGCCCCAGCCTGCCGGGCCGAGCGGCCACAATCCGGTACCGTAGGCAAGGCTCGCCAGGGCTCCGAGCAGAAACAGCGGAGCGAGCAGATAGGATTGCAGGCGGCCACAACGCATGGCGTTGATCAGGCTTCCCAGAGCCATGAGCACGCAGCCGCCGGTCCACACCCCGGTGCGGACATCAATGCTCACGGCCGAATAGCCGGTCGCAACGATGGCGAAGATGGGAAGCCAGAAGATGGCCGCGGCGAGCGGGCGGCTCGCCAGGATGTCCAGCGGGTGGACCCTGGTGTCGAGCTGGAAGCGGAACCGCCATTTACGTCTAAAGCGCATGCCATGGCCTCCTGCCGCCCGCGCCTGTCGCAACGTGTAAGGATGAGGGCTGCCCGGTTTACTGCCGGTTTACGGGCGGCCACCAATTTTAGAATCTAGTCAAAAAGGCTCGATACGCTTTCTTCATTATTGATGCGTCGCATCGCTTCGCCGATCAAGGGGGCAATCGAAATGCGACGGATATTGGGACATTTTCGCACCTCGTCGGTGGCCGCGATCGAGTCGGTGATCACCATGGACTTGAGCCTGGAGGCGGCGATGCGGGCGACTGCGCCTCCCGACAGGACGCCATGGGTCGCATAGGCGCAGACATCCTTGGCACCCTTGGCTATCAGCGCTTCGGCGGCATTGCAGATGGTGCCGCCGGAATCGACGATATCATCGACCAGGATGCAGGAGCGTCCGCTGACATCACCGATGATGTTCATGACCTCCGATTCCCCGGCCCGCTCGCGGCGCTTGTCAACGATGGCAAGATCCGCGCCCAGTCGTTTGGCCAGGGCCCGCGCCCGCACCACGCCGCCTACGTCAGGAGAGACCACCATCAGGTTATCCTGGCCAAGATAGTCCTGGATGTCCTTCACGATGACCGGGGCGCCATAGAGATTGTCGGTGGGAATATCGAAGAAGCCCTGGATCTGGCCGGCATGCAGGTCGACGGTGAGGACCCGGTTGGCGCCGGCCTCGGTGATCAGATTGGCCACCAGCTTGGCCGAGATCGGGGTCCGGGGCCCGACCTTGCGATCCTGGCGGGCATAGCCGAAATACGGGATCACGGCGGTGATGCGTCGTGCCGAGGCCCGCTTCAGGGCATCGATCACGATGAGGAGTTCCATCAGGTTGTCATTGGCGGGATAGCTCGTCGACTGGATCACAAAGATGTCCTCGCCCCGGACATTTTCCTGGATCTCGACGAACACCTCCATGTCGGCAAAGCGCCGCACGATCGCCTTGGTAAAGGGGAGCTTGAGGTATTGGCCGATCTTCTCGGCCAATTCGCGGTTGGAATTGCCCGCGATCAATTTCATGCCGCGGGTCAGTCCTGCATCACTCATACCGCACGCCTCAGAGGATGAATGGCGGCAAAACGGTTTGACACTTCCGTTACAGCCGGGGGCGTTCTAGCAAGCAAGTTGTGGACGGTAAACCCGCCTTTGCGCCTTAGTGCCCTCAGGGCTCTGGATAAGCGTCCGGGGGCTCAGCCCTGGCGAGGTGCGCTGAGCGCGATCGCCGAGATTTGCCGCCCGTAGAGGGTGGTGCCGGCATGGGTATTGCGGCGATAGGAAAAGAAATCCTGCTCGCGCCCATAGGTGCAGGTCCGAAGCGCCTCGATTTGGTCCACGCCGGCGGCGCGCAGCCGCGCACCGACATAGTCTTCCAGCGCGAAGTAATGGTGCAAAGGCCGTTCGGCCGGAATGAAGAAGCGTGTGTTCTGCGGGTCGAGTTCGAGAAAGCGGGCCGCAAATTCGGGGCCGACCTCATAATGGGCCTGGCTGATGGCCGGACCGATGGCGGCACAGATCCGCTGCCTCTGCGCGCCCAGGGCCTGCATCTGGGCAATCGTTGCCTCGATGACGCCGCCGATCGCGCCCCGCCAGCCCGCATGGGCGGCACCGATTACCCGCGCCTCGACGTCGGCCAGAAGCACCGGCGCGCAGTCCGCTGTCAGGATCGCCAGGGCAATACCGGTCTGGTCGGTGACGAGGCCATCGGCCTTGGGCCCGGTACCAAGCGCCCACGGCGTGGTGACCCGAACGGCATCGGCACTGTGGCATTGATGGGCATTGACGAGGCTGTGGCAACACAGGCTGTGCGCCACGCGCCGACGGTTCTCTTCGACGCGTTCGCGCGCGTCACCGGAGCCTGGTCCACCGTTGAGACTGGCATAAATGCCGTCGCTGACCCCGCCCCGCCGGCCGAAAAAGCCATGCGCAATGCCGTCCTTGCGAAGAACCTCGGCCTCAAGTTTCAAGATCGCGTCAGCCATGGCGGTGCATCCTTTCGGCCGGGAGTAAAGGGGTATCGCAGCCTGTGGCCATGAACCGGCAACCTCCTCAAAAGCCGTCGGGCCTGGGCGCGTGCTGGGGCAGGAGGGCCAGCGCCTTGAACAGCTGGCCCATCTGGTCTTCCGCGCACAGCCGGTCGAGCTGGCGGCGCAGAACTGTCGCCGCGTCGGGCGTGGAACGCGCCAGGGCGGCACAGCGCGGCCCGATACCGAGCGCGGTCAGGAAGGCGCCTTGCGGGCGCGGGCCATAGACAGCGGCGCCGCCATGGCGGGCTGAGAGGGCCAGGGCGGCAAAATCCACATGCGCCGTCACATCGGCCTCGCCCGGGTCGGCCAGAACTGGCACAGGGTGATGGGTCCGCAGCGCCTGCAGGGTGTCGCCAAAGCCGACCTTGCCGTCATAGCCGTAGTCGATGATGAGGGCCGCTCCGCCCTGGCGGGCGATGGTGGCCGCAAGGTTTTCGCACAAGGCAAGGCCGGACGGGCAGAGCTCGAAGAGATCGCCGTCCTGTGCGGGCGGCCGCCCCGGGGTTGGGGCCAGGGCCTGCGCTGCCATGGGGGCAATGGCAAATTCAAGGACTCCCTGGCGTCCCACGGTGACCACCCGTTCATGCCATTTTTCCCCCACCCGCAGGAATTGGCGCACGGGCAGGGCATCAAAGAATTCATTGGCGAGCACGAAGAGAGGTCCGCTCAGGGCCTCGAGTTTCAGGGTCGGGCTCCAGCTCACTGTGACTGGCGCGGTGGCGAGCCGCTGCTGCTGCGCAGCGCGCAAGCGTGGGCTGGCTTCGATGAGCGTAACCTCGGCGGCGGCAACAAATTCAGGCGCGACCCTGGCGGCAGCGCGCAGGACATCGGCCATCATGGTGCCGCGGCCCGGGCCCAGCTCGATCAGTCGCAGTGCCGAGGCCGAGCCCTGGTTGCGCCAGGCCTGCACGAGCCACAGGCCGAGCAGTTCGCCGAACATCTGGCTGACTTCCGGGGCGGTGATGAAATCCCCGTCAGCTCCGAAAGGATCCTGCTGCGTGTAATAGCCGTAATCAGGATCCATGAGCGCCAGCGCCATGAACTGTGCCACCGAGAGTGGCCCTTGTGCTCTGATCAGCCCGGCCAGACGCTGTGCGAGTGCGTTCACCCCTTGGCCTGTTTGATCGCCTTGGGCTCTTCAGGCTGCTGCCTCAGGGCGCGCCAGAAGAAGTAGACCGAGCCGATGATCATGAATGAAGACAGGGCCTGGCCCATGGTGATGGGGCCGAGGAAGGGCGCATCAGGTTCGCGATACATCTCGACGAAGCTGCGAAACACGCCATAGCCGAGCAGGAAGGCGCCGATGAGCAGGCCAGGCTTCTGGTGCCAGCGGAATTTGCGCAGGCCAAGCTGCAGAATGATGAAGAGGGCAATGCCTTCAAGCGCGGCCTCGTAGAGCTGGCTTGGGTGGCGCGGAATATTGCCGCCACGGGGGAAGATCATGGCCCACGGCACGTTGGTGGGGCGCCCCCAGAGTTCATCATTGATGAAATTGGCAATGCGGCCGAAGAACAATCCGATCGGCGCGACGCTGGCCACGAGGTCGCCGAGCTGGAGCGCGCTCAGCTTCTGGCGCGAACTGAAGATCGAGATGGCGATGGCAACACCGATCAGGCCACCATGAAACGACATCCCCCCCTGCCAGGCGGCGAAGATCTTGATGGGATCGGTGAGGAAGTGCCCTGGCAGCCCGTAGCAATAAGGATAGCCGTGGTCTCCGGAGCACAGGATCACGCCATAGAAAAGCACCCAGCCGAGGCGGCCGCCGAGAATGACGCCGAAGGTTGCCCACACCACAAGATCGCCGATCTGCTCGGCATTGGCCGGGGCCGTGCCGTAAAACGGGGCGTTGGTCCACAAGGATCGCTGCGCCAGCTGACGCAGGATGAGCCACCAGCCGAGCAGCAGCCCGGCAATATAGGCCAGCGCGTACCAGCGGATGGCAATGGGGCCGAGCTGAAGGGCTACGGGATTGATCTGGGGATAGGGCAGGAGCGCTTCGATAAGAGGGATATGCATCAGGGCTGAGGCGATGGGTGGCAGGGACTACTCATAGGCGATTTCGCCCCTATTCGCTATTGGCGACAAATTCATTATGTCTGGGTCAAAGAGGAGATGCCCATGCAGAGCGACAATCCGATTCTTGACGGGCTTGCCCGGCTGTTCAGCGATGCGGCCGGCGCCGCCCAGTCGGTCCGCAACGAGGCCGATACCTTCATGCGCCACCGTCTGGAGAAGCTGGTGGCGGATATGGATTTCGTGCCGCGGGAGGAATTTGAGGCAGTGCGGGCCATGGCGCAGAAGGCGCGTGCGGAAAATGACGCACTGGCCAAGCGCCTTGCCGCGCTCGAAGCCCGCCTCGGCGGCGAGGCTGGTACCTTGGGCTGAGACCCGGCCCAAGGTGGTGCCCGAACTTTGCGGACCAAAGCTGTGAATTGCACAGCTGGGACAAATGTGACGGCCTCCGGACTCTTGTGCAGCCGCAAAATCCTGTGTCAGGTTGATCGCAGGGTGCTTCGTTTTGTGTCAAACGCGCAAAGTACTGCCGTCACCCGCAGGAGTATGGGAATGAGCCTTGCCTATCGGGACGAGGTCGCAGCAGGCGATCATCCCCTCGACATGCTGGAGCGCAGTGTCGAGGACAATGGCTGGCCGTTTGAACGCACCGGGCGCGATGAACTCAATCTGTCGGTCGCCGGTCGCTGGTGTGACCATCACTTCAGCTTCACCTGGCGTGAGGATCTGCAGTCGCTGCATCTGTCGAGCGCTTTTGACATGCGGGTTGAGCCGACACGGCGCCAGGAAGTGGCCAATCTTCTGGTGCATGTGAATGCCAAGCTGTGGATCGGGCATTTCGATCTGTGGCCCGAGGATGGTACGCTGATCTATCGCCATGCCATGATTTTCCCCGAGGCGATGGCAAGCGCCAGCCAGTGCGAAGCGCTGCTTAATCTCGCGGTCGAAGCCTGCGAATATTACTATCCTGCCTTTCAGTTCGTACTGTGGGGCGGCAAGACAGCACAGGAGGCGATTGCCGCGGCGGTGCTCGAATGCGCCGGCGAGGCATGATGGCAAAGTCTGCCCCCATCCTTCTTATCGGCGCCGGGCGCATGGGGGGAGCCCTGCTCAAGGGCTGGCTGGCGCGCGATATCGGTCCGCTGATCGTGGTCGAACCCAATCCGGGAAAGGACCTTCTGGCATTGGCCAAGAAGGAAAGGATCCGGGTGATGACGGCGGCAGATCAGGCTCCGCCGAGGTTGCGGGCCTGTGTCATTGCCATCAAACCCCAGATCCTGCGCCTGGAAGCGGCGCATCTGGCGCCCATTGCCAAGACCGGAACCTTGATGCTGTCGATTGCGGCGG
This sequence comes from Pseudomonadota bacterium, assembly GCA_021851325.1. GTDB lineage: Bacteria > Pseudomonadota > Alphaproteobacteria > Micropepsales > Micropepsaceae > Rhizomicrobium. Next base: position 22,430 of record JAJZDZ010000011.1, on the reverse strand, counting down.
GAACCTCGATCGCCACGCTGCGCAAGCATTTTGGTCGCGGCGCACGTATTGTCCGCGCCATGCCCAATACGCCCGGGGCCATTGGTTGCGGCATTTCCTCGCTCTTTGCGCCCGCAGCGATCGAGCCGCCCGCGCGCAAGCTCGCCGAAGCCCTGCTCTCCCCCTTGGGTGAAACCCTCTGGGTCAGCAAGGAAACCCTCATCGACGCCACCACTGCGGTCTCCGGTTCGGGCCCGGCCTATGTGTTTTACCTGGTCGAGGCGCTGGCCGAGGCCGGGTGCGCAATCGGGCTGCCACCGCTGGTGGCCGAGCAGCTGGCCCGGGCAACGATCATGGGCGCAGGGGCGTTACTGGCGGCGGATCCAAGACCGCCGGCGGCGCTCCGCCGCGATGTGACCAGTCCCGGCGGCACCACCGAAGCGGCGCTGGGGGTGCTGATGGGGGCAGATGGTCTGGCCCCAGTGCTGCGGGCGGCGGTGGCCGCCGCCAATCGGCGCGCCAAAGAGCTGGCCAGCTGATCGCGTTGTCTTGCGGGCACGCTGTGGCAGATGCGCACGGCCCATGGTGCGGCTTGAACCCTGCCAAGGCTGAAGGCAAACATGGCGTATGCCAAGCCGACGGACCCCAGCCAAAACCTCGTCGCGGTCATCGCCGCGCACCAGCTCCAAGCCCAAAGCGGCGGGGCGCACTCAGCGGCCTCCGCGGACAGAGGCCATGCAGCGCCAGCTGGTTGGCGCGGCGGCGCTGAGGCTCCTGGAAAAGACCGCGTGGGACGAGCTTCAGCTCTCCCGGGTCGCACGCGCCGCCAAGCTGCCGCTGGCGGATCTGCTCACCCTCTGCCCGTCCAAGATCGAGCTGGTATCCTTGATCCTGAGTGACCTGACGCGGACCACCGCCCATGTCCCCGAGACGGGCGCGAGCGCACACGATCAGCTGTTCGACGTGGCCATGAGCTGGTTTGAGGCCCTCAGCCCGCACAAGCGGGCGGTGGCGACGCTCCATGCCGGACTGCGGCGTGATCCCCTGGCACTCATGGGCGTCGGTCGGGGGTTTGCCGCCGTGGCCGGCCGGCTGCTCAGTCTGGCCGGGGCCGATCGGGGCGGGCAGCTGGGGGCGCGCCGCCTTGCGTTCGGACTGGTGCTGTTTCGGGCGCTGCCAGTATGGCTGGAGGATGAGGACGATCTGGGGCGGACCATGGCCCGGCTCGATACCGATCTGCGCCGTGCGGATACTCTTCTTGGACGCTTTGGCGGGCGCTGAGCTGCGGACTAGACCGGCAGGCGGACAAGCGCCCTCAGGCCACCCATGGGACTGTCCGCGAGGCTGAGTTCACCGCCATGGGCGCGGGCAATGTCGCGCGCAATGGCGAGGCCAAGGCCAGAGCCTCCTGTCTGCAGATTGCGTCCTTCGTCGAGGCGGTGGAAGGGGCGGAAGGCCTCTTCGCGCCGGGCCTCGGGGATGCCGGGGCCATCATCATCGATGACGATGTCGATGAAGCGCCGGTCCTCGCTGCCATGGCTAAGGAGGCTCACCTGCACATGGCTGCCGTGCTTGAGGGCGTTATCGATCAGATTGTTCAGACAGCGGCGCAGGGCATGGCGCTTGACCGGCAGGACCAGATCCGGGGTCAGCTGCATGGTGATGCGATCGGCTGCCTTGCCCCGGGTCGCGGCGTCACAGGTTTCGCGCACGAGCTGGGCCAGATCGGTGTCGTTTGCGGCCTCGCCCCCTTCCCCACGGGCGAACTCGAGATAGCCCTCGAGCATGTGCTCCATTTCGACGATGTCTTCGATGAGCGGGGCGGCGTCGGTCTCATCCATCATCGCCAGCTGCAGCTTCATGCGCGTGAGCGGGGTTTTCAGATCATGGCTGACCGCGGCCAGCATTTCGGTGCGCTGCTGCAGGAAGCGTTCAATGCGTGCACGCATGGTGATGAAGGCTTCGGCAGCGCTGCGGACCTCACTGGCGCCACGGGGCCGGAAGTCGGGAACGGTGCGGCCACGGCCAAAGGCTTCTGCGGCAAGCGCCAGCCGTTCGATCGGCCGGACCTGGTTGCGCAGAAAGATGATGGCGATGGCGAGCAGAATAAGAGCGGACACCACCATCCACAGGATGAAGACTTCGGCGGTGCCGGCGAATACCCGTTCGGCGGGAATGAGCAGGCGCAAGGTTCCGTGCTTCAGATCGACGCTGATGTCGACATAGCGTCCGATCACGCGCGAGGAGAAGGGATGGTCTTCTCCCAGCTGATTGTCGAAAACATAGGTCAGGATGTAGCTGATATGCGGCGCGCGGTGCTGTACCGGCAGACGCAGGTGCTGACCTGGAAGATAGGAGATCTGATAGCCCATGCTCCGTGCGGCCATGTCGAGCAGGGCCGTGCGGGTTTTGGGGTTGGGATGGGTTTCGACGAGATTGACGAGAAAGGCGACTTCGCCGGCGACGCCCTGGCTCATGTGCCGGGTCATGGTGTCGTAGTGGCGGGCAAAGAAGGCGAAGGTGACCACTCCTTGCAGCAGCACCACGGGCGCGACGATGATGATAAGCGAGCGGCCGAACAGGCGTTGCGGCATCGCCTTGCGCAGAGCCCGAAGGGGACGCCACACGGCTAGCTCACCCGGTCCGGAATAAGGACATAACCGACACCGCGTACGGTCTGGATATAAAGTGGCAGTTTGGGATCCTCTTCAATCTTGCGTCTGAGGCGTGTCACCTGGACATCGATGGAGCGTTCGAGGGTGACGCCGAGCCGGGTGCACAGATCGGCACGGCTGAACGGGCGGCCGACATTGGCAGCAAACAGTTTGAGCAAGGCGGCTTCGGACGTGGTCAGACGTACCGGTTTGCCGCGTCGTTTGAGTTCGCTCCTTTCGGGATCGAAGATGGCTTCGCCCATCTTGATTTCGCGCAGCACCGCGGCCGCCACAGGCGCAGCACGGCGCATCAAGGCGCCACAGCGCAACAGCAGCTCGCGTGGTTCAAATGGCTTGGGCAGATAATCGTCGGCGCCGTGTTCCAGTCCGGCAATGCGATCCTCCGGGCCGCCGCGGGCAGTCAGGATGAGGATGGGAACCTGGGAATGGGCGCGCACCGATTTGGTCAGCTCAAGACCGGTTTCGCCCGGCATCATGATATCGATGATGAGCAGATCGAAGGCGATCGACTTCATGAGCGCGCGGGCTTCGGCGGCGTTGGCCGCGACACTGACACGAAAGCCGTTGGCCGAGAGGTAGCGCTGCAAGAGGGCGCGCAGCCGTTCATCGTCATCGACCACGAGCAGGTGTGCGGTTTCTGCCGTCGGACCGAGGCTCATCGCCGCTTCTCCCCCCTTTGCGCACTGGCGAGCGCCGCCAGCACGTGGCGAAAGCCGGTCACGCTGTCGGGCCCCGCCTCGCGAAAGGCCCGCGCGAGCCTTGGGCGCTGCGCTTCCCACAGGCGCTGCTCGAAGAGGACACCCTTTTCGGAGAGGCGCAGCTCACGCCGGCGCCGGTCGCCTGCGGCGGTTCGCCGCTCGATGTAGCCGTCGGCCAGCAGTTCGGTAATCACCCGCGACAGGCTCTGCTTGGTGATTTTGAGCCGGGCCAACAGCTCGGCCACGGTGATCCCGGGCTGGCGGGCAATAAAATAGAGGGCGCGGTGGTGGGCACGCCCGAGCCGGGCGGATTTCAGAACGGCATCGCCATCTGCGAACACCTCCGCGAAGGCGGCAAAAAGGAGGTCAACGCCCTGCTTTAACGCCTCGTCGTGAAGGTATAAAGGAAAGACCTGCGGCCGTGGCTCAGCACCTTTTGCGTCAGACATGCTGACATATTTAGGCTGGCCGGCAGTTTCCGGCAAGCCGCAGCCGATCACACTGCGTAACGAGGTTTTCATGGCCGACATCATTCCCTTCGACGATCGCGATGGCTCGCTCTGGTATGACGGAAGGCTGGTGCCCTGGCGCGATGCTAAGACCCATATTCTGACCCATGGTCTGCACTACGCGTCCTCCGTATTCGAAGGTGAACGCATTTATGGCGGACGGATCTACAAGCATGCGGAGCATATCCAGCGTTTGTTTGAGTCCGCACAGATCCTCGGCATGCAGGTTCCCTATACCCCGCAGCAGGTCTTTGATGCCTGCTATGCCGCGGCCAAGGCCCAGGACATCGTCGATGGCTATGTGCGCCCGGTGGTGTTTCGCGGCTCGGAGATGATGGCCGTCTCGGCCCAGCACAGCAAAATCCATGTCGGTGTGGCGGTGTGGACGTGGGGCTCGTATTTCGATCCGGCCACCAAGATGAAGGGCATTCGCATGATGGTGTCGGACTGGAAGCGGCCGGCGCCTGACACCGCCCCAACCAAGGCCAAGGCGGCTGGTCTTTACATGATCTGCACCCTGTCCAAGCATGCTGCCGAAGCCAAAGGCTTCGCCGATGCGCTGATGTTTGACTATCGCGGCTATGTGGCGGAGGCCACCGGGGCGAACATCTTCTTCATCAAGGAGGGTACCCTCTACACCCCGACGCCGGACTGTTTCCTCGATGGCATTACCCGCCGTGCGGTGATGGGGCTGGCCAAGGTGCGTCAGATCCCGGTGGTCGAGCGCCATATCGAGCCCAAGGAAATGGAAGGCTTCGAGGAATGTTTCATCGTCGGGACGGCAGCCGAAGTGACGCCGGTGGCGCAGATCGGGCCATACAATTTCCAGCCGGGGGCGCTGACCCAGGCCCTGATGCATGACTATATGGACGACGTTCACCGCGAAAAGTCGGTGGTCAGCCTCTAACGCTTTGCCGGGCTCTGCCAGCGGCGGGCGGCGTCAAGGTCATCCGCCCTGGCCTCGACCCAGCGGGCGCCGTCGCCGTATTGCTCCTGCTTCCAGAACGGGGCGCGGGTCTTCAGATAATCCATGAGGAATTCGGCCGCCTCAAAGGCACTTTGACGATGGGCGGAGGCGGTGATCACAAGCACGATGCGTTCGCCAGGACCAAGCCGGCCGATGCGGTGAATGATGCGGACCCCGGCGAGCGGCCAGCGCGCCTGTGCCGCTGCAACATGGCGTGCAATCTCCGCTTCGGTCATGCCCGGATAATGTTCGAGGGTAAGAGCGCTGAGGCCATCGTCGGCTCTGACGCGGCCCTCGAAGGTGACCACGGCGCCGATGTCCTTGCGCCCTTGGGTCAGGGCAAGGGCTTCTGCCGCACTGTCGAAATCTGCTTCTTGGACTGAGACCTGCATCTCAGCCTCCCGTCACCGGTGGGAAAAAAGCCACTTCCTGTGCTGCCCCAAGGTCCTGATCCCAGCTCGCATGCTCCTGATCGATGGCAAGGTTGAGGTTGCCAAGCGCACCAAACACGTTCGCGTAGGAAGGTCCCCTTGCGGCCAGATGGAGGGCGAGCTGGCGCGCTGTCCTGACCTCCGGCGGCAGGTTCAGCGTCTCTTCGCTGCAACCCAGTTTTTCGCGCACCCAGGCAAAATAAAGCACCTTCATACGGATTCTCCGGCGCTGTGGTGTGCGGGTCCATCGCCCTCTTCGGCGCGCGGCTTGGGGTCAAGATGGGCAAGTCCGGCCCTGAAATAGACCGCGCCGGTATAGACCGTGAGCGCCGCGGCCACCCAGAGCAGAACAACGGCAAAGGCGAGCGCGCCCGGCACCACGTGGTTGGCGGCAGGCCCGAGGATCATTGCGCCGATGGCAATCATCTGGATCGTGGTTTTCAGTTTGGCGATCGAACTCACCGGGACGCTGACACGGACCCCGGCAAGAAATTCGCGCAGGCCCGAGACCAGAATTTCGCGGCACAGAATGACGAGGGCGGGGATCAGCTTGTAGCCATCAAAGGCGCCGCCGGCGACCAGCATCATGAGGGCGGTGGCGACGAGGATCTTGTCGGCGATCGGATCGAGCATGCGGCCGAAATCGGAGTAGGATTTGAGCCTGCGGGCGGCAAGGCCATCGAAGAAATCAGTCACACCGGCAAGGACAAAGATGGCGAACGCGACCAGCTTGCCCGAGGGGCCGGGCACTGCGAAGGCGAGCGCAAACAGCGGCACCAGCGCGATCCGGAACATCGTAAGAAGGTTGGGCAGGCTGTACATGCGCCCACACTTACACCTGCTAGCCGCCCGCATGGAAGAAGTCGTAAATTTTCTTGGCCAGTGTGGCACTGACGCCCTCTACGGCCTCAAGGTCGGCAAGACTGGCCGCTGACACCGCCCGGGCCGAGCCGAAATGCTGCAGGAGGGCCCGCTTGCGGGCAGCGCCTACACCTGCGACCTCGTCGAGCGGGTTGGTGCCGATGGCCTTGCTGCGCCGCTTGCGGTGGCTGCCTATGGCAAAGCGGTGGGCCTCGTCACGCAGACGCTGCAGGTAATAGAGAACCGGGCTTTTGACATCGAGGCGGAAGGGGGCCTGACCCGGGCGATAGAAATGCTCGCGGCCGGCATCGCGGTCCGGCCCCTTTGAGATCGCTACGAGTTCGACATCCTCAATGCCGAGATCGGCAAAGACCTGGCTGGCGATGCCAAGCTGGCCCAGGCCACCGTCGATCAGGACGAGCTCGGGCCATTTGGCCCGCGCACTGTCATCATCTCGGAGCAGACGGCCGAAGCGCCGGCTGAGCACCTCGCGCAGCATGGCGTAGTCATCGCCGGGGGTCAGGTCCTCGGACTTGATGTTGAACTTGCGATATTCCGCTTTCTCGAAGCCGTCAGGGCCGGCGACGATCATGGCACCGACGGCGTGGCGCCCCTGGATGTGGCTGTTGTCGTAAACTTCGATGCGCCGAGGTGGATTGTCGAGGCCAAGGGCATCGGACAGGGCTTCCAGAAGCTGCACCTGGGCGGAGTTTTCGGCCAGACGTCGGGCCAGCTGTTCGCGCGCATTGCTCAGGGCCATCGCCACGATGTCATGCTTTTCGCCGCGTTGGGGTACCGCGATTTCGACTCGTTTGCGACTGCGGTTGGTCAGGGCCTCGGCGAGCAGATCGGCCTCGGCTGCAGCTTCGCTGAGGAGGATGAGAGGCGGGCATTCACGTTCATCGTAGAACTGGGCGATGAAGCTTGCGAGAATTTCGGCGCTGCCGTCCTGTGCGCCGCTGCGCGGGAAATAGGGACGGTTGCCCCAGTTCTGCCCGGCACGGAAGAAGAAAACCTGGATGCACACATCCATGCCTTCTGCGAACAGTGCAAAGACATCGGCGTCGGTAAAACTGGTCGGATTGATACCCTGATTGGACTGGATCTGACTCATGGCACGAATGCGATCGCGCAGCACGGCGGCCCGCTCGAAATCAAGCGCGCCTGAGGCCTTCTCCATTTCCTGTGCGAGCTGGGACTGCACCGCCCGGCTCTTGCCGGACAGAAACGCCTCGGCTTCCTCAACCAGCGCGCCATAGCCCGCCGCATCGATGCGTCCGACGCAGGGCGCTGCGCAGCGCTTGATCTGGTGCAGCAGGCAGGGGCGGGTGCGGCTTGCGAAGACGCTGTCCGAACAGGAGCGCAGCAGGAAGGCCCGCTGCAGTGTGTTGAGCGTGCGATTGACGGCACCGGCGCTGGCAAAGGGGCCATAATAATGGCCTTTTATGGTGCGGGCACCGCGATGCTTGAGAAGCTGCGGAAAAGGATGGTCCTCACGCAGGAGAATATTGGGAAAACTCTTGTCGTCGCGAAACGACACATTGTAGCGCGGCTTGAGGCGCTTGATCAGGTTGCTCTCGAGCAGCAGCGCTTCACTTTCGCTCGCTGTCGTCACAAAAAGCATGTCGGCGGTTTCGCTGATCATGCGGGCGATGCGCTCGGTCTGTCCGCCCGATTTGGCATAGGCGGCAACCCGCTTTTTCAGGCTCTTGGCCTTGCCGACATAGAGCACCTCGCCCTTGGCCCCCAGCATGCGATAGACCCCGGGGGCTTCGGGCAGCGTTCTGACATAGGCCGCGATGCGGGCCGCACCGGTGAGCGGACCGGGACTGTCGGAGGGGGGCTTGGGGTCCGTCATGGTGTTGGAGCCGGTAGGTTCACGCGGAGGAAGGGGGGCGTGCCTGTCCCTTGCACGGCGCGCGGCATGAGGCGCTTTGCGCCCATTTTATCATCGCCTGCGTTCGATCTCGACACCGGCACTCTCGGCGTCTTTGAGGGCATTGAGCTTTTCCACCCGCACGCGCGCCCGTCTGACCCGCGGATCGCCAAAGCAGGCGTCGGCAATGCGATGCGCGAGTGTCTCGGCCAGTTTGACGTGACCGGCGGCAACGATGCTGCGGATGCGCTGGGTGATCGCGTCGTAATCGACGACCTGATCAAGGCGGTCATCGCGCGGGGGGGTATCGTCGACGGCAAGATCGACATTGATCCGCACCGGCTGGTGGCGGCCATGTTCATGACCATAGACGCCGATCTGGGCGTCGAGGCAGAGATTGCGGATGAAGACGTGACTGATCGCCTGATCGCTGTCAGCTGTGGGCAGGGGCGGAAAATGCAGGTTCCGGCTCATCGCTACTCTCTCACCGCCACGTCAGCTGTCTGCCAGGCAAGATGCTGGCCACCGTCGACCGCGATCAGCTGACCGGTTACCGCCGGAGCGGCAAGAAGATAGCGCACCGCGGCGCAGACATCCTTCGGCTCGGCGCCGGTTCCGAGCAAGGTTGCGGCCCGCTGGCGCCGAAAATCAGCCTCGCTCTGACGTTGGTTCCGCAAGGTGGGACCGGGGCCTACCGCATTGACGCGGATCCGCGGGGCGAGGGCCTGGGCGAGGGTCACGGTGAGCCAGTCGAGGCCGGCCTTGCTGAGGCTGTAGGTCAGAAATTGCGGCGTCGGTTTCAGCACGCGCTGATCGATGATGTTGATGATGGCGCCCGAGCAGTTTTGCGGCAGGGCCCGTGCGAAGTCCTGAGCGAGGACGAAAGGGGCGCGCAGATTAACCGCCATATGCTGGTCCCAGCTCTGGCGGGTGGCGCTGTTCCAGTCGTCTTCTTCGAACAGCGACGCCGAATTGATGAGGGCGCATATGGGACCGAGCGCCTCGGTTGCGCGGCCGATGAGTTGGTTGACCTCGTCCTCGCAGGACAGATCGGCCCTGAGCAGGGTTGCCGACCGGCCTTGTGCCCTGATCTGGGCGGCGAGCTCTGCGGCCTGCGCTTCGGAGGTGTTGTAGTGGATGGCGACCGCATAGCCTGCGGCGGCCAGATCAAGGGCAACAGCCCGCCCCAGGCGTTTGGCGCCACCGGTCACAAGTACAGTCTGAGGTCCGTTCTGCATGCTCTGGTTCTAGCCCAAGGCGGCGGGGTCTGTCACAGGGAACCGGGCTGAAAGGCGCGGACCGGCCCGGCCGCTGGCCTAGGACAGGAAGCCGACCGCCTGTCGCACCTCTTTCATGATCGGTTCGGCAATGGCGCGCGCCTTGAGGGCGCCATCGTTCAAGATGCGGTCAAGTTCGGTTGGATCCCCCATCAGCCGGCGCATCTGGGCTGCTATGGGGGTGAGCTTGGCGACGGCCAGATCGGCAAGCTCGGATTTGAAGGCGGAGAATTGCTGTCCGGCGAAGCGGGTGATGACGGCATCGACGGTTTCATCATTGAGCGCGGCAAATATGTTGACGAGGTTCTGCGCCTCGGGACGGTTTTCCAGGCCCTTGGCCTCCGAGGGCAGAGGCTCAGGATCGGTCCGGGCCTTGCGGATCTTGTTGGCGATGGTGTCGGCATCATCGGTGAGATTGATGCGCGACATGTCGCTTTCGTCGGTCTTCGACATTTTCTTCGTGCCGTCGCGCAAGCTCATCACCCGTGTTGCCGGTCCGCTGATCACCGGCTCGGGCAGGGGAAAGAAGTCCGTCATGCCGAAATCATTGTTGAACTTCTGGGCGATGTCGCGGGCCAGTTCGAGATGCTGTTTCTGATCCTCGCCGACCGGGACATGGGTGGCCTTGTAGACGAGGATGTCAGCGGCCATGAGGACGGGATAGGTATAAAGGCCAACGCTTGCCCGCTCCTTGTGCTTGCCAGTTTTTTCCTTGAACTGGGTCATGCGGTCGAGCCAGCCGAGGCGCGCCACACAGCTGAGGATCCAGCTCAGCTCACTGTGCTCGGGAACGCGGGCCTGGTTAAATACCGGGCTTTTGCTGGGATCGATGCCGGCGGCGATGTAGGCGGCTGCGACTTCGCGGGTAGCGTGACGCAGTGCTTCGGCCTTGCCGTAGCCTGAGTCCTGGGTGATCGCATGCAGATCCACGACGCAATAAAGGCATGCCATGCGCTCCTGCAAGGCCACCCAGTTCTTCAGCGCGCCCAGATAGTTGCCGAGGTGCAGGGTGTTGGTCGGCTGCATGCCGGAAAGAACGCGCTCAAAGCTCATGTTCTGGGGGCCCTGGTGATGCGGCCGCCTTATGCCTGAATCCCCGCCCTTACTTCAAGCAGTCCCCTTGTCGTCGCCTTCCAGTGCCTTGAGCAGGCGCTCACGCACGCTTGCGATGCGCCCGCGATGAAAGATCTTGTGGCCGAACCCGTCGCGGACATAGAAAACGTCAATGGCGCGTTCGCCATAAGTGGCCACCCGCGCCGCTGAAATCGACAGACCCGACCTGAAGAGGCTGTTGGTGACGTCGTAGAGCAATCCTGGCCGGTCGAGACCTTCGACCTCGATAACCGAGGCGGTGGCTGAGGCATCGTTATCAAAGTTCACCCGCGGCCGCACCGCGAAGGCCGAGGTCCGGGTCGGCAATTTGCGCTTGGCGAGGGCCCGTCCGAGGCGCATTTCGCCTGCGAGGGTCTTGGCAATGGTATCGCGCAGGCGGGTCGCGCGGGCACCCTCGCCGAAGGGGGTGCCATCTTGCTCCTGCACCGAAAAGACATCGAGGGCAAAGCCGTCCGAGGTGGTGTAGGCCTTGGCATCGGCGATCGAGCCGCCACAAAGAGCGATAGCACCGGCCAGCTGGGCGAAGAGCCCGGGGTGATCCGGGGTATAGACCACGACTTCGCTGATCGCACGGAAGCTGTCGCTCTGCACCGCAAGGGCGAGAAGCTGGTGGCTGGCATCGGCCGCCGCCATCAGCCGTGCATGGCGCTCGAGCGTGTCCGGATCAAAGGCCAGCCAGTACGGATCATAATGGCGGGTGATGGCGTGATCGCGGACCTGCGGGGCAAGATCAGTCAGGCGCTCCGCGAGTCCTTCCTTGGCTGCGGCGATGCGCGCCGGTCGTCCGCGGGCGGCTTCGGCACCGGACATCGCGGTTTCGGCCTCATAATAGAGGTCGCGCAGCAGCTGTCCCTTCCAGCCATTGAAAACGCCGGGTCCCACGGCGCGGATATCTGCAACCGTCAGCACCAGAAGTAGCCGCAGTCTTTCGGGAGTCTGCACCGTCTGGACAAAGTCGCGAACGGTTTTGGGGTCGGAGATATCGCGACGCTGGGCGACATCGGCCATGACCAGATGGCGCTCCACCAGCCAGGCAACATCCTCGGTTTCCTGGGCGCTCAGTCCCCAGCGCGGACACAGGCGCCGGGCGATGGCGGCGCCTTCATCGGAATGATCCCCCTCAAGACCTTTGGCGATGTCGTGCAGCAGTGTCGCACAATAGAGTGTGCTGCGCGACTTGATGCGCTTGATGAGATCAGACGACAGAGGGTGGTCGTTACGCAGTTCCCCACGCTCGATCGCAGCAAGGTTGCCAACCGCGCGGATCAGGTGCTCGTCCACCGTATAGTGGTGATACATGTTGAACTGCATCAGCGCCACGACCCGGCCAAAGTCTGGCACGAACCGGCCAAACACCCCTGACTCATTCAGCCGTCGCAAAGCACCTTCGGGATCGCGCCGTGAGGTGAGGATTTCCAAAAACAGACGATTGGCCTCGGCGTCGTGACGCTGCGTGTCGCCAATCAGGTGCAGCGAACGGGTGACTGCCCTGAGGGCATGGGGATGGACGTCGACACCCTTGGCATCGGCGAGATGGAAAATGCGGATGAGATTGACCGGGTCGCGCGCGAAGGCATCGGGCCGCACGTTGAGGCGGCCATTCTCGACATAGAAGTCCTCGCTGCCGGTGCGTGGCTTGAGAAATCCCGGCAGCATGCGGGCCAGTTTGGGACGATATTTGCGGTTCTGCTCTTCCAGCGCGGCACAGAAGATGCGGGTCAGATCGCCGACCTCCTTGGCGACAAGAAAATAGGCCCGCATGAAGGCTTCGACGGCGCGCTGCTGGTTGGCATCATCGAAGCCGAGGCGCCGGGCCAGTTCAGGCTGAATGCCGAAACTCAGGCGTTCCTCGGCGCGTCCGGCAAGATAGTGAAGCTGAACTCTGACGTCCCAGAGGAAGGCTTCGGCCGTCCGGAACAGCTCGTATTCTTCTGCGGTGAGGACATTGTGCTGGATGAGGTCGGCGGTGTTTTCGACATGGTAGACATATTTGCCGATCCAAAAGAGGGTCTGCAGATCGCGCAGTCCGCCTTTGCCTTCCTTGATGTTGGGTTCCACAAGGTAACGGCTTTCGCCCTGGCGGGAATGGCGCGCGTCGCGTTCGGCGAGCTTGGCTTCGACGAAATCCTGACCATTGCCGATCGCCACTTCAGACCAGAAGCGGGTGCGCAGTTCCTCGCAGAGTTCGGTATTACCCCACAGAAAGCGCGCCTCAAGGAGCGAGGTGCGGATGGTGATGTCCTGACGGGCAAGGCGGACGCATTCGGCGAGCGAACGGGTGGCATGGCCGACCTTGAGGCCAAGATCCCAGAGCATATAGAGGATGAATTCGATGACGCTTTCGCCCCAGGCTGTCTGCTTGAATGGCCGCACGAACAGCAGGTCGATATCGGAACCTGGCGCCAGCAGTCCGCGGCCATAGCCGCCGGTGGCGACCACGGCGATGCGCTCGGCCAGGGTTGGATTTTGGGCGTAGTAGAAATGCTTGGTAGCAAAATCGTAGATCACCTGGATGATCTCATCCTGCAGGTCGGACAGCAGGCGGGCCGCCTCGAGGCCCTTGATCTGTCGCGTTTCGCAGGCCTTGCGTATGTATTCCCGGCCAAGGTGGAAACGCTCCTTGATCAGGGCGAGGGCCGCGGCCCGCAGGGCCGGCTGATCGCTCTGGCTGTGGGCGAGGGCTGTCAGTTGATGACGGAGCGCCTCGCCGTCGATCAGGCTCGGCTCAGCCAAAGGACTTGGGGTCACGGTGATTTTCCACGCTGGTCTTAGGCGCATAGAATGCCGACCGTGCCATCAAGGCAAGGAGGCGCTCATGCGCGCCATGCGTTTTGAAGCTGTCGGCAGGCCACTGCATTTGCAGGAATCTCCAACTCCTGTTCCCAATGCCATGCAGGTCCTCGTCAAGGTTGCCGCCTGCGCGGTCTGCCGGACCGATCTGCATGTTGTTGATGGCGAACTTTGTGAACCCAAACTGCCCCTGACCCCTGGCCATGAGATTGTCGGCTACATCATCGGCCTCGGTGATGCGGTAGAGGGCTTTGTCCGCGGCCAGCGTGTCGGCATCCCCTGGCTGGGCTGGAGTTGCGGGTGCTGTGAGTTCTGCCTGCGCGGTGAGGAAAACCTCTGCCCCTCCGCGCGCTTCACCGGCTACCAGATCGATGGCGGTTTTGCCACGCATGTGCTGGCGGACGCGCGCTATGTATTCGCGCTGCCGGATGGCTATTGCGATCAGGATGCTGCGCCGCTGATGTGTGCAGGGCTGATCGGATATCGCAGCCTGAAGCTGGCGGGCCAGGCCACAAGGCTTGGACTTTATGGCTTCGGCGCAGCTGCCCATATCGCCATCCAGGTCGCCCGCAGCCGGGGTCAGGAGGTTTATGCCTTTACCAGGCCGGGTGATGCGGCCGCGCAAAGCTTTGCGCGCCAGATGGGCGCGGTGTGGGCTGGAGGCTCCGATCAGCCGCCACCGGTCCGCCTTGACGCGGCGATCCTGTTTGCGCCGGTCGGGGCACTGGTGCCCACGGCGCTGCGCGCCATACGCCCGGGCGGACGGGTCATCTGCGGCGGTATCCACATGAGCGACATTCCAAGTTTTCCTTACGCGATCCTGTGGGGTGAGCGCAGCCTTGCCTCGGTGGCCAATCTGACGCGGGCCGATGCAAAGGAATTTCTGGCCCTGGCGGGCCAGATCAAAATCCGTACCCACACCATCGCCTATCGCCTCGATGAGGCCAATGCGGCGCTCGATGATGTGCGTGGTGGACGGATCAATGGCGCTGCGGTGCTGCTGCCCTAGGGTTCGGTCTGGGCGCGCAGCCACGCCAGATAATCGCGGTCACCACCCATCACGGGGAGAATAAGAAAACATGGTGTGGTGTAGGGGTGGGCGGCGCGGGCCGCGGTGATGACGGCATCGGCAAGGCTCGCCCGGGTTTTGATCAGGACGGCAACTTCCTCCGCGCTGGTGAGCTGGCCGTCCCAGACATAAACCGAGGTCTGGGGCGCCAAGATGTTGGCACAGGCAGCGAGGTGGGCGCGGACGAGACTTTCACCGACCTTCAGGGCACTGTCACGATCCGGAAAGGTCGAGTAGACCAGTACGAATTCTGCCACCGGCATCTCCGCCCTCCTCAGCGTGAGACACGAAAACGGCGCAGGAAGACTTGCCTCCTGCGCCGCTCGAAGGTCCGATCTTGCTGGGGGGTCTCAGACCAGCTTCAGATTGACCGCCTTGGGGCCGCGCTTGTCGGCTTCGATGTCGAAGCTGACCCGCTGGCCTTCATTAAGGCCACGCAATCCGGCCGCCTGAACCGCGGTGACATGGACAAATACGTCCTTGCCGCCGCCTTCGGGGGCGATAAAGCCGAAGCCCTTGGTGGTGTTAAAGAATTTGACCTGACCTGTGGTCGACATCGCGTACTCTCCTGAAAGAAAGGAAACTGGCCGTCCAGACACCATGTCTAAGCCGACCGTCAAATCCGCGTCTGTCTTTCAGGAAAAGCGTCGTAGTCACTCCAAGCCGTCTGTACCAACCCCTGCTTCCCGCTGGTTGGTCATTCGCTGGACGCGCATGAAACTTTCTTTTGAGGCTCGCGCGGCCTTGACCTTAAAACTATAGGGCCAATCGTAGCGGTTGTCCACATGCCCGCCGTGACCTGTGTCGTAAGCACATGGGTTGTCCGGATTAGGTAGCACAGGGGTTGTCCGGATTGGGGCGCACACGCGTTGTCCGGTCTTCTCCCCCCGGCAACCCGCAGCCCCGCTGGCGCCATGAGGCTGCCACACTGCCATTTCAAACTGACTTAAGGAGCTGACCGGAGGGGGAGATCTCGTGGCCCGTCTATTGTTCGCGACCCTGTTATGGGTCGTCTTTGCGCTTCCGGCGCAGGCGGCAGCGATGCCGCTGGATCAGCCGGTGGGCCTGGTCAATGCCATCACCGCTGTGTGTGCCGGGATCGGCGAATCGCAGGATGATCCGCGCTGGGCGGCCTATCCGGTGCGGATCGAATTTGCCAATGCAGCCAATCAGTACATTGCCGGTGTTGATCTCACGCTCAGCCAGGGCCGAAAGGTACTGGCGCATCTGAGCTGCTCGGGGGCCTGGCTCCTCTTCCAGCTTCCTGGCGGCAGATACGAGGTGTCGGCGACGCGACAGGACGCACCGAAGGCCGCCCCTGCCAGCGCGGCCTTCACGCCGCCAACCAAGGGGCAGAAGCGGGTGGTCCTGATCTTCAAGTCCAAGTCCTAGGCGAGGGGGCGCGCAGCATCATGGGCGCGTCGTCGCCGCGGTCGATGCTGCGGCAAGTCCAGGCTTGCTGTGGACGCCGGCAACCCGCCATCATGGCCTCCGGTTTAAATTTTCCGCGAGGAGTATCATGACCGGATCCATCGATCCCACCCGTACGCAATTTGACGCCTTCAAGGCGCTGGCGCGCGATACCCCCATTCATATGCTCAACCTGATTCGGCTCAACAAGGACGCCAGATATCCTGAAGGACATCCCAATCACGGCAAAGGAATGTCCGGATTGGACGCCTATCGCGCCTATGGCCGCACCACCGCTCATATTTTCAAGCGTGTCGGCGGGCACCAGGTCTGGGTCGGTCGTCCCATGACAGTTTTGACCGGACCGCAAGATGAGCGCTGGGACATCGCCTTTATCGCGGCCTATCCCAATGCTGGGGCGTTTTTGGCCATGGTCACGGATCCTGAATATCGCGAGTTCGTCAAACACCGCCAAGCCGCGGTCGAGGACAGCCGGCTGATCCGTCTGGCGCCAGTGGACGCGATTGGGGAAGGATTTGGTGAGTAAGCAACGGATCGCCGCGGTCAGGCGAGGATCCGGGTCTCCCAGCCGTCATAGTCGCCACCCGATTCCTCGGCGAGGTCGTAAAGCAGGAGGGTGACCTGCTCCATGGCCTCGTCACTCGGGACATCACGGTGATAGAGCTGGGCGCCAAAACCCTGCCAGGGACCGGTAGGCTCGGAGGTACCACGCAGCCGGAATCCCGCCCTGATGCCGGCTTCAACAAAGCTGGCGCGGCTTTCAGGGGTCGGGAAATAGGCCCAGTGATCGATTTCACGCACGATCGTGCGGGCATCGCCCCGTGCCGCCAGTCGCTCACACAGGTCGCGGCTTGCTGCTTTTTGCAGTTCGCGATCCGACTGCATCAAACCCGCTCCATACCAAATCCGATCCCAGCGATTCGCGAGGAAACCACACAATGAGGATGTTCGATGACAGGCGCAATGCGCTTTCATGGTAAACTGCGAGCCTTGTTGGCGCACGCCTAGATGTTGCGCTCCATGCGTCGCTAAAAGGCAGTACTGGTGTTAAAGGGACCATCGGCCCAGCGGCGCAACATGGCTTCGCGGCCGCACGTCCGCGTGAACATGGTTAAGTTCAGCGGGCGCGGCTGCCGAAGGTCTTGGGCTGGTTTGGCCGGCCCTGACGTTTGGCCATTGTGCGCCGGGCCTTGGGCCTGCCACCGTCTGTTTGCAGGGCTCTCGTTTCGGCATCTTCGACCGCGCTCTGGCGGGCAAAGGGATCATCGGCTACGGCAAGTTCTACGGCCTGCAGGCGCTTGATTTCATCGCGCAGTCGCGCCGCGGTCTCGAATTCCAGATCGGCCGCCGCCTCGCGCATCTTCCGTTCCAGGTCGCTGATATGGGCACGCAGATTATGGCCGATGAAGGCGCTGTCTTCGGCGCTGACGCCGGCATCAACCGTGACATGGTCCCGCTCATACATCGACCCCATGATGTCGGCGATCTTCTTCTTGACGCTGGCGGGTGTAATGCCGTGTTCGGCGTTGAACGCCATCTGTTTGGCCCGGCGCCGTTCGGTTTCGGCCATGGCCCGTGCCATCGAACCGGTAATGGCGTCGGCATAGAGGATGACCTTGCCGTCGACATTGCGTGCCGCCCGGCCAATGGTCTGGATCAGCGAGGTTTCGCTGCGCAGAAAGCCTTCCTTGTCAGCGTCGAGGATGGCAACAAGGGCACATTCCGGAATGTCCAAGCCTTCGCGTAGCAGGTTGATTCCGATCAGAACGTCAAACGCGCCCAGTCGCAGGTCGCGGATGATTTCGATGCGCTCCAGGGTCTCGACGTCGGAGTGCATGTAGCGCACGCGTATGCCCTGTTCGTGCATGTATTCGGTGAGATCTTCCGCCATCTTCTTGGTCAGGGTGGTAACCAGAGTGCGATATCCCCGAGCCGCTGCACTCCGGCATTCGGCGATGAGGTCATCGACCTGGGTTTCGACCGGACGAACCTCGACAGGAGGATCGATAAGGCCGGTTGGCCGGATCACCTGTTCGACGAAAATTCCTCCGGCACGTTCGAGTTCGAATGGGCCTGGCGTTGCCGAGACGTAGACGGTCTGCGGGCGCATCCTATCCCATTCCTCGAACTTGAGCGGGCGATTGTCGATGCAGGATGGTAGACGGAAGCCGTACTCCGAAAGCGTGAATTTACGTCGGTAGTCGCCGCGGTACATGGCGCCGATCTGCGGGACGGTGACATGGCTTTCGTCACAGAAGACGAGGGCGTCATCCGGCAGATATTCGAACAGTGTGGGCGGCGGCTCGCCGGGCTTGCGGCCGGTGAGCCAGCGCGAATAGTTCTCGATGCCGGCGCATGCGCCGGTGGCTTCGATCATCTCGAGATCGAACTGGGTGCGCTGTTCCAGGCGCTGCGCTTCCAGAAGCTTGCCTTCGGCCCGAAACTGCGCCAGCCGTTCGATGAGTTCCTGCTTGATGCCCTTGATCGCCTGGGCCAGCGTCGGTCGCGGTGTGACGTAGTGGGAGTTGGCGTAAATCTTGATGTTATCGAGGGTGCCTGCCTTTTTGCCGGTCAAGGGGTCGAACTCGGCGATGGACTCGACGTCGTCTCCAAACAGTTCGATGCGCCAGGCGCGGTCTTCGTAGTGTGCAGGGAACAGATCGATGGTATCGCCGCGCACGCGAAAACTGCCGCGCACAAAATTGTCGTCATTGCGCCGGTACTGGAGTGCGGAAAGATCCCGCATCAGGGCCGTGCGATCAATCCGTTTGCCCTGGGTGACAGTGAGTGCGGTACCGGAATAGGTTTCCACCGAGCCAATACCATAGATGCAGGAAACGGACGCGACGATGATGACATCATCGCGCTCGAGGATCGCGCGCGTGGCTGAATGGCGCATGCGGTCGATCTCTTCGTTGATCGACGAATCCTTCTCGATATAGGTGTCGGTGCGGGGAATGTAGGCTTCGGGCTGGTAATAGTCGTAATAGGAGACAAAATACTCGACCGCATTTTCCGGAAAGAAGGATTTGAACTCGGCGTAGAGTTGGGCGGCGAGTGTCTTGTTGTGCGCAAGAATCAGCGCCGGCCGCTGCAGGGTTTCGATGACCTTGGCCATGGTAAAGGTCTTGCCCGAGCCCGTGACCCCGAGCAGAACCTGATCGCGTTCCAGTGCCCTGGCGCCCTTGACCAGTTCGCCAATGGCCTGGGGCTGATCGCCGGCGGGCTCGTATTCGCTGACGAGCTTGAAGCGTTTGCCGCCTTCGCTCTTTTGCGGCCGGGCCGGACGGTGGGGCACAAAGCCGGCAATGTCAGCGCCGCTTGCGCCATGGAGCGGCAGTTGGCCGATGCCCTCCGATGGTGCAAGGCCTGGGGTGTCGGCCATTGCAGGCAGTGGTGCCTTGGCCCGGGCGGCGTCAAAGGCGCTCTGCGCGGCACTGGCCTTCGCCCGCTGGGTCTTGGGTGTGCGGCCGCGCAGGGGGCGGGGAACCTCTCCGTTATTGTGTGCCATTGGCCTTAACTGTCACCTGCGTGGGGCTGCGCATAGAAGCGAGGGGAGGGAGCCGTGGCAAGTCTCGCGCTCAGGAGGGGGTGATATTGTTGCGGCAACCGAGCCTGCGCACCGGCGTTGCACACATTGTGGCGGCAGGAACGACATGCGTTGCAAGTGAATAGCAGACGAGGGGCGTAGGAGACGCCCCTCGTGATCGCGCCAGATTTTTCCAGGCGCAGGTGTTCCCGGCCAGCCAGGTTCCAACCTGGAGGCCAGCTCCCTAATGTTCCCTCATGCCGCGCCAGGCGGCGAGCGGGGTGGGGCCGGGCTCACCGTTCGGACGCAGCGCTTCAAGGGTGGCTGCGCGCTTGGTCTGGGGCCGTTCATAGATCAGGCTGGCGCCCTTCCACACCTCGATGCGCCGTGTTCCTTGCGGACGCATGGCATGGGCAAGGATGCAGGCCTTCTTGTCCGAGGCACAGGGAACCGAATGCGAGGCAAGGAGCCGTCCTGTGCCGTCGACATAGCAGATATCGTAGGCAAGCGGCGGCTCGCTCAGAGGTTGTGCGGTCGCACGGGCCCGTTGCAGTGAGAGGTCTACCATCGTCATCGCGTTTCTCCTTGCGGCGGGAAGCTGGCCTTCCCGATCCAGGTGCCCCAATTTTGCCCCGGCGCTCCACAGTCAAAGGGGACGATGGCCAAATCATCGTCCCGCTCTACAGTGCGAATAAATCATGGCAGCATGACAGCCATACGATGGATTGATTAAGTCTTTGCAGGAATAGAAAGATTTTGACGTGGGGGGGATTTGCCCAAGCCCTGGCGGGGCTGATCGGCGGGCGTGGTTGAAAGACCGCCATCCGATGCCCACATTTGTCACAAGGGCGGATGGCGGGAGGATAGCGATATGAGCCAGGTACCTAATAATAACGGTGGCTATGATTATGCGATGCGCCAGGACAGTGCGCGTACTGTGGCGATCATCGTTTACCTGCTTTATCTCGCGGCGCTCGTAAATGGGCTGACGGCGATCATTGGCGTGGTACTGGCCTATGCCAAGCGCGATGATGCGCGCGGTTCGGTCTATGAGAGTCACTTCTCCAATGCGATCGAACTGTTCTGGATCTTTCTGGTCGGTATGGTGATCGTCGTGCCGCTGTGCTTCATCGGCATCGGCTTCATTCTGTGGGGTCTGCTCTATCTCTACGTGATCTTCCGCACGGTCAAAGGTCTGCTACGGGCGAGCGAAGGCAGCCCGTTTTTCTACTGAGCCGGTTTGGACGGTTGCTGGCGTGATGTCAGCGTGTGCAGCGGGCCGATCATGCGCCAGCGACGGTTTTCGATTTCGGCGAGCCAGCCGCTGTGTAAGCCGAGATGATCGGTAGCCGAAAACTTGGCCACTGGCCCGCCGAGGACAGGATCGTGCCACGGCGGGAGAGCCTCGAGGACATCGGCAAAGTGCAGGGGTGTGGGATTGATGCCCGTGTGCGCGAGCGCGACCGCAAATAGTTTGGCGTCGAGATAGGCCTGCAGCGCCTCAGGTGTTGCCACCGCATGGAAGCGTCGCGCGTAGCGATGCGCCCATGCCGCAATGGGCGGGGCGTCGCCGTTGGGATAGGGGATCGGAGTGGCGGCAAAGGCGTAGAGGCCGTCGGCTGCACGCCCGCCGATGGTGGCAGCTTCCGGCATGTAGCAGGCGGGACAGAAAAATACCGGATGCCATCCGGCCCGGTGAGCCTCATGCAGGGCAAGCATGGCCTCCTGCGGCACGCTACCCAGAACAACCAGCTCTGCCCCCGCCTGGCGCAGCTGCGCCAGCGGTGCGCGCAGATCGCTGTTTCCTTCCGTGTAAGGTATTGCCGCGACCAAAGGCATTGCGCGCCGGCCCATTTCACGGCTGACGCCGGCCAGCACGGCCTGACCGAGGGAATCCTCACTGTACAAGACTCCAACCTTCAGCTCCCCGCGCTCGTTGAGCAGCGCCTTGAGCCCGATTTCCGCCTGCGCGGCGACCGGAACTTCGAGAGAAAACACCAGTCGGCGCGGACGGGTGTAGTCAGCATGGGCAGGCACGAAGGCAAAGAGGTCCAAGATGCCATGATCAAGAACGAGGGGCATGCTCGCGACCACCGGCGGCGTACCATTGGGGCACAGAAGCGCGAAAATGCCGTGGTGGATCAACGCCTGTGCGGCCAGCCGGGCCTTTTGCGCACTGAACGCGCTATCCTTGACCAGGAGCACGAGTTTGCGGCCGTTTACGCCGCCCTTGGCATTGATCTCGCTGAAAGCAAGGCGGAGGCCATTTTCGATCGCCCGGCCCTGGGCGGCCAAGGGGCCCGAGAGATCGAGGATGGTTCCGATGTCGACATGGGTGCGATGTACACCGGGCGCCGGCACCACCGCAGGCGCTGAGGCTTGCGCACGCGGCGGCGCGAACATGGCGCTGGCAAGGATTGCCAGCGCCAGGGGCGAACGCCTCATGCTTTCGCCGAGGGGCGGGCGCCGACGCGGCTGAACCAGGCCCCCAGATTCTTGAATTCAGGATTGAGCGGCTGACCGACGTGGTTGCCAAAATCCACGAAGCAGTAGAGCAGGATGTCGGCGAGCGAGATGTGTGCGCCGCAGATGAATTGACGGCCATCAGAAATCTGGCCATCGAGCCACTTCAGTCGGTCCTGGGCCATCGCCTTCAAGCCGTTTGCGGCTTCCGGCGCGGTGAAGATGCGATGCTTGAAAAGGTCAAGGCCCTGGCTGAAACGAAAGCCATTGGCCATCGGCTCGCAGATGTTAAGATCAATACGTCGCGTCCACATACGTGTCTGCGCCCGTTCTTCCGCAGTGCGGCCGATCAGTGACGGTTCGGGAAATTTCTCTTCCAGATATTCACAGATGACAGTGATTTCGGAGATGTACTGACCATTGTCGGTTTCCAGACTGGGCATCTGGCCGGCGGGGTTGCGTTTGAGATGTGTATCCTGCCGGTTCTCCCCCTTCATGAGGTCGACCTCTTGCATCGGCACGGTAATACCTTTTTCTGCAATGAACATGCGCACGACTTTGGGATTGGGTCCGACGGAGTTGTACAGCTTCATCTTGGCGTGTCCTTCCTGGATATGCGATCGTGCGAGCCTATGTAGACGCGGCGCGTTCGTCAAAGGGTGAGATTTGGGAGCTTACGATGGCTGACAGGACTTTGGCGGTCAGTGTCATTCAAGCTGGTTCGGTGGCTTTTGATACCGCTGCAACCCTTGACAAATTTGA
>JAJZDZ010000103.1 GCA_021851325.1 Pseudomonadota bacterium | reverse complement strand
CCTCAGTTTCACCGAGCCGTCCGGGCACCACCGAGCGGCGCAGGATATGCTCGGCATGGCTGTTCTCGGGCGGATCATAGGCGGCGAACTGGCCATCGCGGGCGCGGGCAGCGATGACCGATGCTTCGAAGGCAAAGGGAACAAAGCCTTCGAGAATGCAGGGGGCACCTAGGCGCTGATAGGCCTCTTCGGCCTGCTGGGCAGAGGTCACCATCGCCTGGCCCTTGCCGTCATAGCCAAAGCGTCTGGTCTTGAGGATGGCGCGGTCCTGGCCGATTTTCGCAAAGGCGGCGGCTGCCTCGGCCGGCGATGACACCGGGGCAAAGGGCGCGGTGGCAAGGCCGAGGCTGGCCACAAAGCGCTTTTCCTCGAGCCGGTCCTGGGCGATTGCCAGGGCGCGGGCATTGGGATGGGTGGGCTTGTGCGCGCTCAGAACCTCGGCTGCGGTGGCCGGCACATTCTCAAATTCATAGGTGACGGCATCGCAGGCCTCGGCAAAGCGGGCGAGTGCGGCCCGGTCCTCATAGGAGGCGTGGGTACGGGCGTGGGCGACATCAAACGCCGGTGCCGGATCGGTATCGGAATAAATGTGACAGCGCAGGCCCAGCCGGGCTGCAGCCAGGGCCAGCATGCGGCCAAGCTGACCTCCGCCCAAAATGCCGATGGTTCCGCCGGGGGCGACTCCGGTCTGGCTGGCTGTGGTCATGCTCATGCGGAGGGACTGAGGGGCTGGGGTTCTTCTGCCACCGCGGCGGTCTGCTCGGCGCGAAAGCTGTCCAGCCGCAGCGCAATGTCATGGTGGGTGAGGGCGAGGATGGCTGCGGCATGCAAGGCCGCATTCTTGGCGCCGGCGGCACCGATGGCAAAGGTGGCGACGGGCACGCCGCCCGGCATCTGCACGATGGAGAGCAGGGAATCGAGCCCCGACAGGGCTCGCGATTCGACCGGAACCCCGAGCACCGGCAGGCTGGTCATGGCCGCGGTCATCCCCGGCAGATGGGCGGCGCCACCAGCGCCGGCGATGATCACCTTAAGGCCCCGGGTCCGGGCGCCGCGGGCGTAGTCATAGAGCCGCTCGGGCGTGCGGTGGGCCGAGACGATGCGGGTTTCATGGGCGATCTGGAGGAGCTCCAGGATTTCGGCAGCGGCCTTCAGGGTGGGCCAGTCGGACTGACTTCCCATGATGATGCCGACGAGGGGGGCGTTCATGCTTCGTGAGAACCTTGGCAGGAGCCGGTGGAAGCGCCGCATTATAGGGGGCCCGAAGGCTGAGGGAAGCGGCTTTTTCGCCGGGCTTAATGGTCGAGTTCCCACTGTAACACTCCATTAAGCTTAATCGCCCAAAATCCCGCTGCGAAACCGGCGAGGACGGGCCATGAAGATCGACCGTGTGCGAGGCACCGAGCGGGCTGCCAATGTGGCAGCAGCCTCCTACGCGAAGCGCAGCGAGCGGGCGGCGCCACCTGAGCGCGAGCCGGCGGTGGTGGCGGCGGTTCTGGGCATTCCGGAAGCCGAGATTACCCCCAAGGTGCGTGAAGCCATCATGTTCCTGATGCAGGAAGTCGAAGAGCTGCGCAGCGAGCTTGCCGAAACCAAGAAGCGGCTGGAAAGCGCCGAAAAGGATCGCGACCAGGATCACCTGCTGCCCTTGCTCAATCGTCGGGCCTTTGTGCGCGAACTCAACCGCTCGATTGCCCATTCGGCTCGTTATGGCGCCCCTTCCAGTCTGCTCTATTTCGATCTCGACGGGTTCAAGGAGATCAATGACACCTATGGCCATGCCGCCGGCGATGCGGTGCTGGCCCATTTCAGCCAGATGCTCTGTGCCCATGTGCGCAGCACCGATATCGTCGGACGTCTGGGCGGGGACGAGTTCGGGGTCATTCTCTCTCACGCCGATGATCAGCAGGCCCAGCGCAAGGCCCAGGCGTTAAGCGCCAAATTGCGGGCGCTGCCGGCGATCTGGGAAGATCGTCCCATTGCCATGAGCTTTTCCTATGGCTCCGCGGCGCTGAAGCCGGGTGAGAACGCCAATGCCGCGCTCGCCCAGGCTGACCTTGCGATGTATGCGCACAAGCGTCAGGACATGCGGGCCATGGTGGCTACGCGATAATGTCCGGGACCAGCTGGTCCTCCATGGTTGCGATCATGTCCTTCAACTGAAGCTTGCGCTTCTTCATGCGCGTCAGGCGCAGCTGGTCGGCGCCCGAGGCTTCGGTCATGGTTCCGATGGCGGCATCCAGATCGAGATGCTCCTGCTTCAGTTCAGCCAGCTTGCTGCGCAATTGCTGCTCTTCGGCCTCAGTCATGGCGCATCCGTTGCGTCCTTGCGCCCTCTGCGTCGCCGGCCCTTGGCCAGGTCTTCACCCCAGCGCTTCTGCTGCGGCCAATCATAGCCCAGAATATCAAGGACCCGTGCAACCGTTTGATCAATGATCTCGGCAACGCTGCGCGGCTCGGTATAGAAGGCCGGCAGTGGCGGCATGATGATCGCGCCCATTTCGGCCAGTTGCGTCAGACTGCGCAGATGGCCCACATGCAGCGGGCTTTCGCGGACCAGAAGCACCAGGGGGCGTCGTTCCTTGAGGGTGACGTCGGCGGCGCGGGTTAAAAGATTGGAGGTCACGCCGGTGGCGATTTCCGACCAGCTGCGCACCGAGCACG
>JAJZDZ010000010.1:95321-105123 GCA_021851325.1 Pseudomonadota bacterium | reverse complement strand
CTCTGATGTCTTCGTGCGCGGCGCTGTCGGCGCACGACGCCATATCTGAATCTCTACCTCTCGGGCCTGATTGATGGCGGGGCCGACGGCTTTTGGCTCGGGCGCAAGCATCAGAAAGATGCAAATTTGTAGGAGCAGAGCGAGGCTGACAGCGATCGTGCGCGGTGCCCAGATCTTCTCAGCTCGCGATCTGTCCATCTGTACTGTGCTCTCGAACGTGGGATCGGCTTGCCGGGAGCTGAAGTTTTTCAACCCAGATGATGACGGTCAGCAGGAGATGCAGCACTTCTGGTCAATGATATCGGGGATTTTGCCCCATCGCCCGGTGTGGGTCGACAGTCGCCGCCGTCAATACGCTGGTGCCCACCCCAAAGACGGAGCTCTGCGCGTTTTCAGGTGGCAGAGAAGGAGGCCGCCGGCCTCCCGCAGTTGACCTTTTTGTTCCCGCACTGTTCTTTTGGACGATGAGCGGACCTACAGCAGCTGACGTGGCGCGCGGCGTCTTTCGCCTTCTCCTTCAGGAAGGCTTTTCGCCGCTGCTGGAATTTAGCCTGGCCAACGGCCGGCGCCTCGATGTGGCGGCGCTGGGGGCGGACGGAACCATGTTGGGCGTCGAGATCAAGGTGGCAATTGCCGACCTTAAGGCGGATACAAAATGGCCTGACTACCTCGAATTCTGTGAACTCTTTTATTTTGCCATTCCACCGGGGTTTCCTGAGGAGCTGGTACCGGACACGACCGGTCTGATCGTCGCCGACCGCTATGGCGGCGCCATCCTGCGCCCGTCGCCCCGCGTCGCCCTCCACGCCAGCCGGCGCAAGGCCGTGACCTTGCGGTTTGGCCGGGTTGCCGCTGAACGACTGGCGGTCCTGAGCGCAGAGCCGACGGGATGAGCGACCAACGCTTCTGGCGTAGCTTTGGGGAAGGTTCCTCGGTCGAGCTGTCGTATGGGACGATCTCGATCGGAAGGGGCCGCCGAACGCCCTGCGCGCCCTGCGACGCTTGGCGCCCAAGCTGCTTTTAGCACCCGTTTTGGGCCGTGTTTGCCTTGCAGCTGCGGGGCCGCCCACCTATATACCCGCCAGAGTAAGGCGAGGTGGGTCGTACGCGACGGCCTGAATTCGCCAAAAAAATCAAGGGGACGGGCAAGGGGCGCTCGGCGAGAGGCCCGACAACCGTCCGCCAAAGGAAAGGAATTTCAAATGGCGAAGGTCATCGGCATCGACCTCGGCACCACCAATTCGTGCGTGGCCGTGATGGAGGGCTCCAGCCCCAAGGTCATCGAAAATTCAGAAGGCGGACGGACGACACCGTCGATCGTTGCCTTTACCCAGGACGCAGAACGCCTGGTCGGACAGGCCGCCAAACGGCAGGCCGTCACCAATCCCGAGCACACCTATTTTGCGATCAAGCGGCTTATCGGACGTCGGTTTGACGACCCGATGACCCAGAAGGACATCGGCATGGTGCCCTACAAGATCGTCAAGGCCGACAATGGCGATGCCTGGGTTGGCGGGCGCGACAATCGTCGTTTTGCTCCCTCAGAGATTTCAGGCTTCATCCTCCAGAAAATGAAGGAAACGGCCGAGGCCCATCTCGGCGAGAAGGTAAGCCAGGCGGTGATCACCGTGCCGGCCTACTTTAACGATGCCCAGCGCCAGGCAACCAAAGATGCCGGCAAGATCGCTGGTCTTGAGGTTCTGCGCATCATCAACGAGCCCACCGCTGCAGCTCTGGCTTATGGCCTCGACAAGAAATCGAGCGGCACGATTGCGGTGTATGACCTCGGTGGTGGCACCTTCGATATTTCCGTGCTGGAAATCGGTGACGGTGTGTTTGAGGTCAAGTCGACCAATGGTGACACCTTCCTCGGCGGTGAAGACTTTGACATGCGCCTGGTGAATTACCTCGCCGACGAGTTCAAGAAAGAGCAGGGGATCGATCTGCGCCAGGACCGTCTGGCGCTGCAGCGGCTCAAGGAAGCGGCAGAGAAGGCCAAGATCGAGCTCTCATCTGCGACCCAGACCGAAGTCAACCTGCCCTTCATCACCGCCGATGCAAGTGGGCCCAAGCACCTGACGATGAAGATCACGCGGGCCAAGCTTGAGGCCCTCGTTGATGATCTCGTCCAGCGCACCATCGGGCCGGTGAAGCAGGCGCTCAAGGATGCCGGGGTCAGCGCCAGCCAGATCGACGAGGTGATCCTCGTCGGTGGCATGACCCGCATGCCCAAGGTCCAGGAGATCGTCAAGCAGCTGTTCGGCAAGGAGCCGCACAAGGGCGTCAATCCCGATGAAGTGGTTGCCGTGGGCGCTGCGATCCAGGCCGGTGTGCTGCAGGGTGAAGTCAAGGATGTACTGCTGCTCGATGTGACCCCGTTGTCACTCGGCATCGAGACCCTCGGTGGCGTGTTTACGCGGCTGATCGATCGCAACACGACGATCCCAACCAAGAAGAGCCAGGTGTTCTCGACCGCCGAAGATAACCAGACGGCCGTGACCATCCGCGTCTTCCAGGGCGAGCGGGAGATGGCCGCTGACAACAAGCTGCTCGGCCAGTTCGATCTCATGGGAATTCCGCCGGCGCCGCGGGGCATTCCGCAGATCGAAGTCACCTTCGATATCGATGCCAACGGTATTGTCAGCGTGACGGCCAAGGACAAGGCCACCAACAAGGAACAGCAGATTCGGATCCAGGCCAGCGGCGGACTGTCCGACGCTGATATCGAGAAGATGGTCAAGGACGCCGAAGCCCATGCGGCCGAGGACAAGAAGCGCAAGGAAGCGGTGGAATCGAAGAACCATGCCGAGGCCCTGGTGCATTCGACCGAAAAGGCGCTCAGCGAACATGGCGACAAGATTGGCGCTGATGAGCGCACGGCGATCGAAACGGCGCTTGCCAATCTCAAGGAAGCGGTCAAAGGCGATGACGCCGATGACATCAAGGCCAAAACGCAGAGTTTGGCGCAGGCCTCGATGAAGCTTGGTGAAGCGATGTACAAGGCCCAGGCTGCCGGCGAGCCCAGCAGCGGGGCAGAGGCCGGAAAGCCGGACGACAATGTGGTCGATGCCGAGTTTTCCGAAGTCGACGACAGCAAGAAGGCCAGCTGAGCCCCGGCGTGACGGGGGCGTTCAGCAGTCCAAGCGTGACGGGCGCCCCCGCATTCCGTAAAACGGAATGACGGGGGCGGCCATTTAATCGGGCTGAAGATCTTCAATGAGCAAGCGCTGCTATTATGAAATCCTTGGTGTTGAACGCGGCGCCTCCGTTGAGGTGATCAAGGGGGCTTATCGCAAGCTCGCAAAGGAGCTGCATCCAGACCGAAATCCCGGCAATCCTGAGGCCGAGCAGTCTTTCAAGCAGATCAACGAAGCCTACGACGTGCTCAAGGATGAGCAGAAGCGGGCCGCTTATGATCGCTATGGTCATGCCGCTTTTGAAAATGGCGGCGGGGGGCGCGGAGCAGGTCCCGGGTTCAGCGATTTTGCCAGCTCATTCAGCGACATTTTTGATGATCTGTTTGGTGATTTTACTGGCGGGCGTCGCGGCCGCCGACAGAATCGCGGCGCCGATCTGCGCTATAATCTGCAGATCCGCCTTGAAGATGCTTTCAACGGCTATCGTGCCGAAATCAGCGTTCCCTCTGCGATCGCCTGCGAGGTCTGCAACGGAAGCGGAGCCGAGGCAGGTCATGCCCCGGAGCAATGCCCGAGTTGCTCTGGAAGCGGGCGTGTGCGGGCCCAACAGGGCTTCTTCAGCATTGAACGCACCTGTCCGACCTGCCGTGGCAATGGTCGTGTCATCCGCAAGCCGTGCAAGCAGTGCCATGGCATGGGCCAGGTGCAGAAGGAGCGCACGCTCGCCGTCGATATCCCGGCCGGCGTGGAGGAGGGCACCCGCATTCGTCTCGCCGGTGAAGGGCAGGCCGGACTGAATGGCGGTCCGCCTGGCGACCTCTATATTTTCATTGCCCTGGCGCCGCATGCGATCTTTCAGCGTGATGGTCATGACCTTTATTGCCGTTGCCCGGTCTCGATCGTGACGGCCGCCCTGGGCGGCGTGGTTGAGGTGCCGACCCTCGGAGGCGAAAGGCTGAGCGTGAAGGTTCCCGAAGGCACCCAGTCGGGGCGCCAGATCAAGATGAGGGGCAAAGGGATGCCGGTGCTGCGCGGCGGCGGTGTTGCCGGCGATCTCTACGTCGAGATCATGGTGGAAACGCCGGTCAAGCTGTCCAAGCGGCAGAAGGAATTGCTGCGCGCCTTTGAACAGGACTGCAGTCCTGAGAGCCAGCCTGAATCCGAGGGCTTCTTTGCCAAGGTTAAGGAGTTTCTGGGCGGCAGCGCACAATAGCCTGGCCTGGCGGCACCGCGCAGTGGACGCCGAAAGGCTTGGTCGAGCCCATATGGTCGTGATAGTAAGCCCGCGGTTTGAACGACCTCGGGTTTCGTCTGGCGGTATTGGGTCGGGCGGTTCTGTCGCATCGGTCGCAGAGAACCCACCAAAGGCGCAGTTGGCGCGTTCATACCCCATACCGGCGTCGCCGTGTCAGGACAGAGGCTGCGCTGACAGGATCGCCTGCGAAGGGAGAAATTGAAAACATGCCCGACAAGGCCGCAGCGAAGATCTCCACCCGCGCAAGTCCTCTGGCCGAACAGTTTGACTTCCTTCGCGGCCTGATCGCGAGCCCCAAAGGGGTGGGCGCCATCGCTCCCTCCAGCGCTGCCCTGGCGCGGGCCATTGCCCTGCAGGCCGATCCCGATCAGCCCGGCGGGGTGCTTGAGCTCGGACCGGGAACGGGCGTTGTCACCGAGGCCCTCATCGCCCGGGGCTTTGCTGCCAACCGCATCACCGCCATTGAATATGATCCCGAATTCGTGCGCCGGGTGCGCGAGCGCTGTCCGGGAGTGAATGTGATCGAGGGCGATGCCTTTGACCTCAACACGACCCTAAGGTCCGAGGATACCGGCTATTGCGCCATCATCTCGGGCATTCCGCTGCTGAACTGGCCGCAGGAGCGGCGTCAGGCACTGATCGAGGGGGCGTTGAAACGGGTCAGGCCGCAGGCCCCCTTTATCCAGTTCTCCTATGGGCTGACCCCTCCCATGCCGGCAACCGACCGCTTCTCCGTGCGCCGGGCCGCGGTGATCTGGGCGAACCTGCCGCCAGCGCGGGTTTGGGTCTACCGCGCGCGCTAGCCCTCAGGGGGCGCTGGCCGTAGCCAGAAGTGCCGTTGCTGCCGCATCGAGCTTCAGCGTGGCTGCTGCCGCAAGATCTTCCACCTGTGATGGGGCACTGGCGCTGGCGATGGGCGCAGTGACGGCTGGCTGCGCCATGAGCCAGGCCAGGGCGACTTGCGCAGGGGTGGCCGACAGCCCTTTGGCAATCGTATCGAGGGCCGAAAGGATGCGTTCTCCGCGCGGGTTCAGATATTTTTTGACGATGCCCGCACCTCTTGGGCTTTTGGACGCGTCGCTTTCGGTGCGGTACTTGCCAGTCAGAAAGCCGGCAGCAAGTCCATAATAGGGGACCACTCCGACCTTCTCACGCAGACACAGCTCGGCAAGCTCATCTTCAAAGGCAGCACGGTCGTAAAGATTGTAGAGCGGCTGCAGGATCTCGTAGCGCGGGATTGCCTTGCTGCTCGCCGTTTTCAGCGCCTGGGAGAGGCGCGGGGCGCTGTAGTTGGAGGCGCCGATCATGCGCACCTTGCCCGCGCGTATCAGGCGCGCAAAGGCCTCGAGGGTTTCTTCAAGAGGGGTGTCTTCATGATCGCGATGGGCGAAATAAATATCGATATAGTCGGTTTTCAGGCGCCGCAGCGAGGCTTCAGCCGCTTCGGTGATCTGTGCCGCTGACAGGCCCGGCTTGCCGCCGATGGGAAGCATGCCAACCTTGGTGGCCAGGACGATGTGGCTGCGGTTTTTGCGAGCCGC
Organism: Pseudomonadota bacterium; assembly: GCA_021851325.1. Taxonomy (GTDB): domain Bacteria; phylum Pseudomonadota; class Alphaproteobacteria; order Micropepsales; family Micropepsaceae; genus Rhizomicrobium. Next base: position 99,190 of record JAJZDZ010000010.1, on the reverse strand, counting down.
CATCCAGTTGCCCAGAACGGTCTCTGATTCTCCGCCCTTATGCCCTGGCACCCAGAGCGAATAGACGTCAGCGGTATCGATCGCATTGAACCCGGCGGCCGTGAAGGCATCGAGCACGGCAAAGCTGGTGGGTTCATCTGCGGTCCAGCCAAAGACATTGCCGCCAAGCATGATGGGCGCGATGCGAATGTCGCTGGTGCCAATCTGACGGTGCTGCATGCGGTGCTCCTTACCCTTGCGTCGATGAGGCCAGAAACCACAGAGCCCGGGCGCGGCGCGCGCGGCAGGGCTCTGCGGGTCCTTTACCTCCTGCCTACTCGGCGGCTTCCGCCAGAACTGGCGCGGCCTCAAGCACGTCCTGGCCGACGTGCTTTTCGAAGGTCTTGAAGTTGTCCCGGAACATCGCCACCAGCTTCTTGGCCTGCGCGTCATAGGCTGCCTTGTCGGCCCAGGTATCGCGTGGGTTGAGGATGTTTCCGTCGACGCCGGGAACGGCAACCGGTACCCGGAACTTGAAGTGCGGGTCGATCCGCATCTCGGCATGGGCGAGGCTGCCATCGAGGGCGGCCGCAAGCAGCGCCCGTGTCGCCTTGATCGGCATTCTGCGGCCAACGCCAAAGGCGCCGCCGGTCCAGCCCGTGTTAACGAGCCAGCAATCGGCCCCGTGCTGGGCGATCAGGTCGCGCAGCAGATTGCCGTACTCGGTGGGGTGACGCGGCATGAAGGGTGCGCCGAAGCAGGTGGAGAAGGTTGGCTGCGGTTCGTTGCCGAGGCCCTTCTCGGTACCTGCAACCTTGGCGGTGAACCCCGACAGGAAGTGATACATCGCCTGGCTTGGGGTCAGTTTGGAGATCGGAGGCAGAACACCAAAGGCGTCCGCCGTGAGCATGATGACGTTCTTGGGGTGCCCCGCGGTTCCGGTTCCTGACGCGTTCGGGATGAAGTCGATCGGATAGGCCGCACGGGTGTTTTCCGTATAGCGCGGATCGTCAAGATCGAGTTCACGGGTGACCGGATCCATGACCACATTCTCAAGCACGGTGCCAAAGCGTTCCGTGGTGGAGTAGATCTCCGGTTCGGCTTCGCGCGACAGGCGGATTACCTTTGCGTAGCAGCCACCTTCGAAGTTGAAGACGCCGTTCTCGCTCCAGCCATGCTCGTCATCGCCAACGAGGGTTCTGGACGCATCGGCGGATAGTGTCGTTTTGCCGGTGCCGCTGAGACCAAAGAAGATCGCGGTGTCGCGGGAATGACCGACATTGGCCGAGCAGTGCATCGGCATCACCCGTTTGGCGGGCAGCAGATAATTCAGGATGGTAAAGACGGACTTCTTCATTTCGCCGGCGTAGGAGGTCCCACCGATCAGGACCAGCTTGCGGGCAAAATTCACCGCGATCACGGTGCCCGACTTGCAGCCATGGGCAGCGGGATCAGCCGCAAAACCCGGCAGATCGATGATCGTGTATTCCGGGATGAAATCGCTGTGCTCGCCGGCCGTCGGCGGAATGAGCAGATGCTGGATGAAGAGCGAATGCCAGGCAAATTCCGTGACCACGCGCACCGCCACCCGGTGGGCCGCATCGGCGCCGCCAAAGAGATCCTGAACGAAGAGTTCCCGGCCCTGCGCGTAGGACAGCATCGAGTGATAGAGGGCTTCAAAGTGCCCCGGCGTCATCGCCTTGTTGTTGTCCCACCAGATGGTGTTTTCGGTGCTGTCGTCGCGCACGACGTATTTGTCAGAGGCCGAACGGCCGGTGTGCTGGCCAGTCAGGACGACGAGGGGACCGTTCTTGGCGACGTGGCCTTCACCGCGGGCCACCGCTGCTTCGTAAAGCGCAGGAGCCTCCAGGTTCCAATGCACTGACTTCAGATTACGAAAGCCCTGCTTCTCGAGACCAAATGCGCTCGGCTGCCCGTTGTCGTGAGACATGATCACTCCTGGTTTTGTCCCCCACCTGGCCGGTCGAAATCCGCCCCGGCCCATCTTCCCGGAAGATAGGCCGGCGGAGGCAATTGGTGCAAACTGATCCTTATCCCTAGCCCAAGATCCCGAGGTCCTGTCCAGAGGAAAGCGGCAAGGCGCAACGCCGCAGGGCGTCTTTTCTTCGTCTCCACCAGGAGATAAGAGAGATCATGGCCCTCAGCGATGATGAACTTGAGCGTTACGCGCGACATATCGTGCTCAAAGAGGTGGGTGGGCCAGGACAGGCCCGGCTGAAGGCCGCATCCGTCCTCGTGATTGGCGCCGGAGGGCTGGGATCGCCCCTGATCCTCTATCTGGCGGCCGCCGGGGTCGGTCGTATCGGAGTGGTAGATTTTGACACCGTGGCGCTCTCCAACCTGCAGCGCCAGATTGCCCACCGCACACAAGATGTGGGTTTGTCCAAGACCGTTTCGGCGGCGCAGGCGGCGTCCGCCATCAATCCGCATGTTGAAATCGTACGCCATGAACTGCGCCTGAGCGCCGCGACCGCGCCGGCACTCCTGCAGGCCTATGACCTAGTTGCCGACGGCTCAGACAATTTTGAAACGCGCTTCATGGTGAACGACGCTGCCTATAGGGCGCGCCGTACGCTGGTTTCGGCCGCGGTTACCGGCTTTGATGGCCAGCTGGCGACGTTCAAACCGCATGCGGGGGCGTTTCCATGTTACCGCTGCCTTTTCCCGGCGCCGCCGCCGCCGGGAAGTGCACCATCCTGCTCAGAAGCCGGAGTTCTGGGCGCGGTGGCTGGGGTGATGGGGACATTGCAGGCGGTGGAAGTTCTCAAGGAACTCCTCGATATCGGCCAGACCATGGCCGGCCGGCTCCTGATTTATGATGCCTTGGCCGCACGCCTGCGCGAGGTCAAGGTGCGCAAGGATCCACAATGTACATTGTGTGGTTCTGGCCTCTGAAATCAATATCCCAAAAACTCCGCTCCTTTAACCGGGACTTAAGCTGGGCCGCCGAATAGTGCGTGCTGCTGTTCAAGCAGGATGGGAATGGCTGGCGCTGCCAGGGAAATTCACGGCGAGAGCTTTACCTGCAAGGGCGTCTAAGGCAGCCGGAATTTGTCTGCTTTTGCCGCGCTGCGTGAGGACGCTGCCAGTAGAGCGCGCACCCGCCTGCAGAAAGGTAACGGGACCGGGGTCAAAGTGGTCATGCAAAGCTACCATAGCCAGTACGGGGATGACCTGTCGCTCAAGAATTTTGACGATGGTCACGATAAGGCTGGTGCCGATGCGACTGCCGATGACGCGCCCTTGAGCCTTCCCTGCTTCAAGCCGGACGACCTTTATTCCTATCCTGCGCGGACGACGATCACGCGGCTGCTCAGCGACTATCTCGCCAAACACAAGCTTACCGTCACTGAACTCATTCATCGTTCTGATGCGCTGGAAAAATTCGAGGCGACTGGCACGCTCTACCAGCACGCCATTCAGCGCATTGCCGTGGCCCAGGCCGCAACCACCAAAAAGCCGGTGGCGCAGCTCGTCAAGGATCTCAATGAACTCGTGTCCAAGGCGGTCGGACGGGTTTACCGCGACCATCGTGCAGGAACATTTCCCGCGCTTGAACCCGAAGCATTCCCGCGCTTTGCCGCCAAGGTCGCCATCACCGCCAACGCCAGCTACCTGATCAACGGCGCAATTGCCTGTCATCTTGCTGATGCCAGAGACTGGGATGACAAGCTTACCCGGTTGCTGGGCCTTCTGACGGGCTGCGAGAGTGCAGAAACATCGCACGCGAAGGGCTATGCTCTGCTGCGCACGTCCGTCGATGCCATCACTGCGGAAATCCTGAGCGGCTCGGCAGCGCTGCACGAATTGATCGGCCCGCATGACAGTCTGGGCGACGCCCTGTCCACGCTCATTCACCTGTTTCGTGG
>JAJZDZ010000010.1:0-95221 GCA_021851325.1 Pseudomonadota bacterium | reverse complement strand
GAGCTTGCCGAAGTGCTTGATCGCATCGCGACTGAGGTTGAAGGCAAGGCCCGCATTCTGGACGGGCTTTCTGCCAAAGCAATGGACCCGGTTGAAAAGGTCCAGACGCTCATCAAGCTGGCAGTCAATGGGGTGTTCACCGAAGGCAAGCTCCTGACGCGCGCGCGCTCTCTCACCCTCACGCTTGTCAATGCACCTGCCTTTATCGAAGCCTTCATTGCCCAGTCCGGGCTCACCGAAACCGATGCCCTCGTCGAGCTGCAGACGTCGTTGATAAAGTCCGGTATGGCTGCTGATACAAGATCGAATTCTGCCTGAGAACATTGCCCCGATGCGCCTACCATCCGAGGCACATCCGGCGTGCAGGCGAAGATACGCACACGCTAGTGCGCCGCATCCCAGTTGGCCGCGGCATGGGCTTCGACCACGAGCGGTACCGACAGCTCGATCGCCGGCAAGGCGGCCCGCTCCATGATCCGGGCGATGAGCGCGCAACTTGCTTCGGCTTCCGCCTCGGGAACTTCAAAGACAAGTTCGTCATGAACCTGCAGCAGCATGCGGGCACTCATGCCTGCCTGTGCGAGCGCTTCTGGCAGACGGATCATGGCGCGCCGTATGATGTCGGCGGCGCTGCCTTGGATCGGGGCATTGATCGCCGCGCGTTCGGCGCCGGCCCGTAGCCCAGGAACCTTGGAGGCGATTTCACGGATGTGAATGCGCCGGCCGAAGAGGGTTTCCACGAAGCCCTGGGCGCGGGCCAATTCCTTGGTGCGGTCCATATAGGTGCGAATGCCGGGGAAGCGTTCGAAATAGCGACGGATATAGGCGTTGGCCTCGTCGCGCTCGATGCCGAGCTGGTTGGCAAGACCAAATCCGGAAATGCCGTAAACGATACCGAAATTGATTGCTTTGGCCCGGCGCCTGATGTCGGCAGGCATGCCTTCGACGGGAACCCCGAAAACCTCGGAGGCGGTCATGGCATGAATATCGATGCCGCGGGCGAATGCCGTCTTGAGCGCGCCGATATCAGCGATGTGGGCCAGAAGCCGCAGCTCGATCTGGCTGTAGTCAGCGCTGAGCAGAAGCTTGCCCGGGGGCGCAATAAAGGCGGTCCGGATCTTGCGCCCCGCGGCGGTGCGGATCGGGATGTTCTGCAGATTGGGATCGCTCGAGGCCAGCCGGCCGGTCGAGGTTGACGCCAAGGCAAAGCTGGTATGAACCCGTCCAGTCTCGCGGTTGACGTATCCGGGCAGGGCATCGGTATAGGTGCCGCGCAGCTTGGCCAATTGGCGCCAGTCGAGAATCTTCTGCGCGATCTCGTGTCCTGCAGAGGCGAGGGTTTCGAGAGTATCCGCATCGGTTGACCAGGCTCCGGTCTTGGTCTTCTTCCCACCGGGCAGGCCAAGGGTCCCGAACAGAACGTCGCCGAGCTGTTTGGGCGAGGCGAGGTTGAAGCTCTGTCCAGCGGCCTGATGGATGTGCCGCTCCAGCTCGAGCATCTCGTTTGCGAACTCATTGGAGAGGCGGCGCAGAAGATCTGCAGCGATGGCAATGCCGGCCTCTTCCATGTCCGCGAGAATGGCAACAAGCGGTCGTTCCAGGGTCTCATAAACCGTCTGCTTGCCTTCGCCGATCAAACGGGCCTTGAGCAGGCCATGCAGGCGGAAGGTAACATCGGCATCTTCAGCAGCGTAGCGGGTGGCACTCTCAAGGCTCACCTGCTCAAATCCGATCTTGTCCTTGCCGCGACCGGTCACCTCCTTGAAACTGATGGGGGTATGCTGCAGGTGCAGGACCGACAATTCGTCCATGCCATGTCCGTGCAGCGCGGAATCGAGCACGTAAGACATCAGCATCGTGTCGTCGAACGGCGTGACATGAAGGCCGCGACGGGCAAAGATCAGATAGTCATACTTCATGTTCTGCGCGATCTTGAGCACGCCCGGATCGACAAGCAAAGGTTTGAGGGCGGCAAGCACGGCGTGTTCTGGAAGCTGGTGGATGGCGCCCTGTGCCGCGAGGTCAAGGCCCGCGGCATGGCTGTGGCCGCACGGTATGTAACAGGCCTCGCCCGGCGCGACACACAGGGATACCCCACACAGGGATGCCTGCATCGGATCGAGCGAGGTGGTTTCCGTGTCAACGCAGACACGCCCGGCCTCATAGGCCCGCCGGAGCCAAAAGGCGAGGCGCTCGGCCGTCGTCACGCATTCATAGTGTTCGTAAGAGATGGCGCGCAGGAGGGCGCCGCGGTCCATCACGGCACCAGGCTTACCTCCGGGGTTCTGGTCAGCGCAGATGAGCGGGCCCTGTGTGGTGTCATCCCCGACAGATGCAGGCTCCGGACTTTGTGCACGCTGGCCGGCCGGATCGGGACCTGGCGGGATTGCCTCACTATCCAGGATGCCAAAATGCGTCGCTGCCCGCCGGGTCAACGTCGCAAATTCCATGGCCTTCAAAAAGCCGATCAGCCGCGTTGGTTCAGGCTCATGCACGTGCATCTGCGCCAGCGGTACGGGCAGATCCACATGGTCGTCGAGGGCCACGAGCCTGCGCGAGACCCGTGCGAGCTCGGCGCCGTCGATCAGGTTTTGCCGACGTTTGGGCTGCTTGATCTCCTCGGCATGGGCAAGCAGGTTCTCCAGATCACCATAGGCGTTGATCAGTTCGGCGGCCGTCTTGACACCGATCCCTCTGACACCCGGGACATTGTCAACGGCATCGCCAGCCAGGGCTTGCACCTCCACCACCTTGGCGGGTGGAACCCCGAACCGCTCCAGCACCTCGGCGGTGCCGATGCGCTTGTTCTTCATCGTATCAAACAGCTCGACCGCACCGTCGACGACGAGCTGCATCAGGTCCTTGTCGGAAGAGACGATGGTGACCCGCATGCCCGCTTCGCGCGCCTGGCGGGCATAGCTGGCGATCAGATCATCGGCCTCAAAACCGGTCTGCTCGATACTTGGAATGCCAAACGCGCGGGTGGCTTCGCGCACCAGTGCAAACTGTGGAATGAGATCGTCCGGAGGTTCCGGCCGCTGGGCCTTGTAGTCGGGATAGATATCGTTGCGGAAAGTCCGTTTGGCCGCATCGAAGATGACTGCAACATGCGTCGGCTGGTCGCCATCGCGCATGTCTTCCAGCAACTTCCACAACATATTGCAGTAACCCGATACTGCACCAGTGGGCAGGCCGTCGGATTTGCGCGTCAGGGGGGGCAGCGCATGATAGGCGCGAAACAGAAAACCCGAACCGTCGACCAGATAGATATGGCCATGGGGGCTTTGGCCCTTCGCCGCAGGCCCGTTCAATGATGCGCCTCGGCCCCTTCGCGTAGCACAAACCGCCGGTCGCAATAGGGGCATTCGACAAAGTTCTTATCGCCCATTTCGAGAAAGACGCGCGGATGGCCGAGGGCGCCACCGCCTCCGTCACAAGCAATGCGCGTGGCGTCGACTTCGATGATTTCGGGCACGTCGAGGGGCATGGGAACTCTCATGACTGTTTGCAGGCGCGGCGGATCATAGCCAGGACGGCCATTCCCGCAACCGCTTCGGCTGAGGCCGTGACCACGGGGCGGGCTGGCCCCTTCTGTCAGTACACCATATCGTACCAGAGCGCACCGAGAGTAGACTGTCCTTAGGCGTGGTGTGGGACATCCCAAATGACGCAACCAGAGACACCGACCGCGAAGAGAGCTTCCTCGTTGCCACCGCGGCGTGAGCTTCTCATCGGCGCGGGTCAGGTGCTGGCGCTGGCGCTTGTACTCGGCGCAGCGCAAGGCCGGGCGTTTCCGCTGGCAGCAGCGCCACTGGTATCAGGCCTGGTCCTGGCCCTCTTCCTGGTGCCGCTGGTGCTGGTGGACGGGTTTGCGCAGATTCCGAACCTGGCGCTCGGGCTGTGGGCCGCACTTTGCACCGGTATTCTCGCCCTCATGGGCGCATGGGACCGGCTTCGCCTGTTTCTCCCTCCAGCCGCCTCAGGTGCAGCCTTTCCGGTCTACCGGTTGCTGCCCAGCCCCGGGGTTATGGCCGCCGCCATCGTCGTCGTCGCCAGTGGCCAGGTCATGGTGGGCGTGTGGATGGGGGAGGGCGGAATCAGGGCTCCCTATGGGGCCTATTTCGAGCGCGCGCGTCTGCTGTGCCGCAAGCTGATTCTCAGCGCCGGCTTTGTTGTCGCCCTGTGGCTCATCCTCAAGATTGCCTCCGGGCTGTTTGCGCTCATCACGGGGCCGGCGGGGGGCGTTCTGATGGTGCAGCCCATGATCGTGGGGCCGCTGAGTGCCTTTGGTGCGATGCTGGGTCTTAGCCTCGGGCGAGAGCGTGGAGCGGCGAGGCAGGTGCAAACCCGCGGCCTGCTGCTTCAGCTGGTCTGGCTCCTGCCCCTGGCCTGTTTTGTTGCTCTTGCCTTTCTGTTCGGGACGACGCTCACCGGCGCCGATCTGGCCTCGCAGCGCGCGGGGGCCAGCGAGCTCATGCTGGCCCTGGCGGCGGCACTGATCGTCCTCATCAATGCGCTGTGGCAGACGGGAGCAGAGACGCCGCGGCCGCTGTTGCGCCATACCGCTACGCTTGCGGCCTTTCTGGTGCTGCCGCTGGTCGCACTTGCAGCCTATGCCCTCATGCTGCGCATCGGTGCCTTTGGCTACAGCGTGCGGCGGGTGCTGGGATGCGGTGCGCTCGTCGTCTTTGGCATTCTTGCGGCGGGTTATGCGCTGGCCGGCTGGCGCAGCCTGAGGGGCAGCAGCTGGCTCGCGGGCCTCGGCGGGGCCAATATCGCCGGCGGCCTTATGCTGTGCGGCGTGCTGCTCCTTCTTCACTCACCCCTTGCCGATCCGGCACGTCTTACCGTCGCCAGCCAGATGGCGCGGCTGCAAAGCGGGCAGGTAGGAGCGCAGCGGTTCGATTTTTCCTACCTGGCCCGGGAGGGCGCGCGCTTTGGCCACCGCGCGCTTGTGGCGCTGGCAAAGGATGCGCAAGGACCGCAGGCGCAGCTGATCCGCACCCGTGCACAGCAGGCGCTCCTTGCCGCCTCAGGCCTCAGCCCACGCTTGCCAGCGCGCATCCGTGCCGAACAACTGCGGATCTATCCCCGCGACTATGGCCTGCCAGCCGGGCTCATCACACAGGAGTGGACGCCGGCCACAGGGGTGCCGCCCTGTCTGGTGGAGGAAGGACAGCATTGCGAGATCTTTCCGGCGGAGCTGAAGGGCCATCCCCCCGACCAGCTGATCGTCGTCTGGGGTGGACCTTTGGTGTGGCAGACCGCGATCCTTGGGGTAGGGCCCGCGTTGCGGTGGCAGGTGATCGGTACTTTCGGCGGACTTTGTCAGGGCACGGTAAAGGCGCTGCGCGCAGGTCTTTATGCCGTGGTTGCGCCAGTTACCACCTATCGCACGCTCGAGGTGAACGGCCTTGATCTCAATGTCGAGGCCGTGGCGGCGGGCCCGCCCTCCTGTCGCCCGGAGGCGGGCAAAGCCGCGCCCACTGGCGCGGCGGGACGGCCGCCAAGCTAGGCCTGGCTCAACCGCAGAGTTTGAGGGCAGACACTGTCCGCACCCAAACAGCGAGGAAAGGCTGCTGCGCCGCCCCCTCGCGCCGGCTCCAGTATGCGGCATCCCAGCTTCGGCTTCGGGCCTCAGATGCGGTTTGGCGCAACACCCTCTTTGGGCTATCAGTGCCGCCATGCAACGCGTCGTTCTCATCGATTACGGCTCTGGAAATCTGCGCTCGGCGCAGAAGGCCCTGCTGCGCGCGGCAGCCCAGAGCGGCGTTGACAGCGAGATCGTCGTCAGTGCTCAGCCCGCCGCTATCGCCGCGGCCTCCCGCATCGTCCTGCCGGGAGTTGGCGCCTTTGGCGCCTGCATGGCCGGGCTCGCGGCAATACCGCAGCTTCTGCCAGCGCTGACTCACGCGGTCAAAACCCGGCAGGTTCCGTTTTTGGGGATCTGTGTAGGCATGCAGCTGCTCGCCACCTCGGGCCACGAGTTTGGGGCTCACCCCGGGCTTGGCTGGATCGGCGGCAAGGTTGAGCGCCTCTCTGCGCCTGGTCTTAAGATCCCGCATATGGGTTGGAACCAGCTGTCCTTCAGCGCCCCCCATCCCTTGCTCGCGGGCATTGACGAGGGCGCGGACGTATATTTTGTGCATTCCTATGTATTTAATCCCGACGTCCAGAAGGATGTCCTCGCGCGTACCGACTACGGTGGGCCGCTGACCGCCATGGTGGCGCGGGACAATATCGCGGGCACCCAGTTTCATCCTGAGAAGAGCCAGAGTATTGGTCTTAGACTTCTCGCCAATTTTCTCTCCTGGCAGCCATGATCCTCTATCCCGCGATTGATCTTAAGGACGGCGCCTGTGTGCGTCTCAAGCAGGGCGAGATGGGGGATGCCACCGTCTTCAACCGCGATCCCGCGGCGCAGGCGCGGCTGTTTGCCGATGCCGGCTTTGCCTGGCTGCATTGTGTCGATCTCAATGGTGCCTTTGCCGGGTTCTCGGCCAATGGCGAGGCGATCAAGGCCATCCGTGAGGCCATCACCCTGCCCATCCAGCTTGGTGGCGGATTACGCAACCGCGCCGCCATCGAATTCTGGCTTGAGGCAGGTATCAACCGCGTCATCCTTGGGACTGCCGCCCTGCGTGATCCAAAGCTTGTCAAGGAGGCGGCCCGTGCCCACCGTGGCGCCATTGCAGTTGGAATCGATGCCCGTGCGGGGATGGTCGCGGTGGAAGGCTGGGCCAAGACCTCGAGCCTGAGCGCGGTCGAGGTTGCACGCCGCTTCGAAGATGAAGGTGTGGCGGCGCTCATCTTCACCGATATCGCCCGCGATGGCATGCTCGGGGGCATCAATGTGGACGCAACGGCAGCACTGGCAGAAGCGGTGCGCATTCCGGTCATTGCGTCGGGCGGACTTGCCGGTACGGACGATATTCTGGCCCTCAAGCGCTCCACCAACATCGCCGGAGCGATTATCGGACGGGCTCTTTATGATGGGCGCATTACGGCGAAGGCGGCGTTGGCTGCGGCCGCGTGAATGAGGTCATGGGTTCGTTTTGCGCCGCATAGGGTGCGGTTGCAGACGACCGCTGTTCGAGCCGGCCGAGGTGTTCGCTGTAATAATCATAGAGCCTCTGACTGGCGCCTGAGAGTTTGCGGGCCTTGGCAATGAGTTCGTGCGCGCTTGCCCATTGACCGCTTTGCAGGGCCTGAAATAGCCGGTCGTGGAAGACTGCGAGCGCCCTGAATTTGGGTGAGGAGGCGGCCGCCACGGGCCCCCACAGGGCATAAAGGCCGGTTGGCGTCTCAGCCTTTGCCGCCGGGCTGGCAGCGCGCTCGATCTCGAGGAAGGCGTAGTCCCCGGCCACAAGGCTGCGGGTTTGGCTGCAGACAACAATCCCTGTACCGAACTGTTCGGCGCGGTCGCGCAAGTCCTCTGCGCGTTCGGCGCAACTGCCAGCGATGAGATAATGGGGCTGGCGGCCAAGCCAAAGCACGCCGGCGCTGAGGGAACCTGTTGCCACGCCGATGGCAAGGGTATAGGGCGCACCGCTCGTCGCTCCGGTCAGCTTCTGCGCGCGCAGATTTGCCTGCACCAAGGCAAGGGCCGCCGCGCAAGCCCGCGCACCATGCAGGGGTTCGCGCAGCGGGACAGTCCAGACCGCATGGAATCCGTGCGCCCCGAGCGCGCTGAGCAGCCCGCCGTGACTTTTTGCGATTTCAGCCAGCTGCGCCAGCACCTCCTGGCGCGCGATGAAGCTTGTGATGGGATCATCATCGGCTTCGGGATCCGGCATGCTGAGCTTCAGCGCAAGGCAACTGGCCTGGGTGCTGTGGGGGTCAAGCCCGTCCTCGATTTTGGCATGCAGGAGCTGACGCAGCTTTTGTCGTGACAGTGTCCCCGCGAACAGGGCGGCAAGGCGCAGGCGCCACCGTACCATGGCCACGCCCTGCCAAAGGGCGGCGACGCCATAGGCAGCGAGGAGTGCGAGCGCGCCTGCAAGCGTGCCAACAAGCAGGTGCGGGCCGAGGAAGAGCCAGAATGTCAGGAGCAGGGTTCCGGCCACTGTGACAACGAGGAAGACAAGGCCAAGGACGAGCCCCCGCCAGGCGATGACAAGGACAAGTCCAAGACCCAAAGCGGCAAGTCCGGCAAGTTCGCCGAGCCGGCGGGTGGAGGAGGCCAGCAGGCTGGCGAGCGCCGGCCAGTCGGTAGAAGGGGCTCCTGCATGCGCAGCAAGGGCTTTGAGCGCGGCAAGCTCGAGGCCATCAGCACGCGCCGCCAGGTGCCAGGCGTTGGCGGCAATGAGACCGAGCGCCACCGCTGTTGCGAGCAGCGCCCCGATCCAGGCGGATGCTGGTCGGGCAAGGGGTCTCATTGGCTGCTCACGCTCTTGTCGACTGCTGCGTCGGCACTTTAGCACGGAGGCGGTGCCCCGGTCTTTATACGGTTTGCCTGGATGGGGGAACGAAATGACGGGGTCGTCATTATTTCTTGCGAGACGGTGGGCCTCTCGCCTAGGCTCACGGGATAAACATAAAACATCCGGGGAGGATCATGGATCACATCACCAAAGACCCGGCCTACAATGCTGTAGACCCGAGCGATTTTCCTGCCATGCTTGAAGTCGAGCGCTATGGTGCCCGCAGCACAGCGTTCGACAAGATTATTTCAGCGACGCATCAACACTTCTGGGATCCGCTCGATACCAAGTACATCGATTTTTCCCGGCCGTTTGACCTCGAGCGCGATTATCTCGTCAATCCGCAGTCCAATATGGATTTGCGCACGGCGATTGGCGAGCGTCTCGATGAACGGGGCAAGATCAAGCTCGTCAATCTCGATGTCTTGTGGTCGCTATCTTCGATCCTGCATGGCGAGCAGGGCGCGCTCGCACTCTCGGCCTCGCTGTGTCACATCCTCAAGGATCCCGGGGCGCAGGAATATGCGGCCAACCAGACCCGTGAAGAAGCCCGGCACGTGACCGCATTCTCCGCCTATATCAAGGCGCGGTGGGGCCGGCCGGTGCGGGTCGGACCGGCGCTAGGCAGCCTTCTGAACGAGCTCGTCTCCTCGCCTCTGGTGTGGAAGAAGCTCGTGGGCATGCAGATGCTGGTCGAGGGCCTCGCCATGGGAGCGTTTGCCAGTTTCTACAAAGAATCCCGTGATCCCTTGCTGACCAGTCTGATGCAGCTGGTGATGACGGACGAAGCCTTCCACCATAAATTCGGAAAGATCTGGGCCGATCGCACCATTCCGCAATTGTCCAAGGCTGAGCATGAAGTGATCGAGGACTGGGCCTGGAACGTGTTTCAGGTGCTGCTGTTCAATCTTGGCAGCCCGGATCAGAAGTCGTTCATCTATGAGGCTGTTGGACTTGATCCGATGTGGTGCCAAAATGCCTTTATGGAAGCCTTGGGCGATGCCGAGATCCGGCAGGAGCTGGCAGATGCCTCCAACATTTTCCGTGTACTGATCAAAACCCTGCTGAAAGCCGGGATCATCACCGAACGAACCCGCGGTAATTATGCGGCCTATATCGACATGGCGGAATTGCATGGCGAGGGTAATCGGATGATCGGAGATGAGATTGCCGAGGAGGGCATCAAATATCTGATGCAGCTCAATGGCGCCAAGGGGCTGGTCAGTCCGGCTGGCATGCTCGCAGCCGAATAGGCTTTAGCCGCGCAGGCGCGGCCGACCGCCAATGAAGGCCACAAGAACGCCAGCGACGCCAAAGAGGGCCCAGGCCCAACTGGCAAGAAGGCCGCGGACGAGTGCTGTCACAGGATGCGGCAGCACGTCTGCGGCCCAGTCCCGGACGTGGCGGATGAGGGCGGGAGCGGCTGCATCCAGCAGCTGCGCCAGCGAATGCAATCTGATGGCCCCGTACTGAAGGGAGGTGATGGCGTCGATGCCCAGAAGCACGAGCGCGATCACGATCAGGCAAAGGGCGAGAAGGCGAAGGCCGATCATCATGAGGGCGTTCACGCGGTGACAGGAGCCGGGCGCAGCCGCCCGCAGCATCGGCTGCAGGCAGCTGCGCCAAGACGATTATTCGGCCGGCTTGGCCGCGGCATCCTCAGCCTGTGCTTCGCTCTCGGGCTTGGCCTTCTTGGACAAGTCCTCTCCGGTCACCTGATCGACCATCTTCATCGAGAGGCGGACCTTGCCGCGGTCATCAAAGCCCAGAAGCTTGACTTTGACGGCCTGACCCTCCTTGACCACGTCCGAGGTTTTGGCCACGCGCTGCGGGGCCAGCTCAGAGATGTGCACGAGCCCGTCCTTGGGGCCGAAGAAATTCACGAAGGCGCCAAAATCCATCACCTTGACGATCTTGCCGTCGTAGATTTCACCGACCTCGGGCTCGGCCGTCAGGGATTTGATCCACTTGACGGCAGCGCGGATGGATTCTCCGTCTGCTGACGCGATTTTGACCGTGCCGTCGTCTTCGACACTGATCTTGGCCCCGGTCTTCTCCACGATCTCACGGATGACTTTGCCGCCAGTGCCGATGACGTCGCGGATCTTGTCGGTTGGAATTTTCATCTGTTCGATGCGTGGAGCATGCTCACCAAGCTCGCTGCGGCTCTGGCTGATGGCCTTGGCCATCTCGCCCAGTATATGCAGCCGTCCGTCTTTGGCCTGACCGAGTGCCACCCGCATGATTTCTTCGGTGATGCCGGCGATCTTGATGTCCATCTGCAGCGAGGTAACGCCGTTCTGGGTACCGGCCACCTTGAAGTCCATGTCGCCGAGGTGATCCTCATCACCCAGGATGTCGGACAGCACGGCGTAGCGGCTGCCTTCCAGGATGAGGCCCATGGCAATGCCTGCAATCGGGGCCTTGAGCGGTACGCCAGCATCCATCAGTGCCAGCGAGGTGCCGCACACGGTTGCCATCGACGAGGAGCCGTTGGACTCGGTGATTTCCGAGACCACGCGCAGGGTGTAGGGAAATTCCTCGCGCTTGGGCAGCATGGGATGCACGGCACGCCAGGCGAGCTTGCCGTGACCGATCTCGCGCCGGCCAGGGCCACCCATGCGGCCGGTTTCGCCGACGCTGTAGGGTGGGAAATTGTAGTGGAGCATGAAGCTCTGCTTGCTTGTGCCTTCCAGGCTGTCGACGAACTGCTCATCTTCAGCGGTGCCGAGGGTTGCCACCACCAGCGCCTGGGTCTCCCCGCGGGTAAACAGCGCCGAGCCATGGGTGCGCGGCAAGGTACCAACCTGGGCGAGAATGGGACGGATTTCTTTGGTGTTGCGTCCGTCGATGCGCCGGCCGGTATCGAGAACGGCATTGCGCATGATGTCCGCTTCCAGATCATGAAACAGGGCGCCAAACTTGTTTTCGTTCAGCTTGCCGTCACCCTCGCCGACAAATTGCTCTGCGGCGCGGTTGCGGATCTCGGCGATGCGGTCGCGCCGGACATGCTTTTCGGCAATCTGGAAGGCGGCATTCAGGTCGCTTCCGGCGAACGCTTTGAGGGCTGCATAGCGCTCCTTGCTTTCATCCGCAGTCAGCTCGCGCGGTTCCTTGGCGGCTTTCTCGGCCAGACGGATGATCATGTTGATCGCGGCCTGCATCTGCTGGTGGCCGAACATGACGGCGCCCAGCATGATGTCTTCCGGCAGTTCCTGGGCTTCGGATTCCACCATGAGCACAGCGTTGCCGGTTCCCGCCACAACCAGATCAAGACTTGAGCTTGCCATCTCGTCGATGCGCGGATTGAGACGGAAGGCGCCATCGACATAGCCGACGCGTGCCGCTCCGATCGGGCCCATGAACGGAATGCCCGACAGTGTCAGGGCCGCCGAAGCTGCGATCACGGCCACGACATCGGGGTCATTTTCCATATCGTGACTGAGCACGGTCACGATCACCTGTGTCTCGTTCTTGTAACCCTCGGCGAACAGGGGGCGGATCGGTCGGTCGATGAGACGGGAGATCAGGGTTTCGCGTTCGGTGGGACGGCCCTCACGCTTGAAATAGCCGCCCGGGATCTTGCCGGCGGCATAGAAGCGTTCCTGATAATTGACCGTGAGTGGGAAGAAATCGATGCCGGGCTTCGGGCTGCGCGCACCAACGACAGTGGCAAGGACAACGGTTTCGCCATAGCTTGCCAGCACGGCTCCGTCGGCTTGACGCGCAATGCGTCCGGTCTCGAGCGAGAACTTGCGCCCGCCCCATTCGATTTCTTCTTTGGCGATAGTAAACATCGGTTCTTTCCTTCGTTCCCGCAGGCCGGATTGCCTGTCGGATATGGGGCCGGCGTTTCAGGCTGGCCCCTCAGTTGCCGGAACTCCTCCGGCTGTTTGCGTTGTGACGCGAAAAACATACGCGCGTCCGCAGCGGCCGGCCAAGATGGCGGCCGCGCGGACGCGCGCAAAGCAGGGTTAAGAGAGCCCGGGGGGTCAGCGCCGCAGGCCCAACCGGCCGATCAGCGCCTGATAACGCTGGGCATCGGTGGCCTTGACATAATCGAGCAGGCGCCGGCGCTGGGAGACCAGCTTGATGAGGCCACGGCGCGAATGATTGTCCTTGGCGTGGGTCTTGAAATGTTCGGTCAGATTGGCGATGCGCTCGGAGAGCACGGCCACCTGGACCTCTGGCGAGCCGGTGTCGCCCTCTTTGGTAGCAAATTCCTTGATCAGTTCCTGTTTGCGTTCAGCGGTAATCGACATGTTTGTTTCCGGACATCAAGGGGTGAAATTGAACACGCGGAAGGGCTGCAACTGACCTTCCACCAGCTCGGCCAGAGCGATCGGCTCTCCGGCTGGCGTGGACAGAAAGACAGTCTGTCCCTGAAGATCATCCCCGCCCTGCTCGGCCAGTTTCGCAAACTGTCCGGCCCGGCAGAGAATGGGGTTGCCACTCTTCAGGCGGACCACATCCGGGCCCGCTACGGCCAGCGCCGGGATGCCGTCCAGCGCGGTCGAAAGAGGCCTTAGGTGCTCAAAAGCGGCCGGACTATGCATAAAACCCTTGAGGCTTTCCAGTGAAATCGCGGCCTGGGCGGTAAAGCTGCCCACGCTGGTGCGGCGCAGCGCGCAGACATGACCGAGGGTTCCCAGGGCCAGCGCCAGATCGCGGACAAAGGCCCGAACATAAGCCCCTTTGCCGCAACGCATTTCAAATACTGCGAGGTCCTCCCCGGGCTGCTCGAGAAGGTGCACCGCGTGGATTTCGACTGGCCGCGCCGACAGGCTCGGGGGCTCGCCCTCGCGGGCCAGATCATAGGCGCGCTGGCCATCGACCTTGATCGCCGAGAAGGCTGGTGGGGTCTGCAGGATGGTTCCGGTGAGGCCGGGAAGGGCAGCCAGGATCTGGGCCCGGCTGGGCCGGCTGGCGCTGGTCGCCGTGACATGACCGTCGGCGTCGTCGCTGTCGGTGGCCTCGCCCCATTTTGCCGTGAAGAGATAGGATTTTTCCGCGTCCATGGCATAGGGCACGGTCTTGGTTGCCTCGCCCAAGGCCACCGCAAGGACGCCCGTGGCCATGGGGTCGAGGGTGCCGGCATGACCGGCCTTCTGGGCATTGAAGACGCGCTTGACGATGCTCACGACCTGGGTGGATGTGACCCCTTGGGGCTTATCGATCACCACCCAGCCATGGACGGCATCGCCCTTTTTCTTACGCCCCATTGGCTCTTGTTCCTTCAGGCCCCGGACCGCGGGGCTCAGTCTCAGCTGTCATCGCTCTCGTCCGCGCTGTGACGCAGGTCGCGCGCCACCCGCTCGGACTTCAGCAGCGTCTCGATCTTCTCGGCTTCGGCAAAGGACGTGTCCTCCACAAAGCGCAGATCAGGCGTGAATTTGAGGGCGATGGTCTTGCCCATCAAGCCGCGCAGGAAGCGCGCATTGCGATTGAGCGCAGCGATGATCGGCTTGGCGTTCTTGCCTCCGAGCGGTTCACAAAACACCGTGGCGTGGCGCATATCCGGTGAGGGTTTGACGACCGTCACTGTGACCGACACCCCCTCGAGCTCGGGATCGCGCAGCTCGCCACGCGCCAGAATCTCGGAGAGCGTATGGCGCAGCATTTCGCCTACCCGCAGCTGGCGCTGCGAGGGACCGTTGTGGGATCGTGTCGGACGTCGGTTCACGGTAATCCATGCCCATGCTCGGGCGCGCCGGCGACAGGGCTCACCGGGCGCAGCCTCTGCGGTGGCTCCTTAAAGCGCGCGTTGGACGGTTTCGACCTCGAAGCATTCGATAACATCACCCTTGGCAATATTATCGTAATTGGCAAACGACATGCCGCATTCCTGGCCAGCCTGAACCTCGCGGGCGTCATCCTTGAAACGCTTGAGGGTTGAGAGCTCGCCTTCATGGACGACCACGCCATCGCGGATGAGGCGAACCTTGGCCCCGCGCCGTACCACCCCTTCGCTGACGCGACAGCCAGCCACCTTGCCGACCTTGGAGATCGAGAAGACCTCGAGAATTTCGGCATTGCCGAGAAATTTCTCGCGCACTTCGGGGGCGAGCATGCCCGACAGCACCGCTTTCACGTCGTCTACGACATTGTAGATGATGCTGTAGTAGCGGATTTCGACCCCGTCCCGCTTGGCCCGCTCGCGGGCGTGCGCGTTGGCGCGCACGTTAAAGCCGATGATGGCGCCACCTGAGGCATGGGCCAGAATGACATCGCTTTCGGTGATTGCACCCACGCCTGATTGCAGGAACTGAACCGCCACTTCGCTGGTGCCAAGCTTGGTGAGGGCACCTTGAATGGCTTCCACCGAGCCCTGCACATCGGCCTTGATAACGAGAGGCAGGAAACGCGTTTCGCCTTCCTTGCGGCTCTTGAGCAGTTGGTCGAGGGTCTGACGCGCGTTCGCAGCCTGGCGCGATTCGCGCCGTTTGCGCGTGCGATACTCCGTGACCTCACGGGCGCGGGCGTCATTTTCGACGACGACGAATTCATCACCGGCCTCAGGCACGCCGGACAGGCCGAGGACCTCCACCGGTACCGATGGCCCGGCACTCTCGACCACCTCGCCATGATCGTTGATCAGCGCGCGCACCCGGCCCCATTCGGAGCCGGCCACAAGGATGTCGCCATTCTTCAGGGTGCCGCGTTCGACCAGTACGGTTGCCACTGGACCGCGACCCTTGTCGAGCTTGGCCTCGATTACAGCGCCTTCGGCCGTCCGCTCAGGGTTGGCCTTCAGATCGAGCAGTTCGGCTTGCAGCAGGATGGCTTCTTCCAGCTGTGCAAGTCCTGTCCCCTTCAGCGCGGATACTTCCACGGCCTGGGTTTCGCCGCCCATGTCTTCGACCTGGACGTCATGCTGCAGAAGCTCGGTCTTGACCCGCTGCGGCTTGGCATCCGGCTTGTCGATCTTGTTGATGGCGACGATGAGAGGCACGCCTGCCGCCTTGGCATGGCTGATGGCCTCGATGGTCTGGGGCATGACGCCATCATCGGCGGCAACCACCAGCACAACGATGTCCGTCACCTTGGCGCCGCGGGCGCGCATCGAGGTAAAGGCGGCATGGCCGGGAGTGTCCAGAAAGGTGATTTTCTGGCGGCTGGCGAGCTGGACCTGATAGGCGCCGATGTGCTGGGTGATTCCTCCGGCCTCGCCTGCTACGACGTCGGTCTTGCGCAAGGCATCGAGCAGCGAGGTCTTGCCGTGGTCAACATGGCCCATGACTGTGACCACCGGCGGCCGCGGTTGCATGGTGGTATCGGCATCGGCTTCGCCCTTGAGCCCTTCGAGAACGTCGGATTCGGCGACGCGCTTGACGGTGTGCCCATACTCCGTGGCCACCAGTTCCGCGGTGTCCGCATCGATGGTGTCGTTGACCGTCAGCATCATGCCGTTCTT
Organism: Pseudomonadota bacterium; assembly: GCA_021851325.1. GTDB lineage: Bacteria > Pseudomonadota > Alphaproteobacteria > Micropepsales > Micropepsaceae > Rhizomicrobium. The sequence goes on along the minus strand of JAJZDZ010000010.1, from coordinate 79,384 downwards.
CATCAGCACCTTGATGACATCGACGGCGCGACGGGCCATGCGATTGGCGAGTTCGGCGACGGTGATGGTTTCAGGAACGATGACCTCGCGCGGGCCGGCGGGACCAGCCGCCTGGGCCTGCTGTCCCTTGTTGACGCGCTGCAGGTGGCGACGGAACGCGGCCACCGAGCGGGTCCGCTCGCCGTCGTCGTCGGACAATGCGCGGGTAACCGTAAGCTTGCCCCGGCGGCGGTCAGTGGGGACTTTGCGGGTGGCCGCTGGTGTTTTGGCAGCAGCGCCCTTGCCCGAAAGCTTTTTGCCTTTGCCCTCGTCCTCTTCCTCAAGTTCCGGACGCCGCGCCCGCGGCGCTTCGACCGGCTCCGGGGCGGGTTTCGGCTTGGCTACCCGCTGGACTTCTTCGGGCTGTTTCTCGCGCCGCGCCAGTTCCTCTTCGGCGTGGCGGCGGGCTTCCTCTTCGGCCAGCCTGCGGGCATCTTCCTCAGCCTTGCGTTTGGCCGCGGCCTCGCGTTCAGCGCGCAGCTGGGCTTCCTCGGCCTCGCGCCGCCGGCGTTCTGCGTCCGCATGCCGGCGGGCCTCCTCTTCGGCCACCCGCGCATCGGCAAGAGCGCGGCTGCGCGCCTCCTTTTCCTCATCGGTGAGCTGGCGCAGGACCACCCCGGCGCGGCTGGCAGCCGGCTTCATGCCGCCGGATTGCGCGGGGCGCCCAGGAGCCTGGCTGGGTGCCGGGCTTGGCTCCGGACTGGGCGTCTCGGCGGCCTTGGCGGTGGGGGCCGGCGTCGCTGGGGCGACGCGGGCACGCTTTTTTTCCACCACGACAGCTTTGGTGCGGCCATGGCTGAAGCTTTGCTTGACGGTCGAGGTTTCCGTCTTCTTCAGCGACAGGGTTTTGCCGCGCCGCGTGGTGTCATTCGTCTCGCTCATTCGTACCTTTCAGAGGCCGGCATCGGGCCGGCCTTGCGTTCCATTGGTCTGTTCAGCGCCTCTTCCGGCGCCCGGACGGCGGCAAGCCGCCGCGCATTGATCGCGATCCTGTCTGCAAGCTGCCCGGATGGGAGCGCCGCATGTACCACATTTTCGCGCCCCAAGGCCAAGCTCAATTCTTGAGAATTAAGACAATCCAGCAGCTTGAGGTTAAGGCCATGCGCTCGCGCCAGCGCCATAAGCTTGCGCCGGCCGTCCTCGGCGCCATCTGATGCCTCGATCAGAAGCACTGGCGGCCGCCGGCCGGCGAAGGACTTGGCAATCTTGTCGAAGCCGAGGGTAAGGCTGCCAGCCTTGCGCGCCAGCCCGAGGTCATCGCCAAGACGGCGCAGCAGCAGCGCCGCGACGTGGTCGGCCAGTTGGGGCGAAACCGTGAGCGCCCGCCTGGCCGCCCGTGCAAAATGGTTGCGCGCCGCTGCCCGTTCCAGGCAGGCGCGATCCGCGCTGACCCACATGCCCCGGCCGGGAAGTTTGGCGGCAAGATCTGGCACCACCTCATCATTGGGCGCAGCGACGAAGCGGATCAGCTCGCAGTCCGGACGCACGTCTCCGGTAACGATGCAGCGCCGTGCGTGCCCGTCCTGCGTTTCCTGCCTGTGCGGTTGAGCATGCCTCACGCCCTACGCTTCTGCCTCCTCGTCTGCCTCGCTCGCCGCCTCGGAGGGCTCCGGCCACTGCTCAATCCAGCCTGCCGCGACGCGAGCCTTCATGATGATGGCATTGGCCTCATCCGGGGTCAGATCGAAGCCCTCAAGGGCACCTTCGACCTTGATGCGTTCCTTGTCCTTGCCCTGCTCATAATAGCCGAGCAGTTCGTCATTGGCACAACCGGCGAGGTCCTCCAAGGTCTTGATGTCATGCTCGCCGAGCGCCACCGCCATGGCCGGGGTGATACCCTCGACCTCCAGCACGGGATCTTCGACACCAAGAGCCCGGCGCTTGTCGTCCAGTTCCTTGTTGCGGGCTTCCAGATATTCAATAGCGCGGGTCTGCAGTTCTTCGGCGGTCTCCTCGTCAAAGCCCTCGACCGCGGCAAGCTCCGGCAGTGGCACGTAGGCCACGTCTTCGATATCGGCAAAGCCTTCAGAGGCAAGAAGCTGCGCCACCATCTCGTCGACGTCGAGTGCTTCCATGAAGAGCGCCGAGCGTTCGGCGAATTCCTTCTGGCGACGTTCTGACTCTTCGGCTTCGGTCAGAATGTCGATCTGCCAGCTGGTGAGCTGCGAAGCGAGACGTACATTCTGTCCCCGTCGACCGATGGCCAGCGACAATTGTTCATCGGGAACCACGACTTCTACCCGCCGCGTATCCTCGTCGAGCACGACCTTGGTAACTTCGGCAGGAGCCAGCGCGTTGACAATGAAAGTCGCCGGATCGGCAGACCAGGGAATGATGTCGATGCGTTCGCCCTGCAATTCCTGCACCACGGCCTGTACGCGTACACCGCGCATGCCGACGCAAGCGCCAACCGGATCAATGCTGGAATCCTTGGAAATAACAGCAATCTTGGCGCGGGACCCCGGATCACGGGCCACCGCACGAATTTCGATGATGCCGTCATAGATTTCGGGGACTTCCTGGGCAAACAGCCGCACCATGAACTGGGGATGGCTGCGCGACAGGAAAATCTGCGGTCCGCGGGTTTCACGGCGCACGTCGTAGATGTAGGCGCGAATCCGGTCACCGGTGCGGAAGGTTTCGCGCGGGATCATCTCGTCGCGGCGCACGACGCCTTCGGCCTTGCCCAGATCGACCACGACCGAACCAAATTCTACGCGCTTGACGATGCCGTGAACGATTTCGCCGATGCGATCCTTGTATTCTTCATGCTGGCGCTCGCGCTCCGCGTCGCGCACCTTCTGCACGATCACCTGCTTGGCGGCCTGGGCGGCAATGCGGCTAAAATCAACCGGCGGCAGGGTTTCGGCAATGATGTCGCCGACCATTGCCGAGGGATTACGCGACTGGGCGTCGGCCAGGCTGATTTCGGTCTTGTCATTCTCGACCTGTTCGACCACGTGCAGGTAGCGCGAGACATGGGTCTCACCGGTCTTGGAATCGATCTCGACCCTGATCTCGTTTTCGCTGCCGTAGCGTGCCTTGGCGGCGCGCTGCATGGCCTCTTCCATGGCGTGCAGCACGACCATCTTGTCGATCGACTTGTCGCGCGCAACCGCATCGGCGATTTGCAGCAGTTCGGTGCGATTGGCGGCCACAGCTGCCATGGTTCTCTCCTTATGTGTTCAGCGTCTTGCTGCGCTCTCGCGCTTTCAAATCTTCTTCTATCAGCCGGTCGGTCAGCACCAGTTTGGCATCGGCGATGGCAGCGAACGCAATGCTGACCCGCTCCCCTTGCACCTCGAGCGCCACATTGTTTCCGTCAAGGCCCAAAAGCATACCGCGATAGCGCTTGCGTCCTGCGCCATCGGGCGCCGTCAGTTCCAGCCTGGCTTCGTGCCCAGCCCAGCGGGCAAAATCGGTGATCCGCGTCAGTGGCCGGTCAATACCCGGTGATGACACTTCCAGGTCATACTCCCCCTCGATCGGATCTTCCTCGTCCAGAAAGTCCGACAGCGCCCGGCTCAGCTCGGCACAATCGTCTATGTTCATGGTGCCATCGGCACGCTCGGCCATCACCTGCAAGGTCTTGGTCTTGCCACCGATCAGGCGCAGCCGCACAAGCCTGTAGCCGGCGGTTTCCACCACCGGTTCAAGGAGATCCTGAAGCTGCACCATTGCCGTTCTAATGGGATGAACTCCGAACATAGTGTTTTCCCGCGGCGATCCAGGATGGACCGCCACGACAACGATGCTCTGTTGTCAGGGATGAAGGTGATATACGCTTCCGGGCCAGCAATTTCAAGCCCGGACGCGCCGCGGCGACTAGCCCTCACTCTCGCCAAGGCTCTCCAGCCAGTCCTCAAGTCCGCCAGGCCAGGATCCGTCCACGCCGTAAACCGCTTTCTGCCCCGCTTTGCGCAACACATAGTCACCGCTGACACCGCTGGGAGCGCCCGGTGTCACCGGAACTGTTGCTCCAAAAACATTGAGGCCAAATGCGATGACCGGTTCGATCACCGCAACGAGCTCACCATCGTCCCTGGCAAAGGCGCTGATGCATTCCCAGCCGTCCTGGGCAGGAATGATCGACAGCAGCACCGCATCGAATTCGACATTGTCCTTGTCAAGGACGGCCGTCTCACCGCTCAGGGTGTAGCCAAGAGGGCCGGGCTCGGCACTGCGAATTTGTGACAACGCGACATATTTTTTGCCGACGAAGATGTAGGGACCTGTCATCATGCCTGTCCGTCTTCGATGATCATGCGTGGTGCATAGCGGTGCAGCAGCGTACCATTGTCGTTGAGCCAGGCCTGTGCCCGCGTACTGTCACCAACGAGGCTGTCGACCAGCGTCCAGAAGCGGCGGCCGTGGTTCATTTCCTTCAGATGTGCAACTTCATGGGCAACCACATATTCGAGCACGAAGGGGGGGGCCAGGATGAGCCGCCAGGAAAACGACAGGTTGCGTGTCGACGAGCACGATCCCCACCGGCTCGAGGTATCGCGAACGGTAATGCGGGCCGGGCGCACGCCGAGCATTTCGGCATAGTGCATGGCGCGCGCATCAAGCAGGCGGCGGGCCTCGCGCTTGAGGAAGTCCAGCACACGACGGGCGGCATGCTCGCTGCGGCCATGCACCCGGATGATGCGTTCGCCATCCTGGCTGCGTTCGATCCATACTGGCCGCTGGCCACTGTCTCCGTAGCGTATGACATGTTCTTCACCGCGAAAGAGAATGCGGCGGCCGAGACCAATCGGGATGGGCTCGGGGACATGTGCGAGGCGTTGGGCGATCCAGTGTGATTGTTTACGGGCGAACTCCATGGCGTGGGCGAGGGCGCGCCGCGACGGCGCCACCACTACGACCTCGCCCGTGGTCGGCTGCACCCGCACGATGAGTTGGCGGGCACGCGGATTGAGTTTCAGCGTCACCGGTACGGGCGCGCCGCCGATTTTGAGGAGTTTGCGTTGCGTCGGTGCGACGCGGCGCGTCTGCTCTGCTCTGCGCATACGGTCTGCGGCCCGAAAAGGGCTTCCCTTTGCTGGCAAAGCTTGGTTCTCTCACCCCGCCTTACCGAAAGCTGTAACACATGCAGCACTGCCCCCGCTTTCACCTCGCCTTCCCGGTTCGCGACCTCGCTGAAGCGCGCGCGTTTTACAAGGATTTACTCGGTTGCACAGAGGGCCGATCCTCGCCCGAATGGGTCGACTTCAACTTCTTCGGGCACCAGATCGTCGCGCATTTAAGCCGGGATGAAGGGCCAACCCAAGCCAAAAATGTGGTCGACGGCGACGCAGTACCGGTGCGTCATTTTGGGGTCATTCTGGAACTGCCGCAGTGGCGGGAGCTCGCCGCCCGACTGACCGCGCGGGGGGTGAAATTTGCCATTGCGCCGCACATACGCTTCGCCGGGCAGGCTGGTGAGCAGGCGACGATGTTTTTCCTCGACCCGTCGGGGAACGCCTTGGAGTTCAAGGCTTTTGCCGACGATGCCATGGTGTTTGCAACATGAGAGCCTCTTCGCTGCGGTCGGAACGCATTGCCATGATGCTGGGAGGGATTTCCCTCGCACTGATCACCGGAGCCCTGATTTTTGAGTATGGCTGGGGCTTTAAGCCCTGCGATCTGTGCATGTGGGAGCGCTGGCCCCACTATCTGGCGATCCTGGTTGGTCTGGGGGGAGGAGCTGCGGTCTGGCGCGGCTACCTGCCGGCTAGGCTGGGCCTGGGCGTGGCGGCGCTGACGCTGCTCCTCGTGGCCGCCTCGGGAGCTATCTCGGTCTATCATGCCGGCGTCGAATGGCACTTTTGGGCGGGTCCGGCGGGCTGCACCGGCAATGCCTTTCACTACACGGGTGGGGCGCTCAACCTCAATGCCAGCGGCCCGCTCTGCGATGTCGCCGCCTGGCGGCTGTTTGGGATTTCCCTGGCCGGCTACAATGCCCTGATTTCCTTGGCTGCGGCGGCCCTCGGGCTTTGGGCGCTCGGCACAAAGGGGGGGGGACGCTGATGGCCCGCAAACCCCGACCCCCTGCCCCGGGCACAACGGCCGGTGCCGATCTAAAGTCGATCCTGCGGGTTGATCATGCTGGCGAATACGGCGCGGTGCGCATCTACCAGGGCCAGATCGATATCCTGGGCACCCGGCGCACTGCCGCAAGGCCGCTGGCCGCCATCCGCAGGATGGCGGAGGGCGAGAAGCAGCATCTGGCCCGGTTCGACGAACTGTTGCCGCGTCATGGGGTGCGACCGACCCTGCTGCGTCCGCTGTGGTGGGCTGCCGGTTACGCCCTGGGAGCCGGCACGGCGCTACTCGGTACGGAGGCCGCGATGGCCTGCACAGCTGCCGTCGAAGAAGTCATCGATGGCCATTATGGGCGCCAGCTGGACCGTCTTGAAGCGGGCGAGGTCCGTGACGCGGTCGCCGAGTTTCGCAGCGACGAACTCTCCCATCGCGCCGAGGCGCTGGCCCAGGGCGCCGAAAGAGCACCTTTTTATGGAATTTTGCGCGCAACGATCGTGGCCGGCTGCCGCCTTGCCATCGCGCTGTCCGAGCGCCTGTGATGCCGGGCTGCCCGCCCGTGCTGTGGCCTGGAGGGGCGAGCCAAAAGGCGGGCTAGGGTTCGAGTTCGCTGTCCCAGTAGAGATAGTCGACCCAGCTTTCATGCAGGAAATTGGGCGGGAAACGGCGGCCATTGTTGCGCAATTCGTTGACATTGGGCTTGTGCGGCCAGTTGCGCGGCATCATCTCGGCCTGTCGGGGGGTGCGCCCGCCCTTTTTCAGATTGCAGGGCGCGCAGGCTGTCACCACGTTTTCCCAGGTCGTGCGTCCGCCCAGGCTGCGCGGCACGACGTGGTCGAAGGTCAAATCCTCATGGTCGCCGCAATACTGGCATTGAAAGCGGTCGCGCAAAAACACGTTGAAGCGGGTGAAGGCCGGGTGGCGAGCAGGTTTGACATAGGTCTTGAGCGATACCACGGAAGGCAGCTTCATGGTGAAGCTGGGAGAGTGGACGGCACGCTCGTACTCGGCGAGGATATTGACGCGGTCCAGACACACCGCCTTGATGGCATCCTGCCACGACCACAGCGACAGCGGAAAATAGCTGAGCGGGCGATGATCCGCGTTAAGTACCAGCGCCGGACAATTATCCGGCATACGCTCGCTCGCTAGCACACGACGCTCCTGTTGAAGACGTGGTCTCCTTCGCTGACACGCGAAACCTTACGCACAACGCGGCACAAAGCCAAGCGCCGCACAGTCTAGCCGATTCGCGATGACGGTGCTGCGACACTTGCGTCCTGGCGCGTCGTGCGGCGACGCCAGCGGTGGTCCCGCCGCGACCCCGGTCACCCGTGCTGTCGTAGCGGCAGGTCTGGCGCGGGGGCAGGGGGCCATGCCGTCCTGGAACCAGGTGACGCCGCAGACCTGGAGCCTTTAGGATCGCGCTATGCTTGTCACTCGCTTTGCGCCCTCTCCAACTGGCTTTCTGCATCTTGGTTCGGCTTACGCTGCAGTGATTGCCCATGATGTGGCGCGTGCGCATGGTGGTCAGTTCCTGCTGCGCATCGAGGACATCGATGCCACGCGCTGCCGGCCGGAATTTGAGCGCGCGATCTATGAGGACCTGGGCTGGCTCGGGCTTTGCTGGGATGGCCCGGTGCGCCGTCAATCCGAACGCCTTTCGAGCTATCACGCCGCGATCCTGCGTCTGGACGCGCTTGGGCTGGTTTATCCCTGCTTCTGTTCGCGCAAGGACATTGCGCAGGAGGTCGCGCGGAGTTTGTCCGCGCCTCATGGTCCGGACGGCCCCGTCTACCCGGGAACCTGTCGTGGCCTGTCTCCGCAGGAGGCCTCCTTGCGCATGCGTGCCGAAGCCTATGCCTTGCGCCTTGATGTCGCGAAAGCGGTCTGCCAGAGCGGTACGCTTGCGTTTGAGGAACGGGGACGCGGTCCCTTGGACGAACATGGCTGCATCACCGCAGAGCCGATGCGTCTTGGCGATATCGTTCTGGCCAGCCGCGATCGGGCGGCTTCGTATCATTTGGCGGTGGTTGTGGATGACGCGGCCCAGAGCGTCAGCCTTGTGACCCGGGGACAGGATCTTTTCGGTGCTACGCACGTGCAGCGTCTGCTGCAGGCGCTCCTGGATCTGCCGACGCCAGCCTATCTCCATCATGACCTTGTGCGCGATGCTGAGGGGCGCAAGTTTTCCAAGCGTGACCATGACGCAACCCTTAAGGCATTGCGGGCGGAGGGGCATGCGGCGGAGGAAATCCGCAGCCAGCTGCGCCTTCGCGCCGGCACCTCCCTTGCGCGCTCCCTCCCGGGCACCTAGGCTTGCCATACCGCTATTTCAAAGGATCACGGCATGAGCGCCCAGCGATTTCAAGGTACCGATAAATATGTTGCCACGGACGACCTCAGGATCGCCGTCAACGCGGCGATCACATTGGAGCGCCCGCTTCTGATCAAGGGGGAACCGGGAACCGGTAAGACCCAGCTCGCCTATGAAGTGGCCGATGCGCTCGCGGCGCCGCTCATCACCTGGCATGTCAAGTCCACCACCAAGGCGCAGCAGGGCCTTTACGAATATGACGCAGTGACGCGTCTGCGCGATTCCCAGCTCGGCGACCCGCGGGTCAAGGACGTCAAGAACTATATCAAGCAGGGCAAGCTCTGGGAGGCGTTCGAGAGCAAAGCCCGTCCAGTTCTACTGATCGACGAGATCGACAAGGCGGACATCGAATTTCCCAATGATCTTCTGCTTGAACTGGATCGCATGGAATTCTTCGTCTACGAAACGGGCGAGACCATCAAGGCGCGGCAGCGGCCGATCATTCTCATCACCTCCAACAACGAGAAGGAACTGCCGGACGCCTTCCTGCGTCGCTGCTTCTTCCACTACATCAAGTTTCCCGATCGCGAGACGATGCAGCAGATCGTCGATGTACATTATCCCGATATCAAGCAGAAACTGGTGTCGGAAGCTCTCAACGTCTTTTATCAGATCCGCGACGTTCCCGGTCTCAAGAAAAAGCCGTCGACCAGCGAATTGCTGGACTGGCTCAAGCTGCTGTTGAACGAAGATGTGCCGCCGGAAGCGCTGAAAGAAAAAGATCCAACGCGGCTGATTCCACCGCTGCATGGTGCGCTCCTCAAAAATGAGCAGGATGTGCACCTGTTCGAGCGTCTGGCGTTCCTCGCCCGGCGCGAGAGCCGATCGTAATGGTCAGACGGCGCATTGCAGTCTTGGGTCTGGCGCTCGTAGGCGGCGCTTTTGCCAATGCGCATGGCGCAACAGATGCACTTGGAGCGTTCCGTGATGGTCCTCATGACGGGCGCATCGCGCGGGCCTCGGGCTTTGTCTGTCCGGATCGCGTCGGTCCTTATATCCGCGATGCGGCAGGGCAGAGTGGAATGAGCCGCAAACGGGTCTTCTGCAGTTATTACGCGCTCGATGGAATTTACGGTACCGTGCGCATTCTGCCGCTTGCGGGTAAGTTTGACGGACCAAGCCTGCTTGCCGGTCAGTTTTCCCAGGAAGCCGGCAGCGGCGGCAGGGTTGTTGCCCAGAAGTCCCGTTCCTTCCATAGCGCCAGCGGGCCGCTGCACGTGTTCACCCGTACCTATGAAACCTCCCATTTGGAGAACCTGCATTATCGTGTCAGTTATGCGAGTGCGCCGGTTCTAGGCTGGGTCGTGGAGGTGATCAGTGAATATGCATCGCCACGGGATGATGCCACCAAGACGGTTTTTTTGAACTGGGTTTATGGTCCTGGCCTTGCCACTCTTCAGCCACGTCAGGCCGCAGGCGCATCGCCTGCCGGACAATGAGCGTCAGGAGTGCAATGGTCCGCGCCGAGGATCGCAGCTAGGCCCGCTAAAACGCGCATTGCCATGAGGGTTGCCTGTCATGTTCTTTCAGTTCTTCGAGGAATTGCGTTCAGCCAAGGTGCCGGTGACGCTCAAGGAATATCTGGCGCTGATGGAGGCGCTCGAGCGTGGCGTGATCGATCTTAAGGTCGATGAGTTCTATGTCCTGTCACGTGCCGCGCTGGTCAAGGATGAACGCAACCTCGACAAGTTTGACCGGGTATTTGGCCATGTCTTCAAGGGGCTTGAGAACCTTGATGCCAGTGAAATCGCGCAGATTCCGGAAGAATGGCTGAAGGCGCTGACGGAGAAATTCCTCACGGAAGAGGAAAAGAAGCAGATCGAGGCCCTGGGGGGGTGGGACAAGCTGATGGAGACGCTCAAGGAGCGTCTTGCAGAGCAGAAATCCCGCCATGAGGGCGGCAACAAATGGATTGGCTCCGGCGGGACCTCGCCCTTTGGCAATTCGGGATATAATCCCGAAGGGATCCGGATCGGTCAGGACAAGTCACGTCAGGGTAAGGCGGTCAAAGTCTGGGACAAGCGCGAGTACAAGAATCTTGATGATTCCATCGAACTGGGCACCCGCAATATCAAGGTGGCATTGCGCCGGCTGCGCAAATGGGCCCGGCAGGGCGCCGAAACCGAACTGGATCTGCCTGATACCATCCGCAATACCGCCAACAAAGGCTATCTCGACCTGAAGCTGGTGCCGGAGCGGCACAATACCGTCAAGGTCCTGATCTTTTTTGATATCGGTGGCTCGATGGACGCCTATATCAAACTCTGCGAGGAGCTGTTTTCCGCGGCCCGCACCGAGTTCAAGCACATGGAGTTCTTCTACTTCCACAATTGCCTTTATGAATCGGTGTGGAAGGACAACCGGCGTCGCCACAATGAGAAGACCCCCACCTTCGATGTGCTGCACAAGTTTCCTCATGACTACAAGGTCATCTTCGTCGGTGACGCAACGATGAGTCCCTATGAGCTGACCTACCCGGGCGGCTCGGTTGAACACTGGAACGAAGAACCTGGCGCGGTCTGGCTTGACCGCTGCGCCCAGATCTATCCGCATCTGGTGTGGCTCAATCCGGTGGCGGAGAAGCACTGGGAGTATACCCCGTCGATCGGTCTTGTCCGGCAGATTATTTCCGATCGCATGTTCCCGCTGACCCTGGACGGTCTCGACAAGGCGATGCGTGAGCTCAATCGCTAGTCTTGAGCCGGGGGGCAGGGGATGGCAGGGGCTTTTGTTGTGTAGCGCCCTCAACTAGCATTTGAATACCGGGCTCGTGGTGGGCCGGGAACAGGCGGGCAGGAGCGTTGATGGCGAGCGACATGAACACGGCAGGAGCCCGCGAGGCGGTGGCGTCTGACAGTCCGGCGCTGTCGGCGTCCTTGGCGCGGGCGTTCCATGATGATCCGATGATGTGCCACCTGCTGGCAGATCCACGCACCCGTCCGGTGGTGATGCCGCGTCTTTTCCGCCTGCTGTTCAAGCTGGCGCAGCCGCTTGGTTCATGTGACGTCACGGAAGGCTATGAAGCGGCATCGCTGTGGCGCCCGCCTGGCCAATGGCATGTTCACTGGTGGCAATACATCGTTCATGGGCCTGAGCTCTTGGGGGTGTTCGGTACCGGGGCGCTGCGGGTAATGGCGACCATGGATGTCGTCGAGCGGCTGCATCCCAAGGAGCCGCACTGGTATCTGCAGGTCATCGGCACCGATCCGCCGCACCAGGGCAAGGGTTTTGCCGGGCGGTTGATGCGTCGGCGGCTGGCGATGGTCGATGCCCAGAAGCTGCCGGCGTATCTCGAATCATCGAAGGAAACCAACATCCCCATCTATCGCAGCTTTGGCTTCGAAGTGACCGGAGAAATCAAGATTCCGGATGGTCCAACGCTTTGGCCGATGTGGCGGCCTGCCCGCAACGGAACAGGAGCATAGGGTGATCAAGATCCATCATCTCAATAATTCACGGTCACAGCGTATCCTGTGGCTGGCAGAAGAGCTGGGCGTTGCCTACGAGATCATCCGCTATCAGCGCCAGAGCCCGGTGCCACTGGCGCCACCTGAACTCAAGCAGGTGCATCCGCTCGGCAAGTCTCCGGTGATGGAGGATGGAGCGACGCGGATTGCCGAATCCGGCGCTATTGTTGAGTACCTGATCGATGTCTATGGCAAGGGCAGGTTCAAACCGGCGCACGGTACTGCCGATTACTGGAAGTATGTCGAGTGGATGCATTATGCCGAAGGCTCGGCCATGCTGCCTTTGATGCTGGCCCTTTATGCCGGCACGCTGGGCGATGGCGCCGCTCCCTTGCGTCCGCGCATCGACAGCGAGATCGCCAATCATTTCGGCTATATGGAGAACGCACTGAAGGGGCGCAGCTATTTTGTCGGTGACGAACTGACTGGTGCCGATATCCAGTTGCTGTTTGTGCTCGAGGCCGCCGGAGACGTTCTTGAGAGTTATCCGTTGCTGCGCGCCTATCGCTCCCGCATGCAGGGCCGGCCGGCCTATGGGCGCGCCATTGCCAAGGGCGGGCCCTATGACCTGGTGCAGAACCGGGCGCGGAGCTAGGCGGCAATGCAAGTCCAGTGGGCCCGGGGCTCAACCCATGTGGTGCCCGTGGTCATGGTCCTCGCTGGTGCGGCTTTCGCCGCCCAGCCAGGCTCCGGTGTCAAGATCGACATTGGCCGCCAGTAGCGCGGTCCGCAAAGGCTCGAGATAGGCTCCGAAACGTGGCGCGCGCGGCGCGGCCGGCCTGACTTTATCGCGCACCTGGACGGCGGTCAGCGTCGCGATCGGCGGGCGGGGTCGCGAAAAGTCTCCGCAGGCCTCGTGCCAATCAAGGCCGATGCGGGCCAAGAGCTCAGGTGCTGCGTGGGTGAAATTGGCCGCGAAGGCCTCATATTGCAGCGTCACCAGTCGCGAACCAAGGACGTGCTGCCAGTGCGCCGCCAGTTTTGCATATTGCCCATAGAAATGGCCGATGTCGGCAAGACTGGTGGTGAAGGTCCAGCCCTTGCTGAATTCGTGCCGCCAGATGGAGAGCCCCACCTCCAGTGGATTGCGCCGAAGGTGAATCATGATGGCATTGGGAAACATCTGCGCGATGAGGCCGGCGGCCTGAAAATTGAGCGGGTTCTTGTCGATGACGTAGGCAGTACCTGGGCGCAGGGTGATGTCGGCAAGATAATCCTTCGCCCACTGTTCAAGCTCGGCAAGCGGAGGCAGTTTCAGCTCCTTCCGGCGCAAGATTTCGTTCAAGCGCATCTCGAGCACGACGCGTTCACCACAGTCCTGCACCAGGGGATGGCCGGCAAGAACGGCGTCGGTCAGGGTCGTGCCTGAGCGGGGCATGCCGAAGATGAAGATTGGCTGCGGGCCCCTGACGGGGGCGCGTTCGGCGGGAGGGAAAGCGAACAGCTCCCGAATGCGTGCGAAGCGGGCTTCGCTTTCTGCCGCATTGTAGCCATAGCCCTCGCGGCGGGCGATTTCGCGCTTTTGCGCATGCGCGCTGTCATAGGCGGCGCAGGCACCTTTGATGTCGCCAGTCGCCTCCAGCCCGTGGCCCAGCGCGAGGCCTGCCATGGCGCGGTCATCAGGGGTGCCGGTGCTCTGCTGCGTGAGGCGGCGTAACGCGTCGAGTTCCTGGTGCTGAAAGCGTCCGCGCGTCAAAAGTGCCAGCAGCCAATAGGTGTCAGCGCGGTTGGGATCGCGGGCCAGGGCGGCCCGACAGGCTGCCTCCGCGTCGTCGAGGCGGCCCTGAAAAGTCAGGAGCCGTGCCCTGCCGGCGAGCAGTGCCGGATCGTCCGGCGACAACTTGGCGGCGTGGGCAAACGCCCGTTCCGCCTCAGCAAAATCATTGATCTGGAGGCAGATCTGACCGTACGCCGCCCAGTCGGTGCTGCTGGTCGTACCCAAGGAGAGCATCTTGCGCGTGGCGCTACGGGCCAGCTTGAAGTCGCCCAGTTCGAATGCGGCTGCCGCTTCCATGCGCATTGCGGCCGGGCTTTTCGGCTGGGCTTTGCGCCAGGCCTGGGCGTGCGTCCGCAGCGCCGGCCAGTTGCGTTCGACAACCAGCAGATCTGCTTTCAGGCGCCAGAAGGCTTCACTGGTGTCACCGCGAACTGTTCCGATCAGGGCCCAGGCTCCGGCGATGTCGCCCGTTGCAGCGCGGATGCGGGCCAGCTTGATGGTTACGAGCGGATCATGCTCTGACAGGCTCAGGGCCCGCTGATAGGCGTCGCGCGCTGCGGTCATCTTTTCCTGCGCCGCCCGTGCATCGCCGAGCTGTTCCCAGGCCTTGGCATTTTGTGGGTGGTGTCGCAGCAGCTCGAGAACGTCCCGTTCGGCCTCGCCGGCGCGGTTTTGCGCCAGGAGCCACTCGCCGAGGTGCAGGCGCCACTGTGGCTCGTCCGGGGCGGCGCGCACGGCTCCCAGAACAAAGGGGGCAGCCTCTGCCGGCCGCCCCAGGCGGGTCAGAGCGCAGCCCATGAAGCTGACTGCACCGGCATTTTGTGGCGCCAGGTCAAGCGCCGTGCGCAGATGTGCAAGCGCTTGTGCCGGCCGTCCGGCGTCGAGGGCGGCGACGCCGCGGGTCAGCGCTCGCTGGGCATTGCGTGCTGCGGTCACGGCAATCCTGCCACCGGGTTGAAAGACCATGAGGCGCGGGCGCGCCCCGCACTATAGTACGAGCCCTGCCCCTCACCCGTCGAGCGCGAATCCGTCCCTGCTGCCGCTGGCCGTGTTGCAGGCGCGGGCGCTAGCGCGGCTTTGCCGTGCCCCAGTAATTGAAGCCGGCAAAGTGCGGCGTACCGGGCAGGTACATTGTTTCCATCTCGGCGATATGAAAGCCGCCAGCCTCAATGAGTTCAGGTACGGCGCGCGTAAGATGACAGCCGCCACCGATGCGTCGCCACATCGGTTCAAGGCGTTGCTGCCAGCGATAGGCGGTTGCGTCGGGCGCCTTGCCATGCTCGCAGAACAGCATCACGCCCTCGGGCTTCAGGACCCGGCGCATCTGCTGCAGCGCAGCCGCTACGTCGCCGATCGTGCACAGCGTATAGGTGATGAGTATGGTGTCGACGCTTTTGTCCTCAAGCGGAATCTGTTCGCCCGGCAGATCAAGGAATTCGACCGGCAACGACTGTTGCGCAAGTCGCTCCTTGCTGCGGGCCCGCATCTCGGCCGAAGGCTCCAGCGCCCATAGCTGTGTGACCTTGCTCGCATCGTAAAAGGGCAGGTTGTGGCCTGCGCCAAAGCCGATTTCGAGCACCCGGCCCTCAGCGCGTGGCACCACCTTGCGACGCTGATAGCGGATGGGCTTGGTCGACATCGCCCGGTCGAGCAGCGCAGGCAGGATATGGCGCGCGTAGAACCCCATGTGTTGGTCTCCGAGTGTCCCCTCAGTCTCTCAGTCTCGCTAATGGGCAAGATTGTAGCAAGGCAGTCCGAGATTGGAATTGGGACTGTTGGGGCGACAGGGGCGGGTGAACTTGCGGGGCGGAGCCTTCTGCTTCTGGCGTTCCTGCTCCCAGACGCTGTTGGGCGGTTTGCCCAGGCGCAGGCCCTTGCCCGGATTTACGGGCGGCAGGTTCCACAGGTCGAACTGGCAATGCAGACGATCGAGAGGCGTCAGGTAGCCATAATTCATCTCGCTGCAATTATAGAGATATTCGCCCAGCGCCCTGAGGCCGTTGTAATCCTCGCCCGTCAATGGTGCCGTGGGCGGTGGGGGTGGAACGGCGAAGCCTTGCGCATTTGGAACCGGATAGCTCTCATAGGGGACTGGCTTCCGCTTTTTCTTTTTCGGGCGCAGCACCGGAACCGGCGCTGACGGGGCGCGGACCTTGGGCTTGGTCAGCCACAGGGTGATCGCTGTCTCGTGGTAGTGGGGAGTTTCGGCGGATGGCTTGTAGAAGGACTCGAGTATGATCCAGAGCACTAGCGCGTGGAGAAGCAGTACCAAAAGGCCGGCCGCAGCTGCCCGCTCGGCCGAACGGGCGCGGCTGGGAGGTGGAGGTGGTTCGGTCTGCAAGGCCTTAAGGCCACTCATGAATGCTCCGCGGCTCACCGCCAGCTGATGACCAGCGCGCCCGAACGGCGAGGGCCCCGGGAGCTGCCGGCTGGCCGTTGTCACGCAGCTGGCAAATCCGAGGCGGTTGCTATCGCCGTACCAGGTGGCGCGAGGCTGCCGGCATGCCCATATAGCCCGCCTTGGGGGCTTGGGCGAAGCCCCCAGCTGGGATCTTTTGCCGCGTTTGCGGGGGCCTCACCGCGGACAGAAAACGGCGGCACCGCGCCTGGCTGGCGTGGCACGGGCGGGCCGCCGGCACCTCCCTCATCCAGCCTGGCCATCAGGGCCACCTGGAGGGAGGGGCTCACTCCGGAGCGAGGGTGACCTTGATGCCATCGAGGGCGTCGGAACAGGTAATCTGGCAGGCCAGCCGCGAATTATCCTGCACCGCAAGAGCCATATCCAGCATATCGGTCTCGGCATCGGATTTGGGCACCAGCTTCTCGTACCAGCCCTCTTCGACATAGACATGGCAGGTCGCGCAGGCGCAGGCGCCGCCGCACTCGGCTGTAATGGGAAGGCCCGCGTCGCGCAGCATTTCCATCAAGGTCCAGCCGTCGCGACCTTCAATTTCTCTCGACACGCCGGAGCGGTCGGTGGCGATGATTTTCATGGCTCTCTCACAGAGCGGCGTCAGGCGACGCCGAGCTTCTTTTGCAGGTTTGAGGATGAGGTCGTGTACTGAAAGCGTAGTTTTTCATTGGGCCGGCAGACGTGAAAGGCTGCCTGCGCCATCAATGCGGCCTCATGGAAGCCTGAAAGAATGAGCTTGAGCTTGCCGGGATAGGTATTGATGTCACCGATGGCAAACAGGCCTGGCACTTCGCTCTCGAATTTCGCCGTATCCACGGCGATCAGATTCTCATGCAGATTGAGTCCGAAATCAGCGATCGGGCCAAGCTTCATGGTGAGGCCGAAGAACGGCAGGAAGCGGTCGCAGGCATGGCGCCATTCCGACTTGTCAGCCCCCGCGAGACTGACCGCTTCAAGTTTGCCACCCTCTCCATGCAGCGCCTTTACGCTGGCGACGTGAAAGTTGATTTTGCCCTGTGCCACAAGCTCACGCATCTGATTGACACTGTGCTGGGCGGCGCGAAAGCCGTCACGGTGATGGATCAGCGTCAGAGAACGTGCGAGCGGGGCAAGGTTTAGTGTCCAGTCGAGTGCGGAATCGCCGCCGCCGGCGATGAGCACGTCGCGATCACGGAATTCCTCCATCTTGCGTACGGCGTAGAACACGGATTTGCCTTCATAGGCATCGATGCCGGCAATCGGTGGGCGCTTGGGCACAAAGCTGCCGCCACCGGCGGCGATGACGATGGCGCGGGCGATGATTTCGGTGCCGGCGTCGGTCGACAGCTGCCAGCGGCCGTCGTCCAGGCGCTTCAGCGCGCTTGCCATTTCATTGAAATGGAACGTGGCCCCAAACGGCTTGATCTGTTCCAAAAGCCGGTCGGTCAGTTCCTGGCCGGTGACGATGGGCAGTCCCGGAATGTCGTAGATCGGCTTTTCCGGATAGAGCTCGGTGCACTGTCCGCCCGGACGGTCAAGAATGTCGACGAGGTGACATTTGAGGTCGAGAAGCCCCAACTCGAACACGGCAAAGAGCCCGATCGGGCCCGCGCCGATGATGGCTACGTCGGTTTCGATTGGACTGCTCATGCTATTTTACACTTTCTTCTTGTATGAATCTTCAATTGTGCGGCATTATATGTAGAATTTGTTCCAGCCGCAACGCCACGATTAAGCTCAGCACAGCCAGGCAGGCCTATATCCAACTGACGGCGAGAATCAAAGACCGCGCGCGGCACCCTAGCCGCGGCTGTAGAGCGCGATAAAGTCGGCAACAAGCCGCATTTCATCATCCAGGGCTTTAAGTCCCCGGCTGGCGCCATAGCCTCGGGGGCCCTGCTTTTCGAGAGTGGCAGCAAGTTCGCCCAGGCCGAAGGCGCCGATGCCGCGCGCGCCGCCCTTGATCGCATGCGCCTGCTCGCGCCAGCTTTTGGCATCGTCGTCCTGACTGGCCTTGCGCAGCCGCGCGAATAGCTCCTCGGCCTGGCTACTGAACAGCGCCAGGATCTCGCGATTGAGCGCCACATTGCCACCCGTATAACGGTTCAGATGGCTCAGATCGACAGGCGTTGTGTCGGCGCTCATGCCCTTCTTGTGGCACAAAAGGCTTAAGGTTCTCTCAGCGCCGCCAAGGTTTCACGCGCGGAGCGCGGACCGTCACCTCCCACGGGCTAATATGGCCGCCAGCCTCCTGGAAAGGGCGAAACGCCGAAGAGCCAGAGATGGGCGAACAGCACCGCAACGAAGACCGCCATGGCGGCCCAGAAGCGCCAGCCAAAGCTTTCGGCAATATTGAGCTTGGCCCTGCCAGCCAGCACCGCGGCAAAGGGAATGCTTGAGGTCTGCCTGGCAAACTCCTCCCAGGCCGGTCCCAGTGCGCGCCGCCGCTTGGTATCAATCGACCAGGTGCCCAGAAGGCTGAGCACGAGGAAGGCAGCAAAGAAGATCACCGAGGCTGCATCACCGTTGACGGCAAGATGGAAGGCCGACCACAGCACGACAGCCCACAGGAAAGGATGGCGGGTGATGCGCAGCACGCCCTGTACCACCGCCGGATCGCGGGCGGCCTTGTCCTGGGCAACGCTGGTCGGATTGGCGCTGAGCAGGCCCTGCACACCCAGAAAAAAAGCGAGGCCGATGATCAAGATGCCCGAATCGTGAAGGCCCCGGCCGCTCTGCCACCACTGGGGGTCTGCCCCCCCTGACTGTGCCACGTTGTAGGAATAGGCCAGCCATACGAGGCTTCCCACCGAAATCGTGGAAAAGGCCAGCATGTAGCCGCCTTCACCCAGCACCCGCACCAGTGCACCGCGCAGTCCCGTGCCGGCAATCGCAAGATGGGTGATAACAAATACGGCCGCAGCCGCAATCAGCATGGTCATGCCTTCCCCCCGTTTCTGGACGCTGCCACGGCAGCGCTCCAGTCCCCTTTGACGCCGCAGCCGGCAAGCTGCGCTGCTCTCAGGCGTCGCTGCCATGAGCATGCCAGCCAGGGCGGTGGGCGTAAAGCACGGCCCCTTCGGTCCCACCCCGAGTATCCGCGGGGGGGCTGGCAATGGCCCGCATGAAAAAAGGGCCGGCGCAGGGCCGGCCCAGGGCAAGGGAGTTCCAGGAGTGCTCAGGCCTGGCCCTGTAGTCCTTGCATGATCGTACGATTAACCTCGATCAGCGGATCCATCGAGGCGCCCCGACGCACCACGTCTTTCGAATATCGTGTGACCCAGAGGGACAAAGAGACAATATGGGCCCGCAGCTGTGGCGGAAGGCGATTGCGGTCATCCAGGCAATCAGCAGCCAGTGAGCCCCACAGACGCCGGTTCCAGTCGACGGCCTCTGCCAGCGGGCCGCCCCTTACATTCTTGGCCTTGGCCTCAAGCAGCGCACCTGTGACCTGTCCGAACAGCCTATATTCAGCGGTTCGGGGATCTTCAGTAATGCGCTGCGTTCGCTGATAGGCGTGATGGCTCATAACTCAAACGCTCCCGTTCGAACTCAAAAAGCTTCTTGCACTGCATCAGGGCACGGTAATAGCCGCCAGCCATGACTTCGCGGCTGATGTCGACACAGACCGCCAGCGCAGCGCGCGAGCGGATCGCGCTCATGAACTCGGTCATGCGCAGCGCAAAATCGTTGTAATAATTTTCCGCCTCCTCGCCATCGAGGTACATCATCATGATCGGAAAATAGATCCGGCGCGCTGGTGTGTTCGCGTCCTCGGGTTGCATGATGTCCCGTTCGCGCAGGATGCAGGCCTTGTTCTGCAGGACAAGGCTGGTCCGCTTGTCCCCATTGGTGAGTACCGCGCCGTTAAGCACGAATTTCTCGCCGGGTTTTAACGACAGCTTGAGTGGCATTGCCAACGTTCCTTTTTGCGCTGTTGCGACGTCGATCCCGTCCTCGTACGCGGGTCGACCCTAGCCCTACTTCGTTAAAAAACTCCTCGTATCTGAATTCACGGTCTTCACCATCGCTTAAGCATGATGGGGTTTGATAGGGGCAGATTAGAGGAGTCCGTACATGGCACTTGGTCGTACTGGTCTTGATACGATGACCGGCATGGGCGCCGCAGATGCCGCACTCGCGCGCATGGAAGCTGGCGAACAGGTTGAAGCAGAGGTGACCGATCGCGCCAAGGCGACCGATCTGGTACGCCGCGCGATCAAGCAGTGGCGGCGCGGCGACGTCGCCCGGACTGCCAAGCTGGCGCTACGTGCCACCGAGGCCGATCCCACCTATGGGGCAGGATTCCATATGCTTGCGCTTGCGCTCGAGAAGATGGGCCATCTGCACAAGGCACTCGTCACCTACGAGCAGGCCTTTGCCCTTGATCCGGATGACAGCGATCTTTTGCTCAATCTGGGCCTGACGGCCTGGGGTCTGAAGATGTACACCGCCGCCGCCGACATGTTCGCGCAGTACATTGCGCGCTGTCCCGACTCTCCCCTCGGCTACAACAATCTGGGGAGCGTCCTCTGTGACCTTGGGGACGTTCCCCAGGCCATTGAAGTTCTGCGCGCCGCGATCTTCCGCATGCCGCAACAGGCGGCGCTGTGGAATTCACTGGCGACGGTGCTGTCCGAGCAGGGCCGTGCCGAGGAAGCGCTGGTGTTTTACAAGGAAGCCATCGCTCTGGACCCAGGATATTCGCGGCCCTGGCACAATCTTGCCTTTGCCCTGTCCCACCTGGGTCAGCTCGAAGACTCGCTTGAGGCCTATGACGAGGCTCTGGCGCGGGGCGTTGATGAGATCGAACTTTTGGAAGGACGTCATTCGCGCAGCATCTGCCTCATCGGCATGGGGCGGGTTGAAGAAGGTTTCCGCGAATACGAGGTCCGCAACGATCCCAGGTTCAGGGACTATGTGCGCTATATGGTCGACGCGCCGCAATGGCAAGGTGAAGGGCTCGAGGGCAAACGCCTTCTTGTCATCGGTGAACAGGGCCTGGGCGACGAGATCATGTTTGCGTCGGTGCTCCCGGATCTCAATCGCGCTCTTGGCCGCACCGGTCAGCTGCAGATCGCCGTCGATTCGCGTCTTGTCCCTCTCGTCCAGCGCTCCTTCCCCAAAGCGAGCGTGGGAGCTTATGAAGACCGCAAATATGTGGGGGACGAGCGCAGGGAATTCCGCTTTATCCCCTTCGCGACTGACGATCAGCGGCCCGATTTTTATGTGCCGATGGCCTCGGCTGTGCCGTTCATCCGCAAGCAGATAGAGGACTTTCCCAAGCTCGCATTTCTCATGCCCGAGCCGGCACGGGTAGCGCAGCTACGTGCGCGCCTTCTTGGGTTCGGCCCTGGTCCCTTTGTCGGGATCTGCTGGCGGTCGATGATGCAGGACATCAAACGCAAAAAATATTTCAGCGCGCTCGCCCAGTGGGAACCCATCCTGCGCACCCCGGGGGTGCAGTTCGTCAATCTGCAGTATGGCGATTGCGATGCTGAGCTCGATGAGGTCTGTGCCCGCTACGCCATTCCGATCCACCGCATCGAAGGCCTCGATCTCAAGAACGACATCGATGGCACTGCGGCCCTCTCCGCTGCTCTCGACCTGGTAATTTCTGCCCCAACTGCCGCAGCTGCTATAGCCGCCAGTACTGGTACGGAAACCTGGATTCTGACTGCTGGCCGGACCTGGCCGCAGCTGGGGACGTCGTGTTACCCCTGGTACCGAGCTGCGCCAGTATTCCATCCGCAGAACTTCGGCGACTGGGATCAGCTGCTGCCGGATGTGGCGGCAACCTTGAGTGGCTACGCGGCGCGCCTGCGCGCCGCCTAGGCGCGCAGCAGCTCGTTGATCGAGGTCTTCTGCCGGGTACGCGCGTCTACCCGTTTGACAATCACCGCACAGTATAACGCGGGTTTGCCATCGCCGCCGCCATGGCTTCCGGCTACCACGACGGAATAAGGCGGTACCTTGCCATAGAAAACCTCGCCGCTCTGCCGGTCGATGATCTTGGTTGACTGGCCCAGATAGACGCCCATCGACAATACCGAGCCTTCGCCGACAATGACCCCTTCAGCGACCTCCGAGCGGGCGCCGATAAAACAATTGTCCTCGATAATGACGGGGTTGGCCTGCAATGGTTCCAGCACACCACCGATGCCGACGCCGCCTGAAAGATGGCAGCGCGCTCCGATCTGGGCGCAGGAGCCCACCGTCGCCCAGGTATCCACCATCGTATCTGGCCCGATGTGGGCGCCGAGATTGACGAAACTTGGCATCAGTACGCAGCCTTTGCCGATAAAGGCCGAACGCCGCACGATGGCGCCGGGGACCGCGCGCAGACCGGCTTCAGCGAAACGTGACGGATCCCAGTTGAGAAACTTGGAATCCACTTTGTCCCACCACGGAGCCCCCCCAGCTCCGCCGCTGATCGGTTTCATGTCGTAAAAACGAAAGGAGAGCAGTACGGCCTGTTTGAGCCATTGCTCCACCCGCCAGATGCCATCCTCCTTGACCGCTACCCGGTAGTGGCCGCGGTCAAGCCCGTCGAGTGCAGCTTCGACGGCATCGCGCACCGCTCCCTTGGTGGCGGACGACAGGCTGTCGCGGTCGGCCCAGGCTTCTTCTATGAGACGTTTGAGTTGCGCAGTCATCGGGCAATCCTGATATTGAGCAAAAATTGGGTAAGGTCATCAGTCTCGTAATGCACGTGCGCTGGCCGTGCGGCAAGCGGTTCGGCTTGTCCCTGCGGACCGGTTCGGCACCAGATGGTCGTCATGCCAAGTTCATGGGCAGGCTTCAGATTGCGCAGGCTATCGTCGAAGAAGGCCGTGGCATCGGGCGGGCTGGCAATGTGCCGATAGGCGCTGGGATTGGGTTTGGGCGTCTCGCCCAGGATCCTCGCATCGATGATGTCAGCGAAGAGATCGGCGATGCCGATGCGCTCAAGCACCTGCGCTGCATAGTGGCCACAGTTGTTGGTGAAGATGATCCGCCGGCCCTTGAGGCCGGCAATGGCTGCATGAAGTTCCGGGGACTCTTTCAGGCCCAGCAGGTCAAGATCGTTGACAAAGGTGTGGTAGGAGTCGCGATCGATCGCATGATGGCGCAAGAGGCCGGCAAAGGTCGAGCCGTAAAGCTCAAGATAGCGCTTTTGCAGGACAAAGGCGCGATCACGCGGCAGGTCGAGAGTGCGCTGGAGGTAAAGACAGATGCGCTCGCTCATCGCCGCATGGGTGGCCTGGTCCACACGATAAAGCGTGTGGTCCAGGTCAAAGACCCAGCTTTCGATGCCGGACAGACTGGCTTTCGGTAGGGACATGGCCGGCAACATGGGCCATCGTCGCGTGCCTTTCAAGCACGGGCATCAAGCCTTCGCTAACCAACTCTGTTGGCACCCTGTTAAGGAGCTGGCCGCAACATGATCGCGGCGAGGCGAGGAAGGCTTGTGTGACTGCGACCAAATCTGTCCCCAAGGGCTTTTTGAGCCGTGACGATGTCCTGCGTCTGATTGAGCAGCGCGGCGAAGAGCTGCGTCAGACGCTTGCCCAAAATCCCGATGCCGACCCGCGCGTCCTTGCCTTTCTCGCTGAGGAAGGCTCGCTTGCCGCCCAGCGCGCTGTGGCGGCCAATCCCTCTGCTCTCGCCGAAACCAATGCCTATCTGGCCCATTCGCGCGACGAAGAGGTGCGCGCCGAACTGGCCCGCAAGATTGCCCGCCTGCTTCCGGGCCTGACGGATGAGGCAAACGAAGCGGTGCGTCAGCTGACCCTCGAGACATTGCAATGCCTCGCGGATGATGAACTGCCTCGCATCCGGACGATTCTGGCCGAGGGTATCAAGTCGCTGACGTGCGTGCCCTACGCGCTGATCCGCAATCTGGCCCACGATGTTGAGTGTGTGAGCGCACCGATCCTTGAATACTCTCCGCTGCTCTCAGATGCCGATCTCATTGACATCATCACTACGGTTGGCGCCCATTATGCCCTCCTCGCCATTGCCAAGCGTCGGCCCCTGGCGGCAAGGGTGAGTGATCTCATCGTTGCCGCACAGGACATTCCGGCGGTGACGGCACTCCTGAGCAACGCCGATGCGCGCATACGTGGCAAAACCCTCGAGAAGATTGTCGAGCAGGCGCAAAGTATCGGCGCCTGGCAGGGTCCTCTGGTGCTGCGTGCGGGGTTGTCGCAACGGGCGATCCGACGGATTGCAGGGTTTGCCGGCGCCGCGCTGATCGAACGGCTGGCACAACGCCATGATCTGGAGGAGCGTACCCGGCGACACCTCCGCAGCGAGCTTAAGAAACGGCTGGACAGCGCTCCTGCCGAGCCAGCAAGCCTTCTGGTGCAGGAATTTGCCCGCCACGGACCGATCGACGATGCCTATGTTCTCAGCCTTGCCTATCGCGGCAATCGCGCAGGCGTTGTGGCGGCCCTCTCAGCTGCCGGCAAAATTCCGGCAGAGATCGTCGAGCGCATCTTGAACCTTGGCCAGGCCAAGCCATTGACGGCGCTGGTCTGGCGCGCCGGGTTCAGCA
Source organism: Pseudomonadota bacterium (assembly GCA_021851325.1). GTDB lineage: Bacteria > Pseudomonadota > Alphaproteobacteria > Micropepsales > Micropepsaceae > Rhizomicrobium. The sequence goes on along the minus strand of JAJZDZ010000010.1, from coordinate 54,829 downwards.
TGCGGGTGGCGTTCAAGATCCAGACCAGCCTTCTGCATCTTCCGACCCATCAGGTCCTGCCCGCACGCGACGGCGTCCACTACCCGATGAGTGAAAAGGAAATGCGCTGGCATCTCGAATATTTCGGGATCTGAGCCGAAGCCTCACCGGGGCCGGGGCACGAGGCCGTTCGCGTCGACATGGGCAATGTAGCCTGGATGATGATGCAGGTTGGTCGGAAGAAAGCCGGCAGGCTTTAAACCCCTTGCCGCACAGCTGCCGTTACCTTCGACGTCGAAGGTGATGCTGGTGATGCAGAATTGGGTCGGTCCGCTCACGAGCCTTTTCCCCTTGGCACCATCGACCAAGAGATAGACCTTGCCCTTTAACGGGGCGGTCAGCGCCTGGGCACAGGCGACCGGACCGACATGCCACCAGCCGCGGGTGTGCCAATGGTGCTGCTCGCGGTCGGCGAGTGCCACGAAGATCGGGGCAGCGGTATCGTTGCAGACCTCATAGCCATTGGGCGCGGCCCGGCTCAGAGCAGCGCTTTCCAGGGCATCAAACACCGCCGTGGTCGGCGCCTGGGCGGAAAGGTGCATGCGGGCGCGAAAGCGGGCGAGCGCAGGGCCAGGGTGGGTACCATCGAGTCCTGCCGATGTCAGGAGGCGCGCCAGTCCCGCGGCTTGGGCCGCCGCGCGGGAAGCCAGTGCCGGTGTCTGACCGAAGGTCTGGGTCCAGTTTTCCTGCCCATGTCCGGAAAGCTGAAAAAATGGCAGCCTCTGTCCGCCCACACAGCTTGTATCGCCAACCGGTTCGGCGGTTCGAAAATCGCCTTCCCTGGCGCACAGCCAGTGCATTCCTCCCCAGGCCTTGCGTGGCCCGTCATAGGCTCGCGCGCTATGGGCATAGACGAAGCTCGTCTGCAGCCTCAGATCGCCAGCCAGAACGGTCTTGCAGGCACCCGGTATGAGGCGCGTCCAGCCCTGGGTGATAACCTCTCCAGCCCGCGCCACTCCGGTGGCGATCTCAAGGATGTAGCTCGTCTGATTGCAGAGCTTGAGGGCGGCGGCAGCCGGTGCCGGAATGAGCGCGATGGCACAGATCCAAAGGGCAGCGCCCGAGGGCCTGAGCCCCCGGTTCCGGCGCTGCCCTGGCACCACCTCTTCCAAGGCTCGGTCGCGGATGGGCCGGCTTTTTCCGGGACTGGCGGTGAGAGGCAAGAGCCGGGCTTTGGTCATGGGTGCAGATCATGGTCGGGCATCGGACATCAGCCTATGCTGTCCCAACCGTTCCTGCTGCACTTAATTGGTGTCACTGACCTATGCCGTCGCCGACGGGCGTTCTGACCATTTCTTCAGGCGGTAATCAGTGTTCCGGCGCCATGCTCGGTGAAGAGTTCCAGCAGCAGGGCATGGGCAATGCGGCCATCGAGGATGACAGCCGCGGTGACTCCGGCCTCGACGGCTTCGATTGCGGTCTCGATTTTGGGGATCATGCCTCCTGAAATCGTTCCCTCGGCAATGAGTGCGCGGGCTTCTGCTACCGTCAGCTTGGGGATCAGCTTCTTGTCGCGGTCCAGCACACCTTCAACATCGGTCAGGAGCATCAGGCGTGCCGCGTGCATGGCTCCGGCTACTGCTCCTGCGACAGTATCCGCGTTGATATTGTAGGTTTCGCCTTTGCGGCCCACCCCGATGGGAGCTATGACGGGAATGAGATCGGAGCGCAGGATCGTGTGCAGCACCTCGGGATTGATGGTCTCGGGTTCGCCCACGAAGCCGTAATCCACCACGCTTGAAGCCCCGGTTTTGGGATCCTGCTTGAGACGTTCGAGCTTGCGGGCGACGACAAGATTACCGTCCTTGCCAGACAGGCCCACGGCCCGTCCGCCTGCCGCATTGATGGTGCTGACGATCTGTTTGTTGATGGAGCCGGCCAGTACCATCTCCACGACTTCGATGGCCGCTGCATCGGTGACGCGAAGGCCGTCGATGAACTGCGATGGAATTTGCAGCTTCTTCAACATTTGCCCGATCTGGGGACCACCGCCATGCACGACCACCGGCTCAATGCCGGTTTGCTTCATGAGCACGATGTCCTGGGCAAAGTTCTGGTTGACGCCGTCCTCCATGGCGTGGCCGCCATATTTCACGACGATGGTCTGATTGTCATAGCGCAAGATGTAGGGCAGGGCCTCGACCAGCACCCGTGCGGTAGACCGCCAGCGTGCCATGACACGCAGATTGCGATCCTGGCCGCCGTCCTCCTGCATCGCCATGTTCCAATCCTTTGCCGGAGTGCAAAACGGCCGGCTTATAGAGCAATTTGGCCCGACCGCAAATCGCGGCCTTTCAGGCGCCTTGGTTTGCCGCGAGCAACGACCAGATATGCAGGCGCAGGGTGTCGATCCCGGCCCCGCTCTGCGCTGAGGTCGAAAGGACCTCAGGATAGGCGGCTGCATGGCGGTTGAGTTCGGTGAGTGCGGCGGCGCGGGCCTGCGCTTGCGCCTCTGGCGCCACGCTGTCGATCTTGGTCAGCACCGCAAGATAGGAGACGGCCGCCTGATCCAGCAGTGCCATCACGGCATGGTCACTTTCCATCAGGCCGCGCCGGACGTCGATCAGAAGGATGGCGCGCTTGAGACAGGCGCGTCCGCGCAGATAGGTGAAGATCAGATCTTGCCAGCGCTCCTGTTCGGTTTTGGCGATCTTGGCATAGCCATAGCCCGGTAGGTCGACGAGGGTGCAGGCACTGCCAAGGCTGAAGAAATTGATCTGCCGGGTTCGCCCCGGGGTCTGCGACACCCGTGCGAGGGCATTGCGACCGGTGAGGGCGTTGACAAGGCTCGACTTGCCGACATTGGAGCGGCCGATGAAAGCGACCTCCGCGCGTCCTTCCGGAGGCAATGCGGAAAGTACGGCCGCGCCGGCAATAAACTCGCACGGGCCGGCAAACAATTTGCGGGCCAGGTCCTCTGCGGCCTTCGTCTCGTTCATCCCCGGCGACCAACGAGGGCCGATAAGCGTCCGGCCAACTGCCGCAGTCTCAGGTTTTCGAGCAGGTGAACCTCGACACCCTGGCGGCGCATGACCACGTATTGCTGCGTGGCGGTGAGCAGATTGTTCCAGGTCCAGTAGATCACCAGCCCGGCGGGAAACCCTGCCATCATGAAGGTGAAGATGATGGGCATGAAGGTAAACATCTGCGCCTGGATGGGGTCAGCCGGTGCGGGATTGAGCCGTGTACTCAGGAACTGCGTGAAGCCCATCAGGATGGGCCAGATGCCGATCGACAGGAAGGCCGGTATCCACAGTGGTATGTGATAGGGAAGAAGCCCGAAGAGATTGAGGATTGAGGTCGGGTCAGGCGCCGACAGATCGTGAATCCAGCCGAAGAAGGGCGCATGACGCATCTCGATGGTGACGTAGAGCACCTTGTAGAGAGAGAAGAACACGGGCATCTGGATCAGCATGGGCAGACAGCCTGATACCGGATTGACCTTCTCGCGCTTGTAGAAATCCATCAGTTCTTGCTGCTGGCGCTGCTTGTCATCGGCAAAGCGCTGGCGGATGCGTTCCATCTCCGGCTGGAGCTTCTTCATCCGGCTCATGGATTTGAAGGAGGTGTTGGCCAGCGGGAAGAAAGCGAGCTTGATGGTGACGGTCAGGAGCAGGATGGCGACACCAAAATTGCCGACCCAGTGATAAAAGGTATCGAGCAGAAAGAAGATGGGTTTGGTGAAGAACCAGAACCAGCCCCAGTCCACTGCCAGGTCAAAATGGGTAATCCCGAGCTTGCTCGAATAGTGATCGAGCAGCTGGACCACCTTGGCACCGGCAAACAGATGCTGCGCGATGCTGAGGCTGCTATGAGGAGCGATAGTCTGTGCCGAGAGGCGGTAATCAGCCTGATAGGCGGTGACATGGGTGCCCTGTACACCACGATAGGCTGCCGTCAGCTGGGCGTTTTGCGGCGGAATGACCGCAGCCATCCAATATTTGTCGGTGATCCCGAACCAGCCACCCTTTGAATTGAAAGTTTGCGGTGGCTTGCCGCCCTTGAAGTCCGAGTAATCGGCATCCCGCTCGCTGCCACCTGCCACGCCGATGAAGCCCACGTGCAGATACCAGGAACTTTTGGTTGCCGGCGGGTTTTCCCGTGCCACATAGGCATATGGGAACAATGTCACCGGCCGATCACCAGTGTTGGTGACACGATCGTGGATCGTGAACATGTAGTTGTCATCGACCGAGATGGTGCGGGTAAAGATGAGCCCCTGTCCGTTATTCCAGCTGAGGGTGATCGGTGTCTTTGGCGTCAGCCGATTACCTTGGACAAGCTTCCACGGCGTGTTGGCGCCCGGGGTGGCGACGTGTTCTCCCGGGGCTGCGACCCAGCCGAAGACGGAATAGTAGGGATGGGCGGTGGCGTCGGGGGCGAGCAGATCGATCTGCGGGCTTTTGGGGTTGATCGTCAGATGATAGCGCTTGAGCATCAGGTCATCGAAGCGGGCGCCTGTGAGGCGCAGCGAACCATCGACAGAGGGCGTGTCGATGATGACGCGCGGCCCGGAGGAGGCCACGGCCTTGGCCAGGCTCATCGTGGCGGTGCCGTGCACGGTCCCTGTCGGGGTCGTGGGGGCTGTGACCACCTGGTGGGTTTGGCCATGGGGCTGCGGGCTGGTCTTTGCCGGGTGATGGGGCGTGAAATATTGCCAGCCAATCAGAATGGCAGCCGAGAGGATGAAGGCGAGCAGAAGATTGCGGTTTTCGTTCATCGACGGATAGAAGCCTTGGGCGGGACGGGGTCAAAGCCCGACGAACCGCCGAGCCAGGAAATGGGGTGGCAGCGGCCGATCCGGCGCAGCGCAAGCAGCAGGCCGAAGAGGGGGCCGTGACGTTTGATCGCCTCGATGGCGTATGCCGAGCAGGTGGGCTGAAAACGACATGCAGGTGGCAGCAGCGGAGAGAGGATGAGCCGATAGGCAAAAATCGGGGCAAGCAGAATTGCTGTCGCAACCTTGCGCATACCGCCCGCGAAAAGGGTCATGAAAACCATGTCATTCTCGGTTTTGGCCTGGGCCCCGGTCCTCGCGGCTGCCCGGCGGTGGCGGTTCCAGGCGGCGATTGGCTGCCCGAATGGCGCCGGCCAGATCGGCCAGCAAGTCGCCAAAGGGGCGGCTCAGCGTCTCGGCTTTGGCAATGAGAACATAATCACTGCCATCGCGGCCATAAAGGGGAAGCAAGGCCGCAGCGGCCGCGCGCAGTCGCCTTTTGGCGCGATTACGGGCTACCGCGCCGCCAACCTTGCGGCTGGCGGTATAGCCCACCCGTATGGCGCCCGGCCGGCGGATCAGTGAAGGGGTCGGGCAGGCCTCAAGGATAAGCCCGCTTTCACGGCGACGGATGCCTTTCTGGGCGCGCAAAAAGTCGGCGCGCTTGGCCAGTGTGGCAAGCCTCAGTGGGGTTGAATCGCGACGGGCCCCAGATCCTGGGACAGCCGGAGCGGCGCTGGATGATGCCGCCTCAGGCGGGAAAAGGCCCGCCACGGTCTTCTCAGGCGGAAAGCTTTTTGCGGCCGTGGGCACGGCGGCGGGATAACACGAGGCGTCCGGCCTTGGTTGCCATGCGGGAACGGAAACCATGACGGCGCTTGCGCACGAGCTTGGACGGTTGATAGGTGCGTTTCATGGCCCTGCTCCAGGGAGGATGTGCCGTTACGACGAAAGCCGGGGTTCTAGTCAGCAGGTCTGCCCCTGTCAACCTCCTGTCTTGACGGCCGGATCTTTTGGCCCGGTGCGGCTCCTTGGGCCGACCTCCCCAAAGCTAGGCGAGGGTCTGGCGCGCCTCGTGAAGGCCGGCTCAAGGCTGATGCAAAAAACCGGTCCGTGCGCAGCGCTGGGCGGAAGTGGGCATAATTTGGCGCAAATGGGGCCAGGCCTGGGGCGGACGGTGGCGATTGTGCACCGCAGAGCTGAAGAACGTATCCTCCATAACCACCCAAACTCAGGGCAGACTTCATTTTGCGGCAAGCTTAGTGCTTGATGCGGCGATGTTTGAGGCCATTCGCACGCGCCTGAAAGCTGGCTACGAGCTCGTCGCCCATAGTCTGTCGGGCCGGCTGCTGCTGCTGACGCTGTTCTTTGTCATGGTGACAGAAGGGGTGATCTTTCTGCCCTCAATCGCCAGCTATCACCGGGCCCTGCTCGCCCAGCATATCGAATCTGCAGAGATTGCCATCCTGCCCTTCACCGAGTTGGGCGATAAGTCTTTGTCCGCGCGGTTGCGAAGTGAGCTGCTGGCCCGCGCCGGCGCCAGCGCCGTCATGCTGAAGCGCCCCGAGCAGCGCGAGCTCTTCTTGGTCACGCGCATGCCCAAAAAGATTGATGTGACCATCGACCTTCGCCATGAAGACTTTTTCCGCGAAATCTATAATGCGCTCGATTGCCTGCTCAGCCACGGCAACCGGGTGGTTCACGTGATTTCCAGTACCCGCATACCCGGTGCCCAGACAGTTGAGGTCCTCGTCGGTGAGGCGACCATTCGTGCCAAGCTTGGCGCCTATGCTCGGCGCATCCTGGCATTGGCCCTGTTTGTGTCGCTGATGACCGCGGTGCTGGTTTTTTTCAGTCTTTATCGCAGCTTCGTTCGCCCGATGCGCCGCATTGCCCAGGCCATGATCGCGTTTCGCGCCAATCCGGAAGATCCGGCCCGCATCATCAGCACCTCGCCACGGCGCGATGAAATCGGCATTACCGAGCGTGAGCTTGGAGCGATGCAGCGCGAGATCTATGGCTTTTTGCAGCAGAGGGGGCGTCTTGCGACCCTTGGTGCCGCCGTCGCCAAGATCCAGCATGACCTGCGCAATATTTTGGCCAGCGCCCAGCTTGCGTCCGATCGCCTGCGGGACAGCGAGGATCCTGTCGTCAAACGTCTGGCTCCGCGCCTGGTGGCATCGATCGATCGCGCGGTGGCTCTGGCTACCAACACGATGCGGTTTGGTCGTGCCGATGAAGGGCCGCCCGCGCGGCGCCGGCTGGCGCTTGCGCCGCTTGTTTCAGAGGCAGGCGAAGCCGCCCTAGCTGGCTCGGGGCATAAACGCGTAAGGCTTGGCGAGTCCGTTGATCCGGAGCTCGAAATCGATGCTGATCCTGATCAGCTTTATCGCATCTTGCTCAATCTGCTGCGCAATGCCGTAGAAGCTGTACCGGAAGGCGGCGCGGTGGAGGTGATCGCTGCGCGCAAGGGCCGCAGCGTAGAGATTGACATCGTCGACAATGGTCCGGGATTGCCGGACGGAGTTGAAGCGCGTCTGTTTCAGCCCTTTGCCAGTGCTGCACGTAGCGGTGGTACCGGGCTCGGTCTGGCGATCAGTCGTGAGTTGGCCCGTGCCCATGGTGGTGAGGTCAGCCTGGTGACCAGCGATGCGTCCGGGACGCGCTTTCGCATCGTAATTCCCGATCGGAGCTAGAGATGGCGTGGGATCCAGAAACCTATCTGGCATTTGAAGCCGAGCGGACGCGACCGGCGCGCGAGCTGCTTGCGCGGGTTGCGGCCGAGCGCCCGCTGCGTGTGGCCGATCTGGGCTGTGGTCCCGGCAATTCGACGGCACTTCTGGCAGCCCGGTGGCCTGATGCCGAGCTCTGGGGCATCGATTCGTCGCCTGAAATGCTCGCGGCGGCCCGCGCAAGCGGCATTGCGGCGCGCTGGTGCCAGGCGGATCTGGCGGCGTGGTCAGCGGACTGCAGCTATGACGTATTGTTTTCCAATGCCACGCTGCAATGGATAGCTGGCCATGAGCAGCTGTTGCCACGGCTGATGCAGGGGTTGACGAAGGGCGGCTTTTTCGCCGTGCAGATGCCGCGCAATTTTGCTGAACCCAGCCATCTGCTGATCCGATCGGTGGGTGAGGGTAAGCCCTGGGCAGGCTGCTTTGAGGGGGTGCGTGCGGCGACGCATGTCAGTTCGCCCGAGCAGTACTTTGCGATCCTGGAGCCATATGCTGCTGCCATCGATATTTGGGAGACCACTTATGTCCAGGTGCTCGAGGGCGAAGATGCCGTCTACCGCTGGATGAGTGGCACGAGCCTGCGGCCCTTTGTCCAGGCACTCGCTGAGCCCCAACGTGAGGAATTTCTCGACGCCTATCGTGCCGCTCTGGCCACCAGCTATCCGCGCCGTGCAAGTGGCGTTACCCTATTTCCCTTCCGCCGCCTGTTCATGGTCGCCAAGGCGCGCTAGCGTTAGGCCATGACACTCGGACCGCGCAATCTCATCACCGATGTCGCCGGTCTCAAGGTCGGCAATGCCGAAGATGAGCGCCTGCGCAGTGGCGTGACCGTGGTCACGGGCGAAGAGGCATTCTGTGCCGCAGTCGACATCCGTGGAGGCGCCCCAGGAACGCGGGATGTGGCGGTACTCGCCCCGGAAAATTTGGTGACTGCAATTGACGGGATCTGCCTTGCAGGTGGCTCGGCTTTCGGCAACGACGCCGTCAGTGGGGTGCAGTCCGTTTTGCGGGCTCAGGGTCACGGCTATCAGATTGCTCCTGGTGCGCCCTTGGTGCCGGTTGTTTGCGGTGCCATCCTGTTTGATTTGAATAATGGTGGCGACAAGAATTGGGGTGAAGAGCCGCCCTATCGCCAACTTGGCCTGACCGCTGCACAGAGCGCCGGCGTCGATTTTTCCCTGGGCAATGCGGGTGCAGGCATGGGAGCGGCCTGTGGCCACCTGAAGGGTGGCTTGGGCAGCGCCTCCTGGCGCCTGGAGGATGGCACCACGGTTGGCGCACTGGTTGCCGTAAATGCGGTTGGTTCAGCCCTCATGCCACACAGCGACGTGTTCTGGGCCTGGCCCTTCGAGCAGCAGGGCGAATTTGGCGGCCGGCGCCCAGGGGCGGAATTTTCTGCGGTTTCTGCGGCACTGCCATCGGACATGAAACTGGGACCGCGGGTGGGGGCGAATACCACGATAGCGGTGGTTGCGACAGATGCTGTACTGGACAAGCTCGAGCTCAAGCGCATCGCGATCATGGCGGCCGATGGCTTTGCCCGGGCGCTACGTCCCGTACACACGCCTTTTGATGGCGATCTCATATTTGCGATTTCAACAGGACAGCTGAAGCGGGCCGACAAAAGTCCGCTTGGCACCATGCAGATCGGCCATGCCGCTGCGGATTGCCTGGCGCGGGCTATTGCTCGCGGGGTCTATGAAGCCCGCTCGCTTGGTCGATTGACCAGCTACCGCGAATTTATTGGCAGATGAGTGCGCGGCGGTGGCTGCAGGCCCGCAAATCCAGCGATCGGGTGTCACGGGCCCCGCTCCCTATGCAGGGTAATAAGGATAAAAGCACAGCTTCAGTGGACGAAGATGCGGACCTCGGTGGAATGAACGCGTGGATCCGTGGCTGAAGACAGGGACAGCCTTGCGCTTGGAATGCCCATCGCCGTCATCGCACGCAGAACCTGGCGGGCGTGACGTTCAGCCGTCGTCTGTGCCAGCTGCACAGCAGGCGCGCTCCCGCGCGTCGGCGAAACGGCAACGACCGAGAAGGTCGCCTCGGGACGCTCCTTTAGTGCCTGCTGCAGCGCCGAATAGAGGATTTGCTTGTAGGCGATGTGGGCATGTTTGAAGCGGATGGTGACCAGAGGTGTGCTATTGGCGACATAGTTGGATGAGGGTGAAACACCCGCCGCCAGCACTCCGCCAACACCGGCGCCATAGAGCTGGCCGTTCTGGATAGCTGCGGCCAAAGTCGTCAGGCTGCCGCGTTCGGTGGCGACGTAGGCAGTTTGTCTCTGAATGTCGCTGGTTGCCTGTCTGAGCAAGCGGTCGATGATGACAATGGTCTGATTGGTTTCATCGTCAAGTACATCAAGCTGGCGATGATCTTCATCAACGGCGCCTGAGACATTATAGGTCGCATGAATGGTGTCGAGCATGTAATGCGCCCGGCTCGAAATATCGGAAATCTGCTGGCCGAGATTATTCAGTGCGTTGATATTTACCGTTAGCGAATCGAGCGCGCTCTGTGCTGCATTCCACTTTTGGACGAGATGCGGGTTGCCTCGGGTCGTGCCGAGCTGCAGGTGGGTTGTGATCTGTGCCTTGTCATTGAAATAGGTACTGGCGAACTGGGCGTTGGAGGCCTCCAGATCGCTCAGCTTGCCTGCCGCTGACATGATCTGATTTTGCATTGCCGAAAGGTCGCTGCGCAGCGCCATCACGGTGTGGCCAACGGCCGTGCCCGTATCCTCAACCGGCGCAATCTGAACCGGGGAAATCGTTCCTGGCGTCGGGGCTGTGGCCTCGCTGTCTGAACCCGAAGTTGGGCCGGTCAGGCCGCCGGCCGAAGAACCCGTCAACTCCTGGGAGGAAGGCGGCGGAGCTGCGGCGCTCTGGCTGGGCGCTGGCTGCGCGGAGCCGAATAACGTATTATCGATGGTGCTGCAGCCGCTGAGTGCCACCGCAACCGTCAACGCTGTCGCCAGCAAGGCCAGCGAGCGCAGCGACCGCGTCTTGTCTGCCTGCACCACGTGAAATCCCCTCATCACTGGTCTCCGCCCGATTGCTCCAGGTGGTCGCGATGATCGCCGCCCCCGACCTGCCGCTCCTACCTGCGACCGTGCTCTTCCCACCGCGGCCTCATGTTCGACAGAGGTCTGCTCACATGCCGCACGCCCAGGAGACCCGAAACACGACGGAGTCGGGCCCACCCCCACTCTTACCGGCGCCTATGGCGCGGGACAAGGGCGGAGGCAAGGTCAAATCCCTGAAATCGGTGGGCGGGGCGGGCACTTGGCACAAAGCCGCAGCCGGGCTCACCATCCGCCCCTTTGGGACTCGCGTGCCAAGCCAAACGGAGCGCTTGCCTTTGCACGCGAGCCCCAATAGGTTCTGCGCCCTTGGCTCGGCGCCCGTAGCTCAGCTGGATAGAGCACCAGACTACGAATCTGGGGGTCAGAGGTTCGAATCCTTTCGGGCGCGCCATCCGTTCCGTGGTCTATTCTTGGTACATGGTTTACACCAGATACCGGAGACATGGGTTACACCCGGACAGCGAAAGGGTTGTCGAGGGGCTGTAAGGTCCTTTGCTCCAGATCGATGTATCCCAGATCCTAGCTCATGAAGGAGACGAGCCAAACGCCGTCTTCGACCTCCCAGATGCCGACAATTGTCCAGTCCCCAGAGATGGGTAACAGATTGCAATGCATCCCTGGATTGAGACCGGGAAAGGGTGACAGTCGCCGTCTTGGCAAGGCTGAACAGGCGTTGCAGAACCACGCAGGCTCGGTCGTGTCTCCAAACTTGAACTGCCATGGCGGATGGAAACGACCCACGCATTCACCGGCATCTCTGTTTTGTGTCTCAGAGAGTGAGAGTTCGTTCCGCCTCACAAGGACCTTGTATCCAAACTCGAGGTCCTTAACGCCTGGAAGGTGAGAGAGGGGCATCCGCAAGGGAGCTTTGTCTCACCATGCGCTGGAAGTCGTGCGGGTAAGCCAAGTGCGGTTCGCTCGCCGCATCAATGCGGCTGATGCTATCATCGGGAAGGGTAACGGCGAGGGCGGCCAGATTTTCGGTCAGCTGTTGTTCGCTTTTGGGGCCGATTATGGGCGCGACGACACCCGGTCGGGCCAGATTCCAAGCCAGCGCCACGAGTAGTGTGGGCAAACCGAGTTTTTGGGCTTCCTCTTCCACCACAGCTACGATCTTGTAGTTGCGCTCATTGAGTGCACGGGCCCGCCATACCTGTTGGAACGGTACGGATGCGGCAAACCGTGTGCCCGGCGAAGGTTCCATCCCGGCCCTGTATTTACCCGAGAGCATGCCTCCACCCAGCGGACTCCAGGGGAGCACACCCACACCAAACCTTCGGCAGACCGGCAGGATCTCGACCTCGATGTCGCGCATCAGGATACTGTAATGTGGCTGCAGGCTGATCACCGGCTCCCAGCCCCGCGCGGCGGTAATGAGGCAGGCTTCGGTAAGTTGCGATGCCGTCCAGTTGGAAACACCAATGTGCCGTATCTTGCCCTGCCGGACGAGGTCGTTAAGCGTGGAAAGGGTTTCCTCCAACGGCGTGACTTCGTCATATCGGTGCAGCTGGTAAAGATCTATGTAATCGGTGGCGAGACGGCGTAGGCTGTCCTCACACGACTTCATTATGTGCTTGCGGCTCGCTCCTGCATCAAAGGGGCCCTCGCCGAGGGGATTGCCGACCTTTGTGGCAATGACCACGTTATCGCGCTTGCCCTTGAGCGCCTTGCCTATGATGGCTTCAGACTTGGTATCTGCATAGACGTTTGCGGTATCAATGAAGTTATGTCCGCCATCGAGATAAGCATGAATTATATTGATCGAGGTTTTTTCATCGCAGCCAAATCCGTCATTGCCGAAATTCATGGTGCCAAGACAAAGAGAAGAGACAAGAAGCCCGGACTTGCCGAGAGGCCTTAAGTGGTTTTGTGGCATGATGAGAAATCCTTGCGTGTAGCCGCCGCCGTGGGCTCATTTTGATCCGCCCTGGGAGAAAAAGCGAGAATCTTAAATCGGCCGATATGCTGCATCAGCTCCTGATGCAAAGGCGCATGCTGAGAGCGAATCGCGTCAAAGAAAATATTCCCATCGCGCTGATGAAGTCCTCGCGCAGTTCGGATTCAAAGCGTTTTTGTCTCGTCTACGCATCTGCATGCGCCATCACATCTGTGCTGTCGAAATGCGAAGCCGTGTGGCGAGTTATTTACTGATATTTCAGGAAATCGGCGTCATCTAGTATCCAGCTCTGGGGAGGGCATTAATGACGATTGTCTGGCGGGACGCGATGGCAATAGATCACGGCGTGATCGACCATGATCATCACACGTTGATTGATCTGATCAACGACTTTTGCAAAGCGACGTTGAACGAACGCGGCATGCTGGAAATGCAGCAGATATTCGAGCGCCTTGACCGCTATGCTGCGGTTCATTTTCAGAGAGAGGAGCAGCTGCAAAGCGCGGTCAAATACCCACATGCTGAGGTTCATCAGCGCGAACACCTGGTTTTGTTCGGTAAGATGGAAGACCTGAGGCGGAGATTTGCCACGCTCATAGAAACGGCTGGCGATCTTGCCATGGTCAGCGCCGCACCACGGCCGGAGCTGACAAACTTGCACAGAACGATGACGGAATTCCTGCACTTCTGGCTTGTGGATCATATCATCAAGTCGGATTTGCGCATGCGCTCCTATGCCGGTCAAATGGCACGTTACTCCAGCAACTTTGTGCCGCTCGCCAATGCGGCGGCCTGAAGCAGACGTGGAGCCACTGGCTGCACGGACGTCTTGCTGCTTCCCATTGGGACATTGAGGAGCGCCGGCGCGCGCACATCGTCGTGGTCGCGGCTAGCTCGGCTGCGGCTTAAAGGGAAAGTTCGTAGACGCGGTCGCGCGGTATTTCTCTGGACCAGCCACCGCCGCGCCCAAGGCGAACATGTTGATGACCCCAGGATATTGCGCCGTGCGCGTCAGCGCATAGCGGCCTCGCCCTTTGGCATGGCGTGATCGACGCCATCATGAGGGACAAGCCTACTGCCCAGTCTTAGAGCTACCGCAGTGGCATAAGTGGCCAATGCCGAGACCTCGGTGCTGGCAAATTCCCGAGCTTGGCTGAAATGTGTAGACAGAATGCCAATCAGATTGTCGTCTGCACCAACGAGGGGTGCCGACATCACGGCACGAAATCCTGCTTCACGGGCGACCTGGCGATGCGGTTCAAATGCAGGATCTGTTTCCACATCGCCTATAAAAGCGGGCTCATTGTTGGCCAGCGCGCGGGCGCAGGCAGAACTATCGGAAATGGTCACGACAGCAAAATGGTCCAGAAAAGGCTTGCGGAAATTTCTCTGCGCCAGGATCACAAGGGTGCCTGATATCTCGTCATAGATCTGGATGGTACCAAAATGGGCGCGCGTCAGCCGTATCGCCTCATCGAGCGCGGTTTCCGCGATCGCGCGGAACACGCTGTCGGCACGCGCCAGATCGTGTGTCGATACGGTCTCAAGTTCCCGCAATTCCTGCTCAGCTTCAGCCAGAAGCTTGATGACGATGGCACGGTCCTTGGCCTGGCCACTTTCGAGCAGATTGCGGTAGCGGGCAATATTTCCCTTGAGTATCGCGCGTTCCACAGCCCTTCTCCGTTCAGAAGGCTTTCAGGGATCTTACCATTAAGCACATTTAACGCCGGATGGCGAGTCGTGGGTTCGTAAACCGCCACCCTTGGCACTGGCAACATCCGGAGTCTGAATTTCAAGGTCAGCCGCAACCTCTGGCCGGTATTTTGTCGCAAGGGCTCAAAAGGCTTGGCGCCGCTCTGGCTGCAGCACCTGCGGTTGCCCTGCTGCACCTCAAGGCGATGGCAGCAAAGGTGGCAGGGTTGCGGTGGGTCAATGCTCCGTCCTGACACTCCGAGCAGTTTAAGCAGAGAGCTGAACGCGTGGTGACGACTGAACACGCAAAGAGGGCCTCCCGGCCAGGAGGCCAACGGCGCACAGCTGAGCCACGTCCTATTCAGGAGACGCAATCATGCCGACGCAGTCGTACGTGGCGTGGCGCATTTTCGTTGCGCCACGGGTCTGTGACAGGGATGGCCAGGTGTGGCGCCCGGCGCCGAAGCTCCGAAGGATCGAACGCCTTCTTGCGGAGGGCGTGACCGACCCGTCGCTCACAAGGACATGAACATGCCAATTCCTCATCGGGTCATACAGTTGAGCAAGGTGGCGCTGATCTGTGCCGCCATGATTCCGGCAGCAGCGACAGCCTATGGCTCCCATGCTGCTGAGGACGTGGTCCCCAGCAAGGTGAAGGCGCAATGTGCGTCCTGTCACGGTCCCACCGGCGACAGCCCCTCTGGCACGGTCCCCCGTCTGAATGGCCAGCACCGGGCATATCTGATCCAGCGGCTGAAAGGGTTTCTGGATCTCACGCGTCAATCGCCGCACGCGCGTTACGTCATGTGGGATGTGGCGGCAAACCTTACCAGTGAGCGTATTGATTCTCTGGCAGCCTTTTACGCTGCACAGTCTCCTACCCGGAATGCGCCATCAGGACCTTTGGCCGCGAAAGGAGAACGGCTTTTCCACCATGGTGCCCCAGGGGTTCCCGCCTGCCAGCAATGTCATGGTCCACAGGGCGCCGGTGCAGTCACCACGCCGCGGATCGCGGGCCAGCATGCCGCCTACCTCAATCAGGCGCTGATCGATTTCAGTACCCAGGCCCGGGTCTCCGCCACCATGAACCATCCGGCCCTGCGGTTGACCGAAGGCCAGATCAAGGAACTGGTCGCCTATCTGGCCAGGGGCTGACGCGCACCGCAGTTTCGCCGTGCCGCGCGCGGATACCAGGCTGACCCTGGACCTGAGAGACAGGTCTGGCCCCGCCAGCGGCCGGTCATTTTGCAGAGAATACAAACCAGTTAGCCCGGAAATGACACAAGTATCTGCGCCCGCAAGCGGATCGCCAGCCTGTCCTGGCTGTGTTACTCTATAAAATGATAATGCTTCGCAAGCCGCAAAACCGTTCGTAACAGCCATGATGATCGCCGCAGGTCCACGGACCGTCCGCCTGATGTCCCGCCTCGTCGACCGCCACGGCAGCAGAGTGTGCCGGTCTGCGTCGAGCGGGGCTTGCTCGTGCATTGCTTCTGCATGTGGCTGGTGCTGCTGAGGTGCAGGTTCTTCTGGTTGCTCCCCTGGTGTTCCTTGCAACCGTCTGCGGCGGTGCGCTCGCGCTTCATCTGCGCGACCGGCTGCATCTCATCCTCGGGTTTTCGGCCGGCGCGGTGCTGGGCGTTGCGCTCTTTGATCTGATGCCCGAAGCCTATGGCTTTGCGCAGCACTTTCATCGTGTTGCCATCACCGCACTTCTGACCGGGGTTGGCTTTCTTTTCTACATGCTGCTCGATCGCATGGGGCAGAAGCCAAGTGTGGAATCGGGGCACCGCCATTCAACCAAAGGGATCTTGGGCGGACTGACATTGGTCACGCACAGCGCCTGCGATGGCCTGGCTATCGGATTTGCCTTCCAGGTTTCTTCCGCCATTGGCCTCGTTGTTGCCGCGGCCGTGATCGCGCACGACTTCTCCGACGGCATCAATACTGCCAATGTCATATTCCGCAATGGCGGCAGTCGCACCCAGGCGACCTACTGGGTACTGGCAGATGCTGTGGCACCCGTGGTGGGGATTGCGGCTACCCTTCTTTGGCAGTTGCCGGAGGAGGGCTTTGCTCTCGTGCTCTCGCTGTTTTCCGGATTCTTCCTCTATCTCGGGGCCAGCGATCTCATTCCCGAAAGCTATCACGCCCATCCCAAGGGGATGACCTCGCTGGCAACGATTTCCGGGGCCATCCTGATTTACTTTGCGGTCTTGCTCGCCAAATAGGCAGGTGGGATGGACGGGCGTTCCGGCATTTCTGGCGTCCCCCTGAACAGGGTCTGCCGAGGCAGGAGGTGCTGCTTGCCCGTGTCTCAGGCGAAACTGAGGGCATGCGGGCCGTGCCACAAACGGGGCTCCCTCCTGGGATAGGCCGGGGGAAGGCTGGCTAAGGCCCGCGTTTGCACCTGGTGGCCTACCACCAGGGCGCCTTTGCCTGCGACCATTGCCGCGGCCAGGCCCGAATCGCTGGCCTGTTAACTCCGGTTTTAGGGTTACACGAAATAGTCGGCCGGCAAGATCCGGGATGGGTCATCGGTGACAACAAAAACGACCATAATCATCGCCGACGACGATCCTTTAGTGCGGACTACTTACAAAGTCTGCTTCGAGCGGGCGGGATTTGAAAGCTTGACCGCCGACGACGGACGGCAGGCTTTGCATCTGCTCGAGCGTCATCGCAACTGCGTTCTTCTGCTCGATGTCTTCATGCCAGGCATGGATGGGATTGAGACGCTGCTCGATGCGCGTCGGCTTTATCCCGAAGTATCGGTGATTGTGTTCAGTGGTGGCACGAGTGGCCAGTATGATTTTTTGGACGCCGCCCGGAAACTTGGAGCGAGCGCCGTGGTGCACAAGCCGGCGTCGCCGCAACAGCTTGTTGCTGTCATCGAGAGCCTCGCAAAGGTCCCTTCGCCATAGATCCTGGCACCTGGCTGGCGTAATGTCGCGCATGATGACTTCTAGCCTGCTTCATACTCCCTGGCACATGCCGAATTCGCGATGCGCGGCCGCGTTCAAGCGCGGCGCCCTGTGTGTAGGTCTTGCTCTCGGCCTCAGCGGTTGCTTTGACGTGCACCAGAGCCTGCACCTCAATCGCGACGGCGGTGGCAGTTATGCGGTGTCGGTTGCGGCGCAGGGGCTGGTGGGTGAGGCACTTGCAGAAAAGCGCCTCGATCTGGCAGGTCTGCCTCCACCGGTCATTACCCGTGGCGAGCACGGGGTGGTGCGTCAAACCGCCCGCGTCCGCTTTGCCAGACTTTCGGACCTGAGGCTTCCCTTTGACGTCATATCGCTGCGGGTTCGCGGTCACTCCTTTTTCGGCTTGGGGCCGGCACAGGTAGAGTTGCGACGGACGTTTCTGCTCGGCAATGCCAGGAGGGAGGTGGCGCAGATGACTGGCCAGAGCAGGCAGAGCATCGCCCAAATCTTGCCGGCGCGACTGAGGGGCAACGTCTATGTGTTTGCGATCACGCTGCCCGGCTCGGTGCTGCGCGCCAGTCCACTCACGCTCGGAGGGCTGCATATTGCGCCGTCGATTGCAGGCAATTTCTGGGACGGCCATACCGTGAGCTGGCGTGTGCCGGTGCGGCTTCTGCTGCGCGGCTCCATTCTGCGCTTCGCTGTCGAATTTTCGGCTTATGGCCGGTTTACCAACGCCGAAAGCCTGCCTCCTGGCAGCTGAGGCGCCAGGCCTCGGCAGCAAACTGGCACGCAGGATGGGCAAGTTGGCCCTGAAGGCCGTAGAGGTCCTCGGACTTGGGGCAAGGCGGCCGCAGCGCGCGGTCTGGAACGGTGCCGGATGTGAACGCTAGCCACCGTCTTCTGCCTTGCTCGTCAAGCGGCGTTAGGGGCGCCGGTGCCCCGCGGAGCCGGGTTCAACGGCCTGGCGGGGCCCAATCAGCCGCGTGCGGACTTTCCTGCGCCCTGTCTTGAGCCCAGGGCTGAGTGCAAGATCGGGGTTGTTCAGCCTTCAGTCATGATCTGATCTTTGGCCTGCTCGAGGAGCTCGGCCATCTTGGTGCGCAGGAGGTGATCGGTGCGGCCAATCGACTTGGCCGCAAAGTCGGAAAGGATCTTCTGGACGACCTCTTCATCCCCTCCCCGGGACATATCCAGAGCAACGAGGGTCTTGGCGTAGGCGTCCGCCTCCGCTGGGCTCAGGGCCATTTCCGTGGCCGCCCAAAGGCCCATCAGTTTGGCCCGCCGGACATGCACCTTGAAGCGCAACTCCTCGTCATGGGCCCATTTTTCCTCCAGCGCCCGGCGGCGCTCGTCAAACGCAGTGCTCATTACAACTCCTGGCAGCTACCTGGCCCCGGGTGGCAGGGCCTTGGATCCTCCTTGCTTTAGCGCATTGGCGGTCCGGCAAGAAGATCCGATTGAAGAGAGCCGAGGGGGCGGCGCCCCGCGCCCGCTCCTCAGGCGTTGCCGAGCCCGGCGCCGATCCGCTACATTGCCATCCCGGCGGGGCTCAAGGCCCCGTCTCGTGTTTTGGGCCCAGGGGCCCCACCAGGACACCTCGCATGAAACGTCGCCGCATGATCTATGAGGGCAAGGCCAAAATTCTCTATGAGGGGCCCGAGCCTGGAACCTTGATCCAGTACTTCAAGGACGACACGACCGCCTTCGACGCCACCAAGAAGGCGACGCTCGACGGCAAGGGCGTTCTCAACAATCGCATCAGTGAATATCTGATGACGCAGCTCAACGCGATCGGGGTGCCAACGCACTTTGTCCGCCGCCTCAATATGCGCGAACAGCTGGTCAAGGAAGTTGAAATCATCCCCCTTGAGGTCGTTGTACGCAATGTTGCCGCCGGCTCGATGTCGAAGCGGCTGGGGATTGAAGAAGGTACCCCGCTGCCGCGATCGATTATCGAATATTATTACAAGAACGATCAGCTTCATGATCCGTGGGTGTCGGAAGAGCACATCACCGCGTTCGGCTGGGCCAGCCCGCAGGATCTGGACGATATCGTCAACCTCACTATCCGCATCAACGACTTCCTCTCGGGGCTGTTTCTTGGGGCCGGCATCAAACTGGTCGACTTCAAGGTCGAGTTTGGCCGCCTGTGGGAGAACGACTATATGCGGATCGTGCTGGCCGATGAGATCAGCCCGGATTCCTGCCGGCTGTGGGATGTCAATTCGAACGAGAAGATGGATAAGGACCGCTTCCGCCGCGATCTGGGCGGAGTTGTTGAGGCGTATTCCGAAGTAGCCCGCCGGCTGGGAATTATGCCCGAATCAATGCAAGGAGAGGCCAAAGGTCCTGTCCTTGTGAAGTGAGCACCTCCATGAAAGCGCGCGTCTTTGTCACCTTGAAGAGTGGGGTTCTTGATCCCCAGGGCAAAGCCATTGGCCATGCCCTGCAGGGCCTGGGTTTTGACGGTGTCGGCGAGGTCCGCCAGGGCAAGGTGATCGATCTTGAGCTGGCCGAGACCGATGCCGCGAAGGCGCGGGCTGCGGTCAGGCAGATGTGTGAGCAACTGCTTGCCAATACCGTGATCGAAAAATACGAAATCGAACTTAAATCCTAGCCCGTGGCGCAGGATATTCGGTTCACAGGTGTAAACGCCCGCATCCTGCCGAGCAGAGGCGGATGCGGGCAAAAGCCCCAATTCCCGGGCTAATGGTGCCATCCATGAGAGCTGCCGTCATCGTTTTTCCTGCTTCCAACTGCGACCGCGATGCGGCGAGTGCGCTTGAGGAGCTCACCGGTCAAAAGACGCAGATGGTATGGCATCAACAGAACGAACTGCCCGCTGGAGTCGACCTGGTTGTGCTTCCTGGCGGATTTTCTTATGGCGATTATCTGCGGACCGGCGCCATGGCCGCACACTCCAATATCATGCCGGCGGTGAGGGCACATGCCGACAGGGGGGGCGCGGTTCTGGGGATCTGCAATGGGTTTCAGGTTCTGACCGAAACCCACATGCTGCCCGGCGTGCTGATGCGCAATGCCGGACTGAAATTTGTCTGCCACATGACGGAACTGGTGGTGAGCGAAAGCCAGTCTGCATTTACGCGCAAGTACACAGCTGGCCAGCACGTGACTTTTCCGGTGGCACATGGCGAGGGCAACTACACTGCGGATGAGGCGACGCTGGACCGGCTTGAAGGCGAGGGCCGCGTCGCCTTCCGCTATGCGCCCGGGCACAACTGCAATGGCTCGATGCGGGACATTGCCGGAATTCTGTCGGAAAAGCGCAATGTATTGGGATTGATGCCGCACCCCGAGCGGGTGTGCGATCCGCTGCTGGGCGGCACCGATGGACGGGCGCTGTTCCAAAGCCTGATCGAAACCCTGGGATAGGACCTGATCGGCCTGTCGACGGAGGGTGTGCGTATGGATGCGGGCAGCAAAGGAACGGGCGGCTTTGGCCACGCTTATCGGTGAGGGACTGTGACTGTGAGTGCAATAACGCCGGAACTTGTTGCCGAACATGGCCTGAGTACGGATGAGTACGACCGTATCCTCGAGCTTCTCGGCCGTGCTCCCAACCTTGTTGAGTTGGGCATATTCAGTGTCATGTGGTCCGAGCACTGCTCCTACAAATCCACCCGCGTACATTTGCGCCGTCTGCCGACAAAGGCCCCCTGGGTGATACAGGGCCCGGGAGAAAATGCCGGTGTCGTTGACATTGGTGACGGCGATGCGGCCGTGTTCAAGATGGAAAGCCACAACCATCCAAGTTTCATCGAGCCTTATCAGGGTGCAGCGACAGGTGTTGGCGGCATCATGCGCGATGTCTTCACCATGGGGGCACGGCCGATCGCAATGCTGAATGCGCTGCGCTTCGGTGCGCCACAGCATCCCAAGACGCGCCATCTTGTGTCCGGCGTTGTGGCTGGGATCGGCGGCTACGGCAATTGCATGGGGGTGCCAACCGTCGGAGGAGAGGTCAATTTTCATCCCTCCTATAACGGTAACATTCTGGTCAACGCGATGTGTGTTGGACTGGCGCGGGCAGACAATATTTTTCTCTCTGCGGCCAAGGGGGCGGGTAATCCGGTCGTCTATATCGGCTCTAAAACCGGGCGCGATGGCATCCATGGGGCGACGATGGCCTCGGCCGAATTTGGTGAGGATGCACAGGAAAAGCGTCCCACCGTGCAGGTCGGGGACCCCTTTACCGAAAAGCTGTTGCTCGAAGCCTGCCTCGAACTGATGGCAACCGATGCGATTATCGCTATTCAGGACATGGGAGCGGCGGGCCTGACCTCGTCGTCGGCCGAGATGGCTGACAAAGGCGGCTCCGGAATCGAACTTGATCTCGACAAGGTTCCGCAGCGCGAAGCCGAGATGACCGCCTATGAGATGATGCTGTCGGAAAGCCAGGAACGCATGCTGGCCGTACTGAAGCCGGGACGGGAAAAGCAGGCGGAAGCCATTTTCAAGAAATGGGAACTCGATTTTGCGGTCATCGGCATCACCACCCTCACCGATCGCCTCGTGGTCCGGCACAAAGGTCAGGTAGTGGCGGATCTTCCGGTCGGAGCACTCTCCAATGCAGCGCCGCTCTACGAACGGCCTTTCGAGCGCCGGCCTGGCCTTTCAGGCGTTCCAGCCTATGATCGGAGCCGGCCTTTGGGCGAATGTCTGCTGCGACTGCTCGGCTCTCCGGATCTGTGTGCGCGCCGCTGGATTTGGGAACAATATGATCACACGGTGATGAACGACACGGTGCAGCGTCCTGGTGGTGATGCGGCGGTTGTGCGCATCCATGCCAGCCAGAAAGGGCTGGCGATGACCACGGATGTGACCCCGCGCTATTGTTTTGCCGATCCTTTCGAAGGTGGAAAGCAAGCGGTCGCGGAAGCCTGCCGGAATCTTTCGGCGGTGGGAGCTCGTCCGCTTGCGGCGACTGACAATCTCAATTTCGGAAATCCGCAGAAGCCGCAAATCATGTGGCAGATCGTGGCAGCGATTGATGGGATTGCCGAGGCGTGTCGTGTCCTTGACTGTCCGATCGTGTCAGGCAACTGCTCGCTCTACAATGAGACCAATGGCGAGGGCATCCTGCCGACACCGACGATCGGGGCCATCGGGCTCCTTAGCGACGTGCAGCGCATGGCAAGTGTCGGCTTCAAGCGTGAAGGAGATGTGTTGCTGCTCGTCGGCCAGACAATGGGACATCTCGGTCAGTCGGTGTTTCTGCGTGAGATCGAGGGACGCGAGGAGGGCGCGGCGCCGCCGGTCGACTTGCTGGCTGAGCGTACTCACGGCAGCTTTGTGCGCGAACTGATCGAGGCGGGACGGGTCGACACCTGCCATGATGTTGGTGACGGCGGCCTGCTGGTGGCGGTTAGTGAAATGGCATTGGCCGGTGGTATCGGGGTGATGCTGGCTCCGGCCGAAGGCCTGCTCGGGCCAGGCGCGGCTGCGGCCGATGCCGTGGCATTTTGGTTTGGCGAGGATCAGGGGCGCTATCTGCTATCCGTGCCTTCTGAGCGGGTTGACGCGATTTTATCCGAGGCGAAGCGACGGCAGGTGCCGTGCTGGCCAATTGGCCAGGTTGGTGGCGAGCAGCTGGTCGTGGACGGAACCAAGCTCAGCCTGGCGCAACTGCGTGGGGCTCATGAAGGCTGGTTTCCCGCCTATATGGGGGCCAGTGAGCTGCCACCCGTGAACTGATGACAGCAGGGCTCGGGGTGCAGATGGTGGCGAGCAAGCGCTGCCCCAAGTTTGGTATAACCGGTTGAACAGGAAACAGGTGCTGGAATGGCGATGCAGGCCGCAGAGATCGAAAGACTGATCAAGGAGGCGTTTCCGGATGCCGAGGTCACGATCACGGATCTGGCCGGTGACAATGATCATTACGCGGCGATGATTGCGAGCAGTGCGTTCAAGGGAAAGACCCGGGTCCAGCAGCACCAGATGGTCTATGATGCGCTGAAGGGCCGCATGGGTGGGGTGCTGCATGCTCTGTCCTTGCAGACCACTGTCAAAGCGTGATTGGGGCAGGTATGAGGGCCTCGGACCGGCCTTGACGGCCTGAGCCGCGGTTCCTAGATCATGAGATTGCTTCCCGTCCTTTGAAAGGCCTCGTGCAATGAGCGTGCGTGATCAGATCACCAAGGAAATCGCAGAAAATGACGTCGTGCTTTATATGAAGGGCACGCCCGTTTTTCCGCAGTGTGGATTTTCTTCGGTCGCGGTGCAGATCCTCTCCAGCCTGGGGGTCAAGTTTAAGGCGGTGGACGTGCTGAAAGACCCGGACGTGCGTCAGGGTATCAAGGACTTCTCCAACTGGCCGACCATTCCGCAGCTTTATGTCAAAGGTGAATTTGTCGGCGGTTCGGACATTTTGCGTGAAATGTACGAAAGCGACGAACTTGCCCCGTTCCTGGCGGAAAAGGGCATTGCCTGTCAGCCTGCTGCCTAGACGTGATGCATTGATTGTTGCCAACAAAATGTATCATATTGGCAACTGTCCATTAAATTTGTATCATTACGTCATGGTATATAGAAAATACTTGAAAACTGTTGCCTCGTTGCATAGGTAAGTACCTGAGACGGGCGACGACACTATCCAGCAGGCACTGCCCCCCCGCTCGCAAGCTGGATGGAGCCCTTCTCGAGGTGTCGGTCATCCCCTCCCGACACCGGCGCGTAACGGCGCATGGCGCCCGGTCATTCCCCTGACCGGGCGTCTTTTTTTGCCACTGGTCAGACCCGGCGCAAGGTCAGATTGATGCGCCCTCCCCCAGGAACGAGATCGGAGCTGCCCGCGAGGATGCGGTCGATCCCGTGAAAGGCGAGCCGCGCCGCGCCGCCAAAGACCAGAAGATCACCGGAGCGCAGCTTCAGGCTTTGGGTCGGACTTTTCCGGCTCGTGCCGCCAAGGCGAAACAGCGCGTCTGCGCCAAGGCTTATGGAAAGAACGGGGACGTCGAGGGCGGTCTCGTCGCGGTCCTGATGCAGTCCCATGCGCGCGCCGTCCCGATAATGGTTGACGAGGCAGCAGTGCGGATCCGGGGCATCAGGCAGGGCCGCGTGCCAGAGCCTGAGCAAGAGCGAGGGGATGGGTGGCCAGGGTTGGCCGGTTACCGGATGATGGGCCTGGTAGCGGTAGCCTTGGGCATCAGAGACCCAGCCGAGAGTGCCGAAATTGGTCTGCGTTACCGTAAAGGGTGTGCCGGTGCGCGGCATCGTCGGCCGCAGGAACGGAGCTTGCGCTGTGGTGGACAGCACAACCTCCAGCAATTCGGACTGCTGCGCGGGGTTGAGCGCCTGTGGCCAGAGGCGGACACCTTGAGCGATGGGAAGGGCGTTGGGTAATTGCATCGGTCTTGCTGCGGTGGTCCAGACCTGCTGCCATGGCGGCGATGATGCAGCCACAGCTCTTGCTGGTGCGATCCAGAATACGCTTTAGGAGGCCTCGCGATAAACATTGCGGTAGGCGCTGCGCTCGCCGCGGCCGTCAAGCCAGGCCTGAAACGCGGTGGCCGTGTAGTCCTGCTGCAAGAAGCTGGTGAGGTCACGGCCCTGCCCTGCCTCCTTGGCATAGACAACGAAGAGACGCAGCCAGCGCTGGTAGGGCTTGGGCAGGTGCAGATAGGGCCAGCGCGCAAACTGGGCGAGTGCGGCGGCCTCGCCCTGCCAGCCCTCATGGTAAAGGATGAAAAGAGCGGCGGCGAGGCTGGTGCGATCCTGACCGCCCGAGCATTTGAGCAGCAATGGCCTGGGATTGTGGGCAAAGGCCGCAAGCAGTTCCAGCAGCATGGCCCGCGCCGGCAGATGTTTGCTCGAGAGCATAACATCGACATGAACGACGCCTTCGCGGGTGCAGGCGCGGCGCTCATAATGCCACCAGCGCCAGTCGGGGTTGGCACCGCGCAGATTGATCACGGTGCGAATCCCGTGGCGACGCAGAAACGGGCCGAGCCCGCCGCCATAGGCCTGGGCAGCACGCGCGGCCTCGCCGGGCACGATCCAGTGAAAATTATAGAGAATATCTGTCAGGGAGCGCATCTGGCGTGCACCATACTGGGGCCGGCCGTCTTTGGTGAAGACCTTTTGCCCGTCGGCAAGCGGCCCCTGTGTGCACGGAACCCGCATCGTGATGCGCCCCGGAGCCGGATTTCCCCCTCAGGCGGGAAACCTCAGGATCCTGCTTGACCGGCAATCGCGCATCGCTATAGTGCCCGCCTTTCGGAGCCCGCCCTGGGTCCCTCTAGGGGCCGTTTGGCGCGCGCCAAGGCAACGTTTTTCAAGGATTTGGTCCATGTTTGCGGTGATCCGCACTGGCGGCAAGCAGTACAAGGTCGCGAAAGATGATGTGCTCTCGGTTGAGAAGCTGGAGGGCGAGGCAGGCGCTGCGGTGACCTTTGCCGACGTGCTGATGGTAGGTGGTGAGGCGGTAAAGGCCGGTGCCCCCCTCGTCGGTGGCGCGAGCGTGATAGCCGAGATTGTCGAGCAGGGCCGGGGCGAGAAGGTTGTTGCCTTCAAGAAGCGGCGGCGCAAAGACTCCCGGCGCAAGCGCGGGCATCGCCAGCATTTTACCACAGTGAAGATCACCGAAATCCACGCCGGTTAAGCCGGAACCCGTGTATTAGCTAACCATCGTCGCTCTCAAGGCGAGGGCGAACAAGTGCAGGATCAAGACAGATGGCGCACAAAAAGGCAGGCGGCTCTTCGCGCAATGGACGCGACTCGAACCCCAAAATGCTGGGTGTGAAGAAATTTGGCGGCGAAGCCATCGCGGCCGGAAATATCATCTTGCGCCAGCGCGGCACCAAGTTTCATCCCGGCACCAATGTCGGCATGGGTCGCGACCATACGATTTTTGCCACCAGCGACGGGCAGGTTGCGTTCAAAACCGGGTTCAAGCGCCGCACTTATGTATCGGTGCTCCCGTTTGCCCCGGCCAAGACGGCGGCGGAATAGGCGGCCTTCCGGAATATCCGGCCGCCAGCAGAGGCGGC
Organism: Pseudomonadota bacterium; assembly: GCA_021851325.1. Taxonomy (GTDB): domain Bacteria; phylum Pseudomonadota; class Alphaproteobacteria; order Micropepsales; family Micropepsaceae; genus Rhizomicrobium. The sequence goes on along the minus strand of JAJZDZ010000010.1, from coordinate 28,726 downwards.
CATCGGGCGAGGGAGATGGACCGCCATCTCCCTTTTTTCTTGCCTCGCCCGGAGACTGTCATGAGCCTGATCCTGGAAACCGAGCGCCTGGTGCTGCGCAGCCCCACCGCCAGCGATGCGGGAGCCATCGTCGCAGGCGTGGGGGACTTTGAGGTGGCAAGAAATCTTGCCCGCGTTCCCCATCCCTATACCCAGGATGACGCCGAGGCCTTTCTCGCCCGCGTGGGCGTGACCGCTGATCTCGTGCTCGGCATCACGCTCAAAAGCGGTGCGGCCTATATTGGTGGTTGTGGCGCCCATGCCTGCGGGGATGGTGCCTATGAAATCGGCTACTGGCTGGCGCGGCCCTATTGGGGCTTTGGTTATGCCAGCGAGGCGGCGCGTGCAGTGGTCAGCTATGCCTTTAGGGAGCTTGGCGCCACCTATCTCACTGCCGGCTGGTTTGACGACAATCCAAACTCGGGCCGGGTTCTGCAGAAGCTGGGCTTTCTGCCGGCCGGGGTTTCGTTGCGCGACTGTCTGGCCCGCCACGCGCGCATTTTCTGTCACGACATGATCCTTGAACCGGCGATGGCAAGGGCTCCGATCGGTGCAGCGCCGGTCGAAAGACGGTGCCTTCGGCCATGATAAGCATAGGTGCGCGGGCTTGCGGGCTATGCCATGTATCGGGCCGCAGGTACTCCGGGACCGCGCTCCTTGAAGGAGCGCGGCGGGCTTGCGAGTGCCAGCGTCATATCGGCGCTGCCAACTGAAGGACGGACCATGAAATTCCTCGACGTCGCAAAGGTGCAAATCCGCTCGGGGAATGGCGGCAATGGCTGCGTGGCGTTCCGGCGCGAGAAATTCATCGAGTTTGGCGGGCCTTGGGGAGGGGACGGCGGACGCGGTGGCGATGTCTATGCCGAGGCCGTTGCCAATCTGAACACCCTCATCGACTACCGCTATCAGCAGCATGTCTTCGCCAAGAATGGCGAAGCGGGTATGGGCAAACAAATGTCGGGCGCGGCAGGTGCGGACGCCGTCGTCAAGGTGCCGGCCGGGACCGAAATCTATGAGGAAGACGGCGAAAGCCTGATTGCGGATCTGACCGAGCCCGGCCAGCGTGTCCTTCTGGCAAGAGGAGGCAATGGTGGCTTTGGTAACGCCCATTTCAAAAGCGCCACCAATCAGGCACCGCGCCATGCCAATCCCGGGCAGCCCGGTGAGGAAAAGACCATTGTTCTGCAGCTCAAGCTGATTGCCGATGCCGGGCTTGTCGGACTGCCCAATGCCGGCAAGTCAACCTTTCTGTCGCGGGTGTCGGCCGCCCGCCCCAAGATTGCCGATTATCCGTTTACGACACTGACACCGCAGCTTGGCGTGGTTGCCATTGACGAGCGCGAATTCGTGCTTGCCGATCTGCCGGGTCTGATTGAAGGAGCTCATGACGGTGTGGGTCTCGGTGACCGCTTTCTCGGTCATGCTGAGCGCTGCAGCGTCATTTTGCACCTGATCGATGCCACTCAGACCAATATCGTTCGCGCCTATCGGACCATCCGGCACGAATTGGAGGCTTATGGTCATGGCCTTGGCGACAAGCGTGAAATTCTTGTGCTGAACAAGATCGATGCGCTCTCTGGTGCTGCCCTCAAGCGCAAGCGCGCAGCATTGCAAAAGGCAAGCAACGGCGCGGTCTATGCGATGTCCGGGGTCAGCGGTGAGGGGGTGAACGAGGTTGTGCGCGTGGTGGCGGGTGCGATCGCGGAAGCCCGCAGTCTTCGCCATGCCAAAGGGGTAGCGGCAAAGCGCTGGGCACCATGACCGATCTGTTTGCGCACGCTGCGTCCTCACTTGTACTGGTCAAGATCGGCTCCGCGCTCCTGATCGACGGGCCGGGTGGCGCGGTGCGCCAGCATTGGCTCGATGGCATGTGCGCGGACTTTGCCGACTTGGTGAGCGAAGGCCACCGGCTTGTGATCGTGTCGTCCGGCGCCATCGCGCTGGGTCGCTCGGCGCTCGGTCTGAGGTCCGGACCCTTGCGGCTGGAAGAGAGTCAGGCCGCAGCGGCGGTCGGGCAGGTCAAGCTGGCGCAGGCCTGGGCCGACGCGCTGGCACGGCAAAATCTGGTCGCCGCCCAGGTGCTTCTGACACTTGATGATACCGAGGAGCGTCGCCGCTATCTCAATGCACGGGCTACACTGTCTACCTTGCTGGAACTGGGCGCCGTTGCCGTCATCAATGAAAACGATACCGTCGCCACTGCCGAGATTCGTTATGGTGACAATGACCGGCTGGCGGCCCGCGTGGCATCGATGATGGGAGCCGACGTCCTGATACTGTTCTCGGATGTCGACGGTCTTTATAGCGCCAATCCGCATCGCGAACCCGATGCGCGCTATATCGATGTCGTCGCCCAGATCACGCCGGAGATTGAAGCCATGGCGGCAGGTTCGGTTTCGGGGTTGGGACGCGGTGGCATGGCCTCAAAGATCACCGCGGCGCGGATTGCAACCGCGACTGGCTGTGAGGTCGTGATTGCCAAGGGGCAGGATCATGCGTTAGCAAAATTGCGGGCCGGCGGTCGTCACACCCGTTTTCTGGCGACGACCACACCTTCGGCCGCGCGCAAGCGCTGGATTGCAGGCAGTCTGAAGCCGCAGGGAACACTGCATATCGATGCGGGGGCACTCTCGGCATTGCACGCCGGCAAAAGTCTGCTACCCGCAGGCGTTCGTGCCGTCGAAGGTGATTTTGCCCGCGGTGATGCGGTGTGCATCCTCGGACCGGACGGTCGTGAAGCGGGCCGCGGTCTCAGTGCTTATGGTGCCGAGGATGCCCGCGCCATTATCGGACGGCACACGGACGAAATTCCCGCGATCCTTGGCTATCGTGGACGCGATGCCATGGTCCATCGCGATGATCTGGCTCTGAGCCTGAAGGTTTCGACATGAGCCTTGATGCCCTCATGTTAGAGATGGGTAAAAGTGCGCGGGCAGCGGCCGGTCAGTTGCGTGAGGCTTCGGCGCAGGTGCGCTGCTGCGCTCTTGAAGCAGCCGCGCAATCGCTCTGTGATCATCGTAGCAAGATCCTTGATGCCAATGCCTGTGACCTCGCCGCGGCGCAAGCCGCCGGACTGTCGGCACCGGTCATTGATCGGCTCCGTCTTGACTCCGGGCGGCTCGATGCGATGGCCAGGGGTGTTGCCGCGATCGCCCGGCAGGCCGATCCCGTGGGGCAGATTTTGGCACAGTGGCCGCGCCCCAACGGCCTCACCATCACGCGGATGACCACGCCGATCGGCGTCATTGGCGTGATCTATGAAAGCCGGCCCAACGTCACGGCGGACGCCGCCGCACTGTGCCTGAAGTCGGCCAACGCGGCAATTCTGCGCTGTGGATCGGAGGCTCGCGAAAGTGCGCGCGCTATCCATGCGGCCTTTGTTGCCGGAGTTGCCGCCACAACCTTGCCACCCACATCTGTCCAGCTGGTCGCGGTGCCGAGCCGCGATGCGGTGGGACTGATGCTTCAGGGATTGGGCGGCAACCTAGATCTGATTGTGCCACGCGGCGGAAAATCGCTTACCGCGCGGGTCATGGCGGATGCCCGCGTGCCGGTTCTGGCCCATCTGGAAGGCCTTGTACACATCTATCTGCACGCGGGCGCGGACATCGCCAAGGCGCGTGCCCTGGTGCACAACGCCAAGATGCGCCGTACCGGGATCTGCGGTGCTGCTGAGACCTTGCTCATTGATCGGTCGATTCTGGCGACTGTCGGTGCTGCGGTGCTGTCCGAGCTTGTCGCCTCTGGCTGTCAGATCCGCGGCGACGAGGAGGTTTGTCAGCTCATTGCTGAGGCTGTGCCAGCCAGTGAGGAAGACTGGCGTACCGAATATCTAGACGCGATCATCGCGGTCCGCTGTGTTGATGGACCCAAGGATGCTATCGCCCATATCGAACACTATGGTTCGCAGCACACCGACTGCATCGTCACGGAAGACGCCTTGGTGGCGGAGGAATTTCTACGCAAAGTCGATTCGGCAATCGTCATGTGGAATGCGTCGACGCAGTTTGCCGACGGAGGCGAATTCGGCATGGGCGCGGAAATCGGCATCGCTACTGGCCGGCTGCATGCCCGCGGTCCGGTCGGGGCAGAACAGCTGGTCACCTTCAAATATGTGGTGCGAGGGGATGGTCAGTGTCGTGACTGAATTGCATCCTCCAGCTCCGGTCGCAGCGGGTTTGCGCATCGGCCTTTTGGGGGGCTCCTTCAACCCGGCCCATGCCGGACATGTGCATATCACCGAGGTTGGCCTGCGCCGGTTGGGGCTCGATTATGTCTGGTGGCTGGTGTCCCCGCAAAATCCCCTGAAGGCCGCGCACGGTATGGCGCCACTGGAGCAGCGTCTGGCCGAGGCCAGAGCGCTCTGGTCCCATCCGCGGGTCATCGTAACCGATCTGGAGCGGCGCCTGCACACGCGCTATACGGTCGATACCCTAAAGCACTTGACGCAGCGCTTTGCCGGGGTCCATTTCGTCTGGCTGATGGGCAGCGATAATCTGGAACAATTCCATCGCTGGCGAGACTACTCGACGATCATGCATCTGGTACCCGTTGCCGTCATTGTTCGCCCCGGCTCCAGCCTTGCGGGACTGCGGGCGCGCGCGGCACAGCATTTTGCGAGTGCGCGCGTGTTTGACCCTGCCGGCTTTGCCCAGCGCCGCCCCCCCGCTCTGATCGTGCTGGACGGGCCGCGCCATCCCCTCAGTGCCACCGCCATCCGCGCGCGTCGTTTGGCGGGCGCGAGCGCTCCGTGATAAATTGAATCGGCTAACAGGGAGATCCAAGCTGATACGCCCAAAATCCGCACCACCGGCCAAGCGCACGCGTGCCAAGACGACCTCGACCAAGACGGCAGCCCCACCCAAAGGCAAGACCGCAGCCAAAAGCAAGGCTGCACCGAAGCGTTCTTCCCCCCCCTCTAAGGCGCGTAAATCGGCGGCCCCAAAGGCCACGGTAGCGGAGCCCAGCCTTCTGGCCCTGGTTCGTACCTCGCTGGAAGACGACAAGGCGGATGACATTGTGGTCATCGATCTTGCCGGGCGCTCCTCGCTGACCGATACGCTGGTGATCGCAAGTGGGCGCTCGTCGCGCCACGTCGCGGCCACTGCCGAACATCTGGTTCGTCGCCTCAAGGAAGCGGGCTATGGTACGCGTCCTACGGACGGCCTGGCTCAAGGCGATTGGGTTCTGGTCGATGCCGGTGACGTTATCGTGCATCTGTTCCGTCCGGAGGTACGTCAATATTATGATCTTGAGGGCATGTGGCGCGTGCCTGAGCCCGAGCGCGCGGCACGTTAGACCATGCGCTTGACGATTGCCGCGGTCGGGCATGGGCGTGGTACGCCTGAGGTGACGCTCTGTGATGATTTCATCGGGCGGGCACGGGCGCTTGGCCGTCAGGCGGGCATAACTCAGATCGCGATCGAGGAAGTGCCGGTTTCCAAGCTGCGGGAAGGCCGGGCCCGCAGGGTGGAGGAGGCCGAGCGACTGGCGCGCAAAATTCCTCCGGGCGCCCACGTCGTCGTCCTGGATCCGCGTGGCACAAACATCACCAGCCAGGGCTTTGCCGAACAGCTCGCCGGGCTGTGCGAAGCAGCCAACCGTGATCTGGTGTTTGTGATCGGCGGCCCGGACGGGCTGCCTCCCGACGCCTTCGGCTCTGCCCAGACCCTAGCCTTCGGCGCCCAAACCTGGCCGCATCTTCTGGTTCGCGCCATGCTGTGCGAGCAGATCTATCGCGGGTTGACGATTCTTTGCCGCCATCCCTACCACCGGGCGTGAACCCGATTTTAACCATAGGGGGCGAAGGTAGGGCGTGAAGGGCGGGAGTTGCGCCTAATGGATATTGCTGGAACAGGACGGCTTGATCGCACCCGTGCAGCGGCCAAGGCCCGCGGCGCCTCCGGTGCGGCTGCGGGAGGCTTTACGCTGGCCGCAAGCGACGCGCCACAACCCACCATTGTCCGCGGTTCGGCGCCTTTGGCCGCCCTCGATTCGATTCTCGCGCTGCAAGGGGTCGATGATGCCACGGCTGGCCGGTCAAAAGGGTTGGCACGGGGCCAACAGCTCCTCGAGGTGCTGGACGAACTGCGCGAGGGGCTACTGAGTGGCACCTTGCCCAGAGCCACGCTCCATCGTCTGGCGGGGGCACTGTCCGCCCGGACCGATCAGTTCAGTGATCCGCAGCTCCAGCCAATCCTTGATGAAATTGAGCTGCGCGCCCAGGTTGAACTGGCCAAGCTGGAAATGGCTGAACAGAAAGCGGCCTGAGTCTAGCTTCGTCGCTACGCGAATCCTCTTTTCTGATTGAACCCTTAGATGGGCCCCTGTATAAGGCGCGCGCTCGAATGGCGTGACTTAACTTTCGGGGTGTGTCCATGGGTATAGAACTTCCGCCCGGCTACAGGCCGTCGGAACGTGAACCCTTCATGAATGAAAAGCAGCGGGAATATTTCCGCCGTAAGCTGACCGGCTGGAAGGAAGAGATCCTCCGCGAAAGCCGGGAAACCATCCAGAATCTTCAAACCGAGACCACGCCCAATGCCGATCTGGCCGATCGGGCTGCGACCGAGGCCGAGCGCCAGCTCGAGCTGCGCACCCGCGACCGCCAGCGCAAGCTGATTGCCAAAATCGATGCCGCGCTGCGCCGCCTCGAGGATGGCTCCTACGGCTTTTGCGAGGAAACCGGCGAGCCGATCGGACTGAAGCGCCTTGAAGTGCGTCCGATTGCGACCCTTTCGATCGAAGCCCAGGAGCGCCATGAACGGCGCGAGAAGGTTTATCGCGACGATTAGATTGGTCCAGACAGCCAGTGCTGTCATGGCCTCATCTGTCCAATCAGGGCCGTCGTAGAGGTTGGCGTGGCTCTAAGGCGCAAAAGGAAAATGGCCGGACCTCTTTAGCCCGGCCACTGCTCCTTGGCTGTGGATACCGATCAGAATGGCATCAGGATGTCATAGAGCTGCTGCCCAAGTGGCGGCTGCTGGACATCGGTGATCTGGCCTTTTCCACCGTAGGACAGACGCGCATCGGCAATCTGCGACAGGTTGATGGTATTGTTGCTGGTAATGTCTTCGGTGCGCACGATGCCGCTGATCTGAAGATTGCGCAGCTCATCATTCACCCGTACCTGCTGATTACCTTGGATTACCAGATTGCCATTGGGCAATACCTGGGTGACGACCGCCGCCAGGGTCAAATTGATGGTTTCGGAGCGGGCGATGGAACCGGAGCCCTGATTGGACGTGGTCGAGTTCATGTTGACGAGCTTGGCCGGATCGGCACCGGTGATGTGGGCCAACTGACCTTGCAGGCCAAACAGATTGCCGATGCCGGCGCTGTCTGCGTTGGTGCGGGCGCGCTGGGTACTGTCGGAGAGCTTGGCTGCATCCGCGATCGAGATATCGACCGTCACCAGATCACCAACATGGCTGGCGCGCGGATCGGGGAAGAAGCTGTGCGAGCCTACCGGCCAGAGCGAATTGGTGAGGTAGGTGTCTGCAGGCTGCCGCGGTGGCATGGGCATAGAGATCGGGCGGTAATTAGGCATGGCGGTGGGATTGGTGATGGGCGACAGCGCGGGCGCTTCACCAATGTGCTCCAGCCGGTCTACGGCACTGCAGGCAGAAAGAGCAAAGCCTGCAAACACGACAAGGGCGATCGATTTCAGGGGCGTGCGGGACATGGTGGAGCTCATCAGTTGACGGAGGCTTTAAAGATTGGGGGCGGGAAGCGAGGGGCCGGCGGCGACGGTACCGGGACCGGTTACCACAGCACTGATCTGACGGTAGGAAACAGGATTGAGCACCGTGACGGTTTCGCCCATGCCACCTTCGCTCATCGCCTTGCCGACGGCGGTCAAGGAAATGCCGGGTGCGTTGAAGATCATGGTTACGGTGCTACCCTTGGCGACGAGAATGGGCGCACGCACATCGGAAGCATGCAGGGGCTGATTGGCTTCGAGGAAGCGGCGGGCTTCCTTGCCTTCGAGTTCGCGCATGCTGGCGACGACATCGCCATAGGCACGGGCCTGCGAGACATTGGCATAGGCCAGATCGCTGGCGGTGATCATCGCACCGCGGGCAATGTTGTGCGTTGGCACGACGATGCGAACGGTCTTGGCAGTGGCTGTGGCAACACTGTCTACCTGTGCCCATGCCGGAACGGTGGCAAGGCTCAGGACGGCGGCCAGGACAATCGCTTTCATGACAAACCTCATAGCTGCGCAGTGGTCTGCATCATCTGATTGGCGGCCGTGATCACCTTCGAATTCATCTCATAGGCTCTTTGAGCGGTGATCAGCGCCGTGATTTCTTCAACGGGATTGACGTTGGAGGTCTCCAGATAACCCTGCTGGATGGTGCCGTAGCCGGAGGAACCGGGGACACCGGCCTGGGGAGGGCCTGAGGCCGGTGTCTCACTGAGCAGATTGCCTCCCAGTGCGTTCAGCCCGGCGTCGTTGGCAAAACGATCGAGCTCCAGCTGCCCGAGGACCGTTGGTGTCGAGGTCCCTGGTACGGTGGCTTCAACCTGGCCTTCCGGATTGATGGTAACGCTGAGCGCGTTGGGCGGAACGGCGATGCCTGGGGCGACGGTGTAGCCGTCACTGTTGACGATCTCTCCGGTCGGGGAGAGCCCGAAATTGCCGGCGCGCGTATAGGCATAGGTACCGTCAGGCAGGGTAACCTTGAAAAATCCCGCGCCCTGGATTGCCAGATCATAGGGGTTCGAGGTCTGAGTAAGCGTACCTTGCGTGTCGATGCGATAGACCGATGCCGTGCGCACACCTGAACCCAGCTGGATGCCCGCCGGAACCAGCGTGCCGGTATCGGAGGTCTGGGAACCAGGCTGCAACACGTTCTGGTATAGCAGGTCTTCGAACTGTGCCCGCTGTGCCTTGAAGCCACTTGTGTTCATATTGGCGAGGTTGTTGGCGATGACCTCGACGTTGGTTTGCTGGGCCTGCATGCCCGTAGCTGCAATACTGAGTGCACGCACGGAGGGGCCTCCTTAAGGCTGGATGGTACCCAGCTGGGTGATCGCCTGGGTCTGCAACTGCTGCTGGCTTTTGGTCAAAGATGCGATCATCTGGTAATTGTTCATGATCTTGATCATCGTGCTCATTTCCATAACCGGCTGAACATTGGAGCCTTCAAGCATGCCCTGCGCGATGGTTCCGCCGGGATTGGGCAGAGGCTGTTGATTGGTGGCGTAAAGATTGGAGCCCTGCTGGCTCATCGCCGCCTGGTTTGCAAAGCCAACGATTTTGATCGTGCCGAGCTGTCCGAGCGCGCCGCTGACCGTACCGTCGGCGGCAATATGAATGTCACCGTCCTGAGGGGTTACCGTAATGGGGCCGCCATCTCCTATCAGGGGGTAGCCATTGGCATCGATGATCTGCCCTTGGGAATTGAGCTGGAAGTGACCATCGCGGGTGTAGCGCACGCCATTTGGGGTCTGCACCTGAAAGAAGCCATTGCCGGAAATCGCCAGATCAAGCGGAGCGCCGGTCTTATCCATCGGGCCTTCGCTTTCGTCGCGGAATACTCCGCCATTCTGGACGAAGGCCAGAGGTGCATTGTTCTGCAGGCCGGCGACGGTTGTGGTTGCTGCCGTAGGCGAAAGAAACTCTTGAAACTTCATGCCTTCGCGCTTGAAGCCGGGTGTCGACATATTCGCGAGATTGTTGGCGACAACGTCCATCGCCTGATAGGCGGTCAGCTGACCCGACAGATTGATGAGCAGTGAGTTATCCATGGCGGCTCCGGATCCCTTCTGGTCCTGGCAAGCCACCCTTGCAGGTGCCATGCCAGCGCGCCTGCCCTTGAAAATTCAGGGATTTTGCCGGCGGACGGTGCGTGCGGGCGGCAAATCTTGCCGGCATGACCCACTCTGCCCGGCAATTTGAACCAGTCCTTAACCACGACGGCCTAATTTGCCCGCTCAGGAAGTGGATCAGAGGCTGTCGCCATGGCGGGCAAGGGTGCCGAAGCGGACGAGGATGACGAGGAAGGCGCAGAAGCTGCGCCAGCGTCCAAGAAGGGACTCCTTGCCAACAAAAAGCTGCTGATCATTGCCGCAGTCGCCCTCGTGGCGCTCCTGGGAGTGGGTGCGGGCGCCTATTTCTTTCTCTTTGCATCAAAGCCGGCAACACACCTGGCCAAGGCTAAGGAAGCGCAGCTGCCGCTCGTGCCGCCCAAGGTCGTATTCTACAACGTGCCCGATATCGTGGTGAACATTCAGAGCCAGAATGGCAATCCCACTTACCTCAAGCTCGCAGTCGCGCTCGAACTCAAAAACGCCAAGGAAGAGCAGGGCATCAAGGTGCTGATGCCGCGCATCGTGGATCAGTTTCAGAGCTATCTGCGTGAGCTGCGCGTCTCCGACCTGCAGGGTTCGGAGTCCGTGATGCGGGTAAAGGAAGAGCTCATGCGGCGGATCAATGTTGCCGTCGCGCCTTACCGTGTGCAGGACGTTCTGCTCAAGGAAATGATTGTTCAGTAAGTGGAATCAAGATCATGGCCGACGAAGATCTAGCACCGCAAGACGCCGCTGCCGGCAGCGAGACTGGCAGCGCTGTGGCGGGCGAGCGAATTCTCAATCAGGAAGAAATCGACAGCCTTCTGGGCTTCGATGTCAATGATGACCAGTTGCAGGACAAGTCCGGTGTCCGCGCCATCGTCAACTCGGCGTTGGTATCCTATGAACGCCTGCCGATGCTTGAGATCATCTTTGACCGTCTGGTACGGCTGATGACCACGAGCCTGCGCAATTTCACCTCTGACAACGTCGAAGTCAGCCTCGACAATATCACGTCTATCCGCTTTGGCGATTACCTCAATTCCATTCCGCTGCCTGCCATTCTCTCGGTATTCCGGGCCGAAGAACTCGACAATTATGGCCTCTTTACCATTGATTCCAACCTCATCTATTCGATCGTTGACGTGCTCTTGGGGGGGCGTCGTGGAACTGCGGCGATGCGCATCGAGGGGCGTCCGTACACCACGATCGAGCGCAGCCTGGTCCAGCGCATGACCGAAGTCATTCTGCAGGACATGACCCAGGCATTCGAGCCTCTGGCACCTGTCAACTTTACACTCGATCGGCTCGAAACCAATCCGCGTTTTGCGGCGATCGCGCGGCCAGCCAATGCCGCCATCCTCGTCAAGCTGCGTATCGACATGGAGGATCGCGGCGGACGCACGGAGCTGCTGCTGCCCTACGCCACCCTTGAGCCCATCCGCAAACTGCTGCTGCAGCAGTTCATGGGCGAAAAATTCGGTCGTGACTCGATCTGGGAAACCCATCTTGCGACTGAGCTGTGGTGCACGCGACTCGATATCCAGGCGATTTTAGATGAGCAGGTGATGTCGGTGTCGAAGGTCATGAATCTCCAGGTCGGCGACACTCTTATGCTCAATGCAAGCCCAGACTCTACGATCGAGCTGCGCTGTGGCCATGTGCCGCTACTTAGCGGGCGCATGGGCCGCGTTGGTAATTCCGTTGCTGTGCGTGTCGAGCAGGCGGTCAAACGTGCCGATGCCTCTCGCCAGCTGTAAGGAGCTCTCATGTCAATCTCGCTCTGTATTGAAATACTGCTGTGCGTCCTGCTCACAGCAACACTTGGCTTCTGTCTTGTTCTGGAGCGTAAACTCAGTGCTATGCGCAAGGGCCAGGATGGGCTTAAAGTTCTGATTGCCGAGCTCAACGGTGCGATCGGAGCCGCGGGCACCTCGATGCGACTGCTGAAGTCAGCAGCTTCCGGGGCGGTCGAAGAGCTCGATGAGAAGGTCAACCGCGCCCGCGCGGCGATTGATGAACTCTCCGTGTTGACGGCAAGTGGTGATCGTATTGCCTCGCGCATTGAGCGCAGCCTGGAAACACAGGGCGGTTCATCATCGGTGGTATTGCCGGCGGCAGCCGACCGCCTGGCTGGCGTACGTCCGCGTATCGTGCGTTCCAAGTTGCCGCTCGAACAGGTCACGGGAGGGGTAAGGTGAACCAGCTCTTCAGACAGCTTCGCCTGTTGCCGCTGGTCATGTTCATGTGCGTGGCCCTGATCGCACTCAAGGGTGCAAACCTGATCGCGCAGGCGCGCGCCGGAGCACCAGCAAGCTCAGCCGCAACCCAATCCTCGTCCAGCAGCAGTGAAGGGACGGGCGCGAGTGCCGCGATGCTGGATGAGAACACCGACAGTGCCTCGGAAATCGATGTTCTGACCTCTCTGGCCAAGCGGCGTCGTGCCCTCGATCAGGAAGCGCGCGCACTGGATATGCGCGCCAACCTCCTGACCGCTGCCGAAAAGCGGATTGATGGCAAAATCGCTGATCTTAAAAGCCTCAAGGCGCAAATTCAGGCGCTGCTCGGGCAGCGTGATGCGGCCCAGGCCAAGCAGCTGGCGGCGCTGATCAAAGTCTATTCGGCGATGAAGCCGCGCAAGGCTGGCCGTATCTTCGATTCCCTCGATCAGCAAGTGCTCCTGGAGGTCGCCTCCGGCATGCAGCCGGATGCACTCGCGCCCATCCTGTCGGCGATGTCGCCACAGAATGCACAGGCGCTGACGGTGGCGCTGGCCAACCGGCTGCGCCTGCCCAATACCTCGGCGACGGTACCGGCGCCGCAGGCTGCGGCCACCGCAACACCGGCGGCTGCAGCGACGCCAGCGCCGACCTCCACGTCGCCAACGAAAGCACAAGCCGCGTCACCCAGCGCCGTGGCCGGTGCGGGCCCGACAGCGTCGGCACCCGTGACCCCAAGCTCGGCCCCCTCGCCCAAGGCGACCGGAAACAGCGCGGCGGCGTCGCCTCCGCCGCCATCGCAGAAATAGCCCTGTGCGGAGGCAGGCCACGATGGCACCAATGGACGGCAGGCAAAGCCGGATGTGGCGGTGGTTCACCATCGTGGTGCTTGCGCTTGGTCTGGCCGCTCCGTCCTGTGCTTCTGCCCTGACGATTACGAGTGCGAATGGCTACGGGCGCCTAATTTTCAGCACTGAACATCCGATCGTGAAACTGGCAGATGGCGTCCTCGTACTGCACTTTGCCCATCGCCCGCACTTCAGTGCCAAGGCGATTATGCGCAGGCTGCCACTCTATATTTCCGATGCCCATGCCGGTCCGCACGGCAAGACCTTTCGCTTTGCCCTCACAAGGCCGGTCTGGTTGCACCAGTCCAGCTCCGGCAACCTTTTCGCCATCGACCTGGTGCCGGCGAGTTTTACCGGTACCCCACCGTCTCTGCCGCCGCCGGCGCCTGTGGTACCCAAGCCGGTAAATATCGCGACCTTGCCAGTATTGCCGATCCGTGCGGGCGCCTACGCCCACTTCTCGCGTCTTGTTTTTGTCCTGAAGGCACCCATCACCTATTCGGTATTTCCAGGTGCCGACCACATTACCATTCACTTTGATGCCAAGCTGCGTCCGGATTTCACGGCGCTGAAAACCGTCGCGCCACCCTGGGTCAAAGCGGCTGGCTGGCACATTGACGGCACCGGAACGGTGATTGACTTCAACACCATGTCCGGTTCCGGATATCATGATTTCCGCAGCGGCGCTGACGTGGTGCTGGATATTCTGGCGCCGCGGAGTGATGCTCAGAGTTATGATCCACCGGGGCTGACGGGCGCGGCTGAAAAGAACAAGATCCACTGGCTGCCCCGCGATCAGAAGAATGGTGCAACACAGACCGGCTCCCAACGGCGGGCGGTCTTAAACGCTGTGGCAGCGATCGATGGCAAGACGGCGCCTAAGGAAATTGTACCGTTGCCGACACCGCGTCCGCATCGCGCTAAAACCGCAACCGGCACCACCTCGTCTCTGCCAGTCACTGCCAGCGCCAGCTCTGCCACGCTGCACTTTCCAGCAGGCACGGCGATCGCAGCGTTTGTGCGTGAAGACAATGCCTGGATCGTCCTCAGTTCCGCTAAACCACTGGACGTGTCATATCTGACGAAGGCGCTCAGCGGATTTTCCAATGCTGTTGCGGTCTCAAGCCAGGCCGGTGTGAGCGTGGTGCGTATCGCTCTGCGCCAGCCTGAGCGGCTGCGCGTCACGGGTGATGGTGTCACAAACGTGGTGCGCATAGCGCCCAGCTACGCTACGCCCTCCATAGCCCGACCTCTTAGGATCACGCGTGATATTGATACCCCGGATGCGGCCGCATTGCGGGTTACATTACCGGATGCCCAGTCGCCACTCCAGTTGAGCGATCCGGTGGCGGGCGACAGGCTCATCGTGGTTCCAGCTGCACCAGGTCGGGTACTCAGGCGGGCGGATCACTACGTCGATTTTGCGGCGCTGCCGAGTGCCTCCGGACTTGTCATTTCCCCCTTTGCCGAAGATCTGGATGTCCGCAGCGAGGGCGATCATGTGCGCATCAGTCGACCAGGTGGCCTGCGCCTGACAGCGGCAGGAATTCCGGCGGTCGCCAATCCTGCTGCACTCACCCAAATTGCCAACGGGCCGACCTATATCAATTTTGCCGCCTGGTCCGATCCCATGAACCGCGATGTTCTTACGACGGAGCGGGCCTTGCGTGATGCTGCTGCAGCCCTGCCGTCGGCGCAGGCCAATGGCGCCCGTCGTCAGGAGGCCCAGTTTTACATAGCTAACCGGCTTGACGCAGAGGCGCTCGGGGTGGTTGGACAAATGCAGAGCTCGGACCCGACACTGCAGGACGACCCCGAACTTCAGACCATCAAGGCTGCGGCAGACGTGATGATGGCAAGATATCGCGATGCACGGTCCGCTCTGTCGGCGACAGCCTTTGCGAATGACCCTCATGCCGCGATCTGGCGTGGTCTTGCCGATGCCGGACTGCAGCGCTGGCCGCAGGCACGTCACGCCCTGATGCTGGCGATGCGTGTGATCGGACGGTATCCGCCGAGCTGGCAGGCCCGTGTGCGGATCGCCTACGCCCATGCCGCCATTGTTACCCATGCACTGGGCGTGGCCCAAAAGGTACTGGCTGGTCTTCCCAAAAAGCTGCATCCGCCGCTGTCCTACGATGCCGAACTGGTTCAGGCGCAGCTTGCGGTTGCGGAAGGGCGTTATCGCGCTGCGGCGCCACTGTTTGCAGCGCTGAGGCAGTGCCGTGATCCGAAGGTTGCCGCGCACGCGATCTATGATGATACGACTGCAGCTCTTGCAGCCGGTGCCATCAGTCAGAATCAGGCTATCGCCAGTCTTGAGGAATTGCGCTATCGCTGGCGTGGCGACGCGCTCGAACTAAAGACGTTGCGCAAGCTGGGTGCGCTTTACTTTGCGCAGAAGAGATGGCGCAAGGGTCTTGGGGTGCTTCAGGTCGCAGTCGACAGCTTCCCCAACAATGAATCCACGCGTCATGTCCAGGATGACATGCGCAAGGCATTCATCGCGCTCTTCCTCCATGGCAAGGCCGACAAGATGCCGCCCATTCAGGCTCTTGGCCTGTTCTATGATTATATCGATCTGACCCCGATCGGGGCCGATGGTGATACCATGATCCGGCGGATGGCCAACCGGCTGGTTGACATCGATCTGCTGGGCCCAGCGGAAAAGCTGCTCAAATACCAGGTCGACAAACGCCTCAATGGCGTCGCGCAGGCGCAGGTGGCCGGACGTCTGGCTATGGTCTATCTGATGGATCATAAGGCCAGGCATGCGCTTGCAGTGCTGCGAGCCACTCGGGTGGCGGGGATGCCGGATGATGTTGCGCATGCGCGCCTGCTGCTGGAGGCACGGGCCTTGGCTGCGCTGAAGCAATACGCCCAGGCACTGGACTTGATTGCTGTCGAGAAGGGTGCAGATACCCAGCGTCTGCGCGCCGATATTTATTGGGAGAGTGGCAACTGGCCAATGGCGGGGCAGGAGGCTGAAAAGTTGCTCGGCAATGCCTGGTCAGCGAAGGGCAACCTCAGCAAGATGCAGCGCCGCTACGTCATGCGCGCCGCTATCGCGTACTCGCTAGCTGGTGATGCAACCAGCCTGGCGCGGTTACGCAGTCATTTTGCTCCACAGATGGCGCAAAGCCCCGATGCCGCGTCGTTCGCTGTTGTTACCCAGAATGTTTCGACCCAAGGCGTGGCTTTTCAGGACATTGCCGCCAAGGTTGCGTCAATCGACACCCTCGAGAGTTTCATGAAGGACTTCAAGAAGCGGTTCGACGCGATTCCTTCCGTGCATTGAGTTGTGCTGACCGGATAAGTGTCGGCCCGAGCTCAGACCGCCGCGACCTTGCGGCCAAACTGCCAGTAGAGGGTACCAAGGACGAGGCAGGCGAGACCGCTGATGCTGGCATCTGTCAACAGCGTGCCGGTGAGGCCGACAAGATGGTAGGCGTTGCCATCAATGACCTGCATGTAGGTCAGGGGAATCTGGGTTGCACCGAGGAGTACGCCGTACTGGGTGGCTGCGAGGGGGTTATCATGGCCGATGGTACGCAGTGTGATGGCATTGGCAGCTGAAAATGCCGCTGCCTGAAACAGGTTTTCGCCCAGGATGGCAATACCGAAGGTGAAGGCGTCGCGTGCTTGGGGAAGAAGCGAAATGGTGAAACTGGCACCTATCAGGCCGACTAGAAGATAGATGGCGACTGGCGAGATGCGCTTGGCGATCTGGGGTACGATGAGGCTGCCGCAGATCCCGGCGATTGTGACGCCGGAGCCACCGATGAGCCCCACCATCTCATCGGAAGTATGGAAGTTGTGACCGAAGCCTGAAAGCGTGTTGGTAAGCGCGAAGGAGGCAGCTGGAGCCAGGAAGATTGCCAGGATCCATTGCACCTCTTTGCGGCGGAACATGGCAATCACGTCGCTGCTGAACGCCCGAAAGCTTTCCGCAGCGAGTTTTCGGTCTGCACGCGGGCAGGGTGTTAGCAGGTAAAGCGGCAGCACGAGCAAAATGAGGGCGGACGTGGCGATTGCCCCCCACGGCGACGGCAGGTGGCGCATGGCGAAGATCGAAAACGCTGCGGCAACCCCCCCGCCGCCGAAATTGGCGATGGTAAACCAGGCTCCAAGCGCATCTTTCTGCTCGGTTGGTAGCAGATTGCCGAACCAGCCTCCAACGGCGTTGATAACCAGAACATTGGTGAGGCCGCTGAGGAAAAGAAATATAGTCAGAAGACCGACATTGCGAACGGCCAGCAAGCTGGCGCAGGTGAAGACCGTGCACAGCAGGGTAAAGGCTATTGCATAACTGCGGCGCGCATAGCGCCAGTCCAGAATGGGAGTGATCGGAATGCCAATAAAGGCGGTGGCGAGGTAAAGCGAGGTCACCGTGGCAATTTGGGCTTCCGGTACATGGGCAGAGGCGAGCAGATCAGGGACGGCAATGATGCCCACTGAACCATTGATCGCGAGCGGCAGATTTCCCCAACCCAGCAGCCAGGGCGGCAAGGTCCTGTCAGTTTTTTCGGTCATGAATGCGTCCGCATTTCCACAGGCTACTGTGCCCATTCAGGCACGCTCCCTGCAAGCGTGTAGGGCGCCGGCCTAGCCGCGTCGCAAGACCGCTGCGATGCGGGTCTGTGTGGGGGAAGGCGCCCGCGAGCGGCAGATTTTACCTTGGCACTGAAGCGCGGTCAGGGCCCCCCCTGGTGCCTCAATGGGCCGCCCGAATCCACCTGAGGGAGAAGGGCGCAAGTCGCCCAATCCTTTTCACAATCCGGCTCGGTGCCGACATCCCACCAGTTCTGCGGACGTTTCATGAACAAATATAAAATCGTTAGTAAAAACAATGCATTACAAACCCCCTTGCTAATGAGAACAAAACATGTACGGTTGACTTTCGGCAGCCCCTTGGGATTTGCCCGGGGCTATGGAATAAGGAGCGGGTGGCATGAGTCAGGCGGCATTGCGGATCGTGGGCAGGGAAGACAATTCGGATCGGAAAAAGGCGCTCGAAGCGGCCCTGCTGCAGATCGATCGGGCCTTTGGCAAGGGCTCAGTCATGAAGCTGGGCAGTCGGGAGACGATCGAAATCGATACGGTTTCGACGGGCTCCCTCGGCCTTGATATCGCGCTCGGTATCGGAGGTCTGCCGCGCGGACGCATCATCGAGATTTATGGTCCTGAGTCATCGGGCAAGACCACCTTGGCACTGCACGCGGTGGCTGAGGCGCAGAAGAAGGGTGGGGTTGCGGCCTACATCGATGCTGAGCACGCGCTGGATCCGATCTATGCCCGCAAGCTCGGTGTAGACATTGACGAACTCCTGATCTCCCAGCCTGATGCAGGCGAGCAGGCGCTGGAAATCGCCGATACCCTGGTGCGTTCCGGTGGCATCGATATCGTCGTCATCGATTCGGTTGCAGCCCTGACGCCCAAGGCCGAACTTGAAGGGGAAATGGGTGACCAGCTGCCTGGCCTGCAGGCTCGGCTGATGAGCCAGGCTCTGCGCAAGCTCACCGCTTCGATCTCCAAATCCAAGTGCCTTGTCATCTTTATCAATCAGATCCGCATGAAGATCGGCATCATGTTCGGCAATCCCGAGACAACTACCGGTGGCAATGCGCTCAAATTCTACGCCTCGGTACGTCTTGATATTCGTCGTATCGGCGCCATCAAGGATCGTGACGAGGTGGTCGGAAACCAGACCCGCGTCAAGGTGGTCAAGAATAAGGTTGCTCCGCCGTTCAAGCAGGTCGAGTTCGACATTATGTATGGCAAGGGTATCTCCAAGACCGGCGAACTCGTCGATCTTGGCGTCAAGGTCGGTGTGGTTGAGAAGTCGGGGGCCTGGTTTTCCTATGACGGCCAACGCATTGGGCAGGGGCGGGAGAACGCCAAGCAGTTTCTTGCGGATAATCCGGATATCGCCGCCAAGATCGAGGGCCAGGTCCGTGAGTCGGCTGGTCTGCTAGCAGACGTCCTTGCCCATGGCGAGGAAGAGGTTAACGCGACCGCTGACGAGTAGGCCGAGCCGGCTGAAGCGGAGCGCGTCCGATCAATTGTCGTTCCTGTTGGCATGGGAACGACTCCGGGAGGGGCGCTCCGTTTCGGGGCGCCCCTCCTTTTCGTTCTCTCGACCGTGGTGACAGCGAGCCGCGGCCCCGCTACATACGGGGTATGAAAAGTCTCGCTGAAATCCGCTCGAACTTCCTCGAGTTCTTCCAACGCCATGGCCATGAGGTCGTAGCCTCTTCGCCCCTGGTGCCGCGCAACGATCCCAGCCTGCTGTTTACCAACGCCGGCATGGTGCAGTTCAAGAACGTGTTCACCGGCCAGGAAACGCGGGCCTACTCTCGTGCCGCCAGCGTGCAGAAATGTCTGCGTGCTGGTGGCAAGCATAACGACCTAGACAATGTCGGCTACACCGCACGGCATCACACTTTCTTCGAGATGCTGGGCAATTTTTCGTTCGGTGATTACTTCAAGGACGAGGCGATCGCGCTTGCCTGGCAGCTGCTCACCCGTGACTTTTCCATACCCGCCGACAGGCTCACCGTGACCGTCTTCGCCGAAGATGAGGACGCGGCGCAGATCTGGAAGAAGGTCACAGGTCTCAGCGACTCGCGTATCATCCGGATCGCTACCAGCGACAATTTCTGGTCGATGGGCGACAGCGGCCCCTGCGGCCCGTGCTCCGAAATCTTCTTTGACCATGGCGACCATATCGCCGGCGGCCCACCCGGTTCGGCCGATGCCGACGGCGACCGCTTTGTCGAAATCTGGAATCTGGTTTTTATGCAGTTCGATCAGCAGCCCGGGGCAGAGCGGCTGCGTCTGCCGCGGCCATCGATCGATACTGGCATGGGACTGGAGCGGATCGCGGCGGTTCTTCAGGGCGTGCATGACAATTACGACACCGATCTGTTCCGGCATCTGATCCAGGCGTCGGCCGAGCTAAGTGGACAGGGACACACGGGGGCTCATGCTGCCAGTCATCGGGTGATCGCCGATCATCTGCGCTCCACCTCATTTCTGATCGCTGATGGCGTGCTGCCCTCCAATGAGGGGCGTGGCTATGTGCTGCGCCGGATCATGCGCCGTGCCATGCGACACGCCCATCTGCTGGGCGCCAAGGAGCCGTTGATGTACCGGCTGGTGCCGGTGCTGCTCGCCGAGATGGGGCAAGCCTATCCAGAGCTCAAACGGGCCGAAGCGCTGATCTCGGAAACCTTGCGCATCGAGGAACTGCGCTTCCGCGAAACCCTGGCACGAGGATTGAAGCTGCTCGACGAAGCCAGCGAGCACCTGTCCAGCGGCGACCAGCTGGCCGGTGAAACGGCCTTCAAGCTCTATGATACATACGGCTTTCCCCTTGATTTGACCGAGGATGCCTTGCGGGTTCGCGGCATTGGGGTGGACCGCACCGGCTTTGAGGCAGCGATGCAGCGCCAGCGCACGGAAGCAAGGCGCGCCTGGGCCGGATCCGGGGAGGCCAGTGACGACCGTATCTGGTTTGAGCTGCGCGAAGAATTCGGGGCAAGCGAATTTCTGGGCTACGACAGCGATATGGCCGAGGGCACCGTTCTTGCCATCGTCCGCGATGGCGCACGGGTGACGGCAGCCAAGGCCGGAGAGACTGTCCGTATCCTGACCAATCAGACTCCGTTCTATGCCGAGTCCGGTGGCCAGGTCGGAGACCAGGGCGCCATGTTTTCCCCCAAGGGCGCTGAGGCAGAGATCTGCGACACTGAAAAGAAGCTGGGGGCCCTGCATCTTCACGTCGCGGTTGTATCGCGCGGCGAGTTCAAGATCGGCGATGCGGTCGAACTGCGCATCGATGCCGAGCGCCGGCGCGCTACCCGCGCCAACCACTCGGCAACACATCTGCTGCATGCCGCACTCAAACGCGTTGTGGGTCCACACGTGGCCCAGAAGGGCTCAATGGTGGGCCCCGACCGGTTGCGCTTTGATTTCAGCCACCCCAAGGCTCTCAGTGCCGCGGAGCTCGAGCGCATCGAAAGCCAGGTCAATGCCGTCATCCGCCAGAACAGCGACGTGTCTACCCGTCTGATGCCGACGCAGGAGGCGATCACGGCCGGCGCCGAAGCGCTTTTCGGTGAAAAATATGGCGACGAGGTCCGCGTCCTGAGTATGGGCGAGGACAATGGCGGGCCGCGGCCCTACTCGGTGGAACTCTGTGGCGGCACCCATGTGCGTCGCCTTGGTGACATCGGCCTGTTTACGATCCTGTCTGAAAGCGCGGTCGCAGCCGGCGTTCGTCGCATCGAAGCGATGACCAGTGAGGCAGCCCGTCTCTACCTCACGGCACGGGCGGATCTGGCGCGGGACGCGGCGGCCGTACTGAAAGCGGCTCCGAGCGAGCTGCCGGTGCGACTCCAGCAGCTGAGCGAAGAGCGGCGGCGGCTGGAACGGGAGCTGCTCGAGGCGCGCCGGGCTCTGGCGCTCGCCGGTCCTGGTGATACCGCAAGCGCGGCTGAGGACCAGGAGAGCATCGGCGGTATCGCTTTTCTCTATCGGCCATTGCGCGATTTCCCCACCAAGGACCTCAAGTCGGTTGCCGACGAAGCCAAGGCCAAACTTGGTTCAGGCATCGTCGTGATTGCCAATACGGCCGAGGGCAAGGTCTCACTGGTTGTCGGCGTTTCCGCTGACCTTTCGGCCCGTTTTGCTGCGGGTGACCTGGTTCGCATCGGATCGGAACGTCTGGGCGGCCGCGGTGGCGGGCGGGCGGATATGGCGCAAGGGGGTGGGCCGGAGGTGGCGCAGCTTGACGCGGCCGTGGCGGCAATCCGCGCCGCGATTGCGGCCCGCGCCCAAGGCTAGCGCGGTTCAGCCCCCGATCCGAAGGCGGCGGGCGCAGGTCTGCTGGGTGCAGCGGGTGCGGCAAATGGCCCAGGCTGCGCCCAAAGGGCGCACCCCGGACTGGGAGGACTGGCGCTCAGGCCAGGGCGGCGCGCAGATTTTCGCCGAGCTTGTCGAGGAAGCCTTCCGTGGTCAGCCACTTCTGCTCCGGTCCGATCAGCAGCGCGAGATCCTTGGTCATGAAGCCCGCCTCCACAGTATCGACGGAAACCTTCTCGAGGGTCTGGGCAAAGTTTGCCAGACGCTCGTTGCCATCCAGCTTGGCACGATGGGAGAGGCCACGCGTCCAGGCAAAGATCGATGCAATCGAGTTGGTCGAGGTTGCCTGTCCCTTCTGATGCTGGCGGTAGTGACGGGTCACCGTTCCGTGTGCGGCCTCAGCCTCAACCGTTTGCCCATCCGGCGTCATCAGCACGCTGGTCATCAGGCCGAGGCTGCCAAAGCCCTGTGCCACCGTGTCGGACTGCACATCGCCATCATAGTTCTTGCAGGCCCAGACATAGCCGCCGCTCCACTTCAGGGCAGATGCAACCATGTCGTCGATGAGCCGGTGTTCATACGTGAGACCAGCCTTCTTGAAGCTCCCGGCGAACTCGCTGTCAAAGACCTGCTGAAAGATATCCTTGAAGCGGCCGTCATAGGCTTTGAGGATAGTATTCTTGGTTGAGAGATAGAGCGGGTAATTGCGCATCAGCGCATAATTCATCGAGGCACGGGCAAAATCCCGGATCGATTCATCGAGATTGTACATGGCCATGGCGACGCCACTGCCCGGGGCATCGAACACATCATGTTCGATGACGGTGCCGTCGTCGCCGACGAACTTGATCGACAGCTTGCCCTTGCTCGGAAACTTGAAATCGGTGGCGCGATACTGATCGCCAAAGGCGTGGCGGCCAATGACGATCGGCTGGGTCCAGCCCGGAACCAGGCGTGGCACGTTGCGGCAGATGATGGGCTCGCGGAAGATCACGCCGCCCAGGATGTTGCGGATCGTACCATTGGGCGATTTCCACATCTTCTTGAGCTTGAATTCCTCCACCCGCGCTTCATCCGGGGTGATGGTGGCGCATTTGACGCCGACGCCGTGTTTCTTGATGGCATTGGCAGCATCGACGGTGACCTGGTCGTTGGTTGCGTCGCGATGCTCTACGGAAAGATCGTAATACTCGAGGGGGACATCGAGGTAAGGCAGGATCAGTTTGGTCTTGATCAGCTCCCAGATAATGCGGGTCATCTCGTCGC
This sequence comes from Pseudomonadota bacterium, assembly GCA_021851325.1. Classification (GTDB taxonomy): domain Bacteria; phylum Pseudomonadota; class Alphaproteobacteria; order Micropepsales; family Micropepsaceae; genus Rhizomicrobium. Next base: position 5,691 of record JAJZDZ010000010.1, on the reverse strand, counting down.
CGTCGAGCTCGACGACCGGATTGGCAACTTTGATCTTGTCCATGGGAGCCTCGGTTGGCGTTTTTCGTCCCGTGCCTATAGCCAAGGTGCCATCGGGCGTCAAAGCGGGCTGGACGAAAGGACGCGCGCGCGGCAGAACACCGCCATGACTTCTGCGTCCCCCCCAACGCCGGCGATCATCCTGTCGCGGCCACAGCTTGGCGAAAATATCGGCGCGGCGGCCCGTGCCATGGCCAATTTCGGGCTGACCGATCTGCGCCTGGTGGCTCCGCGTGACGGCTGGCCGAATGAACGCGCCTACTCCATGGCGGCGGGCGCGCTGCCTGTGGTCGAAAGCGCCCGGGTGTACCAACGGCTTGAAGATGCACTGAGTGATCTAGAACTTGTCTATGCCACCACCGCACGGCTGCGCGGCGTCGCCAAGGCGGTGCTGACACCGGATGCAGCCGCTGCCAGCCTGCGCCAGAGGGCGGGTGAGGGCGTCCGCTGCGGACTTCTTTTCGGCAATGAGCGTTCGGGCCTCGACAATGAGGAAGTGGCGCTCGCCCAGGCCATCATCACCATTCCGACCAGCCCCGACTTTGCCTCCCTCAACCTTGGCCAGGCGGTCTTGCTGAACGCCTATGAATGGTTTCGCAGTGCTGATGCCACCCCGGGGGTACGCATTGACTATGGCGGGCTGGCGCGGCCGGCCAGCAATGCGGAGCTGCAGCATCTCTTTGCGCACCTCGAAGACGAACTGCTGAAGGCTGGGTTTCTCTATCCGCCGGACCGGGTGGGTCAGATGAAGCTCAATCTGCGGGCCATGCTCCAGCGGGCGCAGCTGAGCGATCAGGAGGTGCGGACCTTGCGCGGCATCATTGTCGCTCTGACCCGCGGCAAGTTCCGCCGGGCCGGGTCTGGCGGGGCGGACGCGGCTGGTGAGGACTGAGCGCTCCAGGTCTGCCGCCTTCTGCACGGCCCGCTGGCAATCTTCGGGCCGAGGGCCTATATCAGCTCCCGGGAGTCCGGTCGCGGGCGAAGCCATCGCCAACCCGGTCAGGTCCGGAAGGAAGCAGCCGTAACGAATCCGCTTCGGGTCGTGGCCGGGCTCTCATCGCGCAGCGCCCCTCAAGGGGACACTTACTCCACAACAAATGGCTGCAGCAGGCGCGCGCAAGACTGCGGCGGGCTTGCTATAGTCGGATATGGACGACGCGTCTCCCATCGCCGAGGCCCCAGGGCTCGATCTTGCTGTGCCGCCGCAGGCCGAGCAGTATCGCGTCCTCGCGCGCAAATACCGCCCCGCAGATTTTTCCGGGCTGATCGGCCAGGACGCATTGGTGCGTACGCTCAGGAATGCCTTTGCCAGCGGCCGCATTGCGCATGCTTTCATGCTGACGGGGGTACGCGGCGTGGGCAAGACCACCACCGCCCGGATTGTGGCCCGCGCCCTAAACTGTATTGGCGTCGATGGCCGTGGCAAGGCGCCGACAATACAGCCGTGCGGCCAGTGCGAGCCCTGCCGCGCCATCGCCGAAAGCCGATATGTTGACGTGCAGGAAATGGACGCAGCGAGCCGGACTGGCATCGATGACATCCGCGAGATCATCGAGGGAGTGCGTTATGCCCCTGCTGCGGCACGCTACAAGGTTTACATCATCGACGAAGTCCACATGCTCTCCAAGCAGGCTTTCAACGGGTTGCTGAAGACACTCGAAGAGCCTCCGCCGCATGTGAAATTCATTTTTGCCACCACCGAGATCCGCAAGGTCCCGGTGACCGTGCTGTCCCGCTGCCAGCGCTTTGACCTGCGCCGCATCGAACCGGATGTGCTTGTCGCCCATCTGCGGGCGATCGCGAACCAGGAGCAGGTCGCCATCGCGGATGAGGCGCTGGCCCTACTTGCGCGCGCAGCAGAGGGCTCGGTGCGCGATGCGCTGTCGCTGCTTGATCAGGCGATTGCCCATGGCGAGGGCCAGCCGATCGCAGCGCAGAACGTGCGGATGATGCTGGGGCTGGCTGATCATGGGCGCATTCTCGATCTGTTTGAGGCGCTGATGGGCGGACACATCGAGCAGGCCTTGCGCGAACTCGATGGCCTGCATGCGCATGGGGCTGATCCCTTGCAGGTGATGCAGGATCTGATGGAACTCACGCACTTTCTCACCCGGCTCAAGGTGGCGCCGGCGGCAGAAGGCGCTTTTGACGGCAGTTCCGGAGAAGCGCGGCGGGCCGCCCAACTGGCCGCAGGCTTGAGCGTACCCTCCTTGACCCGCACCTGGCAGCTGCTGCTCAAGGGGCTCCTCGAAGTGCGCGACGCCAGCCGGCCGCTGGCAGCCTGCGAGATGGCACTCATTCGCCTCGCCTATGCCGCCGATCTGCCGCCGACCGATCGGCTGGTACGCGAGGTGATGGAACAGATGTCCGCGCGCCCCTCCTCCCCGCCAGCGGCGCTTGCGGCTGCACCGGCGACGCCTTTGGCTTCGGCGCGTGGACGCGGCGAGGCCCGCGCCCCGGCGCTGGCCCAGCAGGTGGAGCCACAGGCGCAAGGTGATGCAGGCCCCAGCCTGCGAACTCTTGAGGATATTGTCGCCCTGGCCATGGCCAAGGGCGCGGCGGTGCTCAAGGTTCATCTCGAGAACGATGTCCATCTGGTGGCCCTCGAGCCTGGTCGCCTCGAATTCCGGCCCGGACCTCGGGCACCGCGCACCCTGGCGCAGGATCTGGCCCAGAAGCTCAAGGACTGGACCGGACAGCGCTGGGTGGTCAGTCTTGCCCGCGAGGGTGGCGCACCGAGCATTGCCGAGGCGCGCAAGGCCAAGATTACGGCCCGCCTGGAGCGGGTCCTCGCCGAGCCCATGGTGCGCGCGGTTCTGGACCGCTTTCCCGGCGCCGAAGTCATTCGGGTGATAGACAAGGAACCGCTGCCTGCCAGCGATGGCGAGGCTGGCGAGGAGGATGAATGATGGAACTGGCCGATCTGTTTCAGCAGGCCAAAGCCATGCAGGAGAAGGCTGCAGCGATGCAGGCTGAACTCGAACGGCTTGAAGTCGAAGGGGTTGCGGGCGGCGGACTTGTGCGTGTCACCATGACCGGAAAGTCGGAACTGAAGCGCGTTGTCATCGATCCCTCGCTGTTCGTGGCTGAGGAGCGGCAGGTCGTCGAGGATCTGATCGTCGCTGCGGCCGGGGATGCCAAGGCCAAGGTCGAGCGCCGTCTGGGTGACGAGATGCAGAAGCTCGCCGGCGGCCTTGGCCTGCCGCCGGGTTTCAAGATGCCGGGATTCTAGCGGCTAGAGAAAGTTCTCGGGCCAGATCATGGTGCGCCACATATGGGCGACGGGTGAGCCGTCAAAGCCCAGCCCCTCTTCAGGCTGGCGGAAGTTGCGCCCGATGATGTCTTCGAACTGCCCCAGTTCGGGGGTCTCATCGCTTTCGAAACTGTAGACGTCGTTGAGGGTGATGATGCGGCTCGTCATGTACCAGGGATGTTGGCGGGCGGCTGCGGCCTCTTTGCGGATGTGTGGCGGCGGCACGTAGTCCTGACCAAAGAAGCTCTGGTAGATTTCAGGATAGTCGTAGCCCACTGCTGGATCGGGCAGGAAGCGCAGAGCCTGATGTTTCTCGATCGCCCAGGCTATTTCCGCGCTGACATAGGGACGTACCAACTGTGCACTCCAGTAGCCGTGCTCGGCGTGGATCAGTGCGCCCATGGCGATATCGTGCAGCAGACAGGCCATGACGACGCTTTCGCTGTGACCGGCCCGGATGGCGTGAAGGGCACTCTGGGCGAGATGATTGCGCACAATGGCACCGAAGCGGTAGCGGAAGAAGTCGAGCAAGCTCGGCCTTTCCGGCATCGCCGCGTGGGCCGGATTGTCTCCCATCATAAAGACGGTATCAGGCCCCAATTGGGCGATGAGGCGGCGTTCGAGGCTGCCGTCATTGCCGACCATGGTCAGAGGATGGGGCATGATGAGCCGGTTGGAGGCAGTCGTCACGTGAACTCCGCAGTGGGGGATTTTCGCGGCGGCACCATGACAAGATGGTTGCGGCGCTGCTAGAAGAAATTATGGCCAATAATCCTGTCGGTCCGGAAATCGAGCGTCTCGTGCAGCTATTGGGCAGACTGCCTGGTTTGGGTCCACGCTCGGCACGGCGCGCGACCCTGACCCTGCTGAAAAAGCGCGAACAGTTGCTTGAGCCGCTGGCCGCCGCGCTGCGCCAGGCTGCCGAGGCCATCCGCAATTGCGAGATCTGCGGTAATCTCGATACCCAGTCACCATGTGCGCTCTGTCGCGACAGCCGCCGCGACCCCCGGGTACTGTGCATTGTTGAAGATGTTGCTGATCTCTGGGCACTGGAGCGCGCCGGTGTTTTCAAGGGTCGCTATCATGTGCTGGGCGGGGCCCTCAGTGCGCTCGATGGGGTGACGCCTGAGCGGCTGAACCTCAGGGGGCTCCTTGAGCGGATCGAGGCCGGGATCGGCGAAGTCATTCTGGCGATGAACGCGACGGTTGAAGGTCAGACCACTGCGCACTGGCTGAGTGATCTGATTGAACCCAGTGGTGTCAAGATCAGCCGCCTTGCCCATGGCGTGCCGGTGGGGGGCGAACTCGATTATCTGGACGAAGGTACGCTGGCTGCGGCGTTCGCGGCGCGGCGCGGATTTTAGCGGCGTCGCCGGCCTTATGACGGTGTTTATTCCGTATCGAGGTCGTCGTCTTCACGCTCCTCCTCAAGGCTTCCTGGGCTCGCCAGTCCAAGCAGCGTCTGGGCCGAACGCGACGGCAGGATTTCGACATCACGAAGCTTGCGGTTCATCACCCGCGTACGGGTGCCGAGCCGATCGATGGTGTTGGCGGCCGCGCCAAGCTGCCGTTTGAGGGTGTCGACCACTTTACCGTGCTCGGCGAATTCGCTGCGCACCGCCGCAAGCAACTGCCAGACTTCGCTTGAGCGCTTTTGAATGGCAAGCGAACGAAACCCCATCTGAAACGCGTTGAGCATGGAGGCAAGCGTGGTCGGACCGGCCAGCGTCACCCGAAAGTCGCGCTGTAGTCCGTCGAAAAATCCAGGTCGGCGCAGAATTTCGGCGAACAGGCTTTCGGTAGGCAGAAACAGCACCGCAAAATCCGTCGTCACCGGCGGATTGATGTATTTCTCAGCGACCGCTTTGGCGAAGCTGCGTACTCGCGTTTCCAACGCTGCGCCTGCAGCCTCGACGCCGGAACTGTCACCGCTTTCGGCAGCGGCCAGAAGCCGTTCGTAATCGTCCTGCGGAAACTTGGCGTCGATCGGCAGGAGCAGCTCGCTGTCGTCCTCGGGGTTTGAAAAGCGCACGGCATATTCCACGCGCTCGGCACTTTCCGGCCGGCACTGCGCATTGCGCACAAATTGATCGGGGGCCAGAAACTGTTCGAGGAGGGCCCCCAGCTGGACTTCGCCCCAGGTACCGCGGGTTTTGACATTGGTCAGCACTTTTTTGAGATCGCCCACGCCGGTGGCAAGGCTCTGCATCTCACCGAGCCCCTGGTGCACGGCCTTGAGCTGTTCTGAGACGGTACGGAAGGATTCTCCCAGGCGCTGCTCAAGGGTCGACTGCAGCTTCTCTTCCACGGTCTGGCGCATCTGCTCCAGCTTCTGTTCATTGTTGGTGCGGATGGCTTCCAGTCGGGTATCGACACTGGCGCGCAAGGCCTCTGCAGCC
>JAJZDZ010000102.1 GCA_021851325.1 Pseudomonadota bacterium | reverse complement strand
ACGATCTGGCGCACCTCCGCATAATGGGTATCGGACCCGGTGTTCTCACCGACCTGCACCGCGCCCAGTTTGCGGAAGAAGCCGACCACGTTGATGCAGGAACTGAAACAGGCCGCATCGGTCACCACGAAAACCTTTCCCTTGAACCGGGAAGGCGCAGCCGTGTGCTGAACCGATGGTGCGGGTGTGCACGTCAGCGGCCCGGTCAGCGCCTGCCCATGAGCCTGTGCCGCCTTCATCCGCGCCACCGCGTCATGATAGGCCTTGGCACCGATCATATCGCCCGTCCGGCGGAATACCTGCGCGGCCTCGCTCAGCGCGACAATGTTTTGTGGCGAGGCACGATAGACTTCATGGCAGGATCCGGCAGCGAAAACCCCTGGTCCGAGAATCGCATCCACGTAGGCGGTGCCGTAAAGCTCCTGAGCCAATCTGCGTCCATAGCTGTCATCACCGCCGCCATTGCCGCGCAGATCGACCACCACATAGGGGGCGGCGCGGATCTGGGTTTGCTCGCCTCTGACGGCGTTGAGCACGGGTTGGGCTTTGGGCGTTAAGGCCTGGATAGAGATCCAATAGCCCTTGCCGCTGCGGCGGACACCGAAGCCGGCCTGGCCGAAGGGGCGAGGCCACTCGGACCGGACCAGTTTGACAAATCCGATTCTGGTCCAGTGCAGCGCGACATCCAGGTGCGCACCGCGCCGGTCGAACACACAGGCTGCAGGAGGATGCACGAACGGATTGCTGTCGTCGATCAGCAGCCACCCGGCCCTGAGAACCTCTTCGGCCTCATCCGACATCACGGCGTGAAAGGGAAGAATCCTCTGCGCCACCTGGCTGATGGGCCGACCGTCGCAGCTCAGAATATCGGCACCGTCGAGCGTGCGTCCCGTAATCTTGCGATCATCCTTGGCGACCACCCAGTTGGGGCCACGCTTTGCCACGATGATGCCGGCCCATTTTACGGTCCGCGGCAGGAACTCGCCATAAGACCAGATGTGGCCGTCACCCATGGCATTGGCAAAGGCGGCGAGGGTTGCGTCATGACCTTCGAGATTGGTGACCTGCGCTGCGCGCGCAAGGGCGCGGCGATGGGCCTCGGCAAGAGCCGTTGTAAAAGTCCGGTCGCCGACTTGCGGCAGCGCGGCGGGATCATTGTCTGCCAGCAGATGATAGGCGGCCTCGACATCGATCCGGGTCAGATCCTGCCATGGCGCGGATACAGAAGTTGCAGGAGCCACAGCGAAGGAGAGGCTGCAGGCGAGCACGAGAGATGGCCAAAGCCTGGCGAAACGCATGTCAGCCTCCCGTGTTGACATCTGTAAGGCGGGTACGATTGTTGGTGAAACGGTTCGAAGCGCCGGCAAGACCCAGCATCACGGTGGCGCTGTAGGCGTACAAGCAAAAAAGTCTGCACGCCGGTCACCTCTGCGCGAGGCGCAGAACTCCAAACTGCTGTGCAGTTAGGCTTAGTCTGTCTTAATCACGGGTAATGTTGGAGGCTGCGCGACCGGGATTCGGCCGCGTGTGGAACCGCCTTCGCCAGGAGCGCGGCGTAGCACGCGGGACGTGCCACGATCGCGGGCGTGGCGCAGGCAGGTCAGATCACGTCGAACGTGATGCCCTGGGCAAGCGGCAGCGCATCCGAATAATTGATGGTCGCGGTCTGCCGGCGCATATAGGCCTTCCAGGCATCGGAACCGCTCTCGCGTCCGCCGCCGGTGTCCTTTTCGCCGCCAAAGGCGCCGCCGATCTCCGCTCCGGAAGGACCGATATTGACGTTGGCGATGCCGCAGTCCGAGCCTTGCGCCGAGAGGAAGGTTTCAGCTTCCTGCATGTCCTGGGTGAAGATGCACGATGAGAGGCCCTGCTCGACGTCATTGTGCAGGCGCAGAGCTTCGCCAAGATCCGTGTAGCGCAGCACGTAGAGGATGGGCGCAAAGGTCTCCTCACGGACTGAGGCGGTCTGTGCCGGCATTTCGACGATGGCCGGACGCACATAGAAAGCGTTGGGATAGTCATGCTCGGCCACCCGTTCACCGCCCGTGACAAGGCCGCCCTCGGCACGTGCAGCGGCGAGTGCGCGCTGCATCGCCTCAAATGCGGCGCGGTCGATCAGCGGGCCAACCAGGGTTCCGGTCATCATCGGATTGCCGATGGCAAGATGATCCCAGATATGTTTCAGGCGCGGCAGGAGACGGTCGTAAAGGCTCTCGTGAACGATGAGCCGGCGCAGCGAGGTGCAGCGCTGGCCTGCGGTACCGACCGCAGCGAAGGTGATCGCCTGTTCGGCAAGATCGAGCTTGGCACTCGGACAGACAATCATCGCATTGTTACCGCCCAGCTCGAGGATGCTTTTGCCGAAGCGGGCTGCGACGATGGGGCCAAGGGCCTGGCCCATGCGGGTTGAGCCGGTGGCGCTGACAATCGCCATACGGCGGTCCTGTGCAAGTTTTTCTCCGGCTTCGCGGGCGCCGAGCACCAGCTGAGAGAGCTGGGCGGGAGCCTCGCCAAAGCGGTGACAGGCGCGCGCGAACAGGTTTTGTACCGCAAGCGCACAAAGCGGGGTTTTTTCGCTCGGCTTCCAGATCACCGGATCGCCGCAGACAAAAGCGAGCGCGGCATTCCATGCCCACACCGCAACCGGAAAATTGAAGGCACTGATGACCGCAACCGGTCCGGCCGGATGCCAGCTTTCCATCATGCGGTGTCCGGCCCGCTCCGAAGCGATGGTAAGGCCGTAAAGCTGGCGCGACAGGCCGACGGCAAAGTCACAGATGTCGATCATCTCCTGCACTTCGCCCAGGCCCTCCTGCAGGATCTTGCCGCATTCGAGAGTCACGAGCTCGCCCAGCATCTGCTTGTGCTGCCGCAGCTCCTCGCCAAAGAGGCGGACAAGTTCGCCGCGCCTCGGAGCCGGTACGCGCTTCCAGCTGTCAAAGGCGCGGGCCGCAGCGGCGATCTTGGCTTCGATCTGGGCCATGCTGTCAAAGCCGACGCGGCCGATCGGGGCGCCATCGAT
>JAJZDZ010000101.1 GCA_021851325.1 Pseudomonadota bacterium | reverse complement strand
ACCAGATCGATGTTGAGCCCGCCAATGCCAGCCGCCCGCAGCCTGTCCACCGCACTCTTCGTGCAGTCAAAGGGCTGGATGCGATTGATGGCACGCTGCACGGCATCATCCAGGTCCTGCACGCCGATGCTGGCCCGCGTGACGCCGATCTCGGCCAGGGTGGTAATCATGTCGTCGGTAAGCCCGCGCGGATCGATCTCGACGGCAATCTCCGCGCCAGGCAGGAATTCGAACTTCTGGCGCAGGAGCGCCATCAGACGGCGCCAGTCATCGGAGGCCATGATCGTAGGCGAACCGCCACCAAAATGCAGGTGGCTCACGCGTCGCCGGCTACCCAGGGCAGAGGCGACCAGAGCGATCTCGGAAGCCAGATCACCGAGATAATGGACCACCGGCGCATGCGAATTGATCACCGTGGTGTGACAGCCGCAAAACCAGCACAGCGTGTCACAGAAGGGCATATGCACATAGAGCGACAATGGGATGTCGGCTGAAAGTTCCTGCAGCCAGCGCTCGAAAACCTTGCGGTCCACCCCGGCATGAAAATGCGGCGCGGTGGGGTAGGACGTGTAGCGCGGCACGCGCGCGTCCAGGAGAGAAAGCGGAAGTGTCATGCGCGCACCATGGCCTCCTGTTTTCCTCAGTCGTTGATCTGGCGCAAGCCCCCGGGGCCTTTTGCAGCCATGGCGCCAGTCAGGCGGCGGGCCTGGTCGCGGTCATGGGTGAGCTGTACAACGCACCGGGCCACAACAACAGAGAGTTTTGAGCGCGGACCCTCGACAGGACAAGAGCGGCCCCGCCTCTACCCCGGGCCAGCCGACACCGAAGCCCTCAAGACGGGTTCCCACCCGCCCACTGTTCCCACCCGCCCACTTGTCCGCGGCCGGGCTTTCGGCTATAGGCCGCCCCTTCATGCGGCTTGCGGTCGCCAGAAGGCCCTTCCTTGGACAGGGCCTATGCCGGATGGTCCGGCGTTCTGGGGAACCATGGTCAGCCCCGGCACGCCCGCCGGCCTGGCCCCGCCAGCCTAACCAGGGACGGATCATGGCTCTCTACGAGCATCTCCTGATCGCGCGCCAGGATATCAGCGCGCAGGCGGTCGATGCACTCGCCACCCATCTTAAGACCATCATCGAAGGCGAAGGCGGACAGGTCGAGAAGCAGGAATATTGGGGCCTGCGCGGTCTTGCCTATCGCATCAAGAAGAACCGCAAGGGACATTACGTCCTGCTCAATATCAATGCACCGGCAAAGGCCATCTTCGAACTCGAGCGCCAGCTCAAGATCAATGAAGATGTGCTGCGCTATCTGACCGTGAAGGTCGACAAGTTCGAGCAGTCCTCGAACAAGGCGCGCCGTGAACGCGAGAACAATCGCGACAGCGAAGAGCGTGAGATCAAGGAGACCGTAGAATGAGCCAGGCAGGAGCCCGCCGCCCGTTCTTCCGCCGCAAGAAGACGTGCCCCTTCTCCGGCGCCAACGCGCCGCGGATCGATTACAAGGATACCAAGCTGCTGCAGCGTTTCATTTCCGAGCGGGGCAAGATCGTCCCCAGCCGGATCACCGCCGTCTCTGCCAAAAAGCAGCGGTTGCTCGCGCAGGCGATCAAGCGGGCGCGCCTCATGGCGCTCCTGCCTTATGTCGTGAAGTGAGGATGCAGCCATGCACGTGATCCTGCTTGAACGCGTCGAAAAACTTGGCCAGATGGGCGATGAGGTCAAAGTCAGAGATGGCTTTGCCCGCAATTACCTGTTGCCCAAGAAGAAGGCGCTGCGCGCCACCGACAACAACCGCAAATACTTCGAAAGCCAGCGGGCCCAGCTCGAGGCGCGCAACCTCGAACGCAAGGCCGAAGCCCAGGCGGTCGCCGAAAAGCTGAAGGGCAAGAGCTTCGTGCTGCTGCGCGCAGCTGGCGATCGTGGCCAGCTCTATGGCTCGGTGTCGCCGCGCGATATCGCTGAGGCGGTCGTTGCCGGCGGCTTTTCCATCTCCCGTACCCAGGTACCACTCGACAAGGCGATCAAGACCATCGGCCTGTTCCCGGTCTTTGTCGTTCTGCACCCCGAAGTCCGCGTCGAAGTCCAGATCAACGTCGCGCGTACCGAGGATGAGGCCGAGCGTCAGGCACGCGGCGAGGATGTCCTGGCCGAGGTCATCGAGGAAGAGGACGTTGCCGCCAGCCCGGAAGGTATTTTCGAGGAAGGCGTAACCCCGGCGGACGCCACAGCCGAGGCCGAAGAGGCTTAGGCTCCGACCCTGACCGCCATCGCTGTAGCCGTCATCCCACGGCCGGAGCACCGCTCCGGCCGTTTTTCTTGGGGCAAGCCTCCCCGCATCTGCGCGCTCACATACTCCACCCGCCGACGATGTCCCCCTCACCGGCGCGACCGCTGCTTGAATGCGTTGCCTGCGATGTCGTCTGAATGAACGGGTGATGGCGTCACGCCACAGTTCGTTCAGGCGGCGGTGATGCCAGCCACGCTGCGTTTCGGCCATTCTACCTCGATACGTCGGGCTCCGATCGGTGCCCTGGCCGGCACCGCCCTTGCGCGTGGGCCGCAGGCAATTTGGCAAAAATCGATCCCGGACATTCTTCGCCGCTGGCCGATCGGGCCTGTCGCCGGCCTTGTCATCGCATCTTGCTTGGCATGCTCATAATTTGCAGCGCTGCGCAAAGACGCGAAACTATCGCGCTCACAGCTTAAACCCTGTCTCTCTGGGCAGCCATTGTCACCAAGATCGTCCAACCCTCTGGCACAAGCACATCCAGTTCGGCGGATATTCAACCAGCGCGTCGATACGCAGGCGCGCTGGCGACCAGCGAAAGTGTGGCTCATGCCGATTGCTCAGTTTGTTCAATTGTATGCTCGGAAAAGCCAGCGGGGATTGCGACCAAGCAGATTCTGAAGGCTTTCGACTGCCGATCTGGCCCATGAACCTCCACCTCATCGCTGACACATACCGACGTGGAGGAGGTGCAGCCTATCGCCGAGGTTGGTTTATTAACCGGCAACTCCGACGTGATAGACAGAATGGCCAGGGCTGCTCACGATTTGCGCATCGGCA
>JAJZDZ010000100.1 GCA_021851325.1 Pseudomonadota bacterium | reverse complement strand
GTACCCATCCGCCGTGGGCCACAAATTTAGGCCTTGCTAATCAGGGTATTTGAGCCAGTGAGGGCAGTCGCCCCGCATGCGGACCAGCTCACGAAGCGTCTCGATACCGAAGTCGGTGAACGCGAGGATTTCATCGTCGCCGATACCGTGGACCCATATGCAGCCGTCTTCAGTGTCCATTTCGCTGGCCACCTCGGCAAGCCAGCTCACATCGACAGCAAAGTCCTCCGCCACGGCGTTTATCGTCGTGACGTGACTGACCTTGTTGACGTGCATGTTCAGGCCGCTCGCTCGGAGATCCGCGGCTCTGGCGCGGACCAGCGCCAGGGCAACAGCTCGTCTATGCGATGGGCTGGATGCGTGGCAATGCGGGCAAGCACGTCCGCAAGCCAGGCTTGCGGATCGATTCCATTCATTTTTGCCGTGACAATGAGACTATACATTGCCGCAGCACGCTGGCCACCGCGATCGGACCCGCAGAACATCCAGCTTTTTCTTCCCAATGCCAGGCCCCTAAGGCCGCGCTCGGCCGCATTGTTTGATAGGCAGACACGGCCATCTTCGAGGAAACGGGTAAAGCTCGTCCAGCGCTTCAGGATGTAATTGAACGCCTTGGTGAGATCATGTCCGCGTGACAGCCTGGCAAGCTGCTCCTGCATATAGACCTGTAGTTCCTCGATCACGGGCCGGCTCAACCGCTGGCGGACTTCCAGACGTTCCTGCGGGCTGCGGCCGTTGATGGTGCGCTCGATCTCGAACAGGGTATCGATTCGACGTACGATCTCAATCGCGATGGGTGACAACGGCATCTCCGTTTTGCCGGCAGCCTTGCGCCGCGCGTTCGTTTCAATATCCGCCATCGCATAAAAGGGCCTGCGTGCATGCGCCCAACATGCGGCCTCGTAGATCGGGCCAGGCTTCCGCCCCGGTAGATAGAGTTCGTTATAGCCTCCGAACGCGTCGGCCTGCAGAATGCCAGCGTATCTGGCCAGATGAGCTTGGGGATGTTCGCCCTTGCGGTCGCGCGAGTAATAGAACATCGCCGCAGGCGGGGCCTTGCCCCCGAAGGGACGATCGTCTCGGACGTAAATCCAGCAACGCCCAATATCAGTCTTGCCTTTGGACAGGACCGGCACCGTCGTGTCATCGCCATGAAGCCGTTCGCCAGCCAAAACATGGTCTTCAACGAGACGTAGCAGCGGGGCCAACTCCGAACACACCGCCCCCACCGCATCGGCCATCGTCGAGAGCGCGATTGGTACGCCCTCGAGCGCGTAGCGCTCGCATTGGCGGTTGAGCGGCTGATGTTGTCCAAACTTTTCGTACATGATCATTGCCAGAAAGCTGGGGCCGGCCCAGCCTCTGGGTATGCTATGGAAGGGCGCAGGGCTCTGGCTGATCTTCTCGCAATCCCGGCAACTGAACTTTTCGCGGACGGTCTCCACCACCTTCCATTGCCGCGGCACACTTTCCAGCGTCCGCGTCACGTCCTCGCCCAGCTTGCGCAGCCGATTTCCCCCGCAACAGGCACACACGGTCGGTGGGTCAATCACAACCCGCTCACGGGGCAGATTCTCGGGGAAGGTCTGGCGCTCGGGGCGCTTGCGTGTAAAGCCTTTGACGCTGATGGCTTTGGCCACAGCCCTTTCGGCCGCCAGCTCATCTTCCGTCGCGGAGGCCTCGGCCTCTTCGAAGCTCAGGGCGAGCTGATCGATCCGTGAGGCGCGTTCCGACTTTTGGCCATAAAGCTCGCGCGTGAGCTTGGCGATCTGAAGTTTCTGATGTGCAATTAGCGCGGTATCTTCAGCCGCCTTGGCGCGGGCAACAGCAAGTTCGGCTGCAACTTCCAGGCTCTTCGTGCGCTCGGCCGCCAGCGCCGCCTTCAGTGCAGCAATATCGTCGGGTGTAGCGGCGCGATCAGCTTCCATGCAGCGAAGTGAATCACAGTTTGCAGACTTTGTGATGCACAAAATGCAAGATAAGCAAAGTTTTCTTGATCATCCTGCGCTTTGCGGTCGCCAGGTTTGCTGCGGGTTGCGCCAGTCAATCCCTTCGAGCATGTAGGCCATCTGCGCAGCCGATATCGAGAGCACGCCTCCTGATGCCGACGGCCAGATGAACTTTCCACGGTCCAGGCGTTTTGCATACAAAGACATGCCAAGCCCGTCATGCCACAGGATTTTTACAAGATCGCCACGACGCCGACGAAAGACAAACAGATCGCCAGCGTGGGGATCCCGCTTGAACGATTCCTGGATCAGCAAAGCCAGGCCCTGCATGCCACGGCGCATATCTGTGTGACCGGTCGCAATCCAAACGCGCCCCGAGGGAATCGAGATCATCAGCGCTCCAGAACTTCGACCACTCGCCGAAGCGCAACCACATCGACATCGGGTCCGGTCATCACCTGGCGGCCATTGGAAAGCACGACCACCATGCGATTGCCCAAATCCGCGACTTCCGAACGCGACAGCCTGCACCCCTGGTCATCCGGGCTCACGATCGCCGGCACAAACCCCGGCTGATCAGCCGCACCGGATAGTTTGCCCTCTCGCGCCTGGCGTCTCCAAAGATAAAGCTGGCCCGTGGACAACCCATAGCGCCGAGCGGTCGGGAGAAGTCGGCGCGGCCCGCTCTCGCTCTCGGCCACAATCCGCAGCTTCTCCTCCGCCGTCCAGCGCCGCCGCGCCCCGGTCTGGATAACTTCAACGCTCGCAAATGTGGGCGTACTCGTATTCGTACTCATACGCGTACTAACTTATAGTCCAGCCCTCACCACAAGGTGGCCGCTCCCGGAGGGATACCGCCCAAAAGCGTGGCCCGTCTGTTCAAAGCCGCCAGCATCGCCATGCCGCCCCGTGCCCGGCACGCCAAGCCACCACCGCCGCCAAAATCCGCCCCCAAGCGACGTGGCCGCCCTCGGCGTAGTGCCACGTTGGCGTGAATTTCGTCAAAAGTGACGTTAATTCAAAAGCTTAACAATTTTAGCTGTTGAAGTGGGGCGAGACTGGAGTGCATCAGAATTCCACATACCGCGTGATGGCGAAGCCGGCCGTTCTTGTCCCGACCGCTGTTGATCGCTTTCGTAAATCCAACATCATGCGGCGCTCGGCGCTGATAGGTGAACT
>JAJZDZ010000040.1 GCA_021851325.1 Pseudomonadota bacterium | reverse complement strand
AGCAACATCCGTTTCGCCCGCCAGGTGCACCATGTTCGCCCTCGATCCAGCAACATAAGCCTCTGATATCTATGTCTGAATCTTTTCGCTCCCCGCCGTAACAACAGTCTCATCCGGGGAATGCGGGTTGAAACCTCGAGGAGAATTTTTACGAAATGTAGCCCGCGAAAGAATTCCCAGAAGAGCGCGTAAAGGTGATCCGTGAGCGGTCTCCGCAGTTTTCTCTGTCCGACATTGCTAGAGTGGAATTGGAAAAGGGGTGACTGGTCAGACTAACAAGGGTAGCTAGGCGTCTACGCAAAGGACTAACAGAATGATTACCTCCGAACTGCCGCTAGGATTCTCGTTGCATGCACTTAGCCGGTCTGGATGGACGTCTTGGCGATGCGACGCTTTGAGCAGACAACTTGAAGTCGGAAGAGCGTGGCAAGTCTGCACCCGTTAAGATTTTCAGCCTTGTGGAAATCTTGCCCCTGAGCCCATGACAACGTCGGGAGATCAGCCCCTACTGGGGCCGATAGCTTGCTTGAGCGGGGTTCGCTGAGCCCATGATTTAACGAGGAAAAAGACGACTCAACTCTCGGGGTTCTGCCTGCCGAAAGCAAAGTCATGCTCTAGCCAGGTCCCGATACTTGGGGCGGTCAAGATGCTTCGGCCGCGAGATCCCGTTGGGCTGGCCTCACCGATTGGGGTTCTTGAGATGAACCAGTTGCATTTCAGTTTGACCGTTATGCGGTTGCAATGGAAAATTTCTGCTACCCCACTCAATTGTGCCAGGACTTGCACTCATACCTCCCTGCATTTGTGTTCATCCAACGAATGCAAAATGGGTTAGCGATGGCAAGTTCGCACTGCACCGATTAGACTTTAGTGTGCAGGAGCGTTCATTAGCAAGGAAATAGAAATGGATTTCGAACTGAGCCAGGTTCAGGAAGACGTGCGCGGCGCTGTGGCCTCACTTTGCTCTGAATTCGACGACGCCTACTGGCGAACTCGAGACCGGACAGGGGGATTTCCCGAGGATTTCTACCAGGCTTTTGCTCAGAACGGGTGGCTGGGCATTTGTATTCCACCGGCTTATGGCGGATCTGGCCTTGGTATCAGCGAGGCCGCCATCATGATGCGCACTGTTGCTCAATCAGGTGCCGGCATGTCAGGAGCATCCGCCCTGCATATGAATATCTTTGGCCTTAACCCAGTGGTTACGCATGGCAATGATGCACAGAAGATGCGCATGCTTCCTCCTATTGTAGCAGGGCATGAAAAAGCATGCTTTGCAGTTACGGAGCCAGATGCCGGACTCAACACGACCCGCCTTAAGACGCGCGCCGTTCGTCATAAAGATCGCTTTCTCGTCAATGGACAAAAAGTATGGATCTCTACCGCACAGGTTGCCGACAAAATTTTACTTCTTGCTCGTACTACCCCACTCAGCGATGTCAGAAAGCCAACCGATGGCCTGAGCCTCTTCTATACCAACCTTGATCGGCGTCACATTATTGTGAGGGAAATCGACAAGATGGGGCGCAATGCCATCGATTCTAACGAACTCTTCATTGAAAATCTCGAAATACCCGAAGATGACCTGATCGGTGCTGAGGGTCAGGGATTCAGGTATATTCTTGACGGCATGAATCCGGAGCGTGTTCTGATTGCGGCCGAAGCCATTGGCCTTGGACAGCTAGCGCTGAGCAAGGCCGCAGACTACGCCAAGCAGCGGTTTGTCTTTGATCGAGCGATAGGCCAGAATCAGGCAATCCAGCATCCGTTGGCCAAGAACTGGCTGGCATTGGAGGCTGCCTGGCTGATGACGCTGCGGGCTGCATTCCAGTACGACCGCGGGCTCGAAGCCGGCGCAAGCGCGAATGCTGCCAAGTATCTGGCTGGTGAAGCGGGATTTGACGCGTGCCAGCAAGCTGTCATGACCCACGGCGGTTTTGGCTATGCCAAGGATTTTCACGTCGAGCGCTATCTGCGAGAAGTCATGATTGCCCGCATCGCGCCTATAAGTCCACAACTGGCGCTCTGCTATATCGCCGAGCGGGTTTTGGGCCTTCCAAAATCCTATTGAGGCGTCTTGGTGACAAATGCGGCATAGCCCCTTGCTCGCAAATCACAGGCTGGGCAGGTACCACAGCCGTGTCCCCATGCATGCATGTGCTCGGTATCGCCGAGATAGCAAGACAGCGTTTCCGAGCGGATCAATTCGACAAGGGCGGAGCCTCCCAGTCCTTCGGCCAAACGCCAGGTCTGAGCCTTGTCGATCCACATCAACGGTGTATCGAGCACAAAGCGCTGCTCCATCCCAAGGTTAAGCGTTACCTGAAGGGCTTTTATGGTGTCATCACGGCAGTCTGGATATCCGGAATAGTCAGTTTCACACACTCCCGAAACGATGTGTTTGAGGTTTCGCCGAAATGCCAAGGCTGCTGCAAAAGTCAGAAAGATGAGATTACGCCCTGGCACAAAGGTATTGGGGAGCCCGCCAGGACCAGAAGCAATATCGCACTCGCGGGTCAGGGCTGTTTCACTAATCTGACCAAGGATGCGCAGGTCCAGGACATGGTCAGCACCAAGTCTTTCTGCCCAAGCGGGAAACTTGGCTCGGAGGCCGCCAAGTAGCCGACTGCGCGCCTCGAGCTCGCTCCGATGGCGCTGACCATAGTCAAAGCCAATGGTCTCGACTTGGCTGTACCGCGTAAGCGCCCAAGCCAGACAGGTTGCTGAATCCTGTCCACCAGATAACAGAACTAACGCGCCTGACATCGATCTCGCCTCCCTAGGACAGTTACGCTGGCTCAATCGACCGACCCTGCCAAGGGGATCAAGGGGCGATTTGCCTCAGATGACAGGCCCTGCATAAAGATATGCAGATTTCTTTATATCTTCTTGTCGAATGTTCCCCTGGCTGTTATATCCGGCCACTGTCAATCAAAGGATCCTTCCATGAGCACCGATTATGTGATCGCCGACATCAGCCTTGCCGAATGGGGACGCAAGGAAATCGACTTGGCCGAGACCGAAATGCCCGGCCTGATGGCGACGCGTAATGAATTCGGTCCCAAACTGCCCCTTAAAGGCGCTCGCATCGCGGGTAGCCTGCATATGACGATCCAGACTGCGGTCCTGATTGAAACCTTAAAGCATCTGGGAGCGGATGTTCGCTGGGCCTCCTGCAATATCTTCTCTACCCAGGATCACGCCGCTGCCGCCATCGCAGCGAGCGGTACGCCCGTTTTCGCCAAGAAGGGCGAAACCTTGGAGGAATACTGGGAGTACACCCATCGCATTTTTGAATGGGCTGATGGCGGCACGCCCAATATGATCCTCGATGACGGCGGCGACGCCACACTCCTGATCCACCTCGGCAAACGCGCTGAGGACGGAGATACAGCCTTCCTCAACACCCATGAAAATGAGGAAGAACAAGTTCTTTTCGCAGCAATCAAACGCCGGCTAAAGGACAAGCCCGGCTTTTACACGCGCTGCGCCAAAGCGATCAAAGGCGTTACCGAGGAAACCACCACGGGTGTTCATCGGCTCTACGAAATGCACAAGAAGGGTAACCTGCTGTGGCCAGCGATCAACGTCAATGACAGCGTTACCAAGTCAAAGTTTGACAACCTCTATGGCTGCCGCGAATCGCTCGTCGACGGCATCCGCCGCGCTACTGATGTTATGATGGCCGGAAAGATCGGCGTTGTGGCCGGATTCGGTGATGTTGGCAAAGGGTCCGCCGCGTCGCTGCGGCAGGCCGGATGCCGCGTCATTGTTACGGAAATTGACCCCATCTGCGCTCTCCAGGCTGCCATGGAAGGCTACGAAGTAACAACCATGGAAGAGGCAGCGCCGCGCGGCGACATTTTCGTAACCACAACCGGCAATATCGATGTCATTACGGTCGAGCACATGCGGGCGATGAAGCACAGGGCCATTGTGTGCAACATCGGCCACTTTGACAGCGAGATCCAGGTCGGTCAGCTCAAGAATTTCAAATGGCACAATGTCAAGCCGCAGGTAGACGAGATCGAATTTCCTGATGGCAAACGCATTATACTTTTGGCTCAGGGCCGGCTGGTGAACTTAGGCTGTGCCACCGGTCATCCCAGCTTTGTCATGAGCGCCTCTTTCACCAATCAGACGCTGGCACAGATCGAACTCTTCAGCAAAACCGAACAATATCCTGTCGGCGTGTACACTTTGCCCAAAGCCTTGGACGAAAAGGTCGCGATGCTTCATCTGCAAAAGATCGGCGTCAAACTTTCCAAACTAAGCGACAAGCAAGCGACCTATATAGGTGTCGCGACGAGCGGCCCTTTCAAACCAGACCATTATCGTTACTGAATGAGTCGAGCGGCCATGACCGTCGTCTGCGGCGGTCGTGGCCCATTTGGTCGCGTCGCCGCTCCTTAACACCGACGCGGCAAGCGGATCCTCGGCAGGCAGCATCCCCTGCCTGCCGCGCCATCTGGCGACATGTTGTAGATACCTACAACATGCCTGGCTTTACACTTTATTAACCACCTCACCTAGCGATCTCTCCCGGGCACGCCTATCATATTGATTCACAATTGATTCGCCGAAATTGGCGAGGGGGAAGGCGTCCCCGTGGCCGGGAACGAAGCAGGCAAGCGCATGGGTAACGGCCAAGCCGGCGCAGGTCGGCGTGCGGCTGCAGCCCTCCTACTGACGCCTCCGTTCCTCGTTCCGTCGCCAGCGGCGGCCGCCAGCCACGCTACGGCTGCTGTGAGTTCAGCCATCGCCCTGGGCGCCGCGGCCTTGGCCGTAGCCGCTGGTATCTGGGCGCTGTGGGAACAGCGCCAGTCGCACCGTCTGCGGCGCAATCTCAAACTTTTGGCTGCCCGCCAGCGAACGATGGTCCACGGCCGCGATGCTTTGATTGCCGCCAGTCGCGAAGCGCTGGTGGTATGGGGCAGAGACGGCCTGGCGCCGCGCTCCTATGGTGGAGGCGAGCTACTCCTCGATGCCTGTCTACACGGACCTGAGGCGACAGAACTGTCTGCCGCCCTGGACGCGCTCAGCGACCAGGGTCGGGGGTTTTCACTGATCGCCCATGAGCTGGACGGCCGCGCGATTTCAGTGCGTGGCAGGGCCGTGGGGGCCACGGTTGCGGTCTGGCTCGAACCGGCGGGAACCACCGTCGCACAACCATTTGATTTCCGTGCCATCCTCGACGCCGTGCCGATGCCAGTTTGGTTGCGGGATAAGACCTTGAGCCTGGTCTGGGGCAACCAGGCATTCCTGCAAGCGCTAGGTCTTGAGGATGAGAACGAAGCTCTGTCCTCTCAGTCCGCACTCGACAAATCGGAACGAGACCTGGCCAGTGCCGCGCGCGCCGAAGGTCAAGGCATGGAATCAAAGCGCTTTGCGGTTATTGCTGGCCAGCGTAGGGCCCTGACATTTACCCACACTCCGCTTTCAACCGGACAAATCGTGGGTAGTGCTATCGACGTCACGGAGTTGTCAGCTGCTGAAGCCCGGCTTCAGCAGCATATCGACGCGCATGCCGAAACTCTTGATCGACTAACGACGGCCGTAGCTATCTTCGACGCAGATCAGAAGCTCACATTCTACAATCAAGCGTTTTCCCATCTTTGGGAATTAGACGAACAGTTCTTGGATCAGCGTCCGGCGGACGGTGAGATTCTCGACCGTCTGCGTGAAATGCGTAAACTTCCCGAACAGCGTGACTACCAGAGCTGGAAGAGGTCGCGCCTATCTCTCTACGGACACGGGACTGAGTTTCTTCCGGAAGAGCAATGGCACCTTCCTGGTGGACGGACCTTGCGCGTCATAGCCCAGCCCCACCCCTTCGGTGGCCTGATTTTCCTCTACGAGGATATGAGCGAGCGCTTTGCTCTTGAGACAAACTATAACACCTTGATCAAGGCGCAGGCAGCTACCCTCGATACCTTGCAGGAGGCGGTCGCCGTATTCGGTAGTGATGGCCGCCTGAAACTGCGCAACGCAGCCTTTGCGCGACTTTGGGAATTGGAGCCGGCCCAGATCGAAGGTGAACCGCATATCCAGCGCGTGGCTGAGACTTGCACACGCCGCTTCGGTAACGATGTCATGTGGAAGAAGCTGGTATCCAGCATAGCCTCGAGCACTGACCGCCAGCATGACTGGGGCCAGATGGAGCGCAACGACAAGATCGTGCTGTCGATCTCACTTGCGCCGCTTCCCGACGGCGGTACACTCGTATCATTCGCTGATATTACTGATCGCTTTCGCATGGAAAGTGCCCTTCGAGAACGAAATGAAGCACTTGTCGCCGCGGATCAACTCAAGTCCGATTTCATTCACCATGCCTCGTTCCTGTTTCGCGATCCTCTCAACGCAGTACATGGATTCGCCGATCTGCTTGCCTCCGGCGTAGCTGGTCCGCTAACGGCGAAGCAACGCGACTATGTTGAGGATATACTTTCAGCTTCCGCCAAACTTGCAGAAGTCACAAGTGACATCCTCGACCTGGCGATGATCGATTCAGGCGCGATGCGGCTAGAGCTGTCCCGGGTCAACCTTTACGAACTTCTCTCGCGGGTAGGAGAGCCCCTGCGCCGACATGCCGAGGCGCTTGACGTCGAATTCGTGCTCGAGTGCCCGCATGATATCGGCGCGGTTAAGCTCGATCAGAAACGCATCCGGCAAGTGGTCTTCAATCTGCTGTCCAACGCGTTCAAATTCACCCCTCGTGGTGGGCGTATTGTCCTCGGTGCCACTGGCGAGGACGGGGATGTCCAGATCTATGTCTCCGATACCGGTCCAGGCATCGCCCCTGAAGTGAAGGCCAATGTCTTTGAGCACTTTTCCGCCAAGGGTCATGCCGGCCAGCGCGCAGGTGCAGGACTCGGCTTGGCCTTGGTCAACCGCTTTGTCGAGCTGCACAATGGTTGGGTGGAAATCGATAGTGCGGCCAACCGTGGCACAACCGTTCGCTGCCATCTGCCCCGACGAGTTCAGGACGTCGGTCAGGTCGCCTGATCTGATGCAGCCTCTAAAAAAGGCTCAGTGCTGGCTCTTGGGGAGGCGGACGGTAAAACCGTCGAGCTCCTTGGTCACTTTGATCTGACAGGAAAGCCGGCTATTGGCCTCCAGATCCTGAGCGAAGTCGAGCATGGTTTCTTCCATGTCTTCCTTGGGCGGCAATTTTGCAGCCCACGCAGGATCCACATAAACATGGCAGGTGGCACAGGCACAGGCGCCACCACAATCGGCGTCAATGCCCGGTATCATATTTTTGACGGCACCCTCCATCACCGACCACCCAAGTGGCACGTCGACGATATGCTCTTTGCCGTTATGCTCGATATATTTGATCTTGGGCATGGCGTCCTCTGGCTCGCAGTGATGCTGTTCAGGCAATCTGTTTCATAGAGATGGCGGTGTCTGCAAGACGTTCGACAGATACCGGCGTGGCATCGGTGATCAATTTGCGACCGACGATGTATTCCGGTGCCGCATTGACCGCTTCAACCGCCGCCACAAGTCCCTTCCGCAGGTGGAAGACTGCAAATTTTCTTGCTGCCGGGTTCCCCCGCAGCACCAGGTCGTCCCCTGGACGGGCCAGTCCCGCAATCTGCAGCTTGAGGTCGTACTGGTCGGACCAGAACCAAGGCACTTCTGAATAGGGGGTCGGACGACCGAGCATCGCCAACGCGGCATGCTTGGCCTGGTCAATTGCATTCTGTACGCATTCCAAGCGCAGCAGGGAACCATCGCGACCATGATGGCGTGTACAGTCGCCGGCCGCAAAGATCTCCGGGTCATCAACGCTGGCACAGTACCGGTTCACCACGATGCCGTCATCGCAGGAAAGACCTGCCGCCGCGGCAATCTCGGCATTGGGCAGCACCCCGATACCGACGAGCGCCAGATCCGCCGCATGCTCAGCTCCCCCTGCTCGCACGGCACGTAGCTCCCCGTCACCTGTAAAGCCTTCTACCCCGGTGTTCAGGTGAAATTTAACGCCAGCAGCCCGATGCTCGGCCAGGTAAAATTCCGACAACGCCGGAGATACCGCCCGCGCCATGAGGCGCTCTAAGGCCTCAAAAACGGTAACCTCAAGGCCAAGCTTGACTGCTACCGCCGCGACCTCAAGCCCAATATAGCCACCGCCGATTACCGCCAGTTTCTTCCCAGGAACCAGCGCCGGACGCAGGAGATCGACGTCGGCAATGCTGCGCAGATAATGGACACCGGCGAGCTCGGCTCCTGGTACCCTGATCCGCCGAACACGGGTACCAGTGGCAAGCAAAAGCTTATCATATCGGAGCGAGCTGCTGTCCGAGAGCTGGAGCCGACGTGCCGGGCGGTCGATCGCCGTCGCCTGCACACCGAGACGTAGCTCGACGCCCGCTTCCGTATAGAACTGATCAGGTTTGAGGAATAGCCGGTCCCGCTCAAGTTTGCCGAGCAGATATGCCTTGGACAGAGGCGGCCGCTGGTAGGGCGGGTAGAGCTCATCCCCCACAAGGGTGATGGCGCCGGAATACCCCTCGGCCCGGAGGCTGGCTATGGCCTGGGCCGCCGCCTGCCCGGCGCCCACGATTACGAACTTTTCCATCCTGCGAGGTCCGCTTGCCCTGTTGGTCCCCAAAACTGTCCCCTCCCCTAGCATGTCCATAGGGCCCCGCAAACTCCACTTAACGACGCGTTGAGAGCGCGGCCGTGACAGGATAAACAGGCGTGATGAGCCATAAGTCTTCGGAATTTCGTCGCCGCTTCGTTCTGAATGATCTGGCCGCGACCGGCGCCCTCGGCGCGCGGATTGCTGCGGGCCTTCGCCGGGGGACGGCGGTGGCGCTGGAGGGGGAGCTCGGAACCGGTAAGACAGCGCTCGCTCGCGCCGTGCTTCGCGCCCAAGGCCTGAAGGAAGAGGCTCCGAGCCCCAGCTTCAGCCTGGTGCAATCCTATGACCTGCCAGGACTGACGGTCGCGCATTTTGACCTTTACCGGATCGACCATGACGCTGAGCTGGCCGAACTCGGAATTGAGGACGCGCTTGACCAAGGTGCAATACTCATCGAGTGGCCGAAGAGAGCATCTGGCCTGCTGCCAGAAGACACGCTGTTCGTCCACCTTGCCAGCGGTATCCACGGCCTGCGCTACGTTGAGCTAAACGGCCCGCAACGCTGGGCGAGCTACTTCTGATACGGAGCTGTTTTCCATGTCTGACCGCGCTGAACGCCTACGCGATTTTCTCAACCGCGCAGGCTGGGGGGATGCCACACTGACAGCGCTGGCGGGTGATGCATCAACACGACGCTATCTTCGCGCCGAGCGCAAAAGCGCGACCGCCATGGTGATGGATCAGCCGCAATCGGCCGAAACTCCTCCCGCGCCCGCTGGCGCGGATCCAGAACAGCGCAAACGCCTTGGCTATAACGCCGTTGCCCGCCTCGCCGGAGCCGATTGTGCCCGCTTTGTTGCGGTATCTGAGTACCTCAGACACCGCGGGCTCAGCACACCTCAGATTTATGCCTGGGACGCAGCCGAGGGATTTGTTCTCAGCGAAGACTTAGGAAACACGCTGTATGCCGATATGATCGGGGCCGGCCATGATCCCACTGAACTTTATCGTACAGCGGTCGACATACTGCTCCGCCTCCATCAGGACCCGGCGCCCTCCGATCTGCCTGGTGACATGCCACTCCTTCGTTATGATGAGCTCGCGCTACTGGCAGAAATTGATTTGTTCGCGGAGTGGTATTTGCCGCTGGTTCTGGGCCGCAAGGCCAGTGATTCGGAAGGTAGTCAACATCGCGCGCTGTGGACCAGCGCTCTCAGTCAGTTGGGAGGCAATATCCCTGTCTTCGTACATCGCGACTACCATGCGCAGAATCTGATGTGGCTTGCGCACCGGAGAGGGTTAGCCCGAACCGGGGTTATTGATTTCCAGGATGCCGTTGCAGGATCTGCAGCCTATGATCTCGTATCGCTGCTCGAAGACGCCCGCCGGGACGTACCCCGCGAGTTGGCAGAGGCCATGCGCAAGCATTACCTCGGGGAAAGAAGTGGCTCTACCGGTTTTGATACCCAGATTTTTGCGGCAGAAATGGCGATAATGGCTGCACAACGCAATGCCAAGATCCTTGGAATTTTCTCGCGCCTTTATCTGCGCGACGGCAAGCCGCGCTACCTCTCTATGATTCCGCGGGTGTGGCGCTACCTCGAAAGGGATCTGCATCACCCGGTACTGGCTGCGCTGAAGACCTGGTACGATGACCACATCCCCTCCGGGCTGCGCCAGGCAGCTCCGCAGACAGGAGCTAGACCATGAACCCAGGCCCCAAACGCGCAATGGTCATGGCCGCTGGACTTGGCACGCGCATGCGCCCCCTGACCCACGCCACACCCAAACCTCTGGTCAAGGTGGCCGGTAAAGCACTGATCGACTACGTTCTTGATCGCCTCGTTGCTGCCGGGGTGGAGATGGCGGTGGTCAATGTCCATTACCTCGCGGATCAGATTGTGGCTCATCTTGCAAAGCGACGTGATCTTGAAATCCGCATTTCCGACGAACGTGATGAATTGTTGGATTCTGGGGGGGGGATTTATAAGGCTCTGTCTTACTTCGAGGGTGAACCTTTTTTTCATGTCAACGCCGATACTGTCTGGATCGAAGGCACAAGTCACGCCCTTGAGCGACTCAAGCAGCTATGGCAGCCCTCGATCATGGACGCACTCATGCTGCTGGCCGCCACGGTCAATTCGGTATGCTATGAGGGCAAGGGAGATTTTGTCATGGACGCGCAAGGCCACCTTACGCGTGTTCCAGAGCATCACGTAAGCCCGTTTGTTTGGACCAGCGTGGAGATCGTACATCCGCGGTTATTCGACGCTGCGCCTGGCGGGCGCTTTTCCATTAACCCACTGTGGGACCGGGCGATATCCCGTAGCAGGCTCTTCGGCATGAGGCTCGATGGAATCTGGATGCATATCGACCGGCCCGAAGCAATTGCGCCGGCAGAGGCCTGTCTTGCTGATCTGGCGCCGGTATGAGAACGGATGGCCAAAAACGTCTTCACCATTGACGCTGGACGGGGCTTTGCTGCAAGCCTTGTTCATGGCCTGATTTCCCGGCTTCGGCCACAGGAAGATCCTCTCGCCCTCGCTAGGGCAGTCATTTTTCTTCCCACACGCCGAGCTGTGCGCGCCCTTAGCGAAGAATTCGCCCGGCAGCTCAACGGTGCCGTCCTACTACCAGACATACGAGCTCTTGGCGATGTAGACGAAGATGAACTTACTTTAGACCCCGGGAGCGATGATCTCACACTGCCCCCGGCCATCGCCCCCTTGCGCCAGCGATTGCTGCTGGCCCAACTGGTGCAGCGCTGGTCGCTTCACCGTGGGGAAGGGATCAGTTTTGCCCAAGCGACAGCTTTGGCCAGCAGTCTTGCCGCCTTCCTGTTCGAGATCCAAACCGCCAACGCAAGCCTTGAGCGCCTGGACACTCTCATCGACGGGACCCTGGCTGCACACTGGGAAGAGGTACGTAACTTTTTACTACTGCTGCGCGAAGCCTGGCCTCCCGTTCTGGCGGCGGAAGGAGCCATGGACCCTGCCGCTCGACGCAACCTCGCGCTGGACACGCTCGGCCTGAGCTTGGCGCGATTTGGCTCAGGCCCAGTAATCGCTGCTGGCTCGACGGGCAGCATTCCTGCGACCGCACGTCTACTTTCCGCCATCGCCGACCTCCCCCATGGAGCCGTTATTCTCCCGGATCTTGATCGCGATCTGGACGAGGACAGCTGGAACCGGCTGGATGCGGGCCATCCCCAATTTGGTCTGAAGCAGCTTCTGGTTGCGTTGGGCACCACGCGGGCCGAGGTACCCGCCTGGCAGGAACCGGAACAACAGGCCGCACGCCGTGTTCTGGTCCGCCAAGCCCTTTTGCCGGCTCCCGTGACAGATGCGTGGCAAAGGCTGGCTCAAACCGGGACCACATCGCTACTGCCAGGGCTTGCCGGCCTCACTCTTATCGAGGCGGCAAATCCGTCTGAAGAAGCGCTGGTGATTGCCTTGGCCTTACGTCGAAGCCTGATCGAAAACCATGCCACTGCCGCTCTGGTCACCCCGGATCGCAAGCTCGCGCGTCGGGTCGCCGCCGAACTACGTCGATGGGACATTGACATTGATGATTCAGCCGGTCGCCCTCTTGCACATACCCCGCCGGGCGAATTTCTCTGTTTACTGAGCGAAACCGCGGAGTGTGGATTTGCGCCTGTTTCCCTACTCGCACTGCTCAAACACCCGCTTGCGGCCTGCGGGCAGAGCCCGGCTGCATTCCGGCAATTTGCCCGCATGCTTGATCTCACTGCATTACGTGGACCCACGCCAGATGCTGGCCTTGCTGGAATTGCCGAACGCATACCTGGCGATCTCAAGGCACACTTTGCCAGGCTGTGGGAAACATTGGCGCCGCTCGAGCAGCTTCTGGTCAACCCTCAGGTCGATCTCGCAGAGGCGCTTCAGATTCACGTTGCGGTAGCGGAAGCACTGGCTGCCAGTGACGTTGAAACTGGATCGGCGCGACTGTGGCAAGGCGAAGCCGGCAGAGTAGCGATCGGTCTCCTACATGATCTCCATGCCGCAGCAACGACGCTGCCACCGATAACCCCCAATGATTACTTGACGCTCTTCCGCCAACTTGCGCGCGAACATACTGTTCGCCCCATCTATGGTAGCCATCCCCGGCTGTTCATTCTTGGCCCTCTCGAGGCACGCTTGCAGCGTTTCGACCTTACCATTATGGGAGGGCTCAACGAGGCAAGCTGGCCACAAGCCGCGAACAACGACCCCTGGCTGTCACGGCCTATGCGCCATACCCTCGGACTTGATGCCCCGGAACGCAGCATTGGCCGGGCCGCTCACGATTTTGCAACATTGGTTTGCGGTGAGCGTGTACTTTTAACCCGCTCACTCAAAGCCGATGGAGCGCCTACAGTCGCCTCGCGGTGGTGGCAGAGGCTCGCACAATTGACCACAGGCCTAGGCCTCTACGAACGGCTGCGCGATGACACACTCCTTGAAATCGCGCGCCAGATTGACCGACCGGACCAACCAAGCGCGCCGTTGAGCCGCCCGAACCCAACTCCTCCGGTAAGCGTACGTCCCCGTTCCCTCTCAGTCACTGAAATTGAAACCTGGCTGCGCGATCCTTACGCCATTTACGCTCGTCATGTGCTTAAACTGAAGCCACTTGATACGCTGCAAGGAGAGTTCGGTCCTCGCGAGCGCGGCATTGCCATTCATGACGCCCTCGAGCAATTCACGAAAGAATTTCCCGACACTTTGCCCGCTGACTGCGAGGCCCGTCTCATTGCAATTGGCGAGGCGATCTTCGCTTCGCTGAATCTTCCCAGGGCCGAACAGGCATTGTGGCTACCGCGATTCAGGCGTGCTGCCATCTGGTTCGTCGCCGAGGAGCGGGAGCGCCGCAAGGACATTGCACGCTTCCACACTGAAGTTTCGGGACAGATCGTGCTCCAGGGACCTTCCGGTACCTTTACGCTGCGCGCCCGTGCCGATCGCATCGATGAGCTGAAATCTGGCGGCGCGGCTATACTGGATTATAAGAGTGGACAACCGCCCTCCAACAGGCAAGTTTCGACTCTGTTGGCTCCCCAACTTCCGCTGGAAGCTGCCATCCTTGATGCAGGGGGCTTTGACAGCACTGGCCCCCTGTCACCACGCCAACTTGTCTACGTTCGGTTTTCCGGTGGGGCGGACGCTGGGGCCATAGGCATAGTACCCGAAGACGCGGCCCGCCTCGCCGTGGAAGCTACCACTAAGCTAATAGCCCGCATTGCCGAATTTGATGATCCGAAGACGCCTTATCTGCCACGGGTTCGACCATTTCGCGCCGACGATGAAGGTGACTATGATCATTTGGCGCGCGTGCGTGAATGGTCAATGAGCGGCTGGGAGGCCGACGACTAATGTCATCGAGACAGACGAAGCATCTGAGAACCGGGGAAGGAAAATCCTGTTTTGAAAAGTGTTCGGCCCATTTACCCAACATCCATAACTGCCACAGGTCCAAGCGTTGGTGATAAGTATCCACCTAGCCTCGCCTCTGAAATGCTCATCTCAGATCAGATGACTTTCGGGCTGACTGCGGCAGCTACTTGAGCCCCACCTGAACGGTAGCGGGACTGAGTGATAGGAAAACTTACACGCGTGGCTAAACGATGACCGATGAGCCTTCCCATCTAGCGGGTGATCCGCGCCGTTCGGCGTGGGTGTCCGCCCATGCTGGATCAGGCAAGACCTACACCCTGGCCAACCGTGTTACCCGACTGCTTCTGGAGCGCGTGAAACCTGAACGCATCCTTTGCCTGACCTATACCAAGACCGCAGCAGCAGAGATGCAGGACAGGCTCTTTCGTCAGCTGGGCAGCTGGGCCATGCTCCCTGATACCGCGCTTGCTGCGGAGGTCACAGCAATCGGCGGCGCCCTAACCGGCGGTGACGCTCTCAACGAGGCCCGACGCCTGTTTGCTTCTGCGCTTGAAACCCCAGGCGGACTCAAGATTCAGACTATTCACGCGTTTTGTCAGAATTTACTTGCCCGGTTTCCCCTTGAAGCTGGCATGCCGCCGGGCTTCAGAGTTCTTGATGAACAATCGTCTCGACAAATGATCGCCGAGGCCCGCACCCGTGTTCTCGCACGGGCAGGTCACGGCGAGGAGCCGCTCGCAAATGCAGTAGCCTATCTTGTGACCGAAACCAATGAGTCGCGCCTGTCGCAACTCCTAGAATGGGCGATGGGCAACGAGCGCAGCCGTATCGAGCGCCACCTACTGCGCCTGCTGGACAATGAACAGGATTTTCTGACGCAGCTCCGTACCAATCACGGTGCGGACGCGCATCCTCCACAGAAAGTTATTGATAAATTTTGCGCCGATATTGGAAGCGAAGCTCAAAGAATCAGTGAGCTGATCGCTTGGCTTCGCGCTGGTAGTGCAAACGACCAAAAGCGCGCAGAGTTGCTTGCGGTAGCGCTTCGTACACGATCAGATCGACTTTTTGAGGCCTGGCGCCGGGCCTTGCTGAATTCGGACGGCACCACTCCCAGACGCATTGCTACCGCGGGGCGTGCGCAATCAGATCCAGCGCTATTCAAATATTTGAGCGAGCTTGCCAATCGGATGGCTGATGCGGACAGTAGCTTCCGCGCGGCCCGTGCCGCCGAACTTGCTGCCGCAACACTTCGACTTGCCGAGGCTACCCGGGAAATCTACAGCCAGCAAAAGCGAACACGCGGTCTCATAGATTACAATGATCTGATCATATCGGCACGGAATCTCGTTACTCGTGCCGATGCTGCTGCTTGGGTCCTCTATAAGCTCGATGGTGGCATTGAGCATATATTGATCGATGAGGCACAGGATACCAGTCCGGTACAATGGGAAATCATCAAGGCGCTAACCAGTGAATTTTTTTCCGCTTCGAGTCCCGAACCACGCACCGTGTTCGCGGTCGGTGATGAAAAGCAGTCAATTTTCAGCTTCCAAGGAGCTGCGCCGCACGAGTTTGCGGAGCATCGTTTACACTTTGCTGCCGCCGCAGCTGATCAAGGAGCACAGTTCTCCGCGTTCGAACTCGCGGTATCTCGACGCTCGGCACCTGAAATTCTAGCTTTCGTCGATGCGGTTTTTTCCCTGCCGTCGGCCCGCTCAGGACTTTCTCAAGGCGAGCAGCCGATCATCCACCGCGCAGCGCGCACGACCAGGGGCCGGGTTGAGCTGTGGCCCACGATCAAACCCCCAGCACCTGGAGATCAGGATCCATGGGCGCCCATCGATGCCGTTCGCCAGGACAGCCCAGTGCGAAAGTTAGCGATGCGCGTCGCCGACGCGATAGCGAGCTGGACGAACGGGCGAACGTATTTGCCGGGCCATGCAAAGCCGGTATCTGCGGGCAGCATCATGATTTTGATGCCGCGTCGCGAGCCTTTCGCAAGTGAAATAATCCGACAACTGAAGGAGCGAGGTATACCGGTTGCCGGCGCAGACCGCTTGCGGTTACTTCAGCAGATTGCCGTCAGAGACCTCATCGCACTGGGCCGTTTTGTGCTCCTGCCGGAAGATGACCTCAATCTTGCTGCATTGCTGCGTTCGCCTCTCATCGGGTTTTCCGAGGATGAGTTGTATTCCCTATGTCAGCCTCGGGCTGAGGGTGTTTGGTCCGAACTGATACGACGTCATAGCGAAACTCCGATATTCGACTTTGCTCATACCTTTCTCGGCGAAATGCGAAGCGTCGCAGATCTCGTGCCACCTTATGAGTTTTATGCCACGGCTTTGATGCGTCATGGCATGAAGCGCCGTTTGGTAGGCAGATTAGGAAACGATGCGCTCGACTGCATCGAGGAATTCGTAAGCCTGACGCTTGACTACGAGCAGATCAACACTCCCAGCCTGGAAGGCTTTCTGTACTGGTTGGAGAGAAGTGAAACTGAAATCAAACGTGACATGGAGAAGGCCCGCGATGAAGTGCGGGTGATGACAGTGCACGCCGCCAAGGGACTGGAAGCTGACATTGTCATCCTGCCGGACACTACCACACTCCCTGAAACGCCGGGACGACGTGGCGAATTGCTCGTCTCCGATGAGGACATCATCTATCCGCTGAGTGACCGCGAAGCGCCGCCAAAGGTGAAGGCGGCCAAAGTTCAGGCTGAACTGCGCGCGCGTGAAGAGCACAACCGACTGCTTTATGTTGCTCTCACGCGGGCACGCGAACAGCTCTATATCTGTGGTTTCGAAAATCGGGGTGGCGTCCGAGAGGGTAGCTGGTACTGGCATTGTGCCGCAGCCGCACGACTCCTTGGTCAGGAGGAGAAGCGCGGCGAGGAGCTGTTTTGGGTGGTTGGTGAGAAGTCCCTTCTAACTGGACCGCTATCGGTCGAGCCACCCGTAGTGCCGCCCGAACTGCCTGAGTGGGTGAGAGATGTTCCTCCCAGGCCGGCGTCGACGTCTCGTATAATTCGTCCCTCCCAAACTGAGAACGAGAACCATAGCGCGGGATCCTGGAATTCGAGTCCATCGCGATTTGCGCGGGGATTGCTGGTCCATGCTCTCCTGGCCCGCCTGCCAGAGTTGCCGATAGCTGAGCGAAGCGCGGCTGCTATGCGCTTTTTACGCGCACGTGGCCTTTCTTCAGAGATGATTGCCGAGCTAACCCGGCACACCATGGCAGTTCTTGACGCTCCCGAATTTGCCCCAGTGTTTCTGCCATCGGCGCGCGCGGAGGTCCCGATCGTGGCGGAGCTCCCGGACGTCATACCCGGTGGGCGTCTCAGCGGTCGCATTGATCGGCTTTTCGTCGGGGATGAGGAGGTACTGGCCGTCGATTTTAAGACCGACCAGAGCGCCCCCACAACGATGGAGGGCATTCCGGCCCCGTACGTAGTGCAGATGGCTCTTTACCGGGCTGCCTTGCGGAAGGTTTTCCCGCAAAGACGGGTGGAGACGGCATTGGTCTGGACCTCTGTCCCCCAGCTGATGCGGCTGCCAGGATCTCTGCTTGACGCTGAGATGGCCCGCCTCCGCCAGCGCCTGAGCACCATCCCTTGACCATCGGGGGCCCCCTTCCTAGATTCAGAACCAAGAGACACCGCTTTTACAAGGAAGCCGCCATGGCCCCGATTAAGGTTTCGGATTCTTCGTTCCCGACTGACGTTTTAGGTGCCAAAAAGCCCGTGGTCGTCGACTTTTGGGCTGAATGGTGCGGACCTTGCCGCATGATCGCCCCGGCTCTCGATGAACTTGCTGAGGAACTGAAGGATAAAATCACTGTAGCCAAGATCAACATTGACGAAAATCCTGGCGTTCCCACGCGTTACGGGGTGCGTGGCATACCGACCCTCATGATTTTCCAGAACGGGCAGCTAGCGGCTACCAAGGTCGGCGCCCTGCCCAAGTCCAAAATCAAGGAGTGGATCGAGAGTTCGATCTGAGGTCACCCCTTTCTTCAGGGACACGCCCTCCGAACACGACGATCTTGTTGCCGACATCGTGACCGATGTCGGCAATTCCAAGATAGGGGATTGCAGCTTTCGCGCACCAGAATTTCACGCACTCCTCTGCGCTCTGACCAAAATCGACGTCATTGGCAACGACATCGCTGATGCGCCCAAGCCTCACCCCTGCCAGCTTACGCAGGCTTCCGGCCTGTGCGAGCTGGCCGAGAGACCGATCAATCCGGTAGAGCGGCTCTGAAGTCTCCTCAAGAGCCAGCACGTGTCCAGTCAGGTCGGGCATGAGCGGAGTATCTAGGAGATGACAGAGTACGGTCAGATTGAAGGCCACCGCGCGTATCCCGGCCCGCAGAGACGATTCCAGCGTCGACGAATCACCGCGGGCTAGAAATGCCAGCCCGCGTGCCACCGCCTCGGTCCCCCCTTCGCGCAAAATATCATTGGCCAGCGGGCCATGGGCAATCTGGCCGATCCGCTGGTGATAAAGGCCTGCCAGCAGGAAGCCACAATCACTGTAACCCAGATAGGTTTTGCGTCCCGCTGACGGGCCCAACTGGTTGAGGACGTCGGCAGCAATTCGGCCAGTCCCATAGCCACCCCGCGCAAACCATAGCGCATCCAGGGTTGGATCATTGGCGTAGTCCACAACTGCAGTGGTTCGTTGCGCATCCGTTCCGGCGAAGTGCCCATGGGCAAGAAAGCAATGAGGGTGGAACTTCAGCTCTACCGAAGGTTCAAGGCCCGCCACAGCGAGGTTCAGGCGTTCCGCTGTAGCTTCTTCAAGCCTTCGCGCCGGTGCCACAATACCGATCCTGACCTTCTTCTGCATGATCTTACCGCTCCACTTGCCAGTGCGCCCCGGCGCCTCTAGCGTCCGGCAATGACTCAAGATTACCTCAATAAAGCATATTTTTTCTGTGGCGTAGGTGGCAGCGGCATGCTTCCGTTGGCCCTGATACTGAAGGCCAAAGGTGCCAGGGTGGCGGGCTCGGACCGCGCCTTGGACCAAGGCCGATTGCAGAAAAAATTTTCCTTCCTGGAGAGCCAGGGGATCCATCTGTTTCCGCAGAACGGCAGCGGCGTCACTGCCGACAGCGTGGTCGTAGCCTCCGGTGCTGTGGAGGCCAGTGTTCCCGACATCGCCGCAGCCCAGCGCAAATCGTTACGTATAATACCACGCGCTGAGCTTCTTGCCGAACTCTTCAACAACTGCGGTGTACGGGTGGGGATTGCCGGCACGTCCGGAAAGTCGACGGTTACCGGCATGATCGGTCACATTCTGACACTAGCCGGGAAAGACCCTACGATCATGAACGGCGCGGTGATGAACAACCTCGCCACCGCCGCAGCCCCATTTGCCAGTGCCCGCATAGGACAGGCCGACCTTTTTGTCAGTGAAGTCGACGAAAGCGATGGTTCGATTAGCTACTACAAGCCTTCCATCGCGGTGGTGAACAACATCGCCTTTGATCATAAAAGCCTTGAGGAGCTGCGCGCCCTATTTGGCAGTTTTGTCATGAGGGCCGATATGGCCATTCTCAATCTCGACAATCTTGAGACAGCAAAGCTCGTCGCCAGTCTGCCGCCAGCGCGCACAATCGCCTACTCTCAGAAAAAGCGAAGTGCGGACTTGTTTGCCAGCGCCATTGTGCCGGCACCGGACGGTATATCCTTCAGCGTGAAATACCGTGACGGTGCGAGCGAAGAGATCAGGCTCCGGATCCCTGGACGTCACAATGTTGCCAATGCTCTTGCGGCCATTGGGGCCTGCATCGCAGCTGGTGTTTCCCTGACGACATCGGCACAGGCACTTGCCGACTTCAAGGGAATCCGACGCCGGCTGGAGACGTTAGGTGTGGCAGGGGGAGTAACTGTCATCGATGACTTCGCGCATAATCCCGACAAAATCGCAGCGACATTGTCCGCGCTGCATGAATTTGAAGGGCGTCTGCTGGTCTTCTTTCAGCCACACGGATTTGGTCCGCTCAAACTTATGAAAGATGAGTTTATCCGTAGCTTCGCTAAACATCTGAAGCCGATTGATGTGCTGGTGATGCCCGAGCCGGTGTACTTTGGTGGTACAACTGATCGCTCTGTCTCCTCGATCGACATCGTGACAGGTATAGTTGGCGCCGGGCGGAGGGCGGAATCATTTGTCACACGAGATGAATGTGGCGCGCGCCTGATTGAGCTTGCCAAACCGGGGGATCGAATCGTGGTTATGGGAGCGAGGGATGATACCCTCAGCGAATTCGCGCATCATTTGCTGATGAGCCTGAACAGTTGAGCCACGCTTGAGATACCGAAATGGACAACGCGAGACAGATCGCGATCGAAACTCCGGTTCCAGACCGGGCGCAGACTTGTTTGAAAGCTGGCGGTACTCCACGTAACAAAGTAATTCGCGCCAGCTCTGAGTCTGGTCGGAGAGAGAGGATTCGAACCTCCGGCCCCTACGTCCCGAACGTAGTGCTCTACCAGGCTGAGCTACTCTCCGATGGCCCCGGACTATCCCGCTTCGCAGCGGGGAGGTTCTTATAACGGCCGCCCCCCTGTGCCGCAACAGGGATTCATCGGCCCGGAACAGCCCCCTGCTGTTCCTGCGCCAGCCCGGACAAGTGGGCCGACTTTCGTTCCCTGAGGACGCGGTCCGTTGACCTAAAGCCGACCGTTGAAAGGCAGGTCCGGGGCTAGTATGGTCCGCGACCCTCGGCGTTGCCGGGTTCGACATCAGACTTTTGGGGCGTCGCCAAGTGGTAAGGCACCGGATTTTGATTCCGGCATTCGGAGGTTCGAATCCTCCCGCCCCAGCCAATTTTATCCGTACGCCCTCTGCAGTACTCGGAGGTGGCCGGAAATCTCCGACAACTCTCTTCCGCTATGAGCGTGGTACCGCGCCCTACGCAGCACGCCGGATGGTACTTTTGACGGTATCGCGGCCAAAGCCAGGAATAGAATACCGTCAGTACCTCTGGCCGCGTTGGGCGTGAACAACGCGGAGCCGAGGCACAGGCGGTACAAGCTGTCTGATGAAATTGCCTCTACCTGCTGGTCACAACGTCGGGCGCGAAGCTCTGGCGGTTGGACTACCGATTTGCGGGCAAGCGCAAAACGCTCGCCTTCGGCAAATGGGATGACGTAGAACTTGCGCAGGCAAGAGAACGAAGAGACGCAGCTCGCAAAACCCTTACAGACGGTCGTGATCCAGCTCCCGGCGCGTGCCCGCAAAGTCCAGTTGTCAAGAACAGCTTCGAGACCGTCGCGAGAGATTGGCACATCGCAGCAAAAACAGCTTGGACGCCGCGATAGGCAAAATTGGGCATTGGACGGCTGGAAGCGGACATCTTCCCGCATCTAGGTGACGACGATATCGATGCAATCGCCACGACTGCTGGAAGTGATCCGTAGGATTGAGGCACGCAACGCGATCGAAATGGCCTGCTCCGCCTGCGATTGCGCCACAAAAACCGATATGATACAAATACTAGGCACTTTATTATTATTGCCGAGTATATGAAACATGCCGGGCACAGCCAACGAAACGCTGAAAGCTCGCGCGCTTAGCCTCGCGAAAGAGCGTGGCATTGCGCGTGCGCGCGACTTTGATGCGGCTGGCGTCCCGCGTGCCACTCTGCGGCGGCTCCAGGACCAGGGCCTTCTCGTGCGCATAGGCCGCGGCCTCTACC
>JAJZDZ010000009.1 GCA_021851325.1 Pseudomonadota bacterium | reverse complement strand
GCCTCAAGCGCAAGGGCGATACCGCCGCGCAGGCGACGCAGACGCTGGACGGCTGTAGACACGATCTGCCCGCCATGGAAAGGCGCGTAAAGCGCGTGCGTGGGCGCGGCCAATGCCAGCTTCGGGGAGGCAACGAAGAGGACCAGCTGCCGACCATGGCGGCCATAGCGTACCTTGTAAGGCGACGGTATGGGCAGCTTGGCGCGCGCCGCAGCGAAGCGCGCTGCAATGGTGGCATAGGGCGCAGGCGGTGTCGCAGTGATGGAGACAGGCAGTGTCAGGGCCGCAGACTGGGGAATGCAGATCTCTTTACAGACGAGCCATTGCGCCGTGGCCTTGAGCGAGACCAGCGTCCCCGGACGCAGCCCCTTTGGCGCGACAAGATCGGTCAGCAGCCAGACCGTGTGCTCGTAGCCGTAATCAATCAGGGGACCGGTTGCGAGACGTTCCGGATAGGGCCACAGCAATGGCCCTGCCCGCCATCCTGCGGGCAAGCTCCAGGTGAGCGTGGTGGGGGTTCCGGCCGCACCGGGATTACGCCAATACGTGTGCCAGCCCGCCGGAATATCCTGTTCCAAGGCGACCCGAAGACGGCCCCCGGGGGCTACACTTGCCGTCTCGCTGATCAGCCTCACGCGGACCTTGGGCGCTCCGGCCATTGCCCCTACAGGAGCTAAGGCCAAGAGAACCAGCAGCAACAGAGCAACACGACGCACCATGGCTTGCTATAACCCGGCCGGCCGCCGCTCGCCAGCACCATGGCGCAGCACTCGGCAAAGACCTCAGGGCTCGGCTAGGCTTGGGTCCAGTTTTCACACATGGGAGTACCAAATGCCCGTCATGAACCGCCAATGGATACTGGCCCGCCGTCCCGTTGGCGACATCGCCGCCGGCGATCTGGAGTTGCGCGAGACCCCGATCCCCGAGCCTGCCGAGGGAGAATTTTTGGCGCGCACCATCTATTTGTCGCTCGATCCTACCAACCGCATCTGGATGAGTGACCAGGACCAGTACATGCCGCCGGTCAATCTGGGAGAGGTGATGCGGGGTGGGACCTTGGGGGTAGTCGAACGCTCCCGTCATCCTGGCTTCAAGCCCGGCGATATCGTTTCGGGCATCGGTGGATGGCAGGACTATGCGCTGGCGCAGATGGCGCAGAAACTGCCAGCGCACCGGAGCCTGCCATTACCAGCCTACATGAGCGTCATGGGCATGACCGGAGCTACCGCCTATTTTGGCCTCCTCGATATCGGCAAGCCACAGACCGGTGAAACGCTGGTCGTATCAGCGGCCGCGGGCGCCGTCGGCTCTATTGTCGGGCAAATTGGCAAACTCAAGGGCTGCCATGTCGTCGGTATCGCCGGCTCTGACGAAAAATGCCGTCATGTGGTCAGGGACTTTGGCTTCGATGTCTGTCTCAACTACCGCAATGCAAGCTTCGCGCAGGAACTCACTGCAGCCTGTCCGCGCGGCATTGATATCGATTTTGAGAACGTCGGCGGCAGCATCTTCGATGACATCCTTGCCCGCATCAATCTGAAGGCCCGTATTGTATTGTGCGGACTGATCGCGAGCTACAATGCCAAGACTCCGGTACCAGGCCCGTATAATTTTGCCCAGCTGCTGATGAAGCGGGCGCATCTGGAAGGCTTCATTGTTTCGGACTACATGCGACGCATGAAGGAGTTCTGGAACGAGATGGGCGGCTGGGTCGATAACGGACAGATCAAGTATGACGTTACCATCGTGCGTGGTCTGGAGCAGGCTCCCGAGGCGCTGAAGCTGCTCTTTACCGGCGGCAATACCGGCAAGCTGTTGCTGCAGCTCAGCGACGAGCCCTGATGCGCATCACCGCAGGACGCTTCAAGGGCCGCACCTTGCACGCCCCCCAGGATCGGAGCACCCGGCCGACCTCGGACAAGGTCCGTCAGGCCGTGTTCAATATTCTCACCCATGGCGAGATCGGTGCCGGCTTTGCGCTGGAAGGCGCAGCCGTCATCGATGTCTTCGCCGGCACCGGAGCGATGGGGCTTGAGGCCATTTCGCGCGGGGCCGCCTTTTGCCTTTTCGTCGACGACGCCGCCGCCGCCAGAGCCATCATCCGCCAGAATGTCGAAGCCTTGGGCCTTTCCGGCGTCACCAAGATCTGGCGGCGTGACGGCACTGATCTGGGGCCGCTGTCAGCCACGGCACGGGGCCCCTTCATGCTGGCGGTGCTGGACCCGCCTTATCGGCGCGGCTTGCTGGCGCCGGCGTTGCGGGCGCTATGCGAGGGAGGTTGGCTGGTGCCAGAGGCGATGGTCATCTGTGAGGCAGCTGCCGATGACGCCGTCGCCTTGCCATCGGGATACGAGCTTCTCGACCAGCGCACCTATGGTGAAAGCAAAATCCTGATCCTGCGATTTAATCCAGCAAAGACTTAAGCGCATCAGACTTCTGCACGCTCCGCCAGCGGCGCGGTGGCTGCCTGTGGCGAAGATTTGCCGCTCACCCTCACGCCGTAATGGCGGTACAATAGGACGAAGGAGGCCATCACCCCCGGCAGGGAAAGGAGGATAACTGTCCTGAGCCCCTCTCCGGCGTGCACCAGCAGCGCCGCGGTGATGAGCGCGGTGCTGCCGCCGATATCCCAGCCGCCTTCAGCCGCAATGTGAAAGCGTGCAACGCAGGGCGAAGACTGGGATTTGTTGTAAACCACGGTCATGAGAGTGGGGACATAGAGGCAGCTGACAAGTGCCCCGAGCGCATTGGCAAACACCGCAAAACCGGGATCGCCGATGCTGGCTGCCCGAACCAAGGTGACGGTGGCAAGAACGCCAAGCGCGATGAAGGCGGCCCTTCGGCCATGGCCATCATCAATCAGCCGACCAAGAACAAGCCCTCCGATCGCGCCAGCCAGTGCCGCCACAGCCATGGCTCCGCCGTAGCTCTGGAAATTCTCGCCGAGGGTCACGAACAGCGCCAGTTGCCAGCCAAAATAGAGACCGCAGGCGATCCAGCCATCGCAGGCAAAGAGCAGGACGCCCGGTAAAGCCGCACGCAACGCATTGGGTGCGCGCCGCTTCGGCCTGATATTTGGCGTCCACAGCAGAGGTGCGGCGGCGCTCAGGAGCACGAGGGCGGTGGCACCAAACGCGATTTGGGCGCCAAACCTGGTCAGCGCCCACCCCGCAAGCAGGGGCGCGGCAATACCGATCATGGCCGCCATGGCTTCACGCACCCCGACCTGCTGGCCACGCTGATGGGCATCGCCGAGCGACGCGAACACAGCGTGGTAACTCGTCCAGTAAAGGCTGTCACCAACAGCCGAAACGCCAATCAGAAGATAGAGGCTTGGCCCGATGCCATGAACTGTGGCCAGGACAGGATACTGCAGCGCCGAGACCAAGGTACCTGCGATCAGAATGGGTTTGAGGCCAAAGCGCAGCGCCAGAGGCAGAAGCAGCGGGCGCATCAAGAAGCGGCCCATGAGGATGGTCGCAAGTGAGGCAAGCACGTCAGGCAATGGCAATCCGGCCTTCAGCAGAAAAACTGTATAGAACGCACCGCTTCCGGTCAGTGCCAGCGAATGGATGCCGTAATGCAGATTGAGCAGGTTGACGGCGCGGTTACGAAAATAGGCCATGAAGGCAGACCGCCATCAGCGCTAAGATTGATCCAGTCGCAACACAAGGCAAAGCCGCCTCAACGCCGACCAAACAAACGCTCAATATCGGTGAGCTTAAGCTCGACGTAGGTCGGGCGGCCATGGTTGCACTGACCACTATGGGGGGTGGCTTCCATTTCCCGCAACAGCGCATTCATTTCCTCGGGCGAAAGCCGCCGGCCTGCACGCACTGACAT
The DNA here is from genome assembly GCA_021851325.1 of Pseudomonadota bacterium. Lineage (GTDB taxonomy): Bacteria > Pseudomonadota > Alphaproteobacteria > Micropepsales > Micropepsaceae > Rhizomicrobium. The sequence goes on along the minus strand of JAJZDZ010000009.1, from coordinate 107,566 downwards.
GTGGCAGGCAAGCGTGCCGGCAACCTCTTCCAGGCGCTCCTTGAGCGAGAGCGCCTGGGCGCTTTCCGCAAGCTCATCGGCGAGGTCACGGATCAACCCGGCGACATCAAGTTTGCCCAGCACCGCTGGGGTTTGCCGCACCAAGATGGCATCCGGACCGAAGGCCTCCAGGATAAGCCCCAGTTCGGCAAATTCGCTGGCCCGTGCGCACAGCCGTGTGACATCTGCCGGATCGAGATTTACCACTTCCGGTATGAGCAAGGGCTGAGCCGCAATCGTTCCTTTCGCCATCGCCTGCTTCATGCGTTCATAGACCAACCGTTCATGGGCGGCGTGCTGGTCAACGATAACGATCCCGTCCTTGGTCTGTGCCACCACATAGGTTTCGTGCAACTGGGCGCGTGCGAGCCCGAGGGGATAAGTATTCTGCTCGCTTGAGGGGGGCGGCGTCACGGGGAGTGCCGGAGGTGCCTGCCACAACAGATCTGCTTGTGAGCCTGCAGCCGACGGCGCCATGGGAGGGGGATAACGAACCGGTGCGGGATAAGGCCGAAAGGCCGCGAGCGCCGCACCAGCCACGGTGGTGGCAGCGCGGTGACCGGCACGGTCGAGCGCCTGCTTCAGCGCCGACACGATCAGCCCGCGTACCAAACCGGCATCGCGAAAACGCACTTCGGTTTTGGCCGGGTGCACATTGACGTCGACAAAGGCCGGATCACAGGAGAGGAACAAGGCGAGAGCGGGATGACGGTCACGCGCGAGAAAATCAGCATAGGCGCCGCGCACCGCACCGATCAGCAGCTTGTCACGGACCGGCCGCCCGTTGACGAACAGAAACTGAGCCATGGCGTTGGCCCGGTTATAGGTCGGAAGACCGGCATAGCCTGCAATGTGAACGGCCTCGCGCCCAGCGTCTATGGCCACGGCATTCTCGGCAAAATCCTGCCCCATGAGATGGGTGAGACGGGCCAGAGGATCTTCCTGCGCCGGAACATCAAGGCTCTTGCGTCCATCCAGCGTGAGGCTGAACGCGGTTTGCGGCCGGGCCATGGCAAGACGCTTGACCGCATCCTGCGTTGCCAGATCCTCACTGCGTGCGGATTTGAGAAATTTGAGACGCGCCGGCGTAGCAAAGAACAGATCCCTGACTTCGACCCGGGTACCGCTCTGGCCACCGGCCCGAAAGCCGACCGGATATGGACCTTGGCGCTGGCCACCGGCGAGCGCAATGGCGTGGGCTTCGCTGTCGGCCGTGCGGCTTGCCACAACCAGGCGGGCCACCGCACCGATTGAGGGCAAGGCTTCACCGCGAAAGCCCATGGTCGCGATTTGCGTCAGATCATCAGCGCCGTCGCGCTGGGGCAGTTTGGAGGTGGCGTGCCGCTCCACGGCCAGCGCCAGCTCCGCGGCGGTCATGCCCACGCCATCATCTTCCACAAGAATGAGGCTGGCACCACCTTCAGCAACTGCGATCTCAATGTGTCGGGCGCCGGCATCAAGGGCGTTTTCGACCAGTTCCTTGACGGCACTGGCGGGCCGTTCGATGACCTCGCCGGCCGCAATGCGGTTTACCGTGCCCTCGTCAAGCCGGCGGATCTTGGGTGAGTCGGACGCCATGGCGGGATCCTAGCAGAGCCTCCCCCGCCAGGGGCAGACAGCCGATCGATCTTTGCCGACCATGACTGTGGACAACCGCCGGCCATCAAAAGGTCACGATTGCACCATCAGCCCGCCCAGTTCGGGGTAGAGGATCGTCTTTGTCGGCTGGTCGCACTGATCCCCTGGAACGATTAACGCCCCCCAGCCCCCGAACCAGGCTTAGCGCCGGCCGGCCGACATTCTCAGCTCCCACGCCACCTCAGATCTGCTTGTTGCGCCGTTTTAATAACCCATGGCGCGCAGGTTGGCGGCCATCTGCCCGAACAATCCCCCCACCGCGCCCACCACCACCGCAATCGTCGTTCCGGTGGCAATAAAGCTGACGTAAATGTCCCCAAGGAGGGCGGAAAAGCCAATCCCAACAAAGCCACAGACCCCTCCAGCAATCGCTCCTGCGGTCGCACTCGCAAACCAGCCATGGCCCGTCACCACGGCGTAGATGTAGGCAGAGGTCGCAGAGATCATCATGCCGCCGAAGAGAAAGAGGTGCTGGGCCAGCCAGGGAATGAAATGCCCGGTCACGTACATGGTGAGCTGCAGCACGATGCCGACGATGGTGGCCCGGACGAGTGGCACAATTTCAATCACCGCTACCTCCACCCCGGATGCCTCAGCCCAGGCTCGTTTGGCCTTAACCCAAGCCCCCGTCTGCCTTTGAGGTTCCAAACGTATACGGCGGCCATAGGCGCTGCCGCGATGTGATGACCGAAGCGTAACCTTTGTTGGCTTGCGATGCGCGGTGTTTTTTTCTAGACGGCTAGCGTCAAGCCCGGTGGGCGCGCTTGGCGTCAGTGCCCAGATACGTGCGCAAATCCTCGTGTGCAGATGATCGAAGTCGAAGGATTGACGAAACAGTTTGGACCGTTTGCGGCCGTCGCTGGTATTGACCTGCGCGTCGGGCGCGGCGAGGTCTTGGGTTTTCTGGGGCCCAATGGCGCCGGCAAATCCACCACGATGAAGATGATCACGGGCTATCTGTCAGCTACCTGCGGCCGAGTCAGGATTTGCGGCCACGACATCGAGACCCAGACCATCGCCGCCCAACGCCAGATCGGCTATCTGCCCGAAGGTGCACCAGCCTACGGCGACATGACCCCGCGCAGCTTTCTGAATTTCATTGCCGAGATTCGCGGTTTTGTTGGTGCCGCCGCCCGGACCCACATCGAGCGCGCCATCGCCAATACCGAGCTTGATCCGGTGCTTGAGCAACCGATCGAGACCCTGTCAAAAGGCTTCAAGCGCCGCGTCGGGCTCGCCCAGGCCATCTTGCATGATCCGCCTGTTCTCATCATGGATGAACCAACCGACGGACTTGATCCCAACCAGAAACATGCGGTGCGCCGGCTGATCCGCGACATGGCTCCGCAAAAGGCAATCATCGTCTCGACCCATCTGCTGGAAGAGGTCGAAGCCATCTGTACCCGCGCCGTGATCATTGACCGCGGGCGCATCGTGGCTGACGGGACGCCCTCAGAACTTCTGACCCGCTCACGCCACCACAACGCTGTCAGCCTGCTGTTGCCGACGGATCAGGCCGAGCTTGCCCGCGCCCGCCTGAAATCGATGAATGATGTGATTTCGGTCGAGCAGACGACACGGCCGGACGGGCTTTCGATGCTAACGGCCTTTCCGCGACAGGGGGCCCTGCTCATAGAGGATGTCAGCGCGTTGGTTATGGCTGAGCACTGGGATGTGCGCGAGCTTTATGCCGAACCAGGCCGTCTGGAAGATGTCTTTCGCGCCGTTACCACCCATGATGCGGCGCGTGCACGCGCCCAGGCCAGCGGAGCAGGCGCATGAGCGGATTGTGGCCAATCTTCAAACGCGAATTCGTAGCCTATTTTGCAACCCCCCTCGCCTATGTTTTCATCGTGATCTTTTTGTTCGCGATGGGCGCATTCACCTTCTACATCGGCAATTTCTACCAGAATGGCGTGGCGGATCTGTCGGTGTTCTTTGCCTATCATCCTTGGCTATATCTGTTCCTCGTGCCTGCGATCGCAATGCGGCTGTGGGCGGAGGAGCGCCGCAGCGGCACCATCGAACTGCTGCTGACCCTGCCGGTTCCGGTGTGGGCCAGCGTGGTCGGCAAATATCTGGCGGCGTGGGCCTTTACCGGAATTGCCCTGCTACTCACCTTCCCCATCTGGCTCACCGTCAACTATCTCGGCAATCCGGATAATGGAGTGATCCTGGCTGGTTATGTCGGCAGTTTCCTGATGGCGGGAGGCTATCTTGCAATCGGTGCGGCAATCTCGGCGGCCACCAGCAATCAGGTGATCGCCTTTGTGGTTTCGGTGGTGGTCTGCTTTCTCTTCACGATCTCAGGTGCACCGCTGGTGCTCAATTTTGTCCGCGCCATCGCGCCCATGCCCATCGTAACCGCGATCTCCTCGTTCAGCTTCCTCACCCATTTTGGCGCCATCTCCACCGGTGTGATTGATCTTCGCGACGTCATCTTCTTCGTTACGCTGATCGCCCTGTTTCTGGCGATCAACATCGTCCTGATCGACCTGAAGAAGGCGAGCTGACCCATGACCAAGCCGCTGTCCCGGCGCGTCTATGCGATCACCGCCCTCATTCTCGCGGCGGTGATTTTCGTCGCCATCAACATCGCCGCAGATGCCAGCCTGACCACCGAGCAGGTCGATCTCACCCAAAACGGCCTCTACACGATCTCCAAGGGCACCAAAGAGATCCTGCGCAGCCTGAAAGAGCCGATCACCCTCAAATTCTATTACTCCAAAAAGGCCGCTGCCGATTACGCACAGATCAATGCCTATGCGGCGCGCGTGCGTGACCTGCTCCAGCGTTACGCTGCACTGTCCAATGGCAAGGTCATCGTCGAGGAGCTGGATCCGGCGCCTTATACCAGTGCTGAGGATCAGGCCAACGCTGCCGGATTGAGCGGCGCCCAGACCGATGATGGCCATATCGTCTATTTCGGCCTCGTTGGAACCAACACCATCGACGATACCCAGACGATTCCCTTCTTCAGCCTGAAGCGCGAACCCTTTCTGGAGTACGATATCACCTCGCTGATCTACCGGTTGTCGCAGCCGCAGAAGCCGGTGATCGGCGTGCTCTCCTCACTGCCACTCAATGTCGGGGCTGGCGGCATGGCGGCCGCGCTGCAGGGTCGGGCCCAGCCTTATGTGGCCTGGGAGCAACTGGCGCAGAACTATAAGACGCGGCTGATTGACGCGAATTTCACCACCCTGCCCAAGGGCATCCGCGTGCTCATGATTGTCCAGCCAAACAAGCTGAACGCCGTGCAGCGCTATGCCATTGACCAGTTCGTGCTAAAGGGCGGACACGCCCTGATTTTTGTCGATCCACGCTCAGATCTGGCGCTGGCCTCGGGGGATGGCGGCCAGCCGGTTGCGCCTGCCTCCTCGAACCTGCCGCAGCTGTTCAAGGCCTGGGGCATCGGCTTCAACCCCGAAAAGGTGGTGCTGGATGGCCGTCTGGCACAGCAGGTCGAGGTACAGGACAATCCGCACGATCCTATTGTGCTCTATCCCACCTGGCTCAGGGTCGGCAGAGCGCAGATGAACCACAAGGATCAGGTCACGGCCAATCTGTCGGATCTCAATCTGGCAACGGTGGGCGCCCTTTACCCGATCAAGGGCGCCTCCACCCATTTCACGCCGCTGATCAGATCCTCGCATGATGCCAGCCTCATCTCGACCACCCGCCTGCAACTGACCCCGCCGCAGGATCTGCTCAACGCCATCCACCCACAGGGCAAGCCCTTCACGATCGCGGCCCGGATTTCTGGTCCCGCGCGGACTGCTTTTCCCAAAGGTCCACCCGCGGGCGCCCCCACCAAGGGCGAGGTCAAGGCAGCCAAGAGCATCAATGTCATCGTCGTTGCCGATACCGACATCTTTGACGACCGTTTCTGGGTTCGCATGGACCAGAGTTATGGCGGCAAGACCATTGCTGAACCCTTCGCCGACAATGGTGCCTTCATTCTGAATGCGGTTGAAAATCTCACCGGCTCGAACGCTTTGATCTCACTGCGGACCCGCGCCGTCGCGCCCCGGCCGTTTACGGTGGTCAAGGAGCTGCAGGCCGAGGCCCAGGCTGAATTCCAGCAACAGGCCAATGATCTGCAGCAAAAGCTGTCCGATACCGAGCACAAGCTGAGAACCCTCGAAAGCGGTGGCAGCGCTGCAGCGGGAGGGGCCGTGCAGTTTTCGGCCAAGCAGCAGCACCAGATCGAGGATTTCAAGCGTGAACTGATCGATACCCGCCTGCAGCTGCGCAAAGTGCAACTGAACCTGCGCAAGAGCGTCGATCAGCTGGGGAGCATCCTTGCGTTCCTCAACATCGCCTTCGTGCCCATTTTGGTGTCGTTGTTTGCACTCGCGCTGGCCTGGCTGCGGCGGCGACGCCGTGCTCGCGCCGTGAATCTGTGACGGAGGCCGCAATGTCCCTGGCAGCAGCGATCCTTCACGACCGGCGTCGGCGCAATCTTCTGGTGCTGGCGATCCTAGCGGCCTTGAGCTCCGGTCTGGCCATCATGGCGCTTGATCATCAGGCCGCACTGATGGCTCCAAAATACAAGCCCCGCACCTTCTTTCCAGGATTGGCGGACAAGGACCGGCACATCGCCAGCATCCGCATCACCTCGAAAAAATATGGGACAGTCGCGATCGACTTCGTCCCTGATCGCGGCTGGATCCTACCGGCGGAGCATGGCTTTCCTGCCAACTACGCGCTGGTCCGCAAGACGATCTACGGCATGGCCGGTCTCGAGGCGCTAGCCCCGGAAACCGCCCGCCCCAGCTGGCTGAAATACCTTCATCTGGACGCGCCGCCGAAGGGGCGTGGTGTGAAAGTCGCGCTTTATGACGACAAGGGGCGCACCATCGCGGCAGTGATCGCGGGTAAGACCAAAACGCTGGGCGAGCTGGGGCAGCTCGGCCTCTTCGTTCGTACGCCTTCAAGCGATCAGAGCTGGCTCGTGCGCAGCGTCTTCCGGCCGCAGGCCAATCCGGCCGACTGGATGAACAAGGACGTGCTTGATCTTGCCCGTTCCGAGATCAAATCGGTGACCGTCATACCGGCGCATGGCCCATCTTATACCGTGTCGCGGAAGGAAGCCTCAGACGCGAACTTCAGCCTGGAAGGACTGCCCAAGGGCCGGACCCTTGCCTACCCCACCGCGCCCAATGGGCCGGCCTATGGCCTGGTCGATTTTTCTTTCGACAAAGCGGTCCCGATCCAGAGTGTGGATTTCAGTCACGCCACAACCACCCGGACCAATACCTTTGACGGCCTCACGGTTGAGGCGCGCATCACCGCACAGGACGGCAACAGCTGGGTGTCGCTGTCGGCAACCGCCGAGCCCGCCAACAAGGTCGCCTCGCTCAAGGCCCGCAAAATCAACAAGATCGCAGGCGCCTGGGCCTTTGAAATCCCCGCCTACAAGGCCGCCCAGCTGACCACTCCCTTGGACAATCTGCTCAAGGCACGTGCGGCAGCGACCAAACACGGAAGGTGACAAACGCGCCGGCGCGCGCTAGTCGGGCGGGGATGCATCCTTGGGCCCGCAGATGAGCAGCGACGAGGCGCCTTTACGCAACCTTTGGTATATGGCGGGTTTTGCCGGAAAGCTGGCCAAAGGCAGCCTTTGGCACAAGCTGCTCCTGGGCGAGCCGGTATTGATCGGACGCACCCTTGCCGGCACGTTGTTCGCCATGCGCGATATATGCCCCCATCGCGGGGTCCCGCTATCTGCCGGCCGTGCCACGACGGGCGGCGTGGAATGCCCCTATCATGGCTGGCAGTTTGGCAGCGACGGGGTCTGTACCCACATTCCCTCTCTGACCACCGAACAAGACTTCGACCCTAGCCGGATCAAGGTCCGTACCTATCCCGTACGCGAGCAGGACGGTCTGATCTGGATTTACATGGCTGCGGAGGGGCAGGAGACGAAAGCACCGGCCCAGATGCCGCCCAAGGTGCCGCTCAGCAACGCCCGTCCCCGCTGGTTCGAGAGCCAGACCTTCCAATGTCCCATCGACCATGCCGTGATCGGTCTGATGGATCCGGCCCATGCGCCGTTCGTTCATGGCCGCTGGTGGTGGCGGGTCAAGCCACGGCTGAAGGAAAAGGCCTACGGGCCGCTCCCCAATGGCTTTGTCATGAAGCGCCATGTCCCCAGCAAACCGGCCTACCGCCTGCTGGGCGCGGAGGTATCGACCGAAATCACCTTCGAACTGCCATCGACCCGCTTTGAGATCGTCAAGGGCCGCCTTTTCGGCCGCCCCATCGACGTCATCGGACTAACCGTCTGCACCCCCATGGATGAACACAGCACCCAGGTCACGCAGATTCAGTACTGGCCAACCTGGCTGGGATTCATCAAGCCGTTTTTCATGGCCATCGGCCGAACCTTCCTGGGCGATGACCGGCGGATGGTCGAACTGCAGAGGGAAGGGCTGAAATTCAATCCTCGCCTGATGCTGATCCAGGATGCCGACCAGCCGGCCATCTGGTATCACCGCATCAAGAAATCCTGGAGCGAACACGTCGCCACAGGTGAGCCCTTCGTCAATCCCGTAGGGGAGCGCACCTTGCGCTGGCGCAGCTAGAGGCCGGACGGCAAACGCCAATGGCCGGCCTTGGGTGGACGACGCGGCCTCCGCCCCATCCCCGCCTGTCCGGCAGGAAGGCCCGCAGCGCCGCGCCATCACCGGAACCTGGCACGAAGTTGTGCAGCAGCACGGATTCTCCGCCACCGAGGGTTGCCCTGTCCGCCTATCCGAGCTAGACGGTCCACCTAACCTATAATTCGACCCCGCCCAAAGCGCAGCGTCGCGCGCGCAATTGGGCGCACGCGCGAGAATGCTATGCCCAAACGCCACGATATACACACCGTGCTCATTATCGGAGCCGGGCCCATCGTTATTGGTCAGGCATGTGAGTTCGATTACTCCGGCGCTCAGGCCTGCAAAGCGCTGCGGTCTGAAGGCTACCGCGTGGTCCTGGTCAATTCCAATCCGGCCACGATCATGACCGATCCGCAGCTGGCCGATGCCACCTACATCGAGCCAATCACGCCGGAATTTGTCGAAAAGATCATCGCCAAAGAACGCGAGCATGTACCGCCCGGGCGGGTCTTCGCGCTGTTACCGACCATGGGGGGCCAGACCGCGCTCAACACCGCGCTGTCCTTGCGCAAGCGCGGCGTTCTCGAAAAATACAATGTTGAGCTCATCGGGGCCTCGGCCGAAGCCATCGACAAGGCCGAGGATCGCGAACTCTTCCGCCAGGCGATGATCCGCATCGGTCTGGAGGTACCACGTGGGCGCACGCTCAAAGGATATCTGCGGCACAAGAAAGACCGCGACGGTAATTTTCTCTACGATTCCGAAAACAATCCGGTCATGGAGCTGTCGCCCGAAGCCTTTGCCCATGCGCTGCAGGCCCTCGATGATGTGGGGCTGCCCGCCGTGGTTCGTCCCTCCTTTACCCTTGGCGGCACCGGCGGCGGAATAGCCTTCAATCGCGAAGAATTCTTCGAAATCGTGGAGCGCGGCCTCGACGCCTCGCCGACCAATGAAGTGCTGATCGAAGAATCGGTTCTGGGCTGGAAAGAGTACGAGATGGAGGTCATTCGCGACCGGGCCGACAACGCCATCATCGTCTGCTCGATCGAAAATGTTGACCCCATGGGCGTGCATACCGGCGATTCCATGACTGTCGCTCCGGCCCTGACCCTGACCGATAAGGAATATCAGCGCATGCGCTCAGCATCGCTGGCGGTCCTGCGTGAAATCGGCGTGGAGACCGGCGGATCCAACGTGCAGTTTGCCGTCAACCCGGCCGACGGACGCATGGTGGTGATCGAGATGAACCCGCGCGTGTCGCGGTCATCGGCGCTGGCCTCCAAGGCCACCGGCTTTCCGATCGCCAAGGTCGCCGCAAGGCTTGCGGTTGGCTACACGCTCGACGAGCTGGACAACGATATTACGAAGGCAACTCCGGCGAGCTTTGAGCCCAGCATCGATTATGTCGTCACCAAAATTCCGCGTTTCACCTTTGAAAAATTTCCCGGTGCCGAGCCGCTTCTGACCACCTCGATGAAGTCGGTGGGAGAAGCGATGGCAATCGGGCGCACCTTCCAGGAATCGCTGCAGAAAGCCCTGCGCTCACTTGAAACCGGGTTGACCGGATTGGATGAGATCGATCTGCAGGCTGACGCCGACGCCATGCGCGCCGCACTTGCCCGGGCGACACCGGACCGGTTGCGCTACGCGGCCCAGGCCTTACGCCAGGGTTTTTCGGTCAGCGACGTGCATGACATCACACATTATGACCCGTGGTTCCTCAGCCAGATCGAAGGCATCGTCGAGGCCGAAGAAACCATCCGCCACCAAGGCCTGCCCCGTGATGCGGACGGCATGCGCAGGCTGAAGGCGATGGGCTTCTGTGATGCCAGACTGGCCAAGCTGGCAGGTGTTCAGGAACGCGATGTCACCTTGCTGCGTGCCGACCTTGATGTGTACCCGGTCTTCAAGCGGATTGATACCTGCGCTGCGGAATTCGAAGCTTTGACCCCTTACATGTACTCGACCTATGAGGCGCCTGTATCAGGTGCCAGCGAGTGCGAAAGCAACCCCACGGCGAAAACCAAGATCATTATCCTGGGTGGCGGCCCCAACCGCATCGGCCAGGGTATCGAGTTCGATTATTGCTGCTGCCACGCTGCTTTTTCATTATCGGCCCAGGGTTATGAGACCATCATGGTCAACTGTAACCCTGAAACCGTATCCACCGATTACGACACGTCTGACCGCCTCTACTTCGAGCCCCTGACGGCGGAGGACGTGCTCGAAGTGGTCCGCACCGAAGCAAAGAACGGTCGGGTTGCCGGGGTGATCGTGCAGTTTGGCGGGCAAACCCCGCTCAAGCTTGCGCATCGCCTGGTGGAAGCAGGTGTTCCCTTGCTCGGCACCTCTGCGGCGTCGATCGATCTAGCGGAAGATCGCAAGCATTTTCAGCGCCTCTTGGACCGTCTCGGTCTCAAGCAGCCGCGCAATGCCACCGCCATGACGGCAGAGGAAGCGATCACCGCCGCAGCCCAAATTGGTTATCCGGTGATGCTCCGCCCCTCCTATGTGCTTGGCGGTCGGGGCATGGTGGTGGTGCCCAACGAGGCCGCGATGAAAGTCCAGCTTTCTTCGGGTGAACTGTTCAAGATTTCCGGCGATCATCCGGTCCTCATCGATGCCTTCCTCCATCATGCCGTCGAGATCGACGTAGACGCGATCGCCGATGGCACAGGAGCGGTGTTCGTGGCTGGTATCATGGAGCATATCGAGGAGGCCGGCGTTCATTCTGGCGACTCAGCCTGCGCCCTGCCTCCGCACTCTTTGCCCCAGTCGACGATCAAGGATATCGAGCGCCAGACCATTGCTCTGGCCCGTGCGCTTGACGTCAAGGGACTGATGAACGTGCAGTATGCGGTTCAGAATTCGGAGATCTACGTCCTTGAGGTCAACCCGCGTGCCAGTCGCACCGTGCCTTTTGTGGCCAAGGCGGTGGGCATGCCTGTCGCGGCCATCGCGGCCCGGGTCATGGCGGGCGAGAAACTCTCTGACTTCGATCTGAAGCCAGTCCGACGCGATTACATCGCTGTCAAGGAAGCGGTGATGCCCTTTAACCGCTTCCCAGGCGTTGACACCATCCTCGGGCCGGAGATGCGGTCCACCGGCGAGGTGATGGGACTGGATGTTAATTTCGGTCGTGCCTTTGCCAAAAGCCAGATTGGTGCGGGGCTGAAGCTTCCGCTCTCCGGTACTGCTTTTATTTCCGTCAAGGACGCGGACAAGGAACTCATTGTCGGTCCTGCGCGCCAGCTCCTTGCCATGGGTTTCGAACTCCTCGCAACACGTGGCACGGCAACCTATCTGGAGCAGCAGAAGATTGCCGTGCGTCGGGTCAACAAGGTGCTCGAGGGTCGACCCCATATCGTCGATGCCATCAAGAACGGCGAAGTGCAGCTTGTGTTCAACACCACGGAAGGCAGCCAGTCTCTTTCCGATTCGCTCTCACTTCGCCGCACCACCTTGCAGATGAAGATTCCCTATTACACCACCGTTGCCGGAGCCGCGGCCGTCACCCAGGCGATTGCAGCTCTGCGTGAAGGCACCCTCGACGTCAGCTCCCTGCAAAGCTACGCCTGAGGACGCCCGTCAGAGGTGAGGTTCGCCCGCGCGTAAGGCGAGCGCCAACAGCGACGTGCGACCCGCCAGATCGCGGGAGCGGCGGGAGGCGTGCGCCTGACATGGGAGATGCCCCGCCCGCGCTGTGGTCGAACTGCCAAGCTGTCCAAAGCGGACGAACGATGTGGTGGGGCCACAGGTCGCAGGAGGCTCCTTGGTCTCTGAGCGGCGCGTAACAGATGCCGCAAAGGCCACGCGTGAACTTTGCCGGACGCGCGCCAAGGCTTGCCCCCTGAACCTCCGCGTCTGTGCCCGCATACCGACATAATTTTTCTTTATTTCAATAGGATAGTCGTAGGCTCGCCTTTCCTGCCTGCCCCCAGCACCACCACCCTTGGTAGGTTTTGCGCCAGCCCCCACGATCCCGCCATGGCACCTTGCGGCGCCGCTGCTTCTGTCGGCCCACCCCCACTGGGGAATTGCGCGCACGATTGCCGCCTCTGGTACCAGCCCCCGATCCATGATTAACTATTTTTCAGGTTCGCCTGGAGACAAATGAACACCCCTGTCTCTCAGGAGACGGCATCTGAAGGTGACGAAAATGAAGCAAAACGCTTCCACTGCGCCGACGCCGATGTTGCATGATTTGGCCGAAGGCACTCAGGCGCTGGGAAACTATTTGAGCGCGATTCAGCACAACCTTTCGGGCAATATACACAGCCCGGCAACGCCGGAAATCGTCGACCGGGCGCTGCTGCAATATGCGCGCGTGGTCGAAGCCATGCAGGCTTTGGGCGTGAACGCCCACATAACCTCCCCATAGCATCGATCACGCGTGATCAAGCTCCATCACGCCAGACGTCCATCACTGCCCGTACCGCGCTAGCTGCTTCTCCAGCCGACAAAGCCGGCGTGCATCACATATCGGTCTGTGTCCGGAACCGCCAGATGGTTCATGGGCCAAAGCCGTAACATCCCCGCCGCACAATTGGTGCGGGGATTTCGGGCCAAAAGGCATCATCTGCGTTCTGCCTCGGCGATCGCGGCGTCGACATGCACCAGCGCCTTGGCATAGGATTCTCTTACGCAGTTCGGATCCTTGCCCTCGAACGGATAAATTTTGTCGAGCTCCGCGCACAGATCCCGTGCCGCAGTCCTGACCCGCGCCTTCAGCTCCTTCGCATCCGTGCCGCGGCTGAGGTTAAGATCCGAATAGTCCACCGTGCGGGCAATCGTCGTCTCCTCAATCGGCGCGTGGGTCGAGGCCGAGTAGCCGCTGACAATGGTCTGCCGGACCGTGCGCGGCGCAGTCACGGTAATCGTCTCCGCTGGCTGCGCCTGAGCGCTGCGTGCGGCTAGTAGCAGTAAGAGACCAAAAAGAATGAGCAGAAGTGTAGGCGTCCTATCGTATCGCTCTTCATCTACCAGTCGAATACGCATGATAATCCTCCGTATAGGGCTTCCCCATACATCGGACGAAAGAGTGCCACTCCTAAAGTTCTTCGCCTTGATCTGTCGCAAGCGCAAATATCATTCATCACTTATCAAATGTTGGTCGTGAACGAGTAATAACGCGAGCTCCTTCGTCTTAGTTCTATTACCGAGAACCGTCGCCACCCCGCTGCATGGGCGCACCATCCTCCGACCTCATCATCTTGCATACCACCTACTTCTGACATTCCCGCCCCATGAATTTTCAGCCAAAATAGCCTTGGAAAATAGGTTTTATGATTTCTTCGAATACTACTGAAACATCGTCGGTACCGGAGCACATTTTTGCTGCTCGTGCGACACCCTCATCTGAACATTCCACTCACATTCCAGCTTCCACTTTTGAACGTCAGCACCGCACACCCTCTCTGACGCATGTCACCGCGTCGCTCATATCTGAGTTGGGAATGAGGTAGAATGACTGAAGCGACTAAGCCGAGCCACCCTCAATCCCACGGACAATGCTGCGGCGTAAAATCCTGTCGAGCACAAGTGCAATCCAAAACAGGATGCCAATACCTCCGATCATTGCCAGATCCGCAGGCAACAAAGCAACCGTGCCGAATATTTTTTGCAGTGACGGAAGATACGTAATGACAGCCTGTGCACAGATCACGCCCAGAACACAAAGCCATACCACGGAAGAACCGCCAATGGTGTGCCAGCGTAACCCGCCACCTGCCATTTTGCGCACAAAGAAGAGATGACACACTTCCAGCAGCACAAGCATATTCAGCGCTAGAGTTTGCGCGAGTTCGATCGTGGAGCCACGCCGTATGGCAAAGTCAAAAATGCCAAAGACAGCAGCAAGAAAAAGAGCCGATACCAGAAATATATGCCAAATCAACTCCCGGCTTAAAAGCGAATGGTTACGTGGTCTCGGCGGACGCATCATGACGTTGTCTTCTGCAGGCTCAAAGGCAAGGGCAAGACCGAGTGTCACCGCGGTGACCAGATTGACCCAAAGAATCTGTATGGCAGTAACCGGAAATGCCAAGCCGAGCATCAAGGCCATGACAATGGTCAGCATCTCCCCGGCATTCGTGGGTAACGTCCAACCAATCACCTTCAAGATATTGTCATAGACCGTACGGCCCTCGCGTATAGCCGCCACCATCGAGGAAAAATTGTCATCGACCAGTACGATCTGTGCTGCTTCCTTGGCGACATCGCTGCCTCGGCGTCCCATGGCAACGCCGACATCCGCCCGCCTAAGCGCCGGAGCGTCATTGAACCCATCTCCAGTCATGGCGACGGTCAGATTACGAGCCTGCAAGGCCTGTACCAGGCGTAACTTATGCTCGGGGCTGGTTCTGGAAAACACATCGACATCTCCCACCACCGCCGTCAGTTGAGCATCGCTCATCTGCTCGATCATGGCACCAGTCAGCTGTCCTGAAGGGTTGAGAAGACCAATTTGTCGCGCCACCGACATCGCGGTTCCCGGATGATCTCCCGTAATCATTTTGACGCGTATACCTGCCGTTTGGCATTCGCGGATGGCGTCCGCCGCTTCCTGTCGGGGTGGGTCAATGAGCCCGACCAAACCCAGCAGTGTCAGCTTTCCCTGCAGGTCGCCGAAATCCAGAGTGACATGGTTCTGCGCCACCTGACGAACGGCAAGCGCAAGCACGCGTTGCCCCTGGCCGGCCATTACGTCAACTTCTCGTAACCAATATTCGGTCTCAAGAGTACTCTCTGCGCCGTCAGCATACTTCTGAAGCGCGCACAGGCCAAAAACACTTTCCGGTGCGCCCTTCACGTGAATTTCTGCATGGCCAGAATGATCGTGATGGAGGGTCGCCATGAAACGTGCATGAACGTCAAATGGAATTTCGTCCGTCCGTGTCCAAGTTTCCCAGTTTTCAGTGCCTTCAGGGTCCACTTTTCCAGCGAACGCCCGCAGCGCACCCTCCATTGGATCACCTTCAATCCGCCAACTTCCCCCGTGGTAGTGCAGGGCCGCGTCGTTACACAGCACAGCGGCACGGGCGAGTTCGACCAGAAGCCTGCTTTCTCGAGGAAAAATCTGCGTTTCACCAAGCTGGACGAGGCCTTGCGGCGAATAGCCATCTCCTGTGACCGTATAAGCGTGATCCTTGATCGCCACCGATGCGACCATCATCTCATTACGGGTCAGGGTACCGGTCTTATCGCTACAGATGACAGATACCGATCCCAGTGTTTCGATTGCCGGTAACCGGCGTACAATGACATTTCGTCTTGACATCCTGCGAACCCCGACCGCAAGCGTGATCGTGAGAACTGCAGGCAACCCCTCCGGTATAGCCGCCACGGAAAAGCCAACTACGGCCATGAAGACTTCGACAAACGGCAAATGACTCGCGAAATGACCATAGGTCAGTAAAATCGCCGCTAACGTCAGTATGACGGCTGTAATCCACCGCCCGAATTCATCCATCTGTCTGACAAGCGGCGTTGTGGGAGCTTCCACCGTAAGAAGCAACCCACTAATGCGGCCAATCTGCGTCTGTGCGCCGGTGGAAACAACAACACCACGCCCAGTACCTCCAGCGACCACCGTACCGCTAAATGCCATGCAGCTTCGCTCAGCAAGAGCACTCAGTGGAGGTACCGATGCCACCGACTTCTCGACGGGAATCGCTTCTCCCGTAAGAATGGCTTCGACGATCCGTAATCCCACTATATCCAGCAGTCGCAAGTCGGCCGGTACCTTGTCTCCCGGTTCGAGGAGGACGATGTCGCCGGGCACAATCGTGCTGCTGTCAACGCTATTTCTCTGCCCATCCCGCAGTACGGTTGAGCGAGGAGAAAGCATCTCGCGGATTGCCATCATTGATCGCTCTGCCCGGTCCTCCTGGACAAACCCGATGATGGCATTGGCTAGCACAACCAGCAGAATGACCGTTGTGTCAGCCAAATACCCCAGCGCCGACGTAATAGCGGCTGACGCCAGAAGGACATAGATCAGTACATTATGGAAATGGCGAAGGAAGCGCAGTACCAGCTTCTGACGCCTGACCTCTGGCAACCGGTTTGCACCATACCTCTCCAGACGCGACGCGGCTTCAGTTGCGCTGAGCCCTCCTACATTGCTCACCACTGCCGAAAGGACGGCCTGCCCACTGAGAGCATGCGCGGTTCCTACGAGGGCTTCTGCGATGGCGGCTTTGTCGCCGCTCTTTTCAGTTGTTGTTGCAGCTGTACGCATGCTCCAGATGCTTTTTAGACATTCCGAAATACACAGGTCTGCCCCGCCCGTCACACCTCCCGAGGGTCAACTTAATCCTTGCTTTGGGCGACGCGGTGATCTCGCGCCCAAAGTCAACAGCGTTACCAGCAGACCACACCTCAGATGCAATCTGTCGGGTACGCCGACGCCGCGATGGCCTGAAACACGCCGTCCGTTGCCGCGGCTCGGGACGCAACACAGTGCGCCTCTTCCGTCCAGCGTTCTTGAGAGAGCGCAATAATCTTTAAGTGTTGGATGATCGAAGATCTTTTAAGGAGCTTCCATCAGATACGCCGCACCGTGCCAACACACCCAATGATGATTTTGACAGCCCTCAATGCAGGAAGCTGACATTGCAGCCTTCATTTGGCCGACGCACCCGACCGCAGACTGATATCTGGTAATGACGCCATCGCCACCACTCACCGCTTTGCGCTCACTGCAGGTTGCGGGCCAGCATGTTTGAGCGTCTTTATCCCTATCTGCGCTGGGCCCTGCCCGCACTGGCCCTGGCAGTGATCGGAACGGGCCTGTGGTGGCTGACGCGACCGTCAACCCTTCCGAACGGATTTGTCGCCAGCAACGGCAGAGTCGAGGCTGTAGAAATCGATATCGCCACCAAGATCGCTGGGCGGGTAAAGGCCATTCTGGTCAATGAGGGAGATTTCGTCCACCCCGGAGAAGTCCTCGTCCGGATGGATACCGCAACCCTCGAAGCACAACTGCGCGAGGCCAACGCAGCACGCACACAGGCCCGTGTCGCCGTCACCACCGCAGAGAATTTTCAAGCTCAGCGCCAGTCCGAGCGGAAAGCAACCGCAGCGCTGATTACCCAACGCACGGCGGAACTGACTCTGGCCACCAAACGGTTGAAGCGGGCCCTGGCCCTGAGGGGAAGTGGCGCAATATCCGCGCAGGCGATCGACGACAGCCGTGCAGCCTTTGACAGTGCCGCGGCAGCGATGCGCGCTAGCGAGGCACAGTTGGCCGCAGCGGATGCGGCGGTTCGCTTCGCAACTTCGAGTGTCACTGCCGCTCAATCCGGAATCGATGCCGCTACCGCCACAGTGGAACGAATCCAGGCAGACATCGATGATTCGGCCTTGCGCGCGCCGCGCGAAGGCCGCGTGCAGTATCGGGTGGCACAGCCCGGCGAAGTGCTCGGGGCCGGAGGTACCGTGCTGACGATGATCGATCTTGGTGACGTCTACATGAGCTTCTTCCTGCCGACCGCTGCAGCAGGACGCGTGGCTCTGGGCAGCGAGGTGCGCGTCGTACTGGATGCCGCACCGAGCTATGTCATTCCCGCAAAAATCAGCTTTGTTGCTGATGTGGCGCAGTTCACGCCCAAGACGGTGGAAACCCGGGATGAGCGGCAGAAGCTGATGTTCCGTGTCAAGGCGCGCTTTGCCCCGTCGCTGCTACGCCGCCACAGCCGCCAGATCAAAACCGGCCTGCCCGGGATGGCCTATGTGCGCCTCGACAGTCATCTGTCCTGGCCAGCCAATCTGCAGGTGAGATTACCACCATGACCTCAGATTCATACGTCGCACGTTTGAGGCAAGTGACACAGCGCTACGGTAAGGTCATAGCGCTCGATGACATCTCGCTTGATGTTCCCGCTGGTAATCTGACCGGACTGATTGGGCCTGATGGCATCGGAAAGTCGAGCGTTCTATCCCTCATTGCCGGCGCCCGCCGGCTTCAGCATGGCCACGTCGAGGTTCTGGATGGCAGCATGGCAGATGCACACCATCGGCTCCGCATCTGCAGCCGTATTGCTTACATGCCGCAGGGTCTTGGCCGTAATCTCTATCCCACCCTGTCTGTTCGTGAAAACATCGATTTCTTTGCTCGGCTTTTTGGTCTGGATCCCGGGCTGCGCAGCGGCCGCATCGGCTGGGTCACTGATGCTACCGGGCTCCAGCCGTTCCTCGAACGTCCCGCGGGCAAGCTTTCCGGTGGAATGAAGCAGAAGCTCGGTCTGTGCTGCGCACTGATCCATGACCCGGACCTTTTGATACTTGATGAGCCTACCACGGGTGTAGATCCGCTTTCCCGCCGTCAATTCTGGGAAATGATTGCTCGCATCCGCGCCGGCCGGCCCCAGATGAGCGTACTTGTGGCAACGGCTTACATGGAAGAAGCGGCGCGCTTTGACTGGCTCGTAGCCATGACCAAAGGTCGTGTGCTTTCGGTCGGAACCCCCGAAGAATTGCGCCGGCGTACCACCTCGCAAACGCTCGATGAGGCTTTCATCAAATTCCTGCCCGACACGGGGCAAAACGTGCTCCGCAAATCCCCGCCCCCTCCTCCACAGACGCATCTGGACCAAGTCATCGCGGTCCGGGCACAGGGGCTGACCATAGCCTTCGGCGACTTCACTGCCGTGGATCATGTAGACCTGACCATCAGGCAGGGCGAAATATTCGGTTTCGTCGGCTCCAATGGCTGTGGCAAGACAACAACCATGAAGATGCTCACCGGTCTGCTGGAGCCAGACGCAGGCAGTGCCGAGCTCTTCGGCCAGGATATCCATGCCTCCGATATCTCGACACGACGCCGTGTCGGCTACATGTCGCAGTCATTTTCACTCTATACCGAGCTTTCGGTGCGCCAGAACCTTGAGCTGCATGCGCGGCTCTTCGCCGTACCGAGCACATTGATCCATGAACGCGTGCGCGAGGTGGCGGAACGCTTCGAGCTCACCGCCGTACTCGAGAGGCTCCCCACCACACTGCCTCTCGGTCTCCGCCAGCGGCTGTCACTGGCCGTAGCCATGATTCACAAGCCCGACCTGCTAATCCTTGACGAGCCAACCTCGGGGGTTGATCCGATAGCGCGAGATGCATTCTGGGTTTCGCTTACCGAGCTGTCACGTAATGATGGCATTACAATTTTCATATCCACCCATTTCATGAATGAAGCCGAGCGCTGTGATCGAATCTCACTGATGCACGAAGGCAGGATACTCATCACCGATACGCCCAAAGCCCTGACTGAGCGCAAGCAGGCTTCAAGCCTAGAAGAAGCTTTTATCCTCTTCCTCGAGGAGGCAGGTGGAAGTTCTGCAGGGGGGCAGGCTACAAGCTTGTTACCGCCTCAGTCGTGGCAGATGGAAGAGCACCCCTCGACCTCCTCCCACCACTCGGGCGGAATGCGCCGGCTGTTTGCCTATGCGCGGCGCGAAAGTCTGGAGCTGGGACGTGACCCGCTGCGCCTGAGCCTTTCTCTCGTCGGCAGTGTGATTTTACTTCTGGTGATCGCCTATGGCATCAGCCTCGACGTCGAGCACCTGAGCTTTGCCGTGCTGGACTGGGATCAAAGCGCAATCAGCCACGACTATACCCAGAACATTGCCGGATCACGCTATTTCGACGAGCAGACACCCCTCACCAGCCACGCGGACATGGACCGCCGTATGGGCTCAGGCAAGCTCAGTCTCGCGATCGAGATTCCACCGGGCTTCGGACGAGATCTGGCACATGGGCGCAAGGCCGAAATCGGTGCCTGGGTGGATGGCGCTATGCCGACGCGGGCCGAGATCGTGGAGAGCTACGTTACCGGCATGCACGATCAATGGCTGGCGCGCCGGGCGACTGAGGCGGGCCAGGCTGCGCGCGAAGCGGCGCCGGCAACCATCGCACTGCGCTTCCGCTACAACCCCGATGTCAAAAGTATCGTTGCCATGGCGCCAGCGGTGATTCCACTCCTGCTGATGCTCATTCCCGCCATTCTTACGGCGCTGAGCGTTGTACGAGAAAAAGAGCTGGGTTCGATTGTCAATTTTTACGTCACACCAACAACCCCGCTGGAATTTCTGGTTGGCAAACAGATCCCCTATATCGCTTTGTCATTGGTCAGCTTTCTACTGCTTACGATCGTCGTCATTGCCGTGTTCAGGGTACCACTTAAGGGCAGCTTCCTGACCTTGCTCATGGGGGCAGTCCTCTATCTGAGTGCGACCACCGCGATGGGCCTCCTGCTCTCGACCTTTATGCGCAGCCAGATTGCCGCATTGTTCGGAACCGCTGTTCTCACACTGCTGCCAGCAGTCAGCTTCTCCGGCCTCACGGACCCGGTGTCATCCCTCAGCGGCATTGGTCGGCTGATTGGCGAGATCTATCCGACTAGCCATTTTCTCGTTGTCGCACGCGGTACCTTTTCCAAGGCGCTGCAATTTTCCAATCTGACCTCCTCCTTTCTCCCGCTGCTTGCCGCACCGGTGATTTTGGTCGGACTTTCCGCCCTGCTGCTGCAAAAGCAGGAGCGATGAGTCATGCCGCTCGCACCGACACTGCGGAACATTTTTTATCTGGGCATCAAGGAACTACGCAGCCTGATGCGCGATCGTATGATGCTGTTCCTCATTCTCTATGCCTTCAGCTTTGCGATATATGCCGCCGCAACAGCCATGCCCGAGACCCTCAACCGGGCACCTATCGCTATTGTCGATGAGGACCGGTCGATCCTGTCTGCACGGATCATTCATGGCTTCTATGCGCCGCTCTTCGCGTCACCCAAGCTGATCACGACGGCTGAAATGGATGCCCGCATGGATGCCGGTATGGACACCTTTGCACTCGACATTCCACCCAATTTCGAGCGCGATCTTCTGGCCGGGCGACAGCCATCAATCCAGCTCAATGTCGATGCTACCCGCATGACACAGGCATTCACTGGCAGCGCCTATGTCCAGGCGATCGTCAGCCAGGAAATCGCGACGTTTCTCTTTCGTCGACACATTGCAGACAGCGCGCCGGTTGAGCTGGTCCTGCGCGCCCGCTTTAATCCCGGTCTCAGCAAGTCCTGGTTCGGCGCCGTGATGGAAGTGATCAACAATGTTACCATGCTGTCGATCATTCTTGCCGGCGCCGCCCTGATCCGAGAGCGGGAGCACGGCACAATCGAACACCTCCTGGTAATGCCTGTAACGCCTCTCGAGATTATGGTCAGCAAGGTCTGGGCCACAGGGGCGGTAGTGCTGCTGGCCACGGCATGCTCGCTCGTCATCGTTGTCGAGCGCATTCTTCAGGTACCGATCGCAGGATCACTGACGCTGTTTCTTGCGGCCGCCGCACTGAGCCTCTTTGCCACGACCTCGATGGGAATCTTTCTGGGCATCCTGGGCCGGTCGATGCCGCAATTTGGTCTGCTGCTGATACTCGTTATCCTGCCTCTGGAAATGCTGTCAGGAGGCATGACGCCGCGTGAAAGCATGCCTGCGATTGTTCGCACACTGATGGAGGCAGCTCCGACAACCCACTTCGTCGCTCTGGCGCAGGCCGTTCTCTACCGCAACGCGGGGTTTAAGGTGGTATGGCCCCAGCTGCTCGCACTGCTCCTGATCGGTGTGACCCTGTTTACGGGCTCGCTGCTGCTCTTTCGCCGGCGTCTGCGCGCGCTGAGCTAAGGAGATTTGAGCTTTGGAGGCAGCCTTGCCCAGGAGCGCAGAACCGATGCGGTGCCCGGCTTTGGCACAGAGGCGGCGGACGGCATGGTCAGCCCTGTCCACCGCGCAGCACCCCTCAAGCTGTTGCCGGGAGGCGACCAAATAGTGGTCCAGAGCTTGAAGTCATGCCCGGGCGGACCTATTATTTCCGTTCGACCGCTGCGGGACGCGTCTTAAGGACTTCAAGCGAAACAAAGGGTTAACAGAAATTACAGGGCTTTCCAGGGCTGTCGGGCTAAGGCACGGTGTCCCGGAGGCAGAGCTTTATCAGTATCAGGACGACACGTTGATGGAACGCTTACCCATGACGGCCGCGGGCTACAGGGCTCTTGAGGCTGAGATCAACCATCTGAAATCGGTCGAGCGGCCCGAAGTGATCAAGGCCATCGCCGAGGCCCGAGCGCACGGCGATCTGTCGGAAAACGCCGAATATCACGCCGCCAAGGAGCGTCAGGCCTTTATCGAAGGCCGGGTGATTGAACTTGAGGATATGATCGGGCGGGCCGATGTGATCGATGTCTCCAAGATGTCTGGAACGACGGTCAAGTTTGGTGCCACGGTTACCCTGGTCGATGAAGATACGGATGAAGAGCGCCACTATCAGATCGTCGGTGACATGGAAGCCGATGCCAAGCAGGGCCGGATTTCGATTTCCTCCCCCATCGCCCGGGCTCTGATCGGCAAGAGCACGGGGGACACGGTCGAGGTCGCCGCCCCAGGTGGCTCACGCAGTTACGAGATCCTGAAGGTCAAGTTTGTCTAGCTGCGGCTGACGCGGGCCGCGCGCGCCGTGCATGTGATGCACGCTTCCGGCTGCCGCAGCAGCCGGGCTGGCACCTCCTGGCGTGTACCTAGCCGATGCCATGCCCTCACGTGATGACTGCCCAGAGGGCAGGAAGCCTGCCGCAAGGTTATTTCGTTTGCGGATCAGCTTTCGTATGCTGGAAGAACCGAAAGGACGAAATTTATGGCAACGATCGCGCTCGTCGACGACGACAAAAACATCATCGCTTCGGTCAGCATGCTTTTGGAGCAGGAAGGCTATCATGTGCGCAGCTTTGGCGATGGCGCCTCTGCACTGACCGCGCTCACGGCCAATCCTCCTGATCTTGCCATCCTCGATATCAAGATGCCACGGATGGATGGTCTCGAACTTTTGCGTCGCCTCAAGCAGATCTCCGACCTGCCGGTGATTTTTCTGACCTCAAAGGACGAAGAAATCGACGAGTTGATGGGCCTGAATGCGGGGGCTGATGACTACATTCGTAAGCCCTTCTCCCAGCGCCTGTTACTTGAGCGGGTCCGTGCGGTGCTGCGACGGGCCGAAGGGCACAAGCCGGGCGCCCAGACGAGCCCAGGCGAGGTCAAAAAGGAAGCCATGGTCCGCGGCAAGCTGGTTCTCGACCCGCAGCGTCACGAATGTACCTGGGATGGCAAGCCTGTACGGCTTACCGTCACCGAGTTCCTCATCCTGCAATGTCTGGCCCAGCGCCCGGGCTTCGTCAAAAGCCGCGACAACCTGATGGACGCGGCCTATGACGACCAGGTGTATGTCGATGATCGTACCATCGACAGCCACATCAAGCGCCTGCGCAAGAAGTTCAAAGCCGTAGACGATGATTTCGACGCCATCGAGACCCTCTATGGAGTCGGCTACCGATACAAGGAAAGCTGATTACGAGCCGGCCATGACTGCGCCGCAACCCATGAGTGAGCAACGTCTGTTCCGGCCGCTGGCGCCGTCAACGCCACGCTTGCGGCCGAGACAGAGGCGCACGCGCCGGCGCATGTCAGCGCTGACCCGACGCATACTCTTCATGAATGCCATCCTGCTGCTGTTTCTGCTGGGCGGGGTGATCTTCGTACAATCGACACAGGAAGGCCTGGTCGACGAGCGGCTGGCCGGGATCACGCACGAGGCTGAAATCGTAGCCTCCACTCTCGCCGAGTACACCACGGATGACGCCAATCGCGCGATCCGGGTGGGTGAAGCCAAACCTCTGCTGCGTCAGTTGATTGCACCGACCAACCTGCGGGCCCGTCTTTACAATGCGCAAGGCAATCTGGAAGCGGACACCCGCTTTCTTCTCGCCCGCAACGTGGTGCAGACCTATCCCTTACCGGCCCCGGGCTTCTGGAACAACACCTGGCAGGAGATCAAACGCCTCTACAATGGCCTTATGGGCGTGCGGCCGTTCGAGCGGCTCGATCCTTACTTCGAAGCCGGCACCAACGGACGGGTTTATTCGGAGGTCGATGCAGCCCTGCGCGGCCGGATCGGGACCAAGGAACGGGTCGATGAGCAGGATC
The DNA here is from genome assembly GCA_021851325.1 of Pseudomonadota bacterium. GTDB lineage: Bacteria > Pseudomonadota > Alphaproteobacteria > Micropepsales > Micropepsaceae > Rhizomicrobium. The sequence goes on along the minus strand of JAJZDZ010000009.1, from coordinate 83,259 downwards.
GTCTGGTATTGTCCGTCGCTGTTCCGATCCAGCGCTTCCGCGCCATCTATGGCGTTCTGCTGGTCTCAACCGAGGGCGGCGACATTGACGGGGTTCTACGTGCCGAGCGCGAAAAGCTGCTCGAAGTGTTCCTCGTCGGCTTCGCCATCATGCTGTTTTCGTCGATCTATCTGGCACGGTTTCTCGCCGAGCCGATCAATCGTCTGGCCGCTGCTGCCGAACGGGTTCGCAAGGGCCAGTCGGGACGCGAAGCCCTGCCTCGCATGGCCGAACGCCATGATGAGATCGGCGCGCTTGCCGACGCCCTCTCGGCAATGACCCGCGCCCTCTACGATCGCATTGATGCGATCGAAAGCTTTGCCGCCGACGTCGCCCACGAACTCAAGAACCCGCTGACCTCGCTGAAGACTGCGATCGACATGCTGGCGCGCACCGAGGATCCGACCAATCGCAGTCGCCTGGTCAACATTGTAAGCAATGACATCAAACGGATCGATCGCCTGATCACTGACATCAGCCAGGCTTCGCGCCTCGACGCAGAATTGTCGCGCGAACCAGCCGAGCCTGTCGACATTGCCGACCTTCTGACAACCATCACCGAAGTCTACCGCCTGACCGGTCTGCCGCGGTCGGTAAGGCTGGAACTCGGCCTTGAGCTTGAGGGCAAGGCGATCGTTTCGGGCCGCAGCGAACGGCTGGGGCAGATCTTCCGCAACCTGATCGATAACGCCATCTCCTTCAGCCCGGACGGCGGCACGGTTCGCGTTGAGGCCCAGCGCCGGAACCGCCTGGTCCGGATCGCCGTAATCGATGAGGGGCCGGGTATTCCTCCCGACAACCTCGAGACCGTGTTTCAGCGCTTCTATACGGAACGGCCGCGCGAAAGTGATTTCGGCCAGAATTCCGGCCTTGGGCTTTCCATCGCGCGGCAGATTGTCGAGGGCGCGGGAGGACGGATCTGGGCCGAGAACCGTGTCGGGCCAAGCCCGGAGCGACCGGGTGGCGCCCGCTTCATCGTTGAATTGCCCCTCAACCATGGCTGAGATCAACCTGCATGCAAGCTGCGTCGTTCTCGCCCAGGCAGGCCCGAAGCTTGGCGCGCCCGAAGATGCCGGCGTACTGCTTTTGGGTGAGAGCGGCAGTGGCAAATCCGATCTGGCCCTGCGCCTCATTGCCATGGGAGCCCTGCTCGTGGCCGATGACCGGACAGTGCTTTGGGTTGAAGAGGGGGTGCTCCTGGGCCGGGCTCCGCCTACCCTGGAGGGGCTGATCGAGGTTCGCGGCCTGGGAATCCGGCGTCTGCCCACCGCCCAAAGGGCGTCCATCCGGCTGGCGGCAATTCTGGGTCCTGAGGCAGAACGCCTGCCTGAGCCGGAATACTGGCCACTGCCGCAAGGTCTCAAAGGGGCATCTCCTCCCCCAGTGCTGCGGCTTAATGCCTTTAGCGCCTCGGCGCCGGTCCGCATCGTGCTTGCGGCCGCGCCGCTTGGTCAACTCCCTGACATGGGCAACTAAGTCTCACTTGAGGTGCAAGTGAGGGGTTCCATCTGGCTCATACCTTGTTATCGTGCCGGCCGCCTCACACATAGCATCGATCATGATTGGCATAGTCATCGTTACCCACGGCCGCTTGGCGCAGGAAATCATTTCCGCGGTCGAGCATGTGGTGGGCCCGCAAACCCATCTCCGCGCCGTGTGCATCGGTCCCGAAGACGACATGGAACGGCGCCGGCGTGAAATCGCCGCCGCCGCCAAGGCGGTGGATGGTGGCGACGGTACCGTGATCGCCACCGACATGTATGGTGGCACGCCATGTAATCTGGCGCTGACCCTGCTGGAAAAGGACAAAATTGAGGTTCTAGCCGGCGCCAATCTTCCCAGCCTGATCAAACTCTGCAATGTACGTTCCCGCTTGCCACTTGAAGCTGCGGTCAAGCAGGCGATCGACGCGGGGCGCAAATATATGCGTGCCGGTTCGGCTGATCTCGTCGGCGGAGCCTGACGTATGGCGGAAGAGCAGCCGATCAGATCGGTCGCGACGATCATCAACAAGCGCGGACTGCATGCGCGCGCCTCAGCGAAGCTTGTCGAAGCAGCGGCACGGTTCAAGTCACAAATTACCGTCAGCAAGGACGGTACCAGTGTCGATGCGCGTTCGATCATGGGCCTGATGATGATGGGCGCCGGGGTTGGCAGCCAGATCGAGCTTTGTGCCGAGGGGCCAGATGCCGAACAGGCGATGACGGCCATCCTGGCACTGATCGCAGCGCGGTTCGGCGAAGACTGACCTACACCGGCGAATGACACGATACCGACAGTTTGTCTTAAACTTCGCATAATTGCTGCGAAGGGATGCAACACGCAGGCAAGCCCTCTGCGCCATGCTCATGGCGAAGCGAGCAAAAAGGGCGCACACGCCATGCACGTGCTGGTACTGGCATCTCAAAAAGGTGGTTCGGGCAAGACGACGCTCTCCGGCCACCTCGCAGTCGAAGCGATGTTGGCCGGAGTTGGTCCCGTCGCACTGATCGACACCGATCCGCAAGGATCACTGGCGGAGTGGTGGAACGCGCGCAGCGCGCCAGAGCCGCATTTTGCCAAGGTCGGACTGCTGCAGCTGTCCGAGGCTCTCCACCAGCTTGGTCAGGCAGGTATCCGCCTTGCCGTCATCGACACGCCACCAGCCATCACCGAATCGATCTCGCATGTCATCGCCCACGCCGATCTCGTGGTGGTACCGACACGACCAAGTCCGCATGATTTGCGTGCTGTTGGCGCCACCGTCGACCTCGCCGAGCGTCATGGCAAGACCGTCCTCTTCGTCGTCAATGCCGCAACCCCGCGCGCCCGCATCACTGGCGAAGCTGCTGTAGCCCTGTCGCAGCATGGCACGGTGGCGCCAGTCACTGTGCATCACCGGGTTGATTTTGCGGCCTCCATGATCGACGGGCGCACCGTGGGCGAAGTCGCGGCGCGATCGAGTTCGGCCAAGGAAGTGCGTGAGCTCTGGACCTATATCCAGAGCCGCCTCGCGCGGCTGACCCAGGACGCCAGCATCACGCCGGTCAAGGTCCCGACGGCGTTTGCCATTCACGGCCTTTCACCGCTCGAGAGCGCCCCCGCCCGGACATCTGATCCACACGGGGCGGACCTGGTCGAGGCTGACCCAGCACCCGACGCGAACAGCGAGTTCAGCCGCGAGAATGCCCCTCCTGTCTCCAGCGAACCGATGGCGCCGTTTGACGGCCGCCGGGAACGCGGGCGAGCCAGCGAAGCCGCAGCAGGCCTTAGCCATCGCCGCGCGCAGCCCTTTGGGCGTCGCAGCCCGGAAAACCCTTTCTGAGAGAGTTCACATGACGACGAGCCAGCGCCAATTTGCTTCGATCACGGCTAGCCTGCTTGCCCGCAAGGGTGACGCCGCCCCTTCCCTCGAGACCCTGCCCCCGCGCCCTTCGATCCTGACGGCAGCTGCAATCGCGCCCGTCGCCCCGCCTCAACCCGCCCCACTCAAGGCCGCCGCCAGGCCTCGCCTGCGCAAGTCGGGCCGGCGTGTGAGCCTGGAACTTTGCGAGGACGAGTATGAACGGCTCGGCATCGCCGCCGCCAAACATCACCAAACCCGGCCGCAGATTTTGCGTACTGCACTCAAGGAGTATCTCGACCGCCTGGCCTGCAGTCACGGCTGCAACTGCATCGCGCCCGTCGTGGCCCCCCGTCCCATCGCGGTTGGTTGGGAGGCCATCCCAAGGGTAAAGCCGCACAGCGACAGGCTCGCCTGAGAGGAACGAGGGCGCGGCCGCCGGTCGAGGCGTCTTCGGGCACAGGATCACTGCCGGAACTTGTTGTTAGAGTTCCTCCTGGCGCGGGCCCTGCCACATTTGTTGACATTGATAATGGCGACAACCGGGCCCGGGAATGTTTGCATGACGCTCCCCAAAGGAGGACACTTACATGACTAAATATGCTGCAATCCTGGCTCTTGGCGCGGGACTTGCCGTCGCCGCCAGCCTTCCCGCCAGTGCCCAGCCCATGGCCAGGCACTTCGGCCCGGCACGCTGCCATGGCGGTCCGCTGGTTCCCATGATGGCCATGCGCTACCCCGATGGCGCCCTCGCGTTCCTGCACGCCGAGCTGCATATTACCCCGGCTCAGGCAGGCCAGTGGAACCAGTTTGCCACCACGCTGAGTGACAGCGTCCATGACCTCAAGCAGCAGATGCAGGCTCGCCGCAGGCAGGCTATGGGCGGCAAGATGTCGTTTGCGCTGCCTGAGGTGCTGAAGCGGCGCGAAGCCATGATGAAGTCGCATCTGGCGACCGTCGAACGTATCGACGGAGCCCTGATCCCGCTTTACCAGGCGCTCGATCCTGCACAGCAGAAGACTGCCAACCGTCTCTTCATCGGCTGCCGGCCTCATTTCTGGCATGGCAAGGGCCCAGGACCACGGCGGCGGATGTAACGGCTGGCGCGTCGCTTGGGGGGCGATGCCGCGATGGGGTTCGAAGGGCCCCACATCTGGAATGACGGGGAGCATGTCCCTGATGGCCGGGCCGGAGCGCGACAGTGCGCCTCCGGCCCGGTACCTTTGTGATCGTGCAATCCGCCGCAGCACAAGCCGCGCGAGGTGTTTATATTTCTGATGGCTACATTGATATGCATCAGGATCTTGCGCATCCTGGCGGGCCAGTTCTAGCCTGTCTTTTGCAAGGGGACCTGCGCTGATGTGGCGCTGGGCAAAGGCCGTCTGAAAGGCCAAACTGGTCGACAGGCTGGACCCAAACGCCTAGTTTGCGCTTGGCCATGTGACCGAGGCCGTGGGAGATACATTATGGATTACGAAGCCTTCTTCGCCGCCGAACTGGGGGCGCTGCGCCAGGAGGGCCGCTACCGGATTTTCGCTGATCTGGAACGCCATGCAGGACAATTTCCCAAGGCTACCCGTTACGACGGTGAAAGCACGCACCCGGTGACTGTTTGGTGCTCCAATGACTATCTCGGCATGGGGCAGAACCAGCAGGTGATCGCGGCCATGCACGAGGCCCTTGATCGCTGCGGTGCTGGTGCCGGTGGAACCCGCAATATCTCAGGCACGAATCATTATCACGTACTGCTCGAGCGCGAACTTGCCGACCTGCATGGCAAGGAGGCGGCGCTGACCTTTACGAGCGGCTATGTTTCCAATTGGGCGGCGCTCGGTACGCTGGCTGCCAAGCTTCCTGACTGCGTGGTTCTCTCCGACGATCAGAACCATGCCTCCATGATTGAAGGCATCCGTCATTCACGAGCCCAGTGCCTGCGTTTCAAGCACAATGACGTTGAGGACCTCGATCGCAAACTTGCCAGCCTTGATCCGGCCCGTCCCAAGCTGGTTGCATTTGAAAGCGTCTATTCCATGGATGGCGACATCGCCCCCATAAAGGAACTCTGCGACGTCGCCGATGCCCATGGCGCCATGACCTACCTCGATGAGGTGCACGCGGTTGGACTTTACGGCCCGCGCGGCGGTGGCATTGCCGAACGCGAAGGCTTGATGGACCGGCTCACCGTGATCGAGGGCACCCTGGCCAAGGCCTTCGGTGTGATGGGCGGCTATATCGCCGCAAGCGCGGATCTGTGTGATTTCGTGCGCAGTTTCGCCTCCGGGTTCATTTTCACCACGGCATTGCCGCCAGCCATTGCCGCCGGTGCCCTGACCTCGATCCGGCACCTGAAGGAGAGCAATGTTGAGCGCCGCCGGCACCAGGAGCGGGTGACCACAGTACGGCGCAAGCTCAAGGCCATCGGCATCCCGATGCTCGACAATCCCAGCCACATCATCCCCGTCATGGTCGGGGATGCGAAGAAGTGCAAGATGATCAGCGACTGGCTCTTGGACAATCACGGCATCTATGTTCAGCCGATCAATTATCCGACCGTTCCCAGAGGCACGGAGAGGCTGCGTTTTACCCCCTCGCCGCTGCACTCCGACGTCGATATCGACAAGCTGGTCGCCGCGCTGTCGGAGATCTGGTCGCACTGCGCACTGGCGCGTACCGCTGCCGCAGCCTGAACCAACCTCACGGTCGCTTGGCCAGAAGCGGTGATACCGACTGCCAGAGCGCAGATTCGGTCAACGGCTTGTCCGTTGGACGCAAGACCGCACGTACCCTCCCTGACGGACCGACCACATAGGTCATTGGCAGCAGGTGTGGGTGGCCGAAACTGTTCGCCGAAAGCTGCGCCAGCATGGCGTTGGGATAGCCAAGTCTGCCGGCGATCTTCCCAACCTTGGCCGCGTACTCGGTTCGGTCCTCGCTGATCCCGATCAGCCGCACACCCTGGGCACGATGCAGGCGGGCAAATGCACTGAGCATCGGCATTTCGGCGCGGCAGGGTGTGCACCAGCGCGCCCAGAAATTGACCACCACCACCTTACCCCGCCATTGCGCGATGTTGAATCGCGTCCCGCTGAGCTCTGTGCCTGCAAGAGCTGCAGGCGCCGACCGTGCGGCAACGCTGGCAGGAGACAGGAGACCAAGGAGGGCGCCGGCAATAAGCCAGACCCGGGCCAGGTTATAAAAATGGGACAGACGCAGTTTACAGCGCATAGGACACCACCACTTTGAACTGTTCGGGCGCGATCAGCTGATAGCCTCGCACATCCTGATAAATCGGAAGTTCGATATCGCCATAGATCCTGATACGCCCGGTGTCGAACTCAAGACCAGGTGCGAGCAGAAGGCGGCTGTATCCCGAGTTTGGGGGATCGGCCAGACTGCCATGATCCGCCATCCGCACGCTCGCCAGAATCTGGAGCATCGGCGCAACTTTGCTCTGCGCGCCCACATACCAGCTGTTGTAATAGGCCCCGAGCGCACCATCGACTTCCGCCCCAGGCTGATAGCCCGGCCTGTGCAGCACCGGTGTGTCGCTCATCAGCTGGCCATACCAGATCCAGTTGGCATCTTGATCAAGCGCCCCTTGATGATAGAGCCCAAGCAGGAGATCTGTGCTGCCGGTGCCGATTTCCGTGTCGGCATCAAAGCCCTTGAAGGAGCTATCTCCGGTCGGCAGCTTGGTACCAAAAATGAGACCCGTCGACATATCACCGGAAAAGCCGGAATAGATGCCCATCAGGCGAATATCCCCAAGGGCGGTGTGATCAAAGCGGTTGAGCGCGCCAGCATTGACGGTTGCAAAATGGCGCTGCCAAACGGGCAATTGCGCCATGACGCCCCATGACCGATTGAACATGTACTGGCCGCCCAAGGTCATGAAATTGGTGCGGATCTTGCGGTCAGGATTGGCCAAGCTGGGAGCGCTTGCGTTTCCATGCCAGTCCTGCCGCTGGTTCATGAAGTCATCTTCAAAATAAATGGTGCCTCCGGCGCCACTGGCAAAGAGCGAAGCGGTACCGACATCAAACACACCGCAGCCGCAGGCGCAGGCCATCGCCTGGCGTGAACTGAGCGTGACAAGAATTGCAAGCCCGGCAAGGATGAGGGCTGTGCGCGCGCGAGAAAAAGCCATATGGGGCCTCGATGGCAAAATGGAAGACAGGGCGTGGCGGGCGCCCGCTACGCCGGATCCTGAGGACAAAAGAGCTCAGATCAGCGCGGGAGGTCCGCGCGGCGAGCCGGTCTCAAGGACCGGCGCCACAGGTACAAGGTGCCGCAGCTGCTGCGGAGCCTGTCGCCAACTGAGACGCGTGGCTGGAGAAAGATGCGATGGGGACCCGCTCCTGCCCAGATGGGCGGCTGCCGCAAACGGACAGGGGCGCATGCGATCATGATGAGAGTGGCCAGGACGCCCTGGCATACCAGCCATATTCATGGACTGGCGCGCAGATCCGTGCGCAATCCCGTCACAGACCTCAAGCCAGGTGCCGTCCGCCAGGCTCGTGGCCGGCATCCAGCCTGCTGGCAGGACGGCGCGCAGAAGCATGCCGGCAAGCGCCAGCTGCAGACCGATAGTGATGCGCGTCCGCGGCAGCATCGCGTCCGCTCCTTGGCTCAGGTTCCGCCTAGCGCAGATCTGACACCTGGACAAGACCGCCAACTGTCAGCTGCGCCCCCTCACCGCTCGGCGGTACGGGATACAGCGGCAATTTGGCTCTGCGTGCGAAGGCGTCCCCAATGGGCCCGTCCCTGTCGACGGAACTGCGGCGGACGCTGCTCAAGATGGTGTGCAGCCAGCCAGAGCCGTTTCAAGTGGCGTTTGTAGCCGGACGAAGGCGCATCGACGTAGGCGGTACGGCCATGCAGCACATGGTAATTGTTGATGAACTGCATGTCTCCCGGCGCCAGCTCCATAGTGATGTTATACTCCTGACTGCGCGCCATGGCGCTGACCACGTCGAGCGCTTCAAGCGCTGTCGGCGACAGGCGCGGCGCGTCGGCGTGGCGCTGACTGGCCCGAATGTAGTGCGGTATGAACCGCACGAAGAGACGCTGTTCAAACGCCGTAAACACCGGAAAGCTGTAGAACGGCTTGGCGCCGTCGGGCTGTTCGCCACGAAAATCATACGGTAGCGGGTCATGGAGCGCACGGGCCAGCGCAGGGTGCTGCGCCACCAGATCATTGTGTATGGCCACCGCATTGGCGACTATGGAAAGGCCACCTGTCTTGGCGGAACGCAGGCACATCAAACCGATCAGATCGGCACCGTCAGTATGAAAATCAAGCGCCACCTGTCCAAGCTCATTGCCACGGAAGGTGGGATCGCTGAGCGCCTTGCCCTGATCGGTAACATCCCCCATCAGATGGCCATATTTGTTCTGCGGCCAGGGCTCCCCCAGATGAAGACCTATCCCCCAGTAGAGCAAGGTCAGATCCTCATCACTGTAGCGTTCCACCGGAAGGCCGCGGATCCGCACAAAGCCGCGGCCGTCGATGAGTTCACGCTCGATCTCCGTCAGGGTGGGGCCAAGACCTGAGAGCGGAAAATCGTGCTGCTCGATATCGAGAAGATCTGGCGAGACCGTTTTGGCATGCGAGAGCGCCGCATCGAGCTCTTCGAGATCACGGGCGGAAAGATGATAGGTCCAGCTCTCGGGGTCCTCCACATCCTCGTGCCGCCAGGCAAGGTGTGGCTCAAGTGCGCGCAACATGAAGGCCCCCTAGCTGCTAGCAGCGGCCTGCGGGCCGCGCACCAGACGGCCCGGCAGCGCCCCGGTAGCAATGCCATCGCGATAGGTCGGGGTTCCCGACACTATGGTGACGACATAGCCATCCGCCTGCTGCAGCAGACGTTTGCCACCGCCCGGAAGATCGTAGGCCATATGCGGGGCGCGCACGCCCAGCCGGCCAAAATCGATGATGTTGATGTCGGCTTTGAGGCCTGGGGCCAGAACGCCGCGATCCAGCAAGCCCACCGCGCGCGCGGTATCGGCCGTCTGGCGCTTGACGAGATATTCGATGCTGAGCCGACCCTGCGCACGATCCCGTCCCCAGTGACTGAGCAGGTAGGTGGCATTGCTGGCATCGCAAATGATCCCGACATGGGCACCACCATCGGCCAGTCCGATGATGCAGTCCGGATGGCTGATCATCTCGGCACAGGCATCAAGGTTGAACTCGGTGTAATTGGCAAAGGGCAAAAACAGGAAGCTGCGCCCCTCGTCCTTGAGGAGCAGATCATAGGCAAGCTCCTGAGCGCTGACGCCCTGCCGCGCGGCCCGCGCAGCAAGAGAACTGTCGCGCGCAGGCTCATAATTGGGAGGATCGCCCAGTTCGAAAATGTGCTCGAACGCCATCAGCCGCTTGGCCAAGGGGTGATCGTGCACGGCCGCACTCTCATCGAGCAGCTTCGCCTTGAACGATGGATCGCGCAGGATCGCAAGCTTTTCCTTCAGCGGCCGGTCATGAATTGCCCGATAGCTCGGATTGGCACTGAAGGGATTGATCGTGCCCTGCAAGCCGAGCAGAAGTCCGATCGGCCGCGGCGCGACCTGTGCCTTGATGGGCAGGCCGTCTTTGGCTGCTGCCGAAATCAGTCCCAGAAGGCCGCGCCAGCCATTGGCATCACTGCTCGCCTGCGCGAGTGAAAGAGAGAGCGGACGGCCAGAGGCTTCGATCAGCCGCCGGATCATGGCAAATTCGCTCAAGAGATCAGGATTACTGAAGTCACTGATCAGTTCGAATACACCGCGACCCGCATCACGCATGCCAAGCGCGATCCCCGTCAGCTCCGCTTCCGTGGCCCGCAGGCCAGGTGTTGGATCACCGGTGGCGGTACGATGCAAAATCGTGCGTGAGGTGGAAAAGCCCAGAGCGCCAGCGGCCATCGCTTCGGCGGTCAGTCGGCGCATCTGCGCAATATCGTCCGGGCGGGCCTCTTCAAGCGCAGTGCCGCGTTCACCCATGACATAGACGCGCAAGGGGCCATGGGCCAGCTGAGCGCCAATATCCATGTCGTGGGGAACAAGCTCCAGTGCATCGAGATATTCGCCGAAGCTTTGCCAGCCCCATTTCAGGCCCTCGTGCAAAACGGCGCCAGGAATGTCTTCCACCCCTTCCATCAATGAAATCAGACGCTCATGATCATGGGGCTTAACCGGAGCAAAGCCGACACCGCAATTGCCCATGACAGCCGTGGTCACACCATGCCAGCTGGAGGGCGCGAGGCGGTTATCCCAGGTTGCCTGGCCATCATAATGGGTGTGGATGTCAACGAACCCGGGGGTGACCAGAAGCCCTTTGGCATCGATCTCCTCGCGCCCAGAGCCGAGGATCGGCCCGATCGCGGCGATACGGCCGTTCACCACGCCAACATCCTGTTCGCGCAGTGGCGCTCCCGTACCATCGGCCACCGTGCCGTTGCGGATGATCAGATCAAAATCAGCCATGCCTTCCTCCCGGAGAACCTGTGTCACCAAATGACCACGGTCTTGCGCCGCCTCTTGGGTCTATCGTGAACCTCTTCTGGTGGCATTGGCAACACCGTGTCTACGATCTGTGGTTGCAAGACCGCTCCGGCTGTGACCCAATTCGGGAGCAAAAACGGGGGCTCGTTCCTGAACGACCATTTTTCCCTCGGCGGCGATCTGCGCCCGTCCCCATCTGGCCCCGACGCGGCACAGGCGCCGGCAAGTCGGCGGGCGCGTGCGTCCCTGGGGGACGCCACGCACTTTGCGCGCGCGGCCTTTGTCATTGCCCTTATCCTCCTGGTTGTCGCCGCCATCGCCACCGTCCTGCCGGCACCCTCCCCCGAGCTTGTCCTTTCCGTGTTTGCCCTTCTTGAAGTCGTCCTCCTGTGGCAGTTGTACCGATCCATCGCGGCGGCGACCGCGCAGCAGGACGCCGACAGGATCCTGATCGCGCAAAGCGACCTCGTGATTGCTGAAAGCCGCCACCGGCTGAAAAATCTCATCGCCATCATTGGCGCCCTGGCCAAGAACTCACGACGGCCCAACGAAACCAGCATCGAGGCCTATCTGACGCGCTTCCTGGGCCGCCTTCATGCCCTCGGTGAAGCCGCTGACCAGGTGCTTGCGCGCCGCCATGCCGACGTCGAGATCGGCGAGCTGATCACGGCGACCTTAAAGCCGTTTATGAGCGAGAAAAGACGGCTTTCACTCGGCGGACCACGTCTTCTGGTGAGTGCCCAGACCGGAGGATCGCTCGCGCTGGCGGTCCATGAACTTGCCACCAACGCGCTCAAATATGGGGCGCTGTCACAGCCAACCGGAACGGTGCAGCTTTCCTGGACGCTCCGTGCCGAGGGCTCAGGCCAGCGTCTGATCTTGGATTGGCGCGAAGCCGGGGGCCCGCCCGTGCGTGCGCCCACAGAGGAAGGTTTTGGCTCCCGTCTCATTCGTACCACCGCAGCAAACGAGAAGGAGGCCTGCGTCGAACTTGCCTTCGCGGCGACGGGGCTCGTCTGCACGATCAGCTTCATCGTGCCAGGCTGAGCCCCGACCCTCCGCTTACGAGGCGATATTGAGCACCTTGCGGGCGAATTCACTGACCGATTTGTAGTCGGCCTTGCCGTTGGGTGCGCGCAGCGCGATCTCAGCCGGAACGATTCTTTTGGGGGTCTTGTAGCCGGCCAGATGCTGGCGCACATGAGCCCGCAAGGCATCCTCATCGAAGACCACGCCGGGGGCGAGCTTCACCACGCCGGTGACAGCCGCGCCCCATTTGTCATCCGGCACGCCGATGACAAGCGCGTCCTCCACGCCGGGGTGGGTCTTCAGAGCCTCTTCCACCTCCTCGGGATAGACCTTTTCGCCCGCGGTATTGATGCAGTTGCTGCCGCGTCCCAGGAGGGTAATCGAGCCATCGGCTTCGAGCCGCGCCCAGTCTCCTGGTATCGAATAGCGACGGTTGCCGATGGTCCGGAAGGTACGCGCGGTCTTCTCGGGATCCTTGTAATAACCTACCGGTAATGGTCCACCCAAAGCGACGAGACCGGCCTTGCCGCTTCCGGCCGCAAGCGGGCGATCATGCTCGTCAATGACAATTGCATTTTCGAGAAGGTGAAAGGCGGCGGTGCGGGTTTCACCGTCCTTGTTCACCACCGAATCTCCCATGCCCATCGCTTCGGTCGAGGCAAAGCTGTCGGTCATGGTCAGTTGCGGCATGTGCTGCAAGAGGCCGCGTTTGACCTCCATGCTCCACATCGCCCCGGATGACGTCATGGTGAGAAGCGACGACACATCATAGCGTCCCGGTGCCTCATCAAGCGCCTGCAGCAATGGCCGGGCGAAGGGATCTCCCACCACTGCCATACCCTGAATCTTGTGCCGTTCCACGGCCTGCCAGATGGCGTGCGGATCAAAATGATGGTTGTCGACGGTCACCACACAGCCACCGCCCAGCATGGTGGTAATCGCGGTGATGAACCCGGTTCCATGCATCAGCGGGCAGGCCGGCAGATTGCGCGATCCGGCACCGGCGAGCGCGATCATGCGGCCATATTCTTCGAGCGATTGGGGGTCAAAGCCCAGCGTACGTTTGATGCGCCGCAGCCAGATCGTGCAGAGTTCACCATGTGGCCACATCACGCCCTTTGGCATGCCTGTGGTTCCACCCGTATAGATGAAAAGCAGGTCCTCCGGTGAACGCTTGATCCCAAGCGGAGCACCATCGCCGTTCTCGACCAGGCTCTCATAGGGTACGGCAAAGTCGGCGACCGGTTCCTCACCGACCTCGATATAGGTCATCAGTTTGGGCAGGCTGTGGCGGATTTCAGCGATACAGTCCCGAAACTCGCGCGCATAGATCAGGCACTGCGCATCCGAGTTATCAAGGATGTAACGAACTTCGTCGGGCTTGTAGCGATAGTTGACATTCACATGAACGAAGCGGCCGAGAAAGCTTGCTCCGGCTGCCTCGCTATATTCCGGGCAGTTTCTGAGATAAAAGGCCACCTTGTCGGAGGCACGCCCGCCCCGGGCCATAATCGCGCGCGCCAGATTGTTCATCCGCCGATAGGCCTGCGGCCAGAGAATCACCCGATCCTCGTGGATGAAGGCTGGCGCATCAGCCCGTACCCGGGCCGCGACCACATCGAGAATATCACCGTAATTCCACATTCTGCTCCGTCCCTGTTGTTTATGGCTTTGCCCCACTATCTCGCGAACCGGGCGACTTGGCGAGACCTTCCCTAGCCCCTAACCTGAGGCTGATCCGCTATTGGAAGGTTCGTCATGCCCCCCATCCACACCCTCTTCATCGCCAATCGAGGCGAAATTGCCGTGCGCATTGCACGCACGGCCGCCGAAATGGGCATCGCCACGGTGGCCGCCTACGCAGGCGACGAGGCCGAAAGCCTGCATGTGCGCCTTGCCGAGCGCAAAATTGCCCTGCCAGGAACCGGACCGAAAGCCTATCTCGACCTCGCCGCCGTCATCCGGGCGGCCCAGGACAGCGGTTGCGACGGACTCCATCCCGGCTATGGGTTTCTGGCCGAAAACAGCGCGCTGGCGGCCGCCTGTGCGGAGGCCGGCCTTACTTTTGTCGGGCCGACAGCCGAGATGCTGGCGCTGTTTGGCGACAAGGCACGGGCCCGCACACTGGCCAAGGAGGTCGGGGTGCCGGTGCTACGCGGTACCGCAGCAGTGTCACTGGCCGAGGCCGAAGAATTCCTGCGGAGCCTGGGGCAAGGCGGAGCAATCATGCTCAAGGCCGTGGCTGGTGGCGGCGGACGGGGCATGCGGCCGGTACGCAGCCATACCGAACTCGCTGACGCCTATGCCCGCTGTGCCTCAGAGGCCAAGGCAGCTTTTGGCGATCCCGCCCTTTATGCCGAAGAGTTTCTGCCTCATGCCCGCCATATAGAGGTTCAGATTGCCGGTGACGGCCATGATCTCGTGCATCTTTGGGACCGCGAATGCTCGCTGCAGCGCCAGCGGCAGAAGCTGATCGAAATCGCCCCGGCGCTCGGCCTCGACCCGGGCCTGCGTGACCAGATCCTGACGGCTGCATTGCGTCTTGGAGGCGCCGCCCGTTACCGCAATCTTGGCACCATGGAATTCCTGGTCCAGCCCCAAGAGCGCCGCTTTGCCTTTATCGAAGCCAATGCCCGGCTCCAGGTCGAACACACGGTGACGGAAGAGGTCACCGGGCTCGACCTCGTCCGCCTGCAGCTTGAGATCGCCTCCGGGCGACGCCTGCGCGAACTCGGCCTTGACGCCGAGCATCCGGTAGGCGTGTCAGGCGTTGCCCTGCAGGCCCGCATCAACATGGAAACCATGCAACCAGATGGCACAGCGCGACCGGAGAGCGGTGTGATCACACGCTACGAACCTGCGGCTGGACCGGGTGTTCGCGTCGATGGCATGGGCTACAGCGGCTATCGTACCAGCACCCGCTATGATGCCCTGCTGGCCAAGCTCATCGTGCATTGCCGCGCCTCAGACTTTGACGAGCTCCTCGCCCGGGCGCTGCGTGCGTTGCGCGAATTTACCGTCGACGGGGTTCAGACCAATATCAGCTTCCTGCGCGCGCTGCTCAGTCACAGGGCCCTTCCCACCTTCAGCATCGACACCCAGTTTGTCGATACCCATATCGGCGACGTGCTCGCCGCCATGCCGCAGAGCCGCAGCCAGCAATCGAGCGATCCGCTTGCCGTCCTTTTTGCCGAAACCTCTGTCACCTCTCGAACCCAGACGGCACCTGCAGGCACCACCGCCATTGCCGCGCCGCTGCAGGGAAGCGTCGTGGTCGTGACGGCCGAACGCGATACGGCGGTGATGAAGGGGCAGACCGTTCTGGTGCTCGAAGCGATGAAGATGGAACATCCCGTACCGGCTCCAGCCAGCGGTTACCTGCGCGGGGTGTTGGTTGAACCAGGACAGACCGTGTTTCAGGGAGACTTGCTTGCCTATATCGAGGAGGCCGAACTTGAGGATCAGGCGGCCGGTACCGCAGCGCAGACCGACCTCGACTACATTCGTCCGGATCTTGAGGAGTTATTGTCCCGCCGGCAGCTGACGCAGGACGCGGCCCGACCGCAGGCCGTCGCCAGACGGCGCCAGAGCTCACAGCGCACGGCCCGCGAAAACATCGAGGATCTGTGCGACGCGGACAGCTTCACCGAATTTGGAAGTCTCGTCATTGCCGGCCAGCTCAGGCGTCGGCCGATGCAGGACCTGATCGAGAAAACCCCGGCGGACGGACTGATCTGCGGTCTGGGACGGGTCAATGGTCAGTATTTCGATGACGCACGCGCCCGGGTCATCGCCATGTCCTATGATTACACCGTACTTGCTGGCACGCAGGGCATGCGCAACCACCAGAAGACCGATCGCATGCTGCATCTGGCGCGCGACTGGCGGCTGCCGATCGTATTTTTCACTGAGGGTGGCGGCGGCCGCCCTGGTGACACCGATATGATGAGCGCCGGTGGCCTCAACGTCACGACCTTCCAGCAATATGCCAAGCTGTCCGGTCTTGTCCCTCTTGTCGGGGTCAACTCGGGCTATTGCTTTGCCGGCAATGCAGCGCTTCTGGGCTGCTGCGACGTCATCATCGCCACCCGCAATTCGTCCATCGGCATGGGCGGGCCGGCCATGATCGAAGGTGGTGGACTGGGCGTCTTCCGTCCCGAAGATGTTGGCCCGGCCGCGGTGCAGGCCGCCAATGGCGTCATCGATGTCCTTGTTGAGGACGAAAGCGAAGCCACCAGCGTTGCCAAGAAATATCTGGCCTATTTCCAGGGCCCGCTGGCGCAGTGGTCGGCTGCCGATCAGCGCACCTTGCGCCATCTCGTACCGGAAAACCGACTGCGGGTGTATGATGTACGCACGATCATCGACACCATGTGCGACAGCGGCAGCGTTCTTGAGCTACGCCGACAGTTCGGCAATGGCATGGTTACGGCGCTCGGACGCATTGAAGGGCGTCCGCTCGGGATCATCGCCAACCATCCCGCGCATCTGGGTGGCGCCATCGACCGCGATGGCGCCGACAAGGCGGCACGCTTCATGCAGCTGTGCGAAGCCTTTGATCTGCCCATCGTGATGCTGTGCGACACGCCTGGCAACATGGTTGGACCCGAAGCCGAAAAAACCGCGCTTGTACGACATAATTCGCGCCTGTTTCTGATCGGTGCCAATCTGAGCGTCCCCTTGTTCACGGTGATCTTACGCAAGGGTTATGGCCTGGGAGCCCAGGCCATGGCCGGCGCCAGTTTCCTTGCGCCATTCTTTACCGTCTCCTGGCCCAGCGGTGAGTTTGGCGGCATGGGTCTTGAGGGCGCGGTCAAGCTAGGTTACCGCAACGAACTTGCCGCCATCAGCGATCCAGCCGCGCGTAAGGCCAAATATGACGAGATGGTTGCCCGCATGTATGAGCGGGGCAAGGCGCTGTCAGCCGCGAGCCTGTTCGAATTTGATGAGGTTATCGACCCCGCCGATACCAGACGCTGGATCATGGCGGGGCTGCGGGCTCTGCCACCGCAAGCCGAACGCACGAGCAAGAAGCTGCGCTGGATCGACGCCTGGTGAGGGCCTGCAGGAAGAGGCTGCGCGCGCTTAAACCCGGCCTGGAACGCTGATCAGCGCCCCGGTGACGCCCTGCGCGGCATCGCTCAACAGAAACTGGATCACCGCGGCGATCTCCCCAGGCTGAACCCAGCTGGAAAAATCAGCCTCAGGCATGTCCCGACGATTGGCGGGCGTATCTATGACCGACGGCAGAACCGCATTGACGCGGATCCGGGCCTTGTGTTCCTCGGCCAAGGCTTCGGTCAGACGCATCACCCCGGCTTTGGAAGCCGCATAGGGGCCCATGCCCGCCCCTGCCCGCAGTGCGGCGCCGGCCGCCACATTGACAATGGCCCCACCTTTGCTGAGGTGCACAAGCGCTGCCTGTGAGGCACAGACACATGTGCGGACGTTCATGCGATAGAGCAGATCCCAGGTCTCAACACGTCCATCAGCGAGGGTTTCCCAGCGAAAGCCGCCAGCGACGTTGACGAGGCCGTCCAGACCGCCAAGATCCGCTGCAAGCGCATCAATGGCCGCACGGGCCGCCAAGGCATCGCTCAAATCAACCCCGCCGAGGAGAAGCTGGGTACCATCCAGCGTGCCCGGTGCAGCAGCGTGATCAAGCAGCCCAAGCCTGGCCCCGGCGCTGCCGAGGGCCTGGCTGACGCAGCGTCCCAGAGCGCCAAAGCCGCCGGTGACGATGATGCGCTTGCCGCGGACATCCATAGCCTCAATCCCTCGCTTGCCTAAACCGTTGCAAAAGTTCTCTATAGTACCCGGGCCGCTCTTTACACACCGAAAAGGGAGAAAGCATCATGTTGGAGAAGCTGAAATTTTACATCGACGGGCAGTGGGTTGACCCGGTCACCCCGCGGACGCTGGAGGTCATCGACCCGGCACATGAAGAGCCCTTCGCCCGCATCAGCCTGGGCTCTGCCGCAGACGTCGACAAGGCGGTGGCAGCAGCGCGGCGAGCCTTTGAAAGTTTCTCCCGCACCAGCAAGGCCGAGCGTCTCGCGCTGATGCAGAAGATCGTCGAGATCTATCAGAAGCGCTATGGCGAATTCGTCGAAACCATCAGCCGTGAAATGGGCGCGCCCTTGGGCCTCTCCAAGGCCGCACAGGCGGCGATGGGGGTGGCCCACTTCACGCAGGCCATGAAGATACTGAACGAGTTCGAATTCGTGACCGTCAAGGGCTCGACCGCAATCGCCTACGAGCCGGTGGGCGTGGTGGGCATGATCACGCCGTGGAACTGGCCGATCAATCAGATCGCCTGCAAGGTGGCGCCCGCCCTGGCCGCAGGCTGCACCATGGTGCTGAAGCCTTCGGAAATCGCCCCCCTCAATGGCATGCTCTTGGCCGAGGTCATGCATGAAGCGGGTGTTCCGGCCGGCGTCTTCAATCTCGTCAATGGTGATGGCCCCACCGTCGGTGAGGCGATGTCCCGTCACCCGGGCATCGACATGATGAGCTTCACCGGCTCAACCCGCGCCGGTATCGCCGTCGCCAAGGCGGCTGCCGATACGGTCAAGCGCGTAGCCCAGGAACTGGGCGGAAAATCTCCCAATATCGTCCTGCCCGATGCCGATCTGGCCAAGGCCGTCTCCGGTGGCGTCATCAGCATGTTCACCAACTCAGGTCAGAGCTGCAACGCCCCCAGCCGCATGCTGGTTCCGCGCAACAAGCACGACGAAGCCGCCGCGATCGCCAAGGCCACTGCTGAAAAGGTCAAGGTCGGCGATCCCTTTGCCGAAGGTACCCAGCTCGGTCCGGTGGTCAGCGAGGTGCAGTACAATAAGATTCAGGGCCTCATCCAGAAAGGCATCGCCGAGGGTGCAACCTTGGTCTGCGGCGGCCCCGGCCGGCCCGAAGGGCTGAACCGCGGCTATTATGTGCGCCCGACGGTGTTTGCCAACGTCACCAACGACATGACCATCGCGCGCGAAGAGATCTTTGGTCCGGTGCTGTGCATTCTACCCTATGACAACGAGGAAGATGCACTGCGCATCGCCAACGACACCGCCTATGGCCTTTCAAGCTATGTGCAGTCCGGCGATATCGCCCATGCACAGCGGGTGGCCGCACAGATCCGCGCCGGCAATGTTCACATCAATGGCGCGGGAGTTGACCTGAACGCACCATTTGGCGGTTACAAGCAGTCTGGAACCGGCCGGGAGTGGGGTGAATTCGGCTTCCATGAATTCCTCGAGGTCAAAGCCATCATGGGCTACGAGGCCGCGTAAGCTGCCGACAGCTAACCATGCCCGCCGCAGCTCTGGCGGCGGGCATGGCCCGCAGCACGGCCATTCAAAGAGCCAACGAGACACTGCATGCGTACTGCTGCCACGCCGATCTTCATCCGTCCCGGGCGGATGTGGTGCGGCGACGGCAAGCCAGCCCAAGACGGCTTGGCCCTCCTCATTGAAGGCCGCCGCATCACCGCGATTGGTGCCTCCAACGCGCCCCCAGAAAACTGTGAGATCATCGACCTGCCCCAGGCGACGCTGCTGCCGGGCCTCATCGATGCCCATGCCCACCTCTTCCTTCATCCCTACAACGAAACCAGCTGGAACGAGCAGGTCCTCAACGAGGCGGAGGCCTACCGCACCATACGTGCGGTTCGCCATGCCAAGGCGACGCTCCTTTCGGGCTTCACGGCTCTGCGCGATCTTGGCACCGAAGGAGCCGGCTACGCGGACATTGCGCTCCAGCGCGCGATTGCCGAGGACCTGATCCCCGGCCCCCGCCTCAAGGTCGCGGGCCGCGCCATCGTTGCGAGCGGTTGCTACGGCCCAGCGCGCAGGCTGTTCCGGCCCGATTGCTGTCTGCCTCAAGGCGCTGAGGAAGTCAGCGGCTGTGATGAAATCGTCCGGGCAGTCCGCCATCAGGCGGCGCATGGCGCAGACTGGATCAAGCTCTATGCTGACTATCGCGTCGGTCCGGACGGTGAAACCCGCCCCACCTTTGGGCTCCATGAGCTGCGGGCCGCCATCACCTGCGCCCATGATCTGAACCGGCCGGTCGCTGTCCATGCCACCAGTGACGAAGCCATCCGCCGCGCCCTTGAGGCCGGATGTGACAGCATCGAACACGGCTATGACGGCAGCCGGAAAACCTTCGCGCTGATGGCGCGCCAGGGCTGCGCCTTTCTTCCCACCCTGACGGCGCGGGACGCGATCGCGAGCTATCGTGGCGGACACACCAGCGACGACGCCTTGAGCGAGGCCATGCGTCCGCTCGCCCTCACTTTTCGTGTGGCGCTCGATGAAGGCGTCACCATCGGCTGTGGCAGTGATGTCGGGGTCTTTGCCCACGGCACCAATTATCGCGAACTGGAATGGATGGTGCGCCTCGGGATGAGCCCCCATCAGGCTTTGCTGAGCGCCACAGCGATCAACGCCCGCATTCTTCGCTCTGACAGCAGTCTGGGACGGCTGGCCCCGGGGTTCTGCGCTGATCTGATCGCGGTCAGCGGTGATCCCACCCGTGATATCAGTGCGCTGCGCCGCGTCACCCTTGTGATCAAGGACGGCGTTATTCATCGTCGTCCCATGGGAAGCTCATGAGTATTACCATTGAGTCGCGCACAATCATCTATTCCGGCTGGACGACGCTGTCGCTTGCCCGGGTGTGTCTGGCTGACGGCACCAGGCTCGAGCGGGTGATTGAAGATCATGGCGATGCGGCCACCGTTCTTGCCTATGATCCAGAGCGCAAATGCGCCCTGCTCGTGCAGCAATTCCGGGCTCCGGCGTTCTATCGCGCCGGCGTCGATGGCGTGGTCGAAACCGTGGCCGGCAAAGTCGAAGGCGAGACGGCGCAAACCTGCGCCCGACGCGAAGCTTTCGAAGAAGCTGGCGTGGAGCTCGGGACCCTGGAGCACATAGCCGACGTATGGACTTCACCAGGATTCACGACCGAACGCTTTTCGCTTTTTCTTGCCGAATATCGTGCGATCGACCGGCGCACGGCCGGCGGTGGTGCGGAAGGCGAACACGAAAACATTACGGTTCTGGAACTGCCTCTCGCCAGTCTCTCGCAAAGGCTGAAGGACGGTCAGATCGATGACCTGAAGACCCTGGCGCTGCTGCAGGCATTGCTGCTGAAGCGCCCGGAACTCTTCGCGAGCTGTCCTTGAGCAACGCGCGCGTCCTTTCAGCCCTTCGCGTCACGCCTTCGCGCTAACGTCCGCCTCCGGGCCGAGGATGGTCCCCGGGCCTTGGCCCGGGGCGCTCTTTCACTTCCGCTCAAGGCAGGTCCGCGCCAGTGCCAAGTGCCTTCGCACGCGGCGCCTGGCTTGCCGAGGGCACAATGACGGGGGCAAGCCCCTGATGCTGGCGCACCACATTGAACCGTGCGAGCGGTCCCTTTAGGACTGCCGCAAAATTACGCTCGGCGGCCTTGAGTTCAACGATTGCGTCTCCGACAAATTTCTCCTGTACCTCTGTCGGCGCTGCATCGGCGGATTCGAGAGCAACCTCGATGCGAACCAGCTTCGAGTCGGCATTGGCAAAACTCGGTACTCCGGTGCTGGCAAGCGCAGAGCGCAGCGCCACCAGTTCGGGACTGGAGCTCGCATGCGCAAGCGTATCCAGCCGATGGCGGAGATACGCCTCCTGGTTATAATCTCCAGTTGCCTCCGCGGAGGCGGTGGCAATCTTCATGGACAGGGCGAGTTCGGCCTTGAGCGCAGCCTCAGAAACCCCTACCCGCGGATCTTCCCTGACGGTCAGTGGCACGGTCTGGGTTACACCGTCAGCACTCAAGCTGACCTGGTAGGTTCCAGGAAGAACAAAGGCGCCTTGTGGATCGATTGGCGTTCCTCTGCCCCACACAGCTGCGATCGAATAGCTGTAGGACACCACCTTGGGACGGGGGTAGCGCAGATTCCAGACAAAGCGATGCGCGCCCGCTGCCGCCGACAATTGCTGGGGTGGTTTGATCCAGCCCTTGGCAAAGTATCGGTTCGCGGGCGGATCGGTTTGCAGGTCCGCGCTGGAATAGCTGCGCACGAGCCTGCCTTTGGCATCCCGGATCTGAAGGGTGACCGGCCCTTTGGTGTGAGCCGGCAGCCAGTAGTCGATGAGTGCGCCAGAAGGCGGGTTCTGCCCTGTGGGTGTTTCCGGCGGCAGCGGGGTATCCTTATTGTTGTCGGGGTGGACGCGGTAGGCCAGCGCCGGAGTAAACAGGTGCACGGCGTTGGTCGCCATATGACTACGGATCTGGCGCAACACACTGAGATCATCAAGGATCCAGATTCCGCGTCCCTCCGTGCCCGCCACCAGATCTCCATCATGAACCAGAAGGTCCGTGACCCAGGCCGTTGGCAGGTTGAGCTGCAGAGGCTGCCACTGACCGCCATCGTCGAAGGAGACATAGACCCCCGTATTGGTACCGGCGTAAAGCAGACCGGCGCGCACCGGATCAGCCCGTACCACCGAGGTGTAATGGTCCGCCGGCAGACCGCGATCAATTTCCGTCCAGTGACGCCCGTAATCGCGGGTGCGCAAGACAAGCGGCCGGAACTGCCCGAGACGGTGCGTGTCAATGGTGGCATAGGCAACGCCGTCCTTCAGCGCCGAGACCGAGATCTCACGCACCTTGCCCCAGAGTGGAACCTGCGGCGGCGTGACATTGGTCCAATGCGCGCCACCATCGCGGGTCAGCTGGATCAGCCCATCATCGGTACCGACCCAGATTTCGCGGGCATGACGCGGCGAAGGCTCGATGGCTGAAATCACCCCGTAGCCACAGTCCTTGGCTTCCTCAAGGGTGACGTTGCCATTGCAGTTTTTGGCTCCGGCCACCTTGCCCGTCAGATCCGGACTGATCACCTGCCAGTGCGCGCCGCGATCGCTGGTGCGGAAGAGTACCTGCGCACCAAGATAAAGGGAGGGAGTACCCACCTTTGAACCAACCAAGGGTGTCATCCACAGATAGCGATAACGTGTCTTGGTGGGGCGTTTGCCATAGTCCTCTTCCGGCCACGGCGTCACGTCCTCAACCTGTCCGGTAGCGGCATTCCATTTGGTGACGCGTCCGCCCAGGCCAGAAGCAAATACGATGTTCGGATCGGTCTGGTCCGGAATGTCGTAATCGCGTTCATCACCACCAACCGGGTGCCAGTCACGATAGGTGATCTGCCCATAGTCGCTGCGACTTGCGATGGCGACGGTTCCGGAATCCTGTTGTCCAGCATAGATCCAGAAGGGAAAGCGGTTGTCTGCCGCCAGGTGATAGAACTGCGCGGTTGGCTGATTGTACCAGCTGCTCCAACTCTTCCAGTGGTCAACGCTGACGACGGCGCCCTGATCGGAGCCGGTGATGATGTCATTGGGATGCAGCGGATTGATCCAGATATCGTGGTAATCATCGCCACCTGGGGCACCCTTGATGATGGTGCAATGCTGGCCACCGTCATCGCAGCGCCGAATGGACTGCCCCACGGTATAGACAACGTCCGGATTTCTGGGGGAGACCGTGATCCGGCTCGCATACTGGTTTGAAATTGCACGACTGGCGTAGACGCGCTGCCAATGGCTGCCACCGTCATCCGAGCGCCACAGACCGCCTGACTTGAGCGAAGAAACGGTCGCATAGATGCGCGTGCCGGTCTTGACATGCGTCACGGCGAGGGAAATCCGCCCCAGATTTCCCGTGGGCCAGCCGCCTCCGCTCAGGCGCGTCCAGTGAACCCCGCCATCGACAGACTTGTAGATTGCACTGCCAGGGCCGCTGGTCGGCGTGAAATAGCTGAGCCAGGGATATTGGCGGGCCTGCCAGGCCGCCGCGAAGAGAACCTTGGGCGCCTGCGGATCGCTCGCGATGCTGGACACCCCGGTCCAGTCATTGATTTTCAGGACCCGCGTCCAGTGAACCCCGCCATCGGTCGTACGAAACACTCCGCGTGCTGCACTGGGAGCAAAAAAATGCCCCTGGGCACCGACAATGACGATGTTTGGATTATGGGGATCAATCCAGATTGCGCCGATGTGATGAGTATTTTTAAGACCGACCGAGTGCCAGTGTTTGCCGCCATCAGTTGACTTGAACAGACCATAGCCTGCGCCAGAATCGTAGCGCAGTGTCACCTGCCCGGTTCCGGCATAGACGATGTTCGGATCTGATGGCGCGACCGCCAGCGCCCCGATGGCTGCGGCCGGTTCGTGATTGAAGACCGGCTTCCAGGTACGCCCGGCATTGTCCGTCTTCCACACCCCGCCACCGGCGCCACCAAAATAAAATGTGTTCGGCTGTTGCGGCACGCCGGTCACAAACGTCGCCCAGCCACCGCGGAACGGTCCCAATAGCCGCCAGCGCATGGCGCTATAGAGCTGCGGTGTCGGCGTCGCAGCGACCGCCAGGGTTGTGGTCGCGGCCATGACGACCGCAGCGGCGGTCAGGACGTTGCGCGCAATCGAGCTCACGGTACCCCCCGAAGTCAAATTCAGCGCGCACGCTAGCCTCTTGATAGGGCAACTCCAAGCGGACAGCCTTGTCTTCGCCTCAGATCACGCGCTCGTGAGAGCTGCGGCTCCGGTTTCCTGCAAGGCCATAGCAGCCTACAGCCTTTGGCCAGCGAGCTGCGCCTCTCAAGGAGAATGGCAAGGGTGTTATCGGGATCCCGGAGCTCGGGCATAGAAGGAGCCTGCGCGATCGCGCCCTGCTGCCCTCTTTATCTGGGGTTAAAATCGCGGGGGTGGCCAGTCCGGCTTTTGCCGCCGTCAGGCGCATGGCAGGCTTGCCCACACGGGAAGACAACGCGCCTTCTGGGTGGCCCGTAAAATGGACCGAGGCGCGAGGATCCGCGATGAAGATGAACGAGCTGGAACAACGAACAGGCGTGGGACGCGAGACCATACGCTTTTACATCCGCGAGGGCCTTCTTCCCGAACCTCAGCGGCGGGCCCGCAATGTTGCGGTCTACAGCGATATTCATGTCCAGCGGCTGCGGATGATCCGGCGCCTGAAAGAAGAGCGCTTTTTACCGCTCGACATTATTCGCCGGATCCTGAGGGGCGATCCGACGGCTCTTCCGGCCACAGCCGATCCCTTTGGCGAACTGGCGCCGCTGCTCGCGGCCCGCCTCGGAGTGGGCGTGGACGAACCGCCGGTTGAGCTGCAGACGCTGATCGCCGCGGACGCACAGGCCGCGCAGGATGTCAGGGACATGTGCGATTTGGGGACCATCAGCGTGCGCGATCAAGACGGCACCTCGGTTGTGAGCCGTCTCGATGCCCGTATCATCGCTCTGTGGCGAGATATCCGCCGCGCCGGCTACGATCCGGGCGCCTTTCCGGTGGAATATATCAAACTTTACATGGATGCCCTGCGTCCCATGGCGACAGAGGAAGTCGCCCGCTTTTTTGCCGGCTTCGAAGGGCGGATCGACCAGGGTGATGCCGCCGAAAAGGCCCAGGCCGGCGTTGAGATCATCAATGCCCTGATTGCCGCGTTGCGCACCCGCTTCCTCCTGGAAGAAGTGGCGCAGCGGACCCTTAAGCCCTCAGCCCCGCCATCACCGGCCTCTTGACGGCGTAAACAATGCGGTTCATTTTGCGTACTATAACTACGCATTTTGACCATGATGTCAGAGCGCGAACGGGAGGCGGTAATGCAAAACACTGAGCAGGGCACACGCAAGTTCAAAGATTATTACGTGCTGGCGACAGATGGCTCGCACTGGACCATCGATCAGGAATTTCAGGCCTGTTTCGACTGGACCTATGACGAGGGTCGAGCCGGAATGATTGGCCTCTACGAGAAGGGCAAGCAGATGCAGTGGGATGCGCAGACGCGCATCGACTGGGCCCAGGAACTCGATCCCATCAACCCGCAGGGCATGCCCGATGAATCGCTGCCCATTCACGCCGCGGCCTGCTTTCAGTCCATGAATGAAAACGAAAAGGGCGAAGTCCGGCGGCACTTCCAGGCCTGGCAACTGTCACAGTTCATGCAGGGTGAACAGGGCGCACTGATCTGTGCTGCCAAGATCGTGACCCAGGTGCCGGATGCGGATTCCAAGTTCTACGCCGCAACCCAGACCATCGATGAAGCCCGTCACGTCGAAGCCTATAAGCTTCTGCTCAAGAAATTTGACGCCGTCTATCCCATGACCAAGCCCCTGGCCGACCTGATCGACCAGACCTTGCGCGATTCACGCTGGGACATGACCTATTTGGGCATGCAGGTGGTGATCGAGGGACTTGCCCTGGCGAGTTTCGGTACCATTCGTGACCATGCCACCAATGAACTGTGCAAACAGGTCAATGCCTACGTGATGCAGGATGAATCCCGTCACGTCGCCTTCGGCCGCCTCGCTCTCAGGGATTACTATCCCACACTGACCCAGAAAGAACGTGACGAACGCGAGCAATTCCTGCTTGAGGCGTCCTATCTCATGCGCGATCGCTTCGATGCCATTGAGCTATGGCGTCACCTTGATCTTCCGATCGAGGAATGCGCTACCGCCATGTATGAAAGCGGCTTTATGGATCGCTTCCGCAATTCACTCTTCAGCCGCATCGTACCCATCGTCAAGGATATCGGCCTTTGGGGGGAAACGGTTCGTAACGGTTATGAGAAGATGGGAGTGATGGGCTACGCCGATGCCGACGTGCAAGCGCTGCAGGACGAAGACGATCATATCGCCCGCCAATATGATGCGCGCCGTGCCGAAATCGCCCGCGTGGTCAACCGCGCCCGTCAGACCGAAAGCAGCATGGTCGCCGCCGAATAGGCGACCGCACGCGCGTGTACCGTGATCCGCGGCCTGAGGGGCACACCCCTTCGGGTCGCATCACGCCTCCTGACCACACCCGCATACCCCTACGGTCCCGAAGCCCATAGCCACGCAACAGCAAGACAGGCACGCACTCACGACTTTGAGCGCCACCACCATCGCTGCGGCCGCGTTTTCCCGCTTCCTGGATAACCCACGCTGATCCAGGTCAAGACCTTTTTTGACCGGAGTTTCACGCTTGGGTCCGCCCATGGATGCTCCGGAAAGCCAGACTCGATGTCGCTTGCCTCGTCCGCTCAATTCAGCCTCTGGTCGCCAAGCCGGACGCGCGGCCACGGCCTCAAGACCGAACATCTGCCGCTGTTCGCGCTCGGGAGCAGTCGCACCATTGCCGAGGCCGTCGCCCGCGTCCTTGGCATCGAGCTGGCGCAATTGGAAGAACGCGAATTCGAAGATGGCGAGCATAAGGTTCGTCCCCTTACCCCGGTGCGCGGGCGCAACGTCTATGTCCTGCACAGCCTTTATGGCGAGCCCGGTCAAAGTGCCAACGACAAGCTCTGTCGGCTCCTGTTTTTCATCAACACCCTCAAGGACGCCGGTGCCACCTGCGTCACGGCAGTTGTGCCTTATCTCTGCTATGCCCGGAAGGACCGTCGCACCAAAGCCAACGATCCACTAACCAGCCGCTACGTTGGTACTCTGCTTGAAGCCGCCGGCGCAGATCTCGTTCTCAGTCTCGATGTGCACAATCCCGCCGCGTTCGAGAATGCCTTTCGACGCCCGACGGTAGCGCTCACCGCCATCCCGCTCTTCGTCGAATACGCATTGGAGCTGAAACCGAGCCCCTTGTGCGTGATCTCGCCGGATCCAGGCGGCGTCAAACGGGCCGAACTGTTCCGCGAGGCCCTTGAAGGCGCAAGCGGTCAGCCGGTGGGCAAGGGCTTCGTCGACAAACATCGCAGCAGTGGCGTGGTCAGCGGTACTCTTCTGGTCGGTGAGGTAAAAGACGCCACCGCCCTTGTCATCGACGATCTGCTGAGTACTGGCGGTACACTCCAGCGCGCTGCCCGGGCGGCGCGCGCCGCTGGTGCCAGGCGTGTCGTTGCCCTGGTCACGCACGCCCTCTTCATGACCGGCGCTCAGGAGGCACTGGCAGATCCGGCCATCGACCGCATAGTCATTACTGACGCGGTACCACCCTCGCGCCTCGAAGATGCGCGGGTTGCGGCCAAGCTCGACGTGCTGCCCTGCGCGCCCCTCTTGGGCGAAGCGATTTGCCGGCTGCATCAGGGCGGAGCAACCGAGGACCTCCTGGTATTCTGAGGCTTTGCTCTAGACGAAACCCATCGGCCAGCGCCAGCTTCAGGTAGCTGAGTGCCAATGGTCTCCATTTATGGGGCGTCCGCACCTCAGGCGTCAGCAGATGTGCCACGGCAAGACGTGCCCGTAGCGTTGCGCGATAGCACCGATAAAACGTAAACAGCTGCTCGCTCGGTCCATCACCGAGGGCCTCAAACATCGCTGCGCGAATCCGTTCACCGATCCAGCCTGCACCTAGCCGTTCGCATTCGACGCTCAGATAGGCCACTTCATCGAAGGGGTCGAGGCGGCGCAGACGGGGATCAAACTCCAGCGCGTCGATGATCCAGATAGGTGTACCAAGCCAGATATGCTCCGGACGCAGATCGCCATGGCCATCTACCAGTCTATGCGCGCAGATAAGCTGGGCAAAAAGCGCTCGCTGGGCTTCCACAAAGCGTCTCTGGATATGGAAAAGCCTTGCCGGAATTGCTGGAGGCAGACCAAACTGCTGATTGCGCAGCACCGCGTAATTATCAGAAATTTCCTGCCGCCACCTCTCGATCGAGGCTTCCGCCGAGAGGTAACTGCGCCGCGCGTGACGGTAGAATTGAACCAGACGCCGGCTTAGCCGGGCGATGTCGGCCTCCCCGATCCAGCCATCGATGATGGCCCGGTCGAGCATGCGCGTCTCATCAAGACGGCGCATCTCGATCAGCCACTCAACTACTTCACCTGCCCCTGCGATTTCCAAACCATGTTCGCTTCGGGTCACCGGAACAAGCCCCAGATAGACATCTGTGGCCAGCCGGCGATTGATCTCGAGTTCGGCCCGGCATACCCGCTCACGCCGCGCCAGGGTTGAAAAGTCCAAATACGGCAGCTTGATCGGTTTTTTGAGCTTGAAGGCCCTGTCCTTGGTAAGGAAGACACAGGACATATGGGTCTCCTTGCAGTCGACCGTCACGCCTCGTGCACCCAGAACGCCGGCTTGACGCAAGAAGCGGATCTTGGCCGCGAGGCTGTCTGCAGGTGTCGCCTCTCTTGCCGTCATTCACACCGCCCCGGCAACCGCCCACGTCTGCCACGAACCTTTGCGTGTTGACTCCACCTGTGGGCGCTATCGGGGTGGTTCATGCTTCAGCTCGCAAGAATCAGATCCAGCCCCTCCGGGACTCGCGTCAGCCTCGTGCCCAGGCGGGCGCATAGCGTCAGCATCCGCGTGCAGATCGCATCAGCGGCGCTGGCCGGAGCCCGTCGTACCTGCGCCAGCACCAGCTCTACCGGACAAAGGGTAATGCGACGGATAAGGTTACGTTCGAGCTCGAGGAAAAAGACAAAGGACCAGTCGTTCCGGTGGACCGGATCAACCGCATAGTCATCAAGGATATCGCCGGTATCATGGAGGATGAGGGCCTTGCCCTGCCGCTCGATGCCCTGGACGATATGCGCAGAGTGACCATGGACAACGTCGACGCCGCGACCAACGCAGGCATGGCGATAGCTGCGGATTTGTGCCGAGGGCTCCTCCACCATGTTCGGTCCAAGATGCGAAGACAGAACGATCAGTTCGGCGCCATTCTTACGCAAAGCCTTGATTTCTTCCGCAGTTGGCCAAAGCTCTGCTTCCCCCGTGCCGAGTTCGAGATGGGCCGTCCCCGGGCTTGCAACCCCGGCGGCAAAGCCGGGTTCGTTATCGGTGACGGCAAGAAGGGCGATCTTTAGGTCTGCACAGGAGAAGCGGGCAGCGGCATGGGCCGCGGTGAGGTCAATTCCGGCCCCGGCGTGGGCGATGCCTGCCTGATCAAGATTTTTCAGGGTATCGCTGAGCCCAGTCACTTCAAAATCGAGGATGTGATTATTGGCGAGGCAGACAGCGCGAATGTTTCCAGCCTTCAGCACGTCGACGGCCTTGGGATCTGCCCGAAAGTGGAAGGCTTTGGGTGTCCTCAACCAGCGCGCGCGACTGGTCGTAAGCGCACATTCAAGATTGGCGATCACCCCGTCGGTGGCCTGCAGCAGCGGACCCACGTCGCCCCAGCACTGCGCTGGCTTCAATCCTGCCCTAAGACGCGCGTTCACCAACCGCCCCAGCATCACGTCACCGACAAAAGCGAGCCGTGCCATGACCCTGCGTCCTCGAAACAGTCCAAGGGTGGCGTGAAGCCCGGCCCGGGGCCTTGATTCACATCAGCAACCTGTCCGCAAGACCATCAAGCATGCAGTGGCGCACACCCGGATTTCGACATGGATCTTCGTTCCACCCCGCTGCTCACGGATTTCTATCAGTTGAACATGCTTCAGGCCTATCTGGAGCACAGCATGAACAAGACTGCGGTATTTGAATTCTTTGTACGTCAGCTGCCGCCGCAACGCAGCTTTCTCGTGGCGGCGGGGCTCGAGCAGGTTCTCGAGTACCTCCAAGTCCTGCGGTTTTCCCAGGGCGAGCTCGAGTGGCTCGCCGAAAGAGGCGACTTCAGCAAAGACTTTCTCGATTACTTGGCGGCGTTCCATTTCACTGGCGACGTCCATGCCATGGCGGAAGGCACGCTGTTCTTTGCCCAGGAACCGATCCTGCGGGTAACTGCCCCGCTGATGGAGGCCCAGCTTGTTGAGACAAGGATCATCAACATACTGCATTTTCAGTCCATGATTGCCTCAAAGGCTGCCCGCATGGTGCTGGCTGCACCAGGAAAAACGCTCGTAGATTTCGGTCTGCGCCGAGCCCACGGCGCGGAGGCCGGACTTCTGGCGGCTAGGGCAAGCTACCTCGTCGGGTTTTCAGGAACCGCAACGCTCGCCGCCCAGAAGATCTATGGTATCCCCACCTACGGCACCATGGCTCACTCTTTTATTCAGGCCTTCGTCAACGAAGAAGATGCATTTGCGGCTTTTGCCCGCTCGCGTCCCAGGAACGTGATCCTGCTCATTGACACCTATGACACTGAAGGAGCCGCAGAAAAGATCGTTGCTCTGGCTCCCAGGCTGAGCGCGGAAGGCATTCACATCCATGGCGTCCGCATCGACAGTGGCGATATCATAGCGCAGTCGCAACAGGTCCGCAGGATTCTCGATGTGGGCGGCCTTGAAAGCGTGACCATCTTTGTCAGCGGAGGTCTTGATGAGCGTGATCTTCGCGCGGCGGCAAAGGCCGGCGCACCGATCAGCGGCTTTGGTATAGGTACCGCTCTGACGACCTCATCGGACGCGCCAGCGCTCGATTGCGCCTATAAGCTTCAGGAATATGCCGGACTTCCTCGCCGCAAGCGCTCACCTGGCAAAGAGACCTTGCCCGGACGAAAGCAGGTTTGGCGTCGCTATGCAGTGGGCGAACGCATGACAGGCGACATCATTTCCCTGGAAGACGACCGCCAGGAGGGCGTCCCCCTGCTTGACTGTGTGATGCGGCAGGGTTCACGGCTCGGCCCTCATGCAACGCTTGAAACAGCCCGTGCGCACGCTGCCTCTGAACTGCGTCGGCTTCCTCCTGCCCTGCGCGAGCTTGAGCCGGCGGCGCCCTACCCTGTCACGATTAGCGATACTCTGCGTACCCTCGCCACCGCCTTCGATCAGCATCTGACCGGGCCACGGGGAGCATCAAAATGAGCCCCAAGCTTATTCCCACCCTCCGAGACGTACTGATTGTGGTAGATGTACAACGCGATTTCTGCGCAGGTGGCAGCCTCGCCGTACCGGACGCAGACCATGTCGTGGCGCCGATCAATCATCTGGCCCGATCATTTACTCATGTCATCCTCACCCAGGACTGGCACCCTTCGGATCACACCTCGTTTGCCCGGATCCATCCCGGTCATAAAGTCTACGATACGATCATGATGCCTTACGGTCCGCAGACCCTATGGCCAGAGCATTGCATACAATCGTCCGCGGGTGCGGACTTTCATCCCCAGCTCCATATCCCCCACGCCGCAGCAATCATTCGCAAAGGTACAGATCGCCGGATCGATTCTTATTCAACCTTTTATGAGAATGATCGCGTTACGCCCACAGGTCTCGTCGGCTATCTCAAGGAGCGCGGCTTGTCGCGGATATTTCTTGCCGGTCTGGCTCTAGACTTCTGCATCCGTTATTCAGCCGAAGACGCCTCAGTCCATGGGATGGAAGTGGTTGTGGTGCACGATTGCTGCCGTCCCATCGACGTCAACGGCTCCAGTGCTGAGGCTGAGGCAGAATTTCGCCGCCTCGGGGCGCGCATGCTGAGCTGCAATGACATTGATTGAACCACACCTGTGCTCGGAGTTCCCGGCCGGCCTGGGATATTTTGCTGCTGATTTGTCGACGTAAGGCAGGACGCTACGGTCTGTCACGCTTTGCAAAGCTGGGCGTACCGTCCATCGACATCATATGACATAGCACATTCACGTTGGCTTGCAGCCACTTGAGACAGGTCAACAACTCTAGCGACCAGTGTATCAGCATGAAGCTGCCTTCATGCGGAGGCAAGAATGGAGAAGTACGGTAGTGAACCGTTCCTACGGGATGGGGATCTGCCCATGCGAGGTACCAATTCTGCCGCAGATGCATGATGGAGGGCTCGCGATCGCCAGGCCCAAGCGCCTCAGAGGAAACTCAAAGGTGGAAGAGCTGGCGACGCGGGCTTTTGCCCTGAAAGACAGGTCCCATGATTACCAAAGATGAGCTGCTCCATCTCGTGGGGAAAGTGGACGATGCGACGCTGATGGAGATCTTGGCGCTGTCTCCCACGTTCGCGGAAGTCGAAGAGGCGGTATTGTGGGCAGAGGGAGAGGCAGATGCGCTCGCCAAGTCCGGGCACAACCTGAACGGCAAGGCTGCCCGTGTTTTCGAAATTCTGACCGCCGAGAACGAAGAAGACAAACAGTCTGCACGGGGCTGATCGAGGCGCTTGGCATGACGCGCCAAGACCCAGCCCCAGATCGCAGCCCCCTCCCGCAAGGACAACGATACGCGCGCCCTCGCCTTTCGGCGACGTGGGAGCCGAGAGCAGCCAGGTCTTCCGGCCCCAGGCACACGCAGAATGATGCCACATAATTCAAATTTGGATATCAAGCTCAAATGATGGCCAGTACACCTGCTGTTATTGTTAAAATAAACTTGGACGTAAAAGTAATTTGATGTCATTTTCCGATTACAGCACCATTTATTGTTTATTTTTATTTGAGCCAAATGAATATAGATAAATTTTTTCCATTGCTTTTACATTGTTACGTAATTTTATTATAGATATCACCGTGATTTTCCTCCGCCGATGCTTTCGCGATAGGCGCGTGGCGCGATCGTGGCATGCTGAAGCCATCGCCATCGCCGGCAATCGCATGCTGCATAGCTGTTGCGGCCAGGAGAATTCTTGTATCGACACCCTGCCATTTGCCAGAACACGCTCAGCGTCCAGCCTTAGGAGTTTCGCGGTGCCAACTTACAGATCTCGAACCACCACCCACGGCCGCAACATGGCAGGCGCCCGTGGATTGTGGCGTGCGACCGGCATGAAGGATGCGGACTTCGGCAAACCGATTATTGCCGTGGTCAATTCCTTCACACAGTTTGTGCCCGGACATGTCCATCTCAAGGACCTTGGCCAGCTGGTTGCCCGGGAAATTGAAGCTGCAGGTGGGGTCGGGCGCGAGTTCAACACCATCGCGGTCGATGACGGCATCGCCATGGGCCATGACGGCATGCTTTATAGTTTGCCTTCGCGCGAGCTGATCGCCGACAGTGTCGAATATATGTGCAACGCCCATTGCGTGGATGCGATGGTGTGTATTTCCAACTGCGACAAGATCACGCCCGGCATGCTGATGGCAGCACTGCGCCTCAACATTCCGGCGGTATTCGTATCTGGCGGGCCCATGGAAGCCGGCAAGATTACGGTCAAGGGTAAAGAAGTTGCACTCGATCTTATCGATGCGATGGTTGCAGCTGCTGACGAAAAAATAAGTGACGAGGAAGTCAAGGTCATTGAGCGCTCAGCCTGCCCCACTTGCGGCTCGTGTTCAGGCATGTTCACCGCCAATTCGATGAACTGCCTAACCGAAGCTCTCGGCCTGTCGCTTCCCGGCAATGGATCAGTGCTGGCGACCCATGCTGACCGCGAAAAGCTGTTCCGCGAGGCCGGGCGCCTGATTGTTGCCAACACCCGGCGCTATTACGAACAGGACGACCACAGCGTGCTGCCGCGCAGTGTCGCCAGTTTTGCTGCATTTGAAAATGCAATGAGTCTCGATATCGCCATGGGTGGGTCGACCAACACGGTACTGCACCTGCTGGCAGCCGCTCATGAAGGCCAGGTAGATTTCACCATGGCCGATATTGATCGCCTCTCGCGCCGCGTTCCTTGTCTGTGCAAGGTTGCCCCGTCCAAATCAGACGTGCATCTGGAAGACGTGCACCGTGCCGGTGGTATCATGGCGATACTTGGCGAGCTGGAGCGTGCTGGCCTGATTCATAGTGACGTCCCTACGGTTCATGCTGCGACACTGGCTGAGGCGTTACAGCGCTGGGACGTTCGTCGCACCAATAACCCGTCGGTGCATGAGTTCTACAAAGCGGCACCAGGTGGTATTCCCACGCAGGTGGCATTCAGCCAGGCCAATCGTTGGAAAACGCTGGATCTGGATCGTGAAGCAGGCGTGATCCGGGAAGCGGCACATGCCTTTTCCAAAGACGGCGGACTGGCCGTGCTCTATGGCAATCTCGCCGCGGACGGCTGCATTGTGAAGACCGCCGGCGTGGATGAGCGCATCCTCACTTTCCGCGGACCTGCGCGGGTCTTTGAAAGCCAGGACACGGCGGTCAGCGCCATTCTCACCGGGAAGATCAAGGCCGGCGATGTCGTGGTAATCCGCTATGAGGGCCCACGCGGTGGACCAGGAATGCAGGAAATGCTCTATCCCACAAGCTACCTGAAATCCAAGGGCCTGGGCAAAGATTGCGCGCTGATTACCGACGGACGCTTCTCCGGTGGCACCTCGGGCCTCTCGATCGGTCATATATCGCCCGAAGCTGCAGAAGGCGGCCTGATCGGTCTGGTCGAAGATGGCGACACCATCGCCATCGACATCCCGAAGCGTTCGATCGAACTTGACGTAGATGAGGCAGTTCTCACCCGACGTCGCACTGCAATGCTTGCCAAGGGTACCAAGGCCTTCAAGCCTGATGCGCGCACGCGGCATGTGTCTCAGGCGCTCAAGGCCTACGCGGCGTTTACAACCAGCGCGGCAAGAGGTGCGGTCAGGGACTTAGAGAACGGCCAGCGCTGAGGCGGCAGCAGGTACCAGGCTTTTAGAACTGTAATTCCCAGCTCTCTGCTCAATGGCTCTCGCGGGTGAGCGGCACCGGGAGTGCCCGGCGCACCCTTGCCGCGACCAATGCTTAGCGCAGAGGAGAGCTGGCCCGACGTGTCGCCTGCGCCCTTCGTACAGCACCCTTGACCCACAGGCGAGGACGCTCACCCCACCGGACCGTAGTGGACCGGTGGCAAAAGGGCTTCCTCGTCCTCAGTGTACAGCCGCGAGCGGGTGATGAAGCGCCTGCCGAGTGGCCCCTCAAGTGAGAACATGCCGCCACGGCCAGGGACCACATCGATGATCAGGTAGGTGTGCTGCCAGTACTCGAACTGCGCAGCTCCCATGTAAAAGGGCTGGCCACCAATCTGGCCGAGGTAAACGTCCTGCGCACCGATCACAAGTTCACCCCGCCGCAGGCACATCGGGGCGCTGCCATCGCAGCAGCCCCCCGATTGATGAAACATGAGTGGGCCGTGCAGCCCCACGAGCTCGGCGATCAGCTCCAACGCCGCTTCCGTAGCACTGACACGGCCAGCATCCATGGCTTACCTCAGAAGAACCCAAGTGCATTGGGTGAGTAGCTTACCAGAAGGTTCTTGGTCTGCTGATAGTGATCAAGCATCATTTTGTGCGTCTCGCGCCCGATACCGGACTGTTTATAGCCACCAAAAGCCGCATGTGCCGGATAGGCATGATAGCAGTTGGTCCACACTCGTCCGGCCTTTATGGCCCGGCCCATGCGGTAGCAGATATTCGCTTCCCGCGACCACACGCCAGCGCCGAGGCCATAGAGCGTATCATTGGCGATCGCGAGCGCTTCGTCCATGTCCTTGAAGGTCGTAACCGATACCACCGGTCCGAAGATTTCCTCCTGGAAGATGCGCATACGATTGTGACCTTTGAATACCGTCGGCTTGATGTAGAAGCCATCCTTGAAGTCCCCCCCAAGCTGGTTGCGTTCGCCACCAGCGAGGCACTGGGCACCTTCCTTCTTACCGAGGTCGAGGTAGGTGAGGATCTTCTCGAGCTGCTCCTGGGAAGCCTGAGCACCGATCATGGTCGTCGGATCAAGCGGATCGCCCTGCTTGATCGCCGCAACACGCTTCAGGGCCCGTTCCATGAACCTGTCATAGATCGATTCCTGGATCAGCGCACGCGACGGGCAGGTGCAGACCTCCCCCTGGTTCAGGGCGAACAGTACAAAGCCTTCGATCGCCTTGTCGAGGAACTCATCGTCCTTGCGGCAGATATCCTCGAAGAAAACGTTCGGAGACTTGCCACCGAGTTCAAGCGTTACCGGTATAAGGTTCTGAGCCGCATACTGCATGATCAGCCGGCCCGTGGTGGTCTCGCCGGTGAAGGCGATCTTGGCAATCCGCGGGCTCGAAGCAAGCGGCTTTCCAGCCTCCACGCCGAAGCCGTTCACCACATTCACCACGCCGGGCGGAAGCAGGTCACCGATCACTTCCATCAGCAGCAGGATCGACAGTGGTGTCTGCTCGGCGGGCTTCAGTACCACGCAATTGCCAGCCGCAACCGCGGGAGCGAGCTTCCAGGTCGCCATCAGGAGCGGGAAGTTCCAGGGAATGATCTGCCCGACCACGCCGAGCGGTTCGTGATAATGATAGGCCACGGTATCGTCGTCGATCTGGCTCACGGCACCTTCCTGAGCGCGGATGCAGCCGGCGAAATAACGCCAGTGGTCAATCGCGAGCGGCACATCAGCCGCCATCGTCTCGCGGATCGGCTTGCCGTTGTCCCAGGTCTCGATCGTAGCAAGATATTCAAGCTTCTCCTGCATCCGGTCGGCAATCTTGTTCATCAATACCGCGCGCTCGGCCGCAGAGGTCTTGCCCCAGGCAGCTTTCGCCGCATGTGCCGCATCAAGGGCCAACTCGATATCCTCGGCCCCAGAGCGTGGCACATCGCACAACGCGCCACCCGTTACCGGAGTGGTATTCGTGAAGTACTGGCCTTTGACCGGCGGCACCCACTTGCCGCCGATATAATTCTCGTAGCGCGGCTTGAGTTGGATTTTGACGCGTCCGTGATTACTTGGATTTAGCGACATGAGCATGGCCCCACTGTTGAGTCGACGCGAATCGACGATTTGCAAGAGATGTTCTGCAAGCGACGTGCCAACTCCAGACTGCGCGGACTTCTGCTCGCTGAGACCAGCCTTTGAGCGAAGGGGTTGCGCTATGCAGCGACAGGGGTGTGCCGAAACGCAATAGCTGATCTACAGGCAATCGGATCGTCACGCGGGGATCGGGGCCTCTCACCTGCAACGTTGCGGGAAAACGTCCGCGCCCGCGTGTCGCGCATGCAGCAAGAGGCCAGCGGTGTATCGCAGCGTAGCAGTCGTTTCGGACAATTGTTGCGAAGCGCAACACCTGAGCTGCTGCCTTCGCACCTGCAAAACTTGATTTCAACCACCAGGAGATCACGAACATGACTATGTTTGCGCGACTTCTGCGCAATGCCTCGGCGTGGCACGTGCCTTGCAGGATCGTGGCTTGTGACGGGTTGCCGGTGGGCTACCGGACCTGTCGCGCCCGTCAGCAATACAGTGGGGAGTATTCGACTATGAAGGTTAACCAGACAAAACACCGGCTCAGCCGGCTGTGGCTCGGGGTCTCGCTGGCCGTTGCGCTAGCACCTGCCACAGCTGCGCTGGCTGCCGGCTATCCACAGGTCACCAATGCCCGTCTGGCTGCAGCCCAGAACGACAATGGCTGGCTGATGTTCCGGCGGGACTACGCCGGTCGGAGCTATGCGCCTTTCAAGCAGATCAATACCGCGAACGTCAACACGCTGCATGAAGTATGGAGTTACCAAAGCCACCTGAAGCAGGGCTATGAATCAACTCCGATCGTGAATGGGCAGTACATGTTCATCACCACCCCAAAGGACCATCTGATCGCGCTTAATGCGGTCACCGGTAAGGTCCTTTGGAAGTATGTCAAGCCCATGAAGGGCGTTGGCTTCAAGACGGTTTGCTGTGACGTCGTCAATCGCGGTGTCGCCCTCTACGGCGACAATGTCTACATGGCCACGCTTGACAACTATGTTGTTGCGTTGAACGCCATGACCGGCAAGGTGGTCTGGCAGCGTGAGTTAAAGCCGGCCGACGTCGGCTATGCGATGACGCTTGCGCCAATGATCCTCAAAGGCATGGTCATCGTCGGAGAGTCAGGTGGCGAGTATGGTGCGCGCGACTTCATCCAGGCTCTGGACGCGAAGACCGGTGCCCTGCTCTGGCGCCGGTGGACCACCGCTGCCCCGGGACATCTCGGCGGCAACACCTGGCCGAAAGGCATGTACAAGCACGGCGGCGGTTCGGCCTGGCTCACCGGTACCTATGATGCGAGCACGAATACGCTGTTCTGGGGCGTCGGCAATCCCAGCCCCTGGCTCGCCAAGCTGCGCCCGGGTCTGAACCTCTTTACCGACTCGCTTTTGGCGCTCGACCCAAGCACCGGCAAGATCAAGTGGTACTACCAGTACACGCCACATGACTCATGGGATTACGACGGTGTGAACACGCCGGTGCTCACCAGCCTGAGCTATCATGGCAAGGAATATAAGGCCATCGTTCACGCTGACCGCAACGGCTGGTTCTATGCAATCAACCGGGTCAACGGCAAGCTGATCTACGCCGAGCCGTTTACCCGTGCCACTTCGGTCGAGGGCTTCAAAGACGGCCTGCCATACACCAACAACGCGCTGCGGCCGACCATGACCAAGCAGATCTTCACCTGCCCGAGTTTCCTCGGCGGCAAGAACTGGTGGCCAATCTCGGTAGACCCCCAGACACATATGGCCTATGTGCCGACCATGCACACCTGCATGACCATGAAGGGCGCTCCGACGTTCTACCACGCCGGCCTGCCCTACCTCGGTGAAAGCTTCGAGGTGGTGCACGATCCGGCCGACCACAGCTGGGGTGCGCTGCAGGCCATCAACGTCGATACCGGTCGCCAGGCCTGGAATCACGACAGCGCCCTGCCGTGGGATGCTGGTGCAATGAGCACGGCCGGGGGACTGGTGTTCAGTGGCTCGGCCCGCGGGCATCTCTATGCCTTCGATGCACAAACTGGCAAGATCCTGTGGCGCAGCCCCAAGCTTTCCTCCGGCATCATCGCACCGCCCTCGACCTTCATGGTCAACGGCAAGCAGTACGTAGCGATTCTTGCTGGCTGGGGCGGTGGTACACCGATCTGGGGCGGCAAGATGGTTCCTGTCGTGAAGAGTATTCCTCGCGGCGGTCACCTCTATGTCTTCGCACTGCGTTGAGAGGAGTGGTGCTCTGATGCGGTTACGTCGAGCATTGCTCGCGTTATCCCTGGGCTTCGCCGCGCTGGGTAGCCAGCGCGGCGAGGCGGCGGTGCCGGCACTGTACACCGCCGCCCAAGCCCACACGGGACATGCGACCTATGAGCAGAAATGCGCCATGTGCCATGGCAAACACGAACAGGGGATGGTTGGCCCAGCCCTGAAAGGACCAATTTTTGCCTCGAAGAAGGCCAACTACAAGGTCGAGGATATTTATCTTTTTATGTCCGTGAACATGCCCGCCTATGCGCCAGGTTCGCTCACCCCTAAGCAGTACGTGGACATCATGGCGTTTCTGCTCCGACAAAATGGCTTCCCGGCGGGCCAGTCAGCGCTGACCAGCAAGCTGGCCAGCAGCAGCACCGTGCCGCTGCTGTATCATGGCCCGAAAGCTGTTCAGGCATCCCCTGGAGTTGCCGCAACCTGCCCGCCGGCGGCGACTGGTTCAGTCAGCAACCCCTCTTCCCATTGCAAACAGTCACCCTAAGGGCACAAATCTCTAACGCTTTCTTCCGAATAGGTAACCGGCACATGAATTTGCGTTCAGCTAGCCGCGGGCCCGAGCCCGCGCGCTGCCTGAGCCTGCTGGGCTAAGGGAAAACCCGTACTATACGCTACAAATAACCCCGCATTAGGCTGAGACCCACGGCGAAATCCGCCATTCATAGGCTGCACGCGCCGTGAAGGGGGGCTGATGGGAAACGGATCGACTGTCATGCAGTCGGCGCTAAACCCAGGGGCGGCACTGCCGGTTGCCGAGCGGGCTGAAGTAGTGTCCCTGTGGCATGAACGGGCACGCAGGCTGGGACTATCAGAGCGCTTGCGACCGGATTACAGCGCGCTCAGTCGCAGTGCGCTCGTCGAACTGGCAGAACAGCACCGGTCCCTGTTTACCCATGCCCAACCGGTGATGGAGCTGCTGCACCAGCAGATCCTCAATACCCATAGCGTGGTTCTGCTCACCGACCAGCGCGGTCTGATCATGCATTCCCTCGGCAACGGTGATTTTCTGCAGAAGGCCGAGCAGGTCGCGCTCAAACCCGGCGTTCTCTGGTCGGAAGACAGCAAGGGAACCAATGCCATCGGTACCGCACTCGCGGACCGACGCGCGACCCTGGTACACGGGGATGAGCATATTCTTTCGGTCAATCGCATTCTGACCTGCTCGTGCTGCCCGATCATCGGTCCGCGCGGGGAATTGATCGGCGCGCTCGACGTGTCCGGGCCCCAGGAGCACTATCATCCCCACACCATGGAACTGGTTCGCATGTCGACGCGCATGATCGAGAACCAGCTGTTCATTGAGGCCTTTTCGGACGCCCTGCGGGTCCACTTTCATGCCCGCCCCGAACTGCTCGGTACGCTGCTTGAAGGCATCGTCGCATTCGATGCCCATGGACGGGTGCTTGCGGCCAATCCCAATGCGCTGGCGCTCCTCGGCATCAAGGGTGACACCAGACAGATTACCGAACACTCACTGGTATCACTGTTCGACATTGACGTGCCGGCACTGCTGCAGCGGCGTGGTACCGCGGGCGCTCTGGTGCGGCTAAATTTACGCAATGGGCAGGCGCTGCTCGCACGCATCGAGGTCAATTGTGGTGACGGCCTCCATAAGGCGATACCGGCGGAGACGGCGTGCGGGTCCGACAGGCCAAAGACGGACCTTGGGTCGGAGAGCGATACACGGGCAAGCCGGAGCGGCAGTGCAAAGGCCGCGCCCAGCGGCGAGCCGACGCTGGCCGATCTCGATACCGGCGATCCGGCGATCGCCGCGGTGATCGGCAAGCTGCGCATGACACGGGGCCATGCCATCCCGACCATCATCCTTGGCGAAACCGGCACGGGTAAGGAACTGCTGGCACATGCCATTCACAGCGAATCGGAGCGACGCTCCGGGCCGTTCGTTGCCATCGACTGTGCCTCCCTTCCCGAATCGCTGATCGAGTCCGAGCTGTTCGGCTACGAAGAAGGTGCGTTCACCGGGGCTCGGCGGCGTGGCAGTCCGGGGAAGATTCTTCTGGCCGACGGTGGCACGCTGTTTCTCGATGAAATCGGCGACATGCCGCTGACGCTGCAGACCCGTCTGCTGCGTGTCCTGCAGGAACGGGTGGTATTGCCGCTCGGGGCAACCCGGGAACGTCCGGTTGACATCACCGTCATCTGCGCCACGCATCGCGATCTCAAGGACATGATGCGGCGCGGAGAATTCCGCCAGGATCTTTACTACCGTTTGAACGGGCTGGTGGTTCGCCTGCCGGCCTTGCGTGAACGCACGGACATTGAGACTCTCATCGCGCGCATTCTTTCCGCCCAAGGCGGTGCCATGCTCAAGATCGCTCCGGAGGTATTCGAAGCATTCCGGCGCTACCACTGGCCAGGCAATATTCGTCAGCTCACCAATATGCTGCGCACCGCCGCCATTATGGCCCGGGATACCTGCCTTATCGGTCTGGCCGAGTTACCGGAGGATCTCCTCGAAGATCTTCCGCTGCAGGATCGCTCAAATGCACCCTACGATCCGGATCCCGGCGATGAAGCGGGTTTGCGGGCGCTGCGCGCAGGAGCGGTAGCAGCAGCGCTGCAGCGTCATGATGGAAACATCTCGGCCGCGGCGCGCGCGCTTGGCGTCTCACGCAACACCATCTACCGCGCGCTGCGACCATCACCTTAAGACTGCCTGCGCCTAGGTAACGCTGCGGTGCCTGCATTACCTTGACAATGATTTTGCGGGAACGTCGGTTGGTACAACGGGCTCAGGTATTTGCTTTCGCCGTTGCGGACGCAGCCTATGATGGCGTGCGTTCCACATACTGACCGAACCACGTCACTCCCGTGTTCGTCATCGAAGGGGCGGAACGAAGCAGTTTTCCACGTCCAGGTGTCCGGAACTGGGTGGGGGCACCCCGCCTCAGAAAAGCTCAGAGATGGCCAGGTCGAGGAGCAACTCTTGACCCGATAGCGTCGGCGAACAAATGTAGGGTCTGGTTACTCAGCGCGCGTATTGGAACTGCCAACGATGCGCGTTGCAACACGCGCGACCAGCACGGCGGTTGCTCCCAGTACGGCCGCCAATAGCGAATGCTCCCAAGGCCACCAAGGCTTCAGCAAATACCATCCCAAAGGAATCAGTGTTATACAACTGAG
This sequence comes from Pseudomonadota bacterium, assembly GCA_021851325.1. Classification (GTDB taxonomy): domain Bacteria; phylum Pseudomonadota; class Alphaproteobacteria; order Micropepsales; family Micropepsaceae; genus Rhizomicrobium. The sequence continues at coordinate 40,535 of JAJZDZ010000009.1, read as the reverse complement.
CGTAAGGACGTAGATCCACAAATGCGCAGAACGTTGCCTGGTTTTGCGAACGGTCACGGCCATCCCTGCACGCTATATGGCTGAAAAGTATTATATGGTGCTTAGTGGCGGGTTCAACCCCTGACCAATGCTGCACCCAAACACTGCGCCTCCAGCGGTCACACTCCGTAGCCGATTTTCAGCAAGCCTTGCAGCAAGTAGGAGCACAACACCAGAGAGCGGCGAGCCTGGTGGGACGGCGTCCATGCCCTCATTGAAGTTATGAGGATGTCACCGGCGCGCGACCGGCCCGGAAGCAACGGCATGGGCCAACTCGCAAGTATCAGCCGTGCCCGCTATCACGGGCATTGATAGGAGACCACCTCCTTTGGGGACGGGACAGGCCTCAGAGATGCCATCCGCACCGAGCGATGAAGCCGATTTCAAGAATTTTGTCGCTGCAGTTGGGCAGTTAGGGCCCGCGCTACCCCGAAATGTCCCCAAGCGCCGATTGGGGCCACCCCATTAAATCATAAGTCTTTGATTTGATTGGTGGGCGCACCAGGATTCGAACCTGGGACCCGCTGATTAAGAGTCAGCTGCTCTACCGACTGAGCTATGCGCCCCCTCGGGCCCACGGGCCGAAGAAGAAGCGGGCATGTATCATGCTCGCCCTACCCTGTCCATCATCAATGCTCAAAGTATGGAGCCCGAACCGCGGGGTATTTCGACCTGGCGGTGGACATGCACGCTGAGCAGAAGGCCAAAGCCCACCATCACCGAGAGCATGGCCGTTCCACCGTAGGAAATCAGCGGCATGGGAATGCCAACCACCGGAATAAGCCCCATCACCATCGAGGCATTGATCATGATGTAGAAGAAGAAATTGAGCGTCACACCGATGGCAAGGAGACGGCCAAACTGGCTACGCGACGACATTGCTATGCGTACCCCATAGCCAATCACAACCGCAAACAGCACGAGCAAAGCGATGCAGCCGATCAGGCCAAACTCCTCGCCGATTACGGTCCAGATGAAGTCAGTCTGCTTTTCTGGCAGGAAATTGAGGCGGCTCTGGGTACCATGCAGGAACCCCTTGCCCAGAAGCCCGCCGGAGCCAAGTGCAATTTCCGCCTGGGATATGTTCCATCCGGCGCCAAGCGCATCGCGCGCGGGGTTAAGGAAGGTCAAAATCCGCTGCTTTTGATAGGGGTGCAGAAACCGCCAGGCAATCGGCACCGATGCGATCGCACCACCGAGTGCAGGCAGGATCCACCACCACGAGAGGCCGGCAAGAAACAGCAGGGATACTCCGTTGAGGCCGATGATCGTGGCCGTGCCGAGATTGGGCTGCATCAGCACCAGCACCACCGGTACTCCGATCATCGCCAGCGGAATGGCGAGTTTGGTCGGCGACGAAACTTCCTCGACACCAAGGCCGTGCAGGTAACGGGCGAGCGCAAGCACCAGGCTGATCTTCATCAGTTCCGAAGGCTGCAGCTCGACCGGGCCCAAGGCGATCCAGCGCTGCGCCCCGAGGCCACCCACCTTGCCGACCACAGTGGTCGCAACAAGCAGCAGCAGCGCCAGGGCATAGGCGGGATAGGCCCATTCCATCCAGGTCCGGATATCGACGCAGGCAATCGCCACCATGATCACGAGCCCGGCAACAAAGCGGACCATCTGCTTGCCCGCCCAGGGCGACAGGTGGCCACCGGCCACGGAATACATCATCGCAAAGCCCACACAGGCGATGACGGTGATGAGCATCACAAGGCCCCAGTTGATCTCCATCAGCTTGTCGGAGAGCGAGAGGGTGCGACGGGCCGTGGCGTAGGGGCGAGCGATCATTTCAGGGCATAGGTCCGACGCAGATCAGCGACAGTAGCGGGCTTTGCTGGCGGCAGGCGGGCCGGGTCGCGTTCCTGGGTAAACAGCAGCGCTTCATGAGCCACCTGGACCTGGAGGGGTTCCAAGGGGCCACCATGCTCGATTACCACAGCACAGGCATATCGTGGAGCCTCGACCGGGGCAAACGAGATGAAGAGTGCGTGGTCGCGGTATTTCCACGGCAGTCCGTTGGTCCGCGTCTCGCCAGCCGCCCGTTCCGCCATGGTGATGCGCAGCACCTGCGCGGTACCGGTTTTTCCGGCCATCTCGAAGCCGGGCTTGGTGATCCGTCGCGCATAAGCGGTTCCACCTGGAACATTGACCGCCATGCGCATGCCTTCACGGACGAGCTTGAACGCCTCTGGAGAAAACGGCAATCGCGGCGCTGGGGTATGCGGCTGTGGTGTCTGCCCGATATAGCGGGTGAGCCGGGGCACGACGGCCCGGCCGCTGGCAATGCGGGCGGCAAGAGTGCAGAGCTGCACCGGCGTAGCCAGAACATAGCCCTGACCAATACCGGTCACGAGGGTTTCACCTTCTTCCCACGGCCGCCCCAGAACAGACCTTTTCCAGGTCGGCGAAGGTATCAGTCCGGCGCGCTCGCCCGGAAGCTCGATACCCGTCGGCTGGCCAAGGCCCAGGGCATGGGTGCTGGCATCGATGCCGTCAATGCCGAGCTTCATGGCCATGGTGTAGAAAAAGACATCGCAGGACTGCTGCAGGGCCGTTGTCACCGTCATGAGCCCATGACCGGAATGCTTCCAGCAATGGAATACATGATCACCAAGGCGCAGGGAGCCGGTGCAAAACACCTGCAGATCGCCAAATCCCGCCTCGATACCGCCGAGCGCGACGCTCGGCTTGAAGGTTGATCCCGGCGGATAGACCCCGGCGATGGCCTTGTTCAGAAGCGGGTCATGATCGTTCGTCGTCAACGCCCGCCACTGCGTCTCGCTGATCCCGACATTGAAGAGATTGGGGTCGTAGCCTGGCGTGGAGGCGAGCGCCAGAACGTCCCCGGTTTCCACGTCCATGACCACTGAGGCCGCACTTTGATCCCCCAGTGCGCGGGTAAGAACATCCTGAACCTGGCTGTCGATGGTCAAATAGACATTGTCCCCGGGAATTCCAGGATCCCGCGACAGCTCGCGTATGACGCGGCCATAGGCATTGACCTCAACGCGATCGGTACCGGCACTGCCCCGGATCTCGGGATCAAACTGCTTTTCGATCCCACGTTTTCCAATCCGGAAGCCCGGCAAGGACAGCAGCGGGTTGGGGTCACGCTTTATGTCTGCTTCCGTTACCGCCCCGACATAGCCGATGATGTGGCTCATCTCGGCGCCAAAGGGATAGCTGCGGGTTTCGCCGACGTCCGGCACGATTCCCGGCAGATACGGAAGATGCAGATTGATGCTGGAAAACGCTTCCCAGTTGAGGTTTTCGATCACCGTCACCGGCACGAAAGCGCGATTGTCCCTTATCTGCCGCAACACCCGTTCGCGATCCTCAGGGCTCAGCGTGATGATGCGGGATAGGTTTTCGAGTGCGGTTTCAACCCCTTCGCTGGCCTGCTCCTTGACGATCAGGACACGGTAATTGCGCCGATTGTCGGCGAGCGCAACACCGAAGCGGTCGAGAATAAGCCCACGCAGTGGTGCCAGAAGACGCTGATTGACGCGGTTATCCTCCGCCCGCGTCATGAAGGTCTGCCCTTCCACGATCTGCAACTGGTAGAGACGGCCGGCCAATGTGGCAAAGACCGCGGCCATTCCGCCACCGGCGATGAGCGTACGCCGCGTGAACACGTTATATCGGCTCTTGTCCTTGCGGTCGAACAGCGGCATCAGAGTTCGCTCCGCCTTGCTCCCACCAGACGGCGGTGGATGACACCAAAGAGCAGGGCGACCGGAATGTAGACGACGACACTCACGACAATCTCGGCCAGCACAGGCAATGACGGCGGCAGTTGCCAGTCATAAAAGGCGCTGACCGCATAGGCGCTAATGCCTGCAATCACCATCGCCAGGGCAAAGCCAAGAATGGCCCCAAGGCCTGATAGGCCGGCAAAAAAATCGCGCTGGGTGTCGATGAGCGCGTAGACGGCAACAAAAGCCATAGCCCACACCCCTGGCGGGCCGCCCGAAAACAAATCCTGCAGCACGCCAAGGCCAAACGCGACCGCAGGCGGCATCAGGTCCGGACGGACGAGCCCCCAGAAATAGACAGGCATCAGGGCCAGCAAAGGGGCCGGCAAAAACCCGCCAAGCGGCTCAAGCGGCAGGTTGGCCAAGATCACGGCGCAAACGCCGATGAACGCCGGAATGGCGCTCGACAGTGGTGTCACGAAAAGGCCGGAGCGTTCCATGCCGTCTCAGCCTCCCGTCGTCGACGGCTGCGCACTAGGACCCGTCTTTGCTGTAGCCGGCGCCGCTGTTTGCCCAGCTCCACGCGCGGACGCCGCGCCAGAGTTATTGCCACCTGTGCGGACCGCGCCCGGCGCAGCTTGCCCCGCAGTTAGAGGCGGCGCGGCATTCTGTTGCGCGGTCCCGCTGGCCATAGCGGTCCCACTGCCGGCTGCCGTTCCATGGCCCGCGGCGATAGGACTGGCTGTAGCTTCGCCACCGGCGACCGCCGTGGCATTGGTCGCGGACGGCGCCACTGCGCCCGCGGACGCTGCTGCAGCGGTGGCCGTCAAGCCCTGCCCGGGGTTCGTTGCGGTGCTGCCCGGAATGGGCGGCACAGGCGCGGGCGCAAGAGTAGACCTTGCTGATGCGGCCTCAACGGAGAGTGGGGTCTTTGGCAGGCCGCTCGTACCCGGCTTTGGCACCGCGCCTGGCCGGTGTTTGTAGGTGACAATGGAGACATCATCGGTGGTTGAGGGATCGGCAAACAGCACCACCCGCATCACCTCTCCGTCCTTGACCACAACCCCGATCGGCAGGTTTGGCGGCAGAACGCCACCATCGCCACTTGTGACCACCTGATCTCCAGCCTTGAGCTTGGCCGGATCGCTGACGGTATCGAGCAAAGGCGTCGGCGTATTGTCACCGGTCAGAATGGCGTGAACATCCCCTTTGACCGTGCGAACCGGCACCCGCGAATTCAGGTCGGTCAGCAGGATCACCCAGGAGGTACGCTGACCGGTGACAAAAATCCGTCCGACCATGCCACTGGGAGCGATCACCGCTTCACCCGGGTGCAGGCCATTGTGCGCGCCCGCATCCAAGATCAGGGTCTGAACGAAGGGCCGCGCCACATGACCAATGACCCGTGCGGTCACGGTCTTCAGCGCCGGGTCGGGCACCACATGCAGGAGTTGCTGGTAGCGCTTGATGCGCTTATCCAGCAGCAGCGCCGCCGTCTGCCAGTGCCGCAAGCGCTGATTTTGCGCCGTCAGCGCCAGATTTTCCTGGTAGACATCAAACACGTTGCCGAGCCCGGAGGCCCAGCGCGCACCGATATCGAAGGGCGTGCGCGCGGCCTCCAGAACCGGCCGGCTCAGATCTGAAAAGCCGGCGCGGATCCGGTTAAAGAAGGGCGACTGCGCCTTGCCCACCAGCACCAAGATCACGGCGAGGATCGCGACAACCGCAAGCGGAAGCTGACCGCTCCCCTTGCCTCTTGTGATCTTGAAGCTGCCCTGCGGCATAAGCCGATCCGCTCTTTCTCCGCTACATCGTCGTGTCGGCGCCCCTTCGGTTAAAAGGCCGTCGTCAACACATGGCGCATATTCTTGGTGTGTTCAAGAACACGGCCCGTCCCCAATGCAACGCACGACAGCGGGTCATCGGCGATCGAGACAGGCAGCCCTGTCTCCTCGCGCAGCACCTGATCGAGCCCGGCCAGCAGCGAACCACCACCGGTGAGCACGATACCCTTGTCGACGATATCCGCAGCCAGTTCCGGCGGCGTCGCTTCAAGCGCAACCTTGACCGCTTCGACGATCGCCGATGTCGGCTCGGCGAGAGCCTCGGCGATGTGACGCTGGGTGATGGTGAGTTCCTTGGGAACACCGTTGAGCAGATCGCGACCCTTGATATCAAGGGTCGTGCCACCGCCCTCGGCAGGTGGTGCCGCCGAGCCGATCGCCTTTTTGATACGCTCGGCAGAGGCTTCGCCAATCAACAGATTATGATGCCGACGGATAAAGGCGATGATGGCCTCGTCCATCTTGTCACCACCCACCCGCACCGAACGCGAGTAGACAATGCCACCGAGGCTGAGCACGGCAACTTCCGTGGTCCCGCCCCCGATGTCGACAACCATCGATCCGGTGGGCTCGCTCACCGGAAGTCCGGCCCCGATTGCAGCCGCCATCGGCTCCTCGATGAGGAAGACCCGACGGGCGCCGGCGGAGAGCGCCGATTCCTGAATGGCCCGCCGTTCCACGGCCGTCGACCCTGACGGCACGCAGACGATGATCATGGGATTTGCGAAGGAGCGGCGATTGTGCACCTTGCGGATGAAATGCTTGATCATCTCTTCCGCGATTTCGAAATCAGCAATCACGCCGTCGCGCATCGGTCGGATCGCCTCGATGTTGCCCGGGGTACGCCCGAGCATCATCTTGGCGTCATTACCGACAGCACGAACCTGCTTCTTGCCACCACGATTGAGGATGGTGGCAACCACACTGGGTTCGTTGAGGACGATACCACGCCCCTTCACGTACACCAGCGTGTTCGCTGTGCCGAGATCAATTGCCATATCGCTCGACAGTGCGCCGAGAAGGCTGCCGAACATGCTTACGAGCCCATTCCTTTCCAAGCAGGTTACGCGTTGCACCTCACCGGCAGCCGGCCTCAGGCCGATGCGGTCGTCGCGGGCGAAAGTGCTTCAGGTACCTGCTTTTGTCGTTTCACCAACAGCTTGTTGAGCGCATTGACATAAGCGTGCGCGGCGGCCACCAGAGTGTCCGTGTCCGCGCCCCGCCCGGTGACCGTGCGCCCGTCTTCCTCAAGCCGCACCGTGACTGTCGCCTGGGCGTCCGTCCCTGCCGTAACAGCATGGATCTGGAACAGCGCCAGCGATGCACTGTGCGGATAGAGCTCACCAATAGCCCTGAAAATGGCATCGACGGCGCCGTCGCCGGCTGCCGTGGTCCGGCGTTCCTCACCGTCGACCACCAACGTCAATTCCGCGCTGGGTTCAACCCCGAGCCCGGTCGCAACCTTCAGGGCTTTCACGAAGATCGTATCATGGCTGCGAACCATGCCATCGTCCACCAGCGCGATCAGATCTTCATCGAATATGTGCTTCTTCTTGTCCGCCAGCGCCTTGAAGCGGCTGAAGGCTTCTTCGAAGTCAGCGTTGGACAGCTCATAGCCGAGCGCTGTCAGCTTGTCACGAAACGCGTGACGCCCGGAAAGTTTGCCGAGGACCAGCGAGCTGCCGGTCACCCCGACATCTTCCGGTCGCATGATCTCATAGGTTTCGACGTGCTTGAGCATGCCGTCCTGATGGATGCCGGATTCATGGGCAAACGCATTCTTGCCGACGATCGCCTTGTTGGCCTGGACGACAAAGCCGGTCACATTGGAGACGAGCTTGGAGGCCTTGGCCAGTAACGGCGTCTTGATCCCGGTCTGAAACGGCATCACGTCCTGGCGCACCTTGAGCGCCATCACGATCTCTTCCAGGGCGGCATTGCCGGCCCGTTCGCCGATGCCATTGATGGTGCATTCCACCTGACGGGCACCTGCGAGGACACCGGCGAGGGAATTGGCGACCGCCAGACCCAGATCATTGTGGCAGTGGGTGGAAAACACCACCTTGTCAGCATTGGGCACGCGGCTGCGCAGCATCGTGATCAGATCAAAGAATTCCTGCGGCGTGGCATAGCCGACGGTATCGGGGACATTGATCGTCGTAGCCCCCGAGCGGATCGCGAGCTCAACGCAGCGGCAGAGAAAATCCCGTTCGGTACGGGTCGCATCCTCAGCGCTCCATTCGACATCGTCGGTATAGCGGCGGGCCCTGGCGACCGATGCACCGATCGCGTCCAGCACCGCATTCGGCCCCATCTGCAGCTTGTGCTTCATATGCACGGGGCTGGTCGACAGGAAGGTGTGGATACGCGGCTGGCGGGCGCCCTTGAGCGCTTCGCCGGCGCGGTCAATATCTTTGAAGCCGGCACGCGCCAGCCCACAGACCACCGAATTCTTGACCCGCCGCGCCACCTGACTCACCGCTTCGAAGTCACCAGGCGACGAAATGGGAAAGCCGGCTTCGATGATGTCGACACCAAGGGCGTCGAGCATGTCGGCGACTGCCAGCTTTTCGTCGAGCGTCATGGCTGCGCCCGGCGATTGCTCACCGTCCCGCAGCGTGGTGTCAAAGATGCGGATCTGCTCCAAGGGGCCCTTATGCGTCGTCATGGCTATTTGTCCTTCCATCAGCCGTTGCGGTCTACTGCTTCTTCTCCGATCCATCCCCTGAGCGCCCAGCCACGATTTGCGGCCTGACGGAACTCAGGGGCTGATAAGGAGCAGAAGGCTAGAGACCTGCGGCGAGCCGTTAGAAGGACGGAGCTGGGATGACGAGCGCGCGGCAAGGCACAGGCCGTCCGTGCCCGTGATCGTCCTTGAGGTTGCGCGCATCGCCATGAATTGGATCCGTTTCGCCCGTCGCGCCGACACAAGCGTGCCCACACGATCTCACATCCGTTTCTCGAACACTATTCGAAGAAACTTAACGAATGCCCTTGGCCACCAATGCGGCAAGCCCTCGGGTTCGTCATCAGCATTTAGGGCAAAGCCGGTGACACTGGCAATAGCGGGGCGCATGATTCCCCCAGCAAATAGCGGCGAATTGGATCCTCGCACGGGCCCGCGTTTTCCCGCCTGCAACCAGCAAAAAGCGCTTGGCCGGGGCGCCGAGCCGTGGTTATTTGCGCCCGGCCGCACCGAATGTTACGGCCTCCCGACCAACCGGCCCCCATCTGCCGCCCCAACGCAACGAAAGTCGCTGGGCATGAAAATACTGCCGCCCGTCTCCATCGAAACCCGGCGTTTCGTGCCGGACAAATGGGATGTGGTGGCGGCCCTCCTCGTCATCGGCTTCCTCGTCGCCCTCGCCGGTGCCAGCCAAACCGTCGTTCTGCCGCTCTCCAGGCTCCAGGCCGAGCCCCTCAGCCTCGCGCCCTCGGCCCTGCCCTATTACGCTCTCCTGACGGCCTTGCGCATGCTCATCGCGCTCGGGGTTTCGCTAGTCTTTACATTCACTTACGCCACACTCGCGGCCAAGTCGGCGCGCGCCGGGGCCTTCCTCATCCCGCTGCTCGACATCCTGCAGTCGGTCCCCATCCTCAGCTTCATTTCGGTGACGACGCTGTTTTTCCTCTCCCTTGCGCCGGGAATGGAGCTGGGTGCCGAATTCGTCGTGATCTTTGCCATCTTCACCAGCCAGGCCTGGAACATGGCCTTCAGTTTCTACCAGTCCCTGCGCACCGTTCCCGAAGAGCTGGTAGAAGCCGGCCGCATGTTCGGCCTGACCGGCTGGGGCCGGTTCTGGCGGATCGAAGTACCGTTCGCCATGCCCGCCCTCATCTGGAACATGATGATGTCCATGTCCGGAGCATGGTTCTTCATCACCGTGGCCGAGGCGATCAGCGTCGGACATATCAATTTCGCGGTGCCCGGTATCGGTTCCTACATTGCCCTGGCCATCAGCCAGCGCAATCTGCCCGCCATCGGCTGGGCGATCGCCGCCATGGCGGTCGTCATCGTGATCTACGACCAGCTGCTCTTTCGCCCGCTGGTCAGCTGGGCCGACCGCTTCAAGATCGATGTCGAGCCGAGCGTCGATGCCCCCGAATCCTGGGCCCTCATGGTCTATCGCCGTTCGCGTCTGCTGGACCGGATGACCGCCCCCTTCGGCGCTGCGATGCGGCGCACCTATCGCATCCGTCCGCCCAGATTTTTGGCCGGCGGCGCTACCCGCTCCGAGGAGCGTGGCCGCAGCGGACAGCTGATCATCTATGGCGTACTCGGCCTCTGCCTGGCGCTGGCGCTGTGGCAGGCCGTCCGCTTCATCGCCCAAAGTCTCAGCCTGGCCGATGTGGGCGACGCCGTCTTTCTGGGTTTTTTGACCGCGCTCCGGGTCTTTGTCCTGATCGGTCTGGCCAGTTTGATCTGGACCCCGATCGGCATCTATGTCGGCCTGCGTCCGCGGCTGACGAGCGTGGTCCAGCCGGTGGCCCAATTTCTCGCCGCCTTTCCTTCCAACCTGTTCTTCCCGATCGCGGTCTACGTGATCGTCACTTTCCGGCTTAACCCCGACATCTGGCTCTCGCCCCTGATGATCCTGGGCACCCAGTGGTACATCCTCTTCAATGTGATTGCCGGGGCCTCCGCCCTGCCACGCGAACTTCGCGATGCCAGTCAGAACCTGCATGTCGATGGCTGGCTGTGGTGGCGCAAAGTGGCGCTGCCGACGGTCTTTCCCTATTACGTAACCGGCGCCATTACCGCCTCGGGCGGCTCGTGGAACGCAGCCGTCGTCGCCGAACTGGCAAGCTGGGGCAGCCGTACGGTGGAGGCCCACGGACTTGGCGCCTACATCATGCAAGCGAGCAACGATGGTGATTTTCATCGCATCGTGCTTGGTACACTGGTGATGAGCGGCTTCGTTGTCGTCGTCAACCGGGTGCTGTGGCGCCCGCTCTATAACTATGCCGAACGCAAATTCCGCCTCACCTGAAGGAGCCGACAATCATGTCCGATACCGTGATGAAGGCCCCGCCACTGCTTGATGTGCGCAATGTCCGGCAAGCCTTTCCGCGTCCGGGCGGCGCCGAGCTCCTCGTCCTGGACGGGGTCAATCTGACCCTGCACGACAATGAGCTGGTCGGACTTCTGGGGCGCTCGGGTTCCGGCAAGTCGACGCTTTTGCGTCTGATCGCCGGCCTTTCTTCTCCGACCGGCGGCAATGTCGAGTACCTTGGCCAGAAGGTCAGCGGCCCGGCCCGCGGCATCGCCATGGTGTTTCAGAGCTTTGCCCTCTTTCCCTGGCTGACCGTGCTCGAAAATGTCGAGCTCGGTCTTGAGGCTCTTGCCCTTCCCGCCAAGGAGATCCGTCAGCGGGCCCTGGCCGGAATCGACCTCATTGGCCTGGACGGCTATGAAAGCGCTTACCCGCGCGAGCTTTCCGGAGGCATGCGCCAGCGCGTCGGCTTCGCCCGCGCCCTCGTGGTCCATCCCAACATCCTTTTGATGGACGAGCCCTTCTCGGCGCTGGACGTGCTGACCGCGGAAAACCTGCGTACCGACCTGCTCGAACTGTGGGGCGAGGGCCAGCTGCCCATCAAGGGCATCATCCTGGTCACGCATAACATCGAGGAAGCCGTCTTGATGTGCGACCGGATCCTGATCTTCTCCACCAATCCGGGACGGATCGTCACCGAGATCAAGGTTGATCTGCCCAAGCCGCGAGATCGCAACGACCCCAAATTCCTGGCGCTGGTTGATCGCATCTATGTCGAGATGACGGCGCGGCGTGAGCGCGGCACCAAATTACCCGAGCGGGTTCCCACCACCACCATCGGCACGCTGCTGCCGCGGGTCTCGGCCAACGTGCTCTCAGGTTTGCTCGAGGCGGTTGAGGCTCCGCCTTATAATGGCAAGGCTGACCTTCCCGATATCGCCTCCGACCTGCAGTTTGAAATCGATGAACTATTTCCCGTCGCCGAGGCCCTGCAATTGCTGCGCCTGGCCGAAATCGAGGGTGGCGACATCCGTCTGACCGAACTGGGGCGAAGCTTCGTCAATGCCGAGCTGGATGAGCGCAAACGCATCTTTGCCCGCGCCGTAAGTCTCAACGTGCCGCTGGCCGCCCACATTCGGCGTGTACTTGACGAACGGACAAGCCACACCGCGCCGTGGAGCCGGTTTCTCGACGAGCTGGAAGACCATATGTCCGAGGATGCCGCCGAAGAAACCCTGCGCGCCGTCGTCAGCTGGGCGCGCTTTGCCGAGCTCTTCGCCTATGATGACGAGCGCGAAACCTTCAGCCTGGAAAACCCGAGCTGAGAAGCGCCCGGCCGGCATCTGCCGCGGCCCTCAGTCTTGGGCGATGACCCGCGGCTTTACCTCGGCGGCACAGCTGCGTGCCCGCGCCCGGGCTTCGTCAACATTGCTGCCCTGTGCCAGGGCAACGCCCATGCGCCGTTTGACATAGGACTGAGGCTTGCCAAACAGCCGCAGCTGGCTTTGCGGTACCGCTAGCGCCGCATCAATGCCTTCAAAGCCGATCGCGCGCGCATCGCAGCCGCCATAGATCACCGCCGACGCACCGGGAGCGAGCAGCGCGGTTGACACCGGAAGCCGGAGGATGGCCCGAGCGTGGAGGGCAAACTCGCTCTGGTACTGGCTGACGAGGGTCACGAGCCCGGTATCATGCGGACGCGGAGATACTTCGCTGAACCAGACCTCGTCGCCCTTGATGAACAGCTCGACCCCGAAGATGCCCAGACCGCCCAGCGCATCCGTGACCTTGCCGGCGATCTCCTCGGCCCGCGCCCGTGCGAGCGCCGACAGAGCCTGCGGCTGCCAGCTTTCCACATAATCGCCAGCAACCTGACGATGGCCGATGGGAGCACAGAATTGTGTCGTGATCTGCCCACCACTGACGGCACGGACGGTCAGAAGCGTGATTTCGGACTCAAATTCAACTTCCCCTTCCACGATCATGCGCGGACTGCGCACGCGGCCGGCATCGAGGGCCGTCTGCCAGGCTGCATCGACGTCGGCAGACCTCTGCAGCCGGCTTTGTCCCTTGCCCGAGGACGACATCACCGGCTTTACGTAGCAGGGAAATCCCAGCCTGAGGGCGGCTGCACGCAGCTCTTCAAGGGAGGCAACAAAGGCATAGGGCGAGGTCGGCAGTTTCAGCTCTTCCGCGGCCAGAACCCGGATCCGCTCGCGGTTCATGGTGGTGTGCGCGGCAAAGGCGGTGGGGATAACCGTCGCCAGCCCATCGGCCTCGATACGTAGCAGCTCGTCGGTGGCGATGGCTTCGATTTCCGGAACGATCAGATGCGGCCGCTCCTGCTCAACGAGAGCCCGCAGGGCGGCAGCATCGGTCATGTCGATGACATGGGCACGGTGGGCAACCTGCTGTGCCGGGGCACCCGCGTAGCGATCCACGGCGATCACCTCCACGCCCAGTCGCTGCAGCTCAATTGCCACTTCCTTGCCGAGTTCACCTGCCCCCAGAAGCATCACCCGCGTGGCAGTAGCGCTCAGAGGCGTTCCCAGCGTCACCATGTCTATGGCCTCCAAAGATGACCGGCAGCGAAAAGGCCCCTGCCCGGTTCGCCCGCCTTCAGGCGCGCGAACCGGGCACAGGGCTAGCTTTGGGATTAGGCGCGTGTAGTCGTGAAGGTCAATTGCGTGCGGTGTCCACCAGGCGGTTCTTGGCCAGCCAAGGCATCATTGCGCGCAGCCGCTGCCCCACTTCTTCAATGGGATGGACGCTGTTGCGGGCCCTTGTCGCCTTGAAGTAAGGCTGCCCGGCCTTGTTTTCGAGGACCCAGTCGCGGGCGAAGCGGCCAGACTGGATATCATCCAGCACGCGCTTCATTTCCTTCTTGGTCTCTTCGGTGATGAGCCGAGGACCGGTACGGTATTCGCCATATTCGGCGGTATTGGAGATCGAGTAATTCATGTTGGCGATCCCGCCTTCGTAGATGAGGTCGACAATGAGTTTGACCTCATGCAGACACTCGAAATATGCCATCTCCGGGGCGTAGCCTGCCTCGACCAGGGTTTCGAAGCCGGCGCGAATAAGTTCAACGAGGCCACCGCAAAGTACCGACTGCTCGCCGAAGAGATCGGTTTCACATTCCTCGCGAAAGCTGGTTTCAATGATGCCCGCACGCCCGCCACCGATGGCGCTGGCATAGGCCAGGCCAAGGTCGTGGGCATTGCCGGACGCATCCTGATGGACTGCAATCAGGCAGGGAACACCGCCGCCGCGCTCGAACTCGCTGCGCACCGTGTGTCCCGGGCCTTTGGGCGCAACCATGAGAATATCGAGATCAGGACGCGGTTCAATCAGCCGGAAATGCACATTGAAGCCGTGAGCAAACAGCAGTGCCGCGCCGTTCTTCATGTTGGCGGCCAGATCCTGCGCATAGATATCGGCCTGCAGCTCATCGGGAGTGACCATCATCATCACATCCGCCCACCTGGCCGCATCGCCCACGCTCATGACCCGGAACCCGGCGGCTTCGGCCTTCTTCGCGCTGGCGCCGGGACGGACCGCGACCACCACCTCCTTGACCCCTGAGTCACGCATGTTGAGGGCATGGGCGTGACCCTGGCTGCCGAAGCCGATAACCGCGACCTTCTTGTTGACGATGAACTGCAGATCGGCGTCCCGATCATAATAAACGCGCATTCTCCTGCTCCTTGGATAAGATCTCTGCCAACCGCCCCGGGTCGTATCCGGACACGGCGGCGCCACAAAATATTTCCGTCCCACCGATAGCGCCTCTACGCCCAGGCCTTAAGACGGAACCGTCTGGGCGGCGTGAGCCTTCACATTGCGCCCTCACCTCGTGCAATTGCCGCCACTCCGGTGCGCGACATGTCGAGCAGGCCCAGCGGACGCATCAGATCGATGAAGGTATCGAGCTTGTCGGGCGGACCGGTGATCTCGAACACGAAGCTGGAGAGCGTTGTGTCGACCACGCGGGCGCGGAAGATTTCGGCGATGCGCATCGCTTCGGTACGCTTCTCGCCCTGACCGGCAACCTTGACGAGAGCCATCTCGCGCTCAATGCCTGGCTTGGCGATGGTCCAGTTGACGACGCGATGCACCGACACGATCCGGCCGAGCTGGGCCTCGATCTGTTCGATCACCTGGCGGGTTCCGGAGGTGACGACTGTGATCCGGCTGGTGCGGGCGGCATGATCGGTTTCCGCGACCGTCAGGCTTTCGATATTGTATCCACGACCGGAAAACAGACCGACGACACGAGCCAGGACACCGGCTTCGTTATCGACCAGAACCGCGATGGTATGGCGTTCGATGGGGGAGGATTTCTGCAGCATCACACCAGCATCTTTCCATCTTCGTCGATCACCGGCGCCTCTTCATCGGTGCCTGACAGGATCATCTCGTTATGTGCTGCACCCGACGGGATCATAGGATAGACATTTTCCTTGGGATCGACCCGGCAATCAAACAGGACCGGCGCATTGACCGCCAGCATCTGCGCAATCTTGTCATCGAGTTCGTCCGGAGTATTGCAGCGCAGGCCGACGCAGCCATAGGCTTCTGCAAGCTTGACGAAGTCCGGCAGCGCAGCTGAATAACTCTGTGAATAACGTTCCCCATGGAGCAGCTGCTGCCACTGGCGGACCATGCCCATCCACTCATTGTTGAGGATGAAGATCTTGATCGGCAGATTGTACTGCACTGCGGTCGACATTTCCTGAATTGTCATCTGCACCGAGGCCTCGCCGGCGATGTCGATCACCAGCGCCTCGGGATGGGCCGCCTGCACGCCGATCGCCGCCGGCAGACCATAGCCCATGGTGCCCAGTCCGCCACTGGTCATCCAGCGATTGGGGCCATCAATGCCAAAGCGCTGGGCTGCCCACATCTGATGCTGACCTACTTCCGTGGTGATATAAAGATCGCGTCCGCGGGTCGCGGCATAGAGCCGATCGATCGCCAGCTGCGGCTTGATCTGGGTCGCGCTCGGCCGATACTCGAGGCAGCGACGACGCCGCCAGCCCTCGATCTCGTTCCACCACTGCGCCAGCGCGCCGGCATCGGCGGCACGGTTCTGTGTCTTCCAGAAGTGCAGCATTTCCTTGATTGCCCGTCCGGCATCGGCAACGATTGCAAGATCAACTGGCACGATCTTGTTGATCTGCGAGGCATCGATATCGATGTGGATCTTGCGCGAGCGCGGCGAGAAGGCATCGATACGCCCGGTGACGCGGTCATCGAAGCGTGCGCCGATGCAGACCATCAGGTCGCAATCATGCATGGCGTGATTGGCCTCGACGGTGCCGTGCATGCCGAGCATGCCGAGCCATTGGGGATCGGATGCCGGAAACGCGCCCAGCCCCATCAAGGTCGAAGTCACCGGAAACCCGGTCAGCTTGACAAGCTCGCGCAGATAGCGGCTCGCTTCAGCCCCCGCATTGATGATCCCGCCGCCGGTGTAAAAGATCGGCTTGCGTGCCGCCGCCATCATCTCGACGGCCCGCACGATGCTGACAAGTTCGGGCTCGAGCTTGGGCCGGATGCCAGGATGACGGGAACTCTCCTTGCTCTCATAGATGCCGGTCTTGACCTGAACGTCCTTCGGAATGTCGACGACGACAGGACCTGGACGGCCGGTGGTTGCGATCTGGAAGGCCTGGTGAATGGTACGGGCCAGCTGGTTGACATCCTTGACCAGCCAGTTGTGCTTGGTGCACGGCCTGGTGATCCCCACCGTGTCACATTCCTGAAAGGCGTCGGTGCCGATCAGATGGCTTGCCACCTGGCCCGACAGCATCACCACTGGAACCGAATCCATCAGCGCATCGGTGAGGCCGGTCACCGCATTGGTGGCACCCGGCCCTGAGGTCACCAGCACCACTCCCGCCTTTCCGGTCGAGCGCGCATACCCCTCAGCGGCATGGGCCGCGCCCTGCTCGTGACGGCACAGCACATGAATGATACCCTCGCTCTCGAACAGCGCGTCATAGATCGGCAGCACGGCTCCGCCCGGATAACCAAAGATATGCGTGACGCCCTGCTCCTTGAGCGCCCGGATCACGATCTTGGCCCCACTCAGGCTGAGGGCCCCGGCAGCAGCCGGCTCCTGGGGACGGGCACGCGCAGTCTCGGCATACATGACTTAAGGTCCTTGCTCGGTGAGGCGGGTTGTGACGTGGGAAAAAAGAAAAAGGGGCGTCTCCGCCCCTGATCGCACGCCGCCGGTGAGGAAGAGGTGTCAGCCTCTCCCATCCAGCGGCGCGTTAATAAGTACCATCGACAGCATGAAGATGCCTCTGTTGCTGCGGCGCAAGCTAGGACTCCGAACTGGTCGCGTCAAGCAATTTCATGTATCTGATAGCGAATTTGTGATAATAATGTTGCCATCAACCACCCAGGTCCAGTCGGCCATACGGTGGCGGAACCAGGTTAGCTGACGCTTGGCGTAGTTGCGCGTCGCGGTTTGGCTTTGCGCCACCGCATCGGCAAGGCTCATGCGGCCGGCCAGATGATCCTTGAGCGGACGCAGTCCAAGAGCCTTGGCCGCCGGCAGGCCGGGATCGAGATCCGCAAGCGCGCTGGCTTCCGCAAGGGCGCCGCTGTCGAGCATGCGCAAAAAGCGTGCATCGATACGCTCGTAAAGCTCCTCGCGCGGCGGCGAGAGTACAAAGCGCTTGAGCCGCAGGCCGGCCAATACGGCTGGCGCGGGATGGCGCTGCCAGAAGCTGAGAGGTCTGCCACTGGCCGCGAGGACCTCCATGGCCCTCAAGGTGCGCTGGGTGTCGGCCGGATTGAGCCCGGCGCTGGCAGGATCCCGGCGCACCAGTTCAGCGTGAAAGCGAACCGCTCCCAGCTCAAGGCGAGACTTGGCGACCGCGGCACGGGTCTGGGGCGGCACTGCCGGGATCCGGGCGATGCCCGACACCAGAGCCATAAAATAGAGGCCGGTGCCGCCGCAGAAAATGGGCACGCGGCCCTCGGCCCGCACCTGCGCCAGGGCCGTTTCAGCCTCCTGCGCATAGCGCCCCACCGAATAGGACTCACGGACCCCGACATGGCCGAACAGGTGATGCGGCGAGCGGGCCCGATCAGCGGGACTAGGCGCGGCACTCAGCAGCGCGAGTTCACGATAGATCTGCATGGAATCGGCATTGATGATGGCCCCGTTGATCGCCTCGGCCAATGCCAGGGCAGAAGCGCTCTTGCCGCTGGCGGTCGGTCCGGCCAGCAGCACGGCGTCAAAGGAACGAGAAGAGCGGTCGGGGCGCACCATGACGGCGTTCTATAAACGCCTTTGGCGTCGGGTCGAAGCCTCCCATTTGGCCATGACCGCAAGGCTCTGGGCACAGCAGCGGCCCGGAGCCGGCAAAACGGTTGCAGCGGCTGCACCTTTTCTGTCAAACCACGCGCCAATTGGCTGTGGCTTAGCTGCCCGGCCCGTGTGTTGAACACTGATGTGTGCGGTGAACCGTGGCCCAGCCCTTTGCCTTTGTCCTCAATGTCATCGCCCGCACTGCCGATGAACTGGCCGGGCCGCTGCGGGCGATCGCCGCCGCCCATGGTGCGGCCAGCGACATCGACTGGCTGCGTGATGGCGAAGCCTTCGACATCCTCTTTGCCGGTGACCCCAAAGCCGTTCTTGCCGAGGCCCGCCTAGCAGCCGAAGGCCTCACTGCCGATATCAACGTCGTGTCGGCAGCCAGACGCCGCAAGCGGCTGCTTGTCGCGGATATGGACTCGACCATCATCACCGTCGAGTGTCTCGACGAGATCGCCGACATGCTCGGCCTGAAGGCTGAGATTGCGGCGATTACCGAGCGGGCCATGCGCGGTGAAATCGCCTTCGAGCCGGCTTTGCGCGAACGCGTTGCGATGCTGAAGGGGCTGCGCCTTGACGCCCTCGAACAGGTGATGCGCGAACGCATCCGCCTGACCGCAGGCGCCCGCACCCTCGTCATGACCATGCGCCATCACGGCGCCCGCACCTTGCTGGTATCAGGCGGGTTCACCTTCTTCACCCAGCGCGTCGCCCTGGCGGCCGGATTTGACGCCCAGCGCGCCAATCATCTCATGGATGATGGTGCGTTTCTCACCGGACTGGTGGGCGAACCCATTCTGGGGCGGCAAGCCAAACTCGAAGCGCTCGAATCCGAGGCCGCCCGTCTCGGCCTGAAGGAAAGTGACACGCTGGCCGTCGGAGATGGCGCCAATGATCTTGCCATGATTGAACGTGCCGGTCTTGGCGTCGCCTTTCACGCCAAGACCGTGGTCGCAGAGGCTGCCGCAGCGCGCCTTGATCACGCCGATCTCCTTGGGCTTCTGTACCTACAGGGCTATCGCACCACGGAGTTCGTGACGTGACTGGCCTTGCCATTGGTGATGTGGTGATTCCGGCGCGGGTCTTGCTGGCGCCTATGACCGGGGTCTCCGACCTTCCCTTCCGGCGCATTGCCAGCCAGTGCGGCGCTGCCTATGTCGCCACCGAGATGGTCGCCTGCGACAGCTTTGCGCGGGGGCGACCCGATGTGGTGCGGCGCGCGGCGATCGGCGTTGGCCTGCCACTGATGGTGATCCAGCTGGTGGGACGAGATCCTCACTGGGTGGCAGAGGGCGCCGCACTCGCGCAAGCGGCCGGTGCCGATATCATCGATCTCAACATGGGCTGTCCGGCCAAGGAGGTAACGGGGAGCCTCGCCGGTGCGGCCCTGATGCGCGATCTAGACCTTGCGACGCGCATTCTCGAAGCCGCAGTCACGGCCACGCGCCGACCGGTCACGCTCAAGATGCGGCTGGGCTGGGATGACGCTCAGCATACTGCCCCAGAACTTGCCGTCCGCGCCCAAAGCGCCGGCATCCAGGCTGTGACGGTTCATGGCCGCACCCGCCAGCAATTCTATACCGGCAAGGCTGACTGGTCCGCGGTCGCAGCGGTCAAGCGCGCTGTCCGCATTCCGGTCATTGTCAATGGTGACATCGTGGATCTCGCTAGCGCGCGTGCCGCCCTTGAGCAGTCAGGCGCTGATGCCATCATGGTCGGTCGCGGCAGCTATGGCCGGCCCTGGATTGCCGCCGAGCTTGACGCCGCGCTCAACGGTGAGTGTCCCAGCGCCGCGCCCGATCGCTCGGCGCAGCTTGACATCGCACTTCAACACTTTGCCGAAAGCCTCCGCTTTCATGGCGATCATCACGGCGTGCGGATCTTCCGCAAGCACCTCGGCTGGTACATCGACGGCTTTGCCCCGAGCGATACATCAAGGCGGGCGGCGCGGGCCAAGCTGTGCCGCTTAAGTGAGCCCAAGGCGATTGAAGATGGCCTCTGCGCCCTGTGGCGGGCCGCAGCCTAACCGCCGAGCCGCACCCCCACGAAGGTCAGATTGCCGGCGCGATTGACCAGCATCACAACCACCTTCTTGCCGCTACGCTTGGCCTGATCGATCAGCAGCGCGAAGGCCTTGGGCGTGGATACGGGCTGGTTTTGTACGTCGACGATGACATCGCCGGGACGAAAATCCTTCTGGCCGGCCTCGCTGTTCGGATCAACATGGGTGACCACAACGCCATGGGTCTGCCACGCCAGATGAAAGCGACTGCGGGTTGCAGCATCGATCCGCGCCAGCGCAAGACCAAGGCGTGAATGCCGCGTCGGTGCAAACGCCCGTCGCGGCGCGACCGGCCTTGGCGGCGGGGTGCCCTTCATCAAGACCGAAGCCACATGCAGGATCAGGCGTCGGCCATTACGGATAATCTCAACCGGCACGCTGCGACCGATCGGCGTGTCAGCGACAATGCGCGGCAAGGTCCGCGAGTCTGGCACCGGCCGCCCGTCATAGCCAATAATCAGATCGCCCTTCCTGATGCCGGCCCGCGCCGCCGGACCACCTGGCGTTACCTCGGCTACAAGGGCCCCTTGGGTGGTCTTTAACCCGAAACCGGCGGCAAGATCCGGAGTGATGGCCTGAATGCGCACGCCGATATAGCCGCGACGCACTTCGCCATAGCGACGCAGTTGGGCCACCACCAGCTTGACCATGTTGGAGGGGATGGCAAAGCCGATGCCGACCGAGCCTCCACTGGGCGAATAGATCGCCGAATTGACCCCGATCACATTGCCGTTCATGTCAACCAGCGGTCCGCCTGAATTACCCCGATTGATCGGTGCGTCGGTCTGGATGAAATCGTCATAAGGACCGGCATTGATATCGCGGTTGCGCGCCGAAACGATCCCGGCGGTAACCGTTGAGCCCAGGCCGAAGGGATTGCCGATCGCGATCACCCAGTCACCGATGCGGGCATGATCCGAATTGCCAAATCTGACGAACGGCAAGGGATGGCGCGCATTCACCTTGAGAAGAGCAAGATCGGTCTTGACATCGCGACCGATCAGCCGTGCCGGCAGAGACGTCCCATCGTTCAACGTCACGGTGATGGAATCGGCATCCTTGATGACGTGATTGTTGGTGACGATGAGCCCGGAGGGATCAATGATGAAGCCTGAGCCCAGCGAGGTTACATGCTGCGGTGCGGCGCGGTTGCGGCCCATAAAGTTCTTGAACAGCTTCTCGAGCGGCGAGCCTGGCGGCAGGTCGGGCAGGTTCTGATCACCAACTGCGCTTCCCTTCAAGGTCTGCTGGGTGGCGATGTTGACCACCGTTGGCAGCAGCCGCGCCGCAAGATCAGCAAAGCTGTCCGGCGCCGGGCGCGCCAGGGCGCTTCCCGCCCCCATCACTGGCAGCCCCGGGCAGGCCATGAGCAGCATTGCGGCAAACGCGCTGGCCAGCAGCCTGCGGGGCGGCACAACCAATGCGGTGACGAATGCTAGGCGCATGAGGAACCTCAAACAGCGAATCAGTGATCGTCCCGCCAGTCTAGGCAAGAACACAGAAATCAGAGCCTTTCATGCCGGATATGGCGGCAGATCGTGAGGAAATTGCGGCAAGATCGCCTGGATGTCCAAGCAATCCCATCCGCGTCATCGCGCCAGCTGCCTTGCATACACCACATGGGCGCGCCAAGCGCATTCGCCCCTGCGCAACGGTAGCGCCCGGAGCTTCTAATGTCGCGGTCCTTTGGGCGCGGCCGCTGGCAGCCGCTCGAAATAGTGGAAGAACGGGCTTGAAGGGGAAAGGACAAGGCGGGTGCTGCCATGGGCGAAGGCGCGGCGATAGGCCCGCAGCGAACGATAGAACGCGAAGAATTTCGGGTCCTGGCCATAGGCCGCACCGAGAATCTTGGTTTTCTCGGCATCGCCCTCGCCACGCAGGATATCGGCTTCGCGACGCGCCTCCGCGAGGATCACCGTGACCTCGCGGTCGGCACGGGCCTTGATGCGCTGTTCGGTTTCCTGGCCTTCGGCGCGGAAATGCGCCGCCTGCCGCTCACGTTCGGTCTGCATGCGCTTGTAGATCGCGTCCGAATTCTGCTCGGGAAGATCGGCCCGACGAATGCGCACATCAACCACACGAACTCCGAAGCCTGTGGCATCGGCATTCATGTTGCGGGTGATATCCTCCATCAGGAGGGCGCGCTGTGCCGACAGGACGACGCTGAGATCCTGGGACCCGAGGACACGACGCACGTTCGAGGACAGCAGCGGTGACAGCCGCACTGCGGCGGTCGCTTCATTGGTCAGGGACTGATAAAACAGCAGCGGATTGGTCACGCGATAGCGGGCGAAGGCGTCCACCACCATGCGCTTCTTGTCAGCCGCAATCACCTCTTCCGCCGGAGCATTGAGCGCCAGCAGCTGCTTGGGCAGGTAAACCACTTCCTGCACGAAGGGCAGCTTGGTGTGCAGCCCAGGGGTCGAGACCACCCTGATGGGCTTGCCGAACTGCAGCACCAGAACCTGCTCGGTCATGTTGACGGTAAAGACGCTGGACAGGCCGATGATGGCGAGAACACCCACCACGACCGCTAAAATTACGAGAGCGTTGCGGTTCATTGGCCATCCGCCTTTGCCGTTTGGGCCGCTGCCGCTCCTTCGCTGACGCTGACCGTGGGCCGGGCCGGCCGGCGGGATGCTTTCAAGGCCGGCAGTGGCAGGTAGGGCACTACGCCCGCTCTGGCCGCCGCCGGATCGATGATGATCTTGGGGGCGTGCGCGAGGATGGTCGACATGGTTTCCAGATAAAGGCGCTGCTCGGTGACCGCCGGGGTCAGGCGATAGGCGGCAAGCACCGAAAGAAAGCGATTGGCCTCGCCCGTTGCCTCAGCGATGGCCTGCTGCTTGTAGGCAATGGCGTTCTGGACGATCTGGGCGGCGCGGCCGCGGGCTTCGGGAATGACCTGGTTGGCATAGGTCTCGCCGCGGTTGCGCATGCCTTCCTGATCGGCCCGGGCGGCCTGGACATCACGATAGGCGGCGATGACCTGCTCCGGCGGATCGGCCTTCTGCAATTGCACCCGGGTAATCGTCACGCCCTCGCCATAGGAATCGAGGGTCTTCTGCATCAGGCGGCGGACCGCAACCTGGATCGGCCCTCGATCCTCGGTGAGGATAGGCTCGAGCGCCGTCTCACCCACAACTTCCCGCATGGCGCTTTCGGCAACCGCTTTGATGGTGCGATTGGGGTGCTGGACATTGAAGAGATAGTCCGCCGCGTTCTTGATCACCCAATAGACCGTGAAGTTGATGTCGACGATGTTTTCGTCACCGGTGAGCATCAAGCTTTCACTCGGCAGATCTCCGGTTTCGCCGGCGCCGATGTTGATCTGGTGCTCGACCGTGACCTTAGGGGTTTCCACGGTCTCGATCGGCCATGGCAGGTGATAATTGATGCCCGGAGCGGTGCGGGCGACGAATTTGCCAAAACGCAGCACCACGCCCTGTTCGTCGGCCCCTACCGAATAAATCCCTGACAGCAGCCAGAGCACGATCAGGACAAGACCTCCCAGGGCGAAAGCCGGAGCCCCAAGCCCGCCGCCGCGACCAGACAGAAGCCGACGCAAGCCCTCGCGCAGACGCCGCAACCATGCCTCCAGGTCCGGCCCACCGCCCGGAGGCGTGCTGCGCGGTCCACCGCCCGAGCCATTGCCTCCTGAACCCATAGGGCCACCGGAAGGACCCCGTCCCCAGGGGCCACCCGGCTCACCGGACGAGCCACCATTTTTTTGTGTCCAGGGCATGCTCGATCCTACGTGGCGGAAGAAACCTCAGCCCAAGACTGCATTGCAGATCGTCGCTGTACCAAGCTCAGGCCCCTTCCTTGGTTTCGCGAGGTCCGCCGGTTATATGTGCATCGTTGCGGCGGTGCAAATTTGGTACCCGCGGTGCCCCTCATCTGCGCGCCGCGGCGCTGATCGTCGCCGCATCTCATATATTTTCGAGGCCTTCTGACATGTCTCAGCTGACACAAGATGCAGTACTTGCCGCCCTCGCCCAGGTGCGTGATCCGGACAGCGGCCGTTCGGTGACCGAGGCCGGACTCATTCAGGGCCTCGTCATCAAAGGCTCGAATGTCGGGTTTGCCCTCGAGGTCGCGCCGTCACGCGGACCCAGGGCCGAGCCGCTGCGCAAGGCCTGCGAAGAGGCTGTGGCAGCACTGGCCGGGGTGACCTCCGTCACCGCGGTGCTCACGGCCCATCGCGAGGGTCCGGCGGCACCGGAGCAACCCGCCCCTTCGGCCAAGCCCGCACCCCGCGGAGGTCTCGACGGTGTTGCCGCCATTATCGCCGTGGCAAGCGGCAAGGGTGGTGTGGGCAAGTCCACCGTCGCCGCCAATCTGGCGCTGGCGCTGGCCCGTCTTGGTCTTAAGGTCGGGCTCCTCGACGCCGATATTTATGGACCCTCACTGCCACGGCTTTTTGCCATCGATACCAAGCCCAAGGCGGAGGGCAAGAAGCTGCTGCCGATCACCAAATTTGGCATCAAGACCATGTCGATCGGTTTTCTCGTGCCCCCCGACCAGGCGATGATCTGGCGCGGCCCGATGGTACAGAGCGCCCTGACGCAAATGCTGGGTGATGTCGCCTGGGCGCCCCTTGATGTGCTGGTGGTAGACATGCCCCCCGGCACCGGCGATGCCCAGCTGACAATGGCCCAGCAGGTGCCGCTGAAAGGCGCCGTGATCGTCTCGACGCCGCAGGATCTTGCCCTCATCGATGCCCGTCGGGGCATCGCCATGTTTGAGAAGACCCATGTACCGATCCTGGGGCTGATCGAAAACATGAGTGTATTTCTGTGCCCGCATTGCGGTCAGTCCAGCCACATCTTCGGTCACGGCGGCGCCCGTCAGACGGCAGAGGAACTCAAGGTTCCCTTCCTGGGCGAGATCCCGCTGGTGCCGCAGATCCGCGCCCTTTCCGATGCCGGCACCCCCATCGTTGCCGAGGCGCCGCAAAGTCCGGAGGCTGAGGCCTTTCTTGCTCTGGCCCGCAAGGTTGCGGCGAGCCTGAAGGGCGCCACGCGCGCAGCACCACGCATTGTCATGGAATAGCCGCAGATGCTGAGCCTCCGGTCCCGGCTCTGTCCCTTTTGGGGCCGCATCACTCCGGCCTCATCTGCCATCCGCCCGGCGATGGGGGCGCCAGGCCGCCTACCCCGGTGGACGCAGGCCATGCTTGGGGGAGGAACCCTGAGGTGACGGCGAAGGTGTCAAATTCCCGCGCCCGGTCCCTTCCAGCCAGCGCGCTCAGCGCGCAGGACTATCGTCTGCTTGCTGAGTTTCGCTATCTGCTCGCCAAATTCCTCGCCTTCAGTGAGGCGGCGGCACAGGATGCGGGACTTTCGCCGCGCCAGCATCAGGCCCTGCTCGCCATCAAGGGCTTTGCCGATGGCCGTGATGTCAGCGTTGGCGAGCTTGCCGAGCGCCTCAATATTCGCCACCACAGCGCCGTAGGTCTTGCGGACCGTCTGGTGGCGAGCGGCTATCTGAGGCGCCGTACCGACCCCCATGACGGACGCCGGATCTTCCTGGTGCTAACCCGGGCTGGTGAAAAGAAGCTCGCCGCGCTGTCGGCCATCCATCGCGACGAGTTGCAGCGCCTGACCCCGCTGCTCAAGCCTCTGCTGGCACAACTGGGCGCCGCCCCAAAGCGCAGGACACAGAACGGGGCCGGCTGAGGCGATCAGCCCGGCCCCATGCCCGCGCAATGATCTTCTTAGGCGTTATAGGCAAGGCGCAGGCCCGGCTTAGGCCAATCCACGGCCAGAAGCTTGCCGGTGCCGGAGGCGGTGATAAAGGCGGTCTTCATTGCCTTTCCACCCCAGCAGATATTGGTGACAAGCGGATCGGCGATGGCAAAATGCTTCGCCTTGCCGGTGTCCGGATGGAAGGTGGTAATGCCGCCAGCCAGGATGGTGGCGCAGCACACCCCGCCATCAGCCTGCACGCCCAGTGAATCGAAATAAGCCAGTCCTGGAAAAGCCCCGACGAAGAGGCCCGGTGTGAAGCCTTCGACCTTCTGCGGCCGCCCAGCTCCCTTCAGCGGCAACCTGTAGAGGCGGCCAGTGAAGGTTTCGGCGTAATAGACATTCTTTCCATCCGGGGAGAGGCCAACACCGTTGGGTGTGACCAGCTCGCGCAGCACACGGGTGATCTTGCTGCCGTCGGCGCGCGCATAATAGAGCGCCCCGTGTGTACGATACTCGGCCGTCGTGGTGCCATGATCGGTGAACCAGAAGCCGCCGGTGGTATCGAAGACGATGTCATTGGGTGCAGTCAACGCTACGCCGTCGCAGTCGCTGTAAAGCCGCTCGACCTTTCCGGTCGACAAATCGACGCGCTCGATCCAGCCGCCCTGATGGGAAGCCGGCGCGTGGCCCGGGATAGTCAGGCCCTGACGGCGATGATAGACGAAATTCTCGCCGTTATTGCAGACGTAAAGCGCCCCGTCCGGTCCGATCGCTGCGCCGTTGGGCCCGCCTTTACACTGCGCGATGGTCTGGGTTTTGCCGTTTGCCTTGACCCGAGTGATCTTCTTGGACTGGATCTCGACGAGGATGACCGAGCCATCATCCATGGCCACGGGACCTTCCGGAAATTTAAGCCCGGTTGCAAATTCTCGAATGCTCATGCGCACCCCCTTCCACCTTCACCACGAAGCTAATCCGTTCGAGGCTGAAGGCAAGGGCCGCTGTGGACGCGGGCCAGGGTGACGAAGGCATATTTCAGCCCGTCGGGGGTCTCATGTGCGGCGCGCGCGGTTTCGTGCCAGCTTTGCGGTGCGAAAGCGGGCATGAAGGTGTCACCCGCTACATCGGCATCAATTTCCGTCAATTCGATGCGCGCGGCAAAAGGCAGGAAAGCGGCATAGACCTCTGCTCCGCCGATGATTGCGATCTCCGTGGGGGCCTGCGCACGCGCCAGCGCCAGCGCCTGCAACGGCGTCTGCGCTACCAGCACCGCAGGGTCGCTTACCTTCAGCGTATGACTGAGAACGATGTTGGTGCGTCCGGGCAACGGCTTTTGGGGCAGGGACTCAAAGGTCTTGCGCCCCATAATGACAGGCTTACCCAAGGTCAGCGCCTTGAACCGGCGCATATCGTCGGGCAAGCGCCAGGGCAGACGGTTGTCCCTGCCGATGACCCCATTACGCGCCCGCGCCAGGATCAGAACAACATCGGGGCCGGCCGCAGTCATAGCCTCGTTCCTTTACCCGCCAGCTTCAGCAGCGCTGCGTCGCTCAGCCGGTAGACGTGCCAACCGTCCTGCCGTTTTGCCCCCAGTCCTTCATAAAAGGCGATTGAGGGGCTGTTCCAGGCCAGGACGCTCCACTCCAGGCGGGCGCAGCCTTCGCGAACGGCCCGCGTTGCAAGCTCGCCGAGCAGTGCCTTGCCAATACCCCGCCCACGCAGCTGCGGACGCACGAAAAGGTCCTCCAGATAGATCCCGTGGCGGCCGCGAAAGGTGGAAAAATTATAGAACCAGAGGGCAAAGCCCGCGGCCTCTCCCTGCCACTCAGCAAGCGAACAAAACACCCGCGGGGCGGGCGCAAACAGCGCCGCCGCAATCTCCTCGGGCGTCGCGCGCACCTCCGACGCCATCCGTTCATAGTCGGCCAGTTCCTGGATGAAATCGAAAACGAGGGCCGCATCCTCGGGCCGGGCCGGGCGGATCAGAAGGCTCACACTGCTACCTCGGCCTTGATGTGGGGATGGGCGCGATAGTTCACGAGTTCGAAATCCTCAAGGCGGAAGGCAAACAGATCCGTGACCTCAGGATTGATGCGCATCGAGGGCAGAGGGAAGGGCTCGCGGCGCAGCTGCTCGCGAGCCTGCTCGAGATGATTGAGATAAAGGTGCGCATCCCCCAGGCTGTGGATGAATTCACCCGGCTTGAGGCCGCACACCTGCGCCAGCATCAACGTCAGGAGTGCGTAAGAGGCGATATTGAAGGGAACGCCAAGAAATATGTCGGCCGAGCGCTGATAGAGCTGACAGGAGAGCCGTCCCTCCGCGACATAGAATTGGAACAGGCAGTGGCAGGGGGGCAGCGCCATCTTCGGGACGTCGGCCGGATTCCAGGCGGTGACGATCAGACGGCGCGAATCAGGATTGGTTTTGATGGCGGCGACGAGATCGGCCATCTGGTCGATGTGCCCACCTGCGCCGTCAGGCCAGGAGCGCCACTGGTGACCATAGACCGGCCCCAGTTCACCGGCGGCATCGGCCCATTCGTCCCAGATCGTGACCTTGTGCTCGTGCAGATAGGCGATATTGGTGTCACCCCGCAAAAACCACAGCAATTCGACGATAATCGCCTTGGTGAAGAGCTTCTTGGTGGTCACGAGCGGAAATCCGGCCGCCAGATCGAAGCGCATCTGATGGCCGAAGATCGAGCGGGTGCCGGTGCCGGTGCGGTCGCGCTTTTCGACCCCCTCTTGGAGAACGCGTGCCATCAGGTCGTGGTATTGCTGCATCGTGAATCGCAACGCTAACTGCGGGCGGACTGTAGCAAGCTTGCGGCGGCTGGGGCGACAGTGGCGAGGGGGACTCGCGCCACTGATCACAGAAAAGGTTGGGAGCTTGGGGGCGGGTTTGGGAGCGCGATCCTGGCACTCTTTAAGTCTGGCGCCTTGGGGCCTATATTAGCCGGGTCAGGGCTTGCCCTGACTATGACGATAAACGGCTGCGCAATAAGCGGACTGGACCCGGGGGCGGTACCCGGCGCCTCCACCACATACCCATGGGGCCTATGCCCCGGTGGGTATCTGTGGGGGCGAAACAGGATCGACAGACGTGTAAAGGCTGACCTTTCGTCCGGTATGGTATCCGCCGTTATCGGGCTGATCGTACAGGTGCCAACGACAATGCAATGGCCCTCGCTGCCTAATTAGGCAAGCGCGGTTCGGGGAGCACCGGGCAACAGAAGCTCCCCACCTCACCCCATCAGGTCATTTCGCGCTCGAGCAGCGGCTGGTTCAGTGTATAGCGCGGGCCGCGGAGAAAATAGGCGACGATCGCGGCCACAACACAGAGCGTTCCGCCAAGGCCAATGGCCTCGCCGACGCCGATTTCATCGGCCAGCCAGCCCAGCGCCAGTGAACCCCAGGGCATCATCCCCATGAACGACATCGTATAAAGAGCCACGATGCGGCCACGGACATGATCATGACTCACCGTCTGGATGATGGTGTTCACCGCGCCACCAAGCAGCACCAGGCTGCAGCCCGCCGGCATCAGCAGCAGCATCGACAGCCACAGGACGTGGGACTGTGAAAAAGCAATCAGCGATAGGCCAAAGCTGAGCGCGGACAGGATCGGCGTCAGCAGCAGATGGCGGTCAGGGACCCGGGCAAGGCCATAGGCGCCAAACAGGGCTCCGACCCCGATGGCGGCCATCAGTGCGCCCAGCCCCGCCGCGTTCTGATGCAGCACTTCACGCGCCACCGCTGGCATCTGCGAGACATAGGAAGCGCCGCACGCTGCCAGCACCGACACCAGGAGCAGCGTGAGGCGGATGGTGTGGGAGTTCCAGGCATAGCGGAAGCCTTCACGCAGTTCGGTAAAGGGTTTGCCGGCGGCACGCTTGGGGCGTGGCGGCACGACCATGAGGAAGATGCCGATCAGCACCGCGCCATAGGAGATGGCATCGATCGAAAAACATACACCTGTGCCCCATAGGGCAATGATGACACCAGCAAGGCTGGGGCCGACCACGCGGGCGAGATTGAACATAATGGAATTCAGCGAGATCGCGTTGCGCAGGTCTTCGCGCCCGACCATGTCGACGGTAAAAGCCTGACGGGTAGGCACGTCAAAAGCATTCACAAGACCTTTGAAGAGGGCAAGCGCCACCACCTCCCACACCTGGATCAGCCCACTCAGCGTCAGCACCGCCAGTGTCGCCGCCTGCAGCATGGCAAGCGATTGGGTAATCATGAGCGTGCGGCGGCGGTCAACCCGATCTGCCACCATGCCGCCAAAGGAGGTGATGAAGAACACCGGAACCTGGCCGGCAAAGCTGGTAATGCCGAGCAGCAGTGGCGAATGGCTGAGATCATAGACGAGCCAACCCTGGGCGACCTGGGTGATCCAGGTTCCCATCAAGGAGACCAGCTGGCCGGAAAAGAACAACCGATAGTTCCGGTGGCGAAAGACGCGCAAGAGCGCCAATGCCGAGGACGGCTCGTCCAGATGGGGGACGGGCGCGGGGCTGGGTGTGGAAACGGGCTCGTGCTGGTTCATGGCGGACGGCAGCTGCATATCATGTTCACAGGACTGTCGTGAGCAACAAATGCAAATCGCGACAAACTAAGCCCCCTTGCACGTCACGCCGCCGCCGGCGGCGCGGGAAGAACGCCGCTTTGGCGCTTTTTTGTCCTACATGCGACACAAACAGCCAAGTTTACAGGCCAGTGGCGCGGCGCCTGTCCCGAGGATCGGTGCCTTCTTCACGGCGCAGACTGGTGCACAGGCTCAGCCAGAGGCAGAGTCGCGCGCCGCAGCTCTGGCCCGCGAGCGCCCTACTTTGAGACAAATCCAGTCAGGCCCGGCAAGGCGCGCTAGGAAGGGTGCACGGGCCCATCGCCACGCATTGACAGCGCTCGCACGGTGCCTACTGTGGCGCCAATAAAGGTTTCCAATGAGCAAGGATTACATCGGTTACGAAGCTCTCATGGACAGCGCCCTGCGCGGGGTGGTGCGCGAAGCCTTGCGCCGTGTCGAACGCCAAGCGCTGGTTGGCAGCCATCACTTCTACCTGACCTTCAAAACCAATTTTCCCGGCGTGGAGATTCCACAATTTCTCCATGAGCAATATCCGGACGAGATGACCATCGTCCTGCAGCACCAGTTCTGGGACCTCAAGGTCGAGGAAAATCAGTTCAAGGTCACCCTGACCTTTCGCAAGCTGCCCGCAGAACTCGTGATTCCCTTCGCCGCCCTGACCGCGTTCGTCGATCCGGGGGTCCAGTTCGGACTGCAGTTCAAGGTTGCAGATGCCGAGCCGTCCCCGGCAACTGCTGGCAACGCGCCCCTGCCTAGCCCGCCGGCGCCGGGCGCAGCAGCGGCGGAAAAGCCCGCCGAGAAGCCTGCCGCACCAGGGGAAGTCGTCAGCCTGGACGCCTTCCGCAAAAAATAGTCGGCGCGCTCCCCGCGCCGCGCCGCTGATGGACGCGTCGGGACTTAGGGATTAAAGAGCGGCCCAGTGACATTCCCTGAGGCCCGCCCATGACGAAAACCCGCACCGAAACCGATACCTTTGGCCCCATCGACGTGCCTGCCGACCGCTACTGGGGCGCCCAGGCCCAGCGCAGCCTCGGTAACTTCAAGATCGGCTGGGAAAAGCAGCCTCAGCCCATCATCCGCGCCCTCGGCATCGTCAAGCGGGCGGCCGCAGAGACCAATATGGAACTCGGACGCCTCGATCCCAAACTGGGCCAGGCCATCGTTGCTGCTGCTCAGGAGGTGATCGACGGCAAGCTCGACGACCATTTCCCGCTGGTGGTGTGGCAGACCGGTTCGGGTACCCAGTCCAACATGAACGCCAATGAGGTGGTGTCCAATCGCGCCATCGAGATGCTGGGCGGCGAGATGGGAACCAAGAAGCCGGTCCATCCCAATGATCACGTCAATATGAGCCAGTCGTCCAACGACACCTATCCGACTGCGATGCACGTGGCCTGCGCCGAGGAAATCCATCGCCGCCTGCTCCCGGCGCTCGGCAAGCTACAGCGGGCGCTGGCACAGAAAGCAGAGGCCTTCGCTGACATCATCAAGATCGGCCGTACCCACACGCAGGACGCAACCCCGCTGACACTGGGTCAGGAGTTCTCGGGATATGCGCAGCAGATCGCCAATGGCATCGAGCGCATCGAACAGAGCCTGCCGCGGCTGATGGAACTGGCCCAGGGCGGGACCGCGGTTGGTACCGGTCTCAATGCCCCCATCGGCTTTGCCGAGAAGGTCGCGGCGCGCATTGCCGCGATCACCGGGCTCGGCTTCGTCACCGCACCCAACAAGTTCGAGGCCCTGGCCGCCCATGACGCGATGGTCTTTGCCCATGGCGCCATCAATACCGTGGCCGCCTCCTGCTTCAAGATCGCCCAGGACATCCGCTTTCTGGCCTCCGGCCCGCGCTCGGGCCTGGGCGAACTGTCGCTGCCGGAAAACGAGCCTGGTTCCTCGATCATGCCGGGCAAGGTCAATCCGACCCAGTGCGAGGCCATGACCCAGGTCGCGGTGCAGATCTTCGGCAATCATGCCGCCCTCAGCTTTGCCGACAGCCAGGGCAATTTCGAACTGAACGTCTTCAATCCGGTGATGGCTTACAACTTCCTGCAAAGCGTGCGTCTTCTCTCAGATGCCGCCGAGAGCTTCACCGATCATTGCGTCGTCGGCATCGTACCGCGTCTGGAGAACATCAAGGCAGGTCTCGAGCGCTCGCTCATGCTGGTTACGGCGCTTGCGCCCAAGATCGGCTATGACAACGCTGCCAAGATCGCCAAGACGGCGCATAAGAATGGCACCACCCTCAAGCAGGAAGCCGTCAAGGGCGGTTATGTGACGGCTGAGGAATTCGATGCCATCGTGCGCCCGGAAGAGATGATCGGACCCAGGTAACGCGTGCGCAAAAGCTCACAGACCACAGCCCTTGCGGCGGTCATCGAGCAGAACAACGCCACCGGAACGGTGTCGTACTGGCGCGGTGGCGGTCATCAAAGTGAGGCTGACCGCAACGGGGTCAGCCTCGCCGACTATGTTCATGCCCTTTACGGACTGCTCCGCCAGAGCCGGGCCCAGCGGATTGCGCTCATCGGCTGCGGTGGCGGCACCTTGGCGAGCATGCTGTACCAAAAAGGCGCATCGCTCGTCGCGGTAGATATTGATCCGGCCGCTTTCGTGATCGCGCGGGACTATTTCCAGATGCCTGCGGCGATCGAACAGCGCGCAGGGGATGGCGCCGAATTCCTGAAGCGAACGCGGCAGCGTTTCGACGCCATCGTCCTTGACGCCTATATGGGACAGCAGATTCCGGACCATCTGCTCAGCACCGCGTTCTTTGCCAGCGTCAAGGCGCGGCTGCGCCCGCGCGGTCTTGTGCTCCTCAACCTGATTGTTGGCGACGACAATGACCCGTTCCCACATGACATTGGCGCCCGTCTGAAAACAGTGTTCCGCCAGGTGCGTCTGCTCGACCGGCCGGGCTGGACCAACCGCAACGCCATTCTGGCCGCCGGTCATGTTGGTGCGCTGCGCCGACCCCGTCTTTTGATGACACCGCAACGCCGTGCCCGCAGCCTTGCCGCCGCTCTCAAAACCCTTGCATTCCGCCCACTCCTGGATCGCACACCGTGAGCCTCAAAAAACGCTCCTTCACGCTTTCCGGCCACCGCACTTCGGTCGCACTCGAAGCGGAATTCTGGCGTGTTCTCGAGTTCGAGGCGGCACGGACCGGCCAAAGCCTTGCCCTTTATGTCAGTCACATCGATGCGGCCCGTGGTACAAATCCCCTGGCCAGCGCCCTGCGCCTCACTGCGCTTGCCGTCGCCCAGCGCGGCCTCTAGGCTCTTCTCAGCGTTGGCGC
Organism: Pseudomonadota bacterium; assembly: GCA_021851325.1. Classification (GTDB taxonomy): domain Bacteria; phylum Pseudomonadota; class Alphaproteobacteria; order Micropepsales; family Micropepsaceae; genus Rhizomicrobium. Next base: position 6,975 of record JAJZDZ010000009.1, on the reverse strand, counting down.
GATCCTGAGGCCTGCACAGACTGGATCGCGATACAGCCTCACAAGGTAGGAAAGCCATGATCACGCTGCACCATCTGCCGAATTCGCGCTCCAGCACCATCATCTGGCTCCTGGAAGAGCTGCAAGTTCCCTACGAGACGCGCGCGGTCTCGAACATCCGCCGGGCTGACGGCAGTGGTGCCCGCGATCCCAACAATCCCCATCCGCATGGCAAGGTACCGGCCTTGTCGCATGACGGACACGTGGTGTTCGAAACTGCTGCGATCGCGCTTTACCTCACCGATCAGTTTCCGCAAGCAGGGCTTGCTCCCACCGTCGGCGCACCGGAGCGCGGCGCCTATGTTTCTTGGCTGGCCTATCGTTCTGGTGTCCTTGAGCCAGCCTTTATCGCCCGCCGGCTCAACATCAACCATGTCTTCGGCATGATGGGCTGGGCGCCGCCTGAAGAGGTCGAAGATGTCCTCAATGCCCACCTGAAAGACCGGCCCTATTTTCTGGGCGAGCGCTTTTCAGCGGCCGATATCGTGGTGGGTGGCGGCATCCATCTGATGATTCAATTTAAACTCATGACCGACACACCTCTGCTTGCCGCCTATTGTGCCCGCATCACCGATCGTCCCGCCTACCGCACCTCCGTACAATAAGGATCTCGCCATGGCGGAATTGATCAATCTGCGGTCAGTCCGCAAGAACAGGATACGAGCGCAAAGCGAAGCCGAGGCCAAAATCAAGCGTGAGCGCCACGGTCGCACCAAAGCCGAAAAGAAGCTTGGCCAAGCGCGCACTGACAAGGCTCGCCAGACGCTCGACGGCCTTCGCCTTACGTCCAGACCGCCAGAAGATCCCGCTAGCGACTGAGCTGCCTGTCACTGCCATCTGTCTCAATGCGTTCATCGCCTGCCGCTTCTGCCCTCACCCGCCTCTAGACTGGAGTGGAGACGTTCTTTGCCTGATGCCGCAACCGGTCCGTTCTCGGGCCTTCTCGTTCTTGACCTGACGCGCGTTCTTGCCGGTCCTTATTGTGCCTTGATGCTCGCCGAGCTGGGCGCGCGCGTGATCAAGATCGAACCGCCCGAGCGCGGCGATGATGCCCGCCACATAGGTCCTTTTGTGCCGACCAGGGACGGCGCCCAGAAGTCGGGCTATTTCATGAGCATCAACCGCGGCAAGGACTCCATCGCCCTGGATCTGAAGAACCCGGCTGACCGGAAGATTTTTGAAGCCCTCCTGGAGCGCGCGGACATTCTCGTCGAAAACTATCGCGGCGGCACCATGGAGAAGCTCGGTTATGGCTGGGACAGTCTCAAAGACCGCTATCCGCGTCTGGTCTATGCCGCGGTATCGGGGTTTGGCCACAGCGGTCCCTATGCCACACGCCCCGCCTACGACATGGTGGTCCAGGCCATGGGTGGGATCATGTCCCTCACCGGCCATCCGGGCTCTCCCCCGACACGCGTCGGCTCCTCGGTCGGTGATCTGGCCGCAGGTCTTTTCGCCACCATTGGCATCGCCACCGCGCTCTACGACCGCACCAAGAGCGGCCATGGCATGAAGGTCGATGTTGCCATGCTCGATTGTCAGGTCGCACTCCTCGAAAATGCCATCGCCCGTTATGTCGCCACCGGACAGACGCCCGGACCTCTGGGCAACCGTCATCCCTCGATCGCGCCCTTCGCCTGCTTTGCCGCCAAGGATAAGTACCTCGCCATCGCCGCGGGCAATGATGCCCTCTTTGCCAAGGTCGCGCAGGTCCTCGGCCGCCCCGAGCTCGCGCAAGATCCGCGCTTTGCGAGCAATGGTGCGCGGGTACGCCATGTTGATGCGCTGACCACCGAAATGGAACTGGCACTGAAGCAGCGCCCGGCGCGCGAGTGGCTCGCTTTGCTCGAGGCCGACGGGATTCCCTGCGCGCCTCTGAACAGCGTCGCCGACGTCGTGGTCGACCCCCAAATCCTTGCCCGCAATATGATCGTGACCGCAGACGACCCCGATGTCGGGCCCTGGCGCATGCAGGGCAATCCCGTCAAGCTTTCGGCCTATAGCGACCCCCTTACGCGCCGGCCGGCTCCTGATCTGGATGGCCAACGCGCCGCGATCCTGAAAGAATTCGGCCTCACCTGAGGCCGCGAAAGATGGCGCAAGGTCTGCCATACTCTACGAAGGCCGGGAATTTCGTGAACAGGAGACCTGATGATCAAGCTCACCTTCTGTCTGCACCGTCTGCCGCATCTGAGCCGCAGCGCGTTCCAGACCTATTGGCGCGAACAGCATGCACCGCTGGTGGAAAGCCATCGAAGCGCCCTGCGCATCCGGCGCTACGTCCAGAGCCATGCTCTCAGTGATGCGCTTAATGATGCCGTGCGCGCGGGTCGTTCTGCACCAGAAATGTATGACGGGGTCGCTCTTCTATGGTGGGAGAGCTTGGCCGAGCTCGAGGCAGCAATGACATCCCCCGAAGGCAGCATGGCCGGTGCCGCGCTGCTCGCCGATGAACGCAAATTCATCGATCTGCCGCGCTCGCCGCTATGGTTCGGACACGATCACGAGATCTTCTAAGGAAATACAGGACAGACTTACTGCACCGCGCATCTGCCTTCCCACCCTGACGTGGAACGATCAATCCACTCAGAAAGGCAAGGTCGAGAAAATTCTGCGCGCGCCCCTCAATGACGCGAATTGCACGATTGCATTTCCGGAAAACAGGACAATGCTGCAAGCTCGACGCATCGAAATCAATCTCCCACAGATCGCATAAAGCACAATGTCGACAAGCGCTCCTAAACCCGCGATGAATTTAGAAGATTGACCACGATCTGCATCAATTCGGCATGCCTGAAGGGCTTTTGCAGTGCCCGGCTCGCACCGACCCTCAGCGCGTCTTCCAAAATGGTACGATCCGTTACTCTTTCTCCACCCGATATCGCAACAACCTTGACTTGCGGCGCAACTTTCTTGAGCTTGCGGATAAGATCAATTCCACTTTCGCCGGGCATGATCAGATCGGTGATCACCAGTTCAGGTTTGAACTCGACAAAAGCCCTTAGTGCCTGATCGGCGCTACCTGCAACCAGCACACAATATGCGGCTCGCTCCAGAACATATTTGATGGTGAAGCACACATCGTCGTCATCATCCACGACAAGAATACGACAATCCATTAGATCGCCCCTGTATCCTCACGCTGAGGAGCGGTTACCGTTCCGCAAAGGGAAGGTATACGTCGAACCGCGCCCCTGCGCCCGGGGCACTCTTTACAGTGATCGCCCCCCCATGTGCGGTTACTATGCCATGAACTACCGATAAACCAAGTCCAGTTCCTACGCCGACGCCCTTCGTGGTGAAAAAAGGTTCGAAAACACGGTCTTGTAGTTCAGCATCCATCCCGCAACCAGTATCAATAACGGACATGATGGCAAAAGATGCTGCACGATTCGCCAGCACAGGGGCACCATTCAGATTTCCCTCGGCCAATGCAATTTCGATAGTTCCCCGCCCCTCGCCGATGGCGTGGGCCGCATTCGCCACGAGGTTCATCAGAACCTGATGTATTTGAGATGGGTCAGCAAAAATCGGTGGAACACGACTGATGCGGTATACGACTTCGACGGTTTTGGGAATGCTCGCTCGGATAAAGCCCATCGAGGACTCCAGAAATTCCACAAGCTCAACTCGCTGCCGGTTGGGTGCATCACGCCTCGTAAAGGTCAAAACTTGTCTGACCAGATCGCGCCCTCTCTCGGCCGCCCTCTTTATCATTTCGATCAGCTTTCGCCGATCGTCATTCTCGGAAAATGAGCTAGCTAACACATCGGACAGGGTGAGAACCGGCACCAGCGTGTTATTCAAATCATGGGCAATGCCTCCGGCAAATCTTCCCAGTGCGTCCAGCCTTTGGGCATGATTGAGTTGAGCTCGAAGAAGCTCCTTTTCCTGCTCTCTGGCGCGGATGTCCGTAACATCCTGAACCGCACCAACAACCCCTATCACTTGACCCAGATCATCGTAAATTAGGACTGCGTCTCGCCGCAAAAGCCGCTCTTCTCCGTTCGGACGACGAATACGATATTCGATAGTCGGCGGCGTAAGACCTTTCTGTGCCATCTCCGGAGCGCAAAGCACTGCTTCACGGTCGCTGGGGTGAATTAGCGGTGCAATCGATTGGGCACTCGGCATAAATTCGTGTGGGTCAACCCCATAAATACGGCAAGTCTCTTCGGACCAATTCCACTTTCCGGTACGCAGATCGATTGCCGCACTGCCAATGGAAGTAACTCTTTGCGCTATCTCCATGAAAGAGCGAGAGAGCCTCAGCTCATTTTCCTCCTCCTGCCTCTCGGTAATGTCAGAAAATATAACATAAACATGAGACGGCGGCGCATTTCCGATAGTTCGAATCGGAAAAGCGTCTACCGACAGCCAGCGCCGGTCACCGCTCCCAGGATTAAATACGCCCATGACAAACTGCCGAACCACAGTACCCGTTCGCAACGCAACCATCGCCGGAAATTCTCCAGCCGCAATCTGCCGTCCATTTACATCGATAGCGCGCCACTCCGGGCTGTTGACCGAAAGACCGCACAGCTGATCATTCGGGATCCCAAGAAGTTTCTCCGCCGCTCTATTGGCTTCAAGAATGAAGCCGCGACTATCAAGGACGGTCACACCGAGATCCAAATTGCCAAATATGGACTGAAGGCGTGCGCTTATCGCGCTCAGGGCAGAATCCTGTTTCCGTTCGCGAGTCGTTACGCGGAAGAACGTGACCACGCCCTCCGCAATTCGAACGACACGGCAGGCAAACCACTGGTCCAGTGGCTCGAAAAATGCCTCTAATTCCCGAACCACGCCGTCGGACATGGTCTTCTTGTAGGCGTCACCAAGTGGATGGCCAGCGGCGCCGGGAAAGGCGTCCCAAAAATTCATACCAACGAGGTCGCGTCCTCCGGCTATTGCCAATCGCGCGCGATCGTTCAAGTAAATGTATCGCCAATCTTGATCAACCGCCGCAATGCAGTCCAATGTATTGCTCAGAATGAAGTCAGCTGATCCCAGCAGATGCTCCTGCGAGCCTGAAGAGGGATTAGGCGAGCTTTCTGCCATACTTAGCTGTCCAGTTATGGCGCGGTCGAGTTGCGGGATCCCGTCGGGATGCCCAATCAAGCCATGCTGAGGAGATCCGAAATATTGTCGATCGCGCCTTGGCGTTGAGAAAAGCCTACCCGTCCGACGAAAACTACTATACTTCTATGTGTAATGCCAGCAGGTGTCGGCATGGCTCGTTCACCTCCGGAGCGTACAATGGTTGCTGCGACTAGGTTCGGCGGCCGTACTCCAGCCAACAAGTCGGCTCATATTTCCGCACGGCGTGATCAGATGCACGCCACCGGCAATCGCGCGAGTGGTAAAGCTGCGGCCAGCGTCGCTCTACCGGCCACCGATGATGGAATATCACGGGCCGGGCAGAGGGTGTTTGTTGTCGATGATGATCCGTTAATCTGCGACACCATAGAGATGCTTTTGGAGACTTATACGGTCCTTACGTACCAAAGCGCCGAAGCTTTTCTTGCGACGGTCGAGCTACGAAGTGGCGACTGCCTGATTACGGATGTACGCATGCCAGACATGAGTGGCATTTCACTTCATCATGAACTCAATAAAAGGGGGGTAATCGTTCCGGTAATAATGATTACCGGTTATGGCGATGTACCGCTTGCCGTTGAGGCAATGAAGGCCGGCGCGTATGACTTTATAGAGAAACCCTTCGACGCAGTCACCTTGCAAAAAACCGTTTCACGCGCGCTGGAACGGGCGCACATTGAGCGAGACCATACGACGCTGCGGCAGCATGCACGCAACCAGATAGAGCGTCTGACCGATCGCGAACGAGAGATTTTCAGATATCTCACCGCGGGCCACTCCAACAAAATGATTGCCCAGCGCCTCCGAATTTCACCGCGAACTGTGGAAGCGCATCGCGCGCGCATTCAGCAAAAACTTAATGTCTCTGGCCTTGCCGAACTACTTCAGCTTGCACATGACGCAGAATTCCACGGTAAGAAGAATAAGTTGAGAGCAGCTATTAACCGCCATGAACCCGACTGACAATCTGCGCTACGGGAAATATACTAATAGCACCGAACGGCCATGCGTGCCGACACTTTAGCATCAATTGTGTCGGTCCGATTGGCAGGCGCGTTATGTCACGAAGTGACTATAGAAAGCCGATTGCGGGTACCAAGGGTAGCCTCAATAGCTACCGGTTAAGCGCAGTAATCAGCAATCGTGGTACCCGTATCGCGCTGAGACACCCCCGGCAAGTAACAATAATAGTACCCACACCCTCCCATGTTGCACGCGTGCATGCCTGCATAAATCGCTCAGTACCCGAAAGATCTATTCGACCGCCCCGGTACGCTCGATATGACGCACCTGGAGAATAGGCGGAAGGCAGAACCAATGAGAAAATGTATATCCCCGCTGGCAGATCATTTGCTCGGTTTGCAAGTCTTCTGCAGATGGATAATACCGCCATAATCCTGAAATGGCGCCTCAAACTCTGGAACTTCCCGGATTAGCCAGCTTTGACGAGAACTAACTATTTTCAGGATCCGGATACAGGATGGTGACGCAGTGATCCAGAAAGGTAGTAGAAAAAGCATATTGATTGTTGATGATTTTGCCGAAGTACGGGGCGTTTACGAGTACATTTTCGGACGATCAGGTTGGGTGGTGTTTGCGGCTAAGGACGGGACTGAGGCGATGGCAGTTATCCGCTATCGTAAACTGGATGCGATTTTGCTCGATATATTTATGCCTGGCATGGACGGAATAGAAGTGTTGCTAAAAGCACGCACGCAACTCCCAGATACGGCGATTGTATCAGTCAGTGGTTCTTCCCTGGGACAGCCCAATATGCTCAACGCAGCTCTTAAATTTGGCGCCGATGCGGCGGTGCCGAAGTCAACCCCGATAGCC
>JAJZDZ010000099.1 GCA_021851325.1 Pseudomonadota bacterium | reverse complement strand
GCCTGTCATGGTGCTCTAATCGCGGCATCCTTCAAACATGAAAGGTGCAGATCCATGGCACTGGAAGGGCATATCGAGGAACTCTCCGCCAAGCATAGACGGCTCGAAGAGCAGATTGGCGATGAGCTGACCCACCCCGACTGGGACGAGACCCGGGTGGCCCGCCTGAAGCGAGAAAAACTTCGTATCAAGGATGAACTCGAACGCCTGCGAGGCCAAAGCCACTGATCTGTCACGCCCTGCCTGAGACCTTGTGACCTGCGCCAAGCGTGGTGTCGACGGCGATAGCCTCGCTCCTCCGCGCTCCGGCAAACCCGTAGCGCTGCGTGTCGCTTGATCCGGGCGCGCTCTGGCGCGGTCAACCAGGGCGTAGACGGCAGGATTGTGCCGCTCTTTCTGACGCGCTGGATCTGGCCTGTGGCCCTCCCGCAGCACCCGCAAATGGGACGCAGCTGCAGGCCCGAGCCGGCGCCGACGGCCGTGCTGACACGCCGCATGGATCTGGCGTAACTTCCTTCACGGCGCTGTGAAACGTGTGACGGCCGCATAGGTTGTCCGTACACAGATGTTCACCTAGCTTGCAGCAGAAACCCGGGAACATCTGCATGACGACGGCCGAATGTGATGCTGCCTCCGCCGCCCCCGTCGCCGCTCCGCCACGCTGGCTGATCTTTGGCTATCTCGGCCTGCTTTTGACGCTGATCGGCTTTGCGGCGCCCTATATCGGCCTCATGGATATCCCGGTTGCGTTCTTCCTCAAGAACAAACTCCATCTTTCGGCAGAAGGGGTTGCGACCTTCCGCCTGCTGGCCGGCATTCCGCTTTATCTGTCCTTCGTGTTCGGCTTCCTGCGCGACAGCTTCAACCCCTTTGGCATCAAGGATCGTGGCTTTCTGATCGCGTTCGGCGCCACCAGCACGCTGCTCTATCTCATCTTTGTGTTTGTGCCGATCAATTATGACACCCTGCTTGGCGCCGTTCTGCTGCTGACCATGTCCTTTCTGTTCGTGGTCAGCGCCCAAAGCGGGCTCAGTGCGGTCATTGGCCGCCAGCTCCAGATGTCGGGGCAGGTGAGTGCGGTGTGGAACACGTTTCTTTACATTCCTGGCCTCGTGGGTTTCTTCATCGGCGGCTACATCAGCGATCACCTTGAAGCCGACCGCGCCGGGGTTGCTGCCCATCATCTTTTTGCACTCGGGGCAGCGGTGATGGCGGCGATCACGCTCTTTGGCTTCTGGCGACCTGCCGCCATCTTCAGCGCGATCAAGGGGGAGGACCGGGCAATACCGCGGCGCCGGCTCTCCGATATCAAGCGGCTGCTGCGCCATTGGCCGTTCTATCCGGCGATGGCGGTGTGGTTCCTGTGGAGCTTTGCTCCCGGCTACCAGACCCCGCTGCAGTTCTATCTGCAGAACACGCTGCATGCATCGGATGCCGCGTTTGCGGACTGGAATGCCATTTTTGCCGGCAGTTTCATCCCGCCATTTCTCTTTTTCGGCATCCTTGCCCGTAAATTCAGCCTGCGTCAGATCCTGTTCTGGAGCACGTTGGTCGCAATCCCGCAGGCCATCCCGCTTTACTTTACCCATACCGTTACCGGAGCCTTCATCGCGGCAGCCGCAATGGGATTGCTGGGCGGGGTGGCAACGGGCGCCTATACCGCGCTCATTATTCGTTCGGCCCCTGAGGGGCTTGAAGGCACCACCCTCATGATGTCAGGCGGCCTTTACTTCGTTGCGGTGCGCTTTGGTGATCTGCTCGGGACCTGGCTCTACCATCGCTACGATGGCTTCAGTGCCTGCATCATTGCCATTACCGTCGTCTATCTGGCGATCATTCCCGTCCTCATGACCGTGCCACGGCGCATCAGCGATCACCGCGATGAAGAGGGCAGGGCTGGCGCCAGCGCTGGGTGATGAGGGTCAGTCACCGAGCGCGAGCGCAAGCTCGCGTAACCTGAATTTCTGCATTTTTCCGGTCGAGGTCTTGGGGATCTCGCGGAACACCACATGCCGTGGACATTTGAAATGGGCCAGATGGCTGCGGCACCAGTCGATCAGGGCTGCGCTGGTGACGTCGGCCCCGGGCTTCAGTTCGACGAAGGCGCATGGGGTCTCGCCCCATTTCTTGTCGGGCTTGGCGACCACTGCGGCATAGAGCACAGCAGGATGCTTGGCGAGGGTGTCCTCGATTTCGATCGAGGAAATATTTTCACCGCCGGAAATGATGATGTCCTTGGAGCGATCCTTGAGCTGGATATAGCCGTCCGGATGAACCACGGCGAGGTCGCCGGAGTGAAACCAGCCCCCGGCAAAGGCCTCATTGGTCGCTTTGGAATTTTTCAGATAGCCTTTCATGACGATGTTGCCGCGGAACATGACCTCGCCCAGGCTCTCGCCATCGGCCGGCACCGGCTCCATCGTCTGCGGGTCCATCACGGCAAGACCATCAAGGGCATGATAGCGCACGCCCTGACGGGCTTTTTTCGCAGCGCGCGCACCGCGTTCAAGCTCGTCCCATTGCGGCTGCCATTCATTGACCACGGCTGGACCATAGGTCTCGGTCAGCCCGTAGACATGGATGACGTTGAAGCCGGCATCGGCCATGCCGGCGAGTACGCTTTCAGGTGGAGGGGCTGCCGCAGTAATGAATTCAACCCGACCCGGCAGCTCCAGGCGTTCTTCGGGGCGGGCATGGATCAGGGTCGACATCACGATCGGCGCCCCGCACATGTGGGTGACGCGATGGCTGGCGATCGCCTCGTAAATCGCCTTGGCCCGCACCCAGCGCAGGCAGACATGGGTGCCGGCGACCAACGACAGGGTCCAGGGAAAGCACCAGCCGTTACAGTGGAACATCGGCAGGGTCCACAGATAGACCGGATGGCGCGGCAGATTGGCGGCGAGGACATTGCCATAGCCCATGAGGGCTGCACCGCGATGATGGAAGACCACGCCCTTGGGGTTTCCGGTGGTGCCGGAGGTATAGTTGAGCGCGATCGCGTTCCACTCGTCGCCGGGATAGCTCCAGGCAAATTCCGGATCGCCGCTGGCCAGAAAGCTGTCATAGCTGATGCTGCCGAGCCGCGTGCCAAGACCGGGATGCTCGCTGTCCTCGACGTCGATGACGAAGGGACGTTTTTTGACCAGCTTCAAGGTTTCAGCGATCACCTCCGAGAATTCGGTATCGGTGATGAGCACCTTGGCCTCGCCATGATCAAGGATGAAGGCCAGCGCCTGTGCATCCAGCCTGGTGTTGAGGGTGTTGATCACCGCCCCCAGCATTGCAATCCCATAATG
>JAJZDZ010000098.1 GCA_021851325.1 Pseudomonadota bacterium | reverse complement strand
TGCCTGCCGGATCGGCGCGCATCTGCCTATAATCGAGCACGAGGACCGTTCGCGGTTCGCGGACCGCGTATTCAAGCCAGGTGGCATAGAAGCCTGCATACCACGGCGCTACCATGTCGATGCAGAATTCCGCCTTTACCTCCCTGGGCAGCTCCGGAAAGTTCTCAGGAATGGAACAGTTGAGGCCATCCTGACGGGCAATCGCGTCGCTATCGAGCATGTCCCAGTAGGATGCGAGCATGTCTGGAATGGACCGCAGCATGATGATCGGACGAATGCCAAAGGCTTCGAGAAGGTAGCGGTTGGCAGGAAGGGCCTGCATGTGGATGTGCGCGACGAGCGTCTTTGGGGTCAGTCCGCCGGTGAAGTAGTCGACCAAAAGCGGCAGATAGGGCTGGGCATCGCGCCCACCTTGGGCGTGGACGATGCGCAAGAGCTGTCCATCACACGCGGCAATGGCTGCGGTGCGCAAAAAGGTTCCGGCCGCCTTGGGTGGAAACACAAACACAACAGCCTTGCGCTGAGCCCCGATGCGTTTCAGATAGGCACCAAAGGCGCCGCTAAACCTGCCATCTGCGTCGGGCTGGGCGAACGCCGCCGCAATCGCCGTCTGATCCCGCAGATCGGCTGTAAAAGCGGGAGGCGCAACGCTCACCATGTTCCTCTTCCCTTGGTATGGAGTTGACGCAGGCCTAAGCGAAGCCACGAAATCTTCAGCTTCAGCCACCTGCTGTCACCAGCCAGGCACAAGACCGCGCCCCCTGTCGCCGCACGGCATTGCCCGCTCTCTTGCGCTGACGGGCTCAAGCCTGCACCGCCGTGCTCGCTGTGGAAGTAAGGCCGGTCCCCGTACCTGCAGCCGCAGCCATGTAGGCGTTCGAGGCCGAGGCAAAGCTGCCGACACCCAGATCGGACAGAAGGTTCTGGAAGTCGCTGGTCGTGAGTGTGCTGGCGCCGCTGGTATCAAGCGCCGAAAACAGGGAGCTCGCCTGGGCGGCCGTGCCACCGTTCTGCGTGACATAGCTCGTCAGCTCACTTTGGCTAACTGCACCATCACCGTTGCTGTCCATCGCCGAAACCATATTGCTGGCAAGCTGGGCGGGAGACTGCATGGAAAGCATAGCGAGGACGTTTCCGCCTGGACCGTCCATCCTGTGGTGATGATGAAAATGTCCGTGGCCTGACTTCAAATCCGCAGCGAGGGTCGCTTGGCTCACGCTGCCGCTGCCAGAGGGATCAAGCTGCGCATAAAGGGCGTCCGCCTGGCTTTGCGTCCCGCCGGCTGCTTCGATGAATTTCTCCAGTTCGGCCTGCGAGATCGAGCCATTGCCATTGCTGTCAATGGCGGCAAAGAGCGCCCCGACAGGATTGCCGCTTGCCGCAGCCGGATTACTGCCCGGAGCGCTCGGGGTAGTGGTCGCGCCCGGCGTGCCTGCGCCCGAGGCCGCAGCCGGCGCCCCTTTCTCAACTTGCTGCATCAGCAGGAAGAGGATGTCTGAGGTCAGTGCGGGTCGTGTCGGCGCATTGAGCGTTACAGGCGCACTGGCGCCAGGCGTGCTTTGGGCGGCGACCAGGGTGGCGGGCAGAGTACTGCTCGCCATGCCTGAACTGCTGGCGCTGGTGGTGGCCAGCTGGTTCAGCAAGGCCAGTAACGACGGGTTGGACGCGGCCGACGTCGTCGCGATGGTCATGGCAAGCTCCTCCTTTAACCTCAGGCAGGTCGCCCATCCGCGACAAGGAGCATTTTTCGTGCCGATTTTTTACTGACAAAATCGCGGCTGGAAGCAGGCTGCGGCGACACTTTGCGACGCGCTACGGCAATCCTTGCCCAGCCGGTAAAGACTTCCCGCGGCAGAAATGTCCCACCTGCAGCGCCGGAAAGCCGCGGTTCCGAACGCGAGAGCTCTCAGAGCAACGCCACCAGCAACCAGCGCCCCCGCGCGCTTCGAGACTGTATCAGCCTGTCGTCGGCGTCGGGTTTAAACGCCACGTGGGTACAGTTTCTGCGACAACTCTTTAGTTACCATTAAGAGGAAGGTAGGCATGATGGACGGGCATAATACCGCCATGGGAGTGCGTCAGCCGCGCGTCCCGGCCACCGTGAAGGAACCAAGCCATGTGGCTGGCGGCACGCGAGCGCGGCAAGTTGCCGGTGATCTATGCCAAGGGAGGCCACACGTTGAGCGCTGAACCCACCTTCGACACCACAACCGCTCCACCCATCATGATGACCACGATCGCCGCGCTTTCCAGGCGGGACGCCAGGATCACGATCGGGCCAGTTCTGCCAGATGACATGGGCACCCTCTATCTTTGGTTTAACGATGTCGATGCAGCCAAGCTCGACTTTCCCTATGTGCCGGTCGACGGTATCGCCTTCAAGGCATGGGTGGAAAAGCAGGCCCGCAGTGATGGCGAATATCTTTTCGCCATTCGTACCCTGCATGAACTGCCCCTAATCGGATATGGGCTGATCCGCAATGTTCATCCCATCCATCGCTCCGCCGAGATCGGAATTCGCATCGGCCGCGAAGCCGATCGTGGCAAGGGCTATGGTACAAGTGCCCTGCGCCTGATGACGGATTATGTCTTCGATACCCTCAATCTCAACCGCCTGAGCCTGAGTGTACGCACCGACAATCCGCGCGCCATCGCCGCCTATGAGCGGGCCGGCTTTATCACCGAAGGCGTTTTGCGGCAGGCGAACTACCTGAACGGTGCCTTTGTCGACATGACCATCATGTCCGTCCTGAAATCTGAGTGGCGTCCCTGTACCTGCCAGACCGCCGCAGTCCAGGGCGGTCACTGAACCCGCAGACGCCACGCAAAGGCCCAGCTGGGCAGGAAAGGAGCTCCCACCGGTGCCCCAGAGGCATCGCAGATGCGGGCAAAACCCTTGCCACGAGAGGAGGTTTCGTACCTCCAGAGGCCGCAGGTGGCCACAACTTTTGGCTGCGGCCGCCGGCAACGCCGGCGCCAAAAGATAATCTCTTACAATTTTGCAGGGCAGCTCACGAAAGCGTGGTTTGCCCCCCCCGGCATTTTCCGGACACCAAGAGCAGACGCGCGTCCGGCGGGCGCGCCCGCAAAGTCGTGCCACAGGGGACTCAGATGCGCCGCTCCATTCTTCTCTTCGCCACCGTCGGCGCCTGCCTGGCTGCGGGCGGGGCCCTCGCCAAGACCACATCACGCATTGAAGAGGTCGTGGTTACGGCCACGCGCGTCCCGGAAGCCAATGACCGCATACCGGCCTCAACCTCGGTGGTGACAGGCAAGGATCTGAGGTTGCGCGATGCCTGGGACC
>JAJZDZ010000039.1 GCA_021851325.1 Pseudomonadota bacterium | reverse complement strand
CCTCTAAAGCCACCTTCGCCTTGAATTCAGCCGTGTACCGTTTGCGAGTTACCTTGCCCATAAAAGCCCGTCCTTCTCGTCACCGGGTATAGCTTATAACCCTGTCCGATTTTCCAGGACCAGCTCAAACCATGTCTCCTTTGCTGGTGGAAAGCTCGATGCATCGCTTAATCAGGGCTTCTGGCTTTTTGCCCTTCGGAAACTCAACAGCACCTTCGTTATGAAGATTATTAGAAAGAAGGTCATCCCATATAGATGTTAGCGGTTCTCCGGCAACATATTGCCCGTCAATTAATTTCAGCTTGTCGGAATAGAACAGTATGCGCTCGCCACCGCTGAAATACATGTCGGAATAACCTGAACGCTCAAGATGAAATATTCGGCTTTTATCTGCGCGCGATTTATCAATCGCAACCCGTGCTTCTGCACTCACGGCGTCATAATCTGGCCGTGCGAGACGCACGACGCGCTTTGCATTACTCATGATGAAAGCTGCCAGCTTGTCATCATATTCATCACCAAGGGCCTTTTTTAGGCCGCGCTCCGGGAAGCCAAGGCTTGCGGCAAACGCTTGAGTCAGTGTTCCAAACCGCCAACCGCGAAACCCATCATCAAAATTTGTGATGTATTGGTTATACCTCTTGTCTCTCTCACCTCTTGCTGTAAACAATTTATTTGGAACCCACACCGACTTATCTTTGGCGTAAATCAACACGAAATTTGACGTGCTAACCACACCTGGATTGATGGCCTTGTGGCCCGTCGCTGCACCTTGCTTAAAGGTGACAATTGAAATTCGGTTCTGCCTTCCAAATATCTCGTCCAGAAGGACGATGAGGTATCCAAGCTCGTTGTCGTCGATATGAACAAACAATGTCCCATCATCGGACATAAGGCGATAAATAATCTCAATTCGTTCACGAAGAAGGGTCAACCATATGGAGTGTTCGACCCCATCGTCATAATGCTCGAATGCTTGCTGCGTATTAAAGGGTGGATCGATATAGACACACTTTATCTTGCTCGAAAACTCCTGCTCCAAGGCCCGGAGCGCAAGAAGGTTATCCCCCTGGATCAGCATGTTGTCGAAGATGTCGCCATCTCGCCGCGCTGCGGCGTGATAGGATAGCTCCGGGTCTTCAATCAGAATGCGCGGTTCAAGCCGGGTACGGTCTTCCTTGCCAATCCATGTGAGTTCTAGTTTCTGTTTCTTGCTCATGCGGCGACGCTCCACCGGAGGGTAACGAGCGGGGTGATGGTCGGGACCGTCTTGAGCGCGTGCGCAATCGCGTCGAGCTTGTCATCCATTTCCGCCCGAACGGCCTTCCGGCGTTGGAAGGTTGTCAGTTTCAATTCATCGGCCTGGGCTTCCAGTGCCTTGATGCGACGCTGCTCCTTCACCTTGTCCTCAAGGGTGATCGCCGCATTGCCGCGTAGAGCCTTCTTCGCGGCCCGTATCTCGGTTTCCATCTGCTTGATCTGAGTGTCAGCGGCCACCTCGATATCGTCGGCGTAGGCGTCGAGCTTCTCGGTCTCCTCGTCGAGCCAGCGACGGTTCTCGGCCTCTACCTCGGCGTTCACAGCCGAGCGGGCCTGCTGCTCCAATGGTGCCAAGCGTTCGGCAGGGCAGGGGCCTTGAAGGTCGCTACAACCGCCGGGCAGAAGGAACAGGTCGTCCACCGTCTCCTGGTCCAGGTGCTCCGCAGCGTCGTCATAGAGGCCGTCACAGAAGCCGGCGACGACAAGCCGATCGCGCTGACCAAGCGCAGCGTCAGCCGGGGTTACGGTCAAGACGGATATGGTCAGCCACCCGGATCGGCCGGTGAGGCGTTCGACCTTGCCCAACCGAGGCCAGCCCGCATCTCGATAAGCCCGATAGTCAAAGGAGATGGCAGTAGGTTGAAGCTTCCTGGTTCGTGCCGCTGCGACGATGGTCTCTGCAAGCGTATCCTCGGCAAGCCGGAAAAACTGCCAGCCACGTTCGTCAGCCAATGGCCATTCCGTCGTCCAGGTCCGGCCGTCGTAGTCAAATCGCGGCCCCGTCGAGGTGTGAAACTGCGCGCCCTGCAGCTCGGCACGCGCAACGGTAAGAAGGCGCTGCTCAAACGCATTGAGGGTAACTTCAATCTCACTGCCACGCTGACGCAACCGTGCGACGACATCGCGATCGAGGAAGTCGAAAAGCTTCTGGCGCGCCTCGCGCATATCGTTAGTGATCTGGGCCTCAAGCTCCTCCTCAAGCTGCTTGAACTCGGCCTCGATCTCAACGTCGGTGCGACCACGCTGGACCGCCTCCACAACTTTTCGTTCAAAGTCGATGCCACTCTCAATTGCCCCAAGAACATCGTCGCTCGCACCGAACACCCCCGAGAACAGCTTAAATTTTTGATCAAGGAGTTGGTAAACGCGCTGTTCGGCACGGTTCCGAAGATTGAACATGTTGACGACCGTCACGTCGATCTTCTGGCCGTAGCGATGGCATCGGCCGATGCGCTGCTCAACACGCTGCGGATTCCATGGAAGATCGAAGTTCAGCAGCAGGGAGCAAAATTGCAGATTGATGCCTTCGGCACCGGATTCCGTCGCGATCAGGATCGTCCGGCCATCACTACGAAAAGCATCGACGACCGCCGCCTTCATGTCGGCGGAACGTGAGCCGGAGATAGCGTCCGTGCCTTTATGCTTCTCCTGCCAAGCCTTGTAGATCGCGTGGCTTTCCGGGTCGTTGTTCGATCCGTTCATCAACACGACCTGGCCGGCATAGCCGTTTTCAGAGAGGACAGCGGCAAGATACGTCTGTGTTCGGACGGACTCTGTGAATATAACGACCTTCCGCTGACCGCCGCGCTTCTCAACTTCGTCGAGCACCTCGGGTAGGCGGGCGAGAAGTTTTTCACCTTTGGCATTCGAGCCGATCTCGCGTGCAAGCCTGAGATAGGTCTCAACTTCGGTGATCTCGGCCGCAAGCTTCTTCGGATCAATGGCGTGATCGTCAGACTCTCCGTCATCGGTTTCGTCTTCGTCCAGTTCCTCCGCAACCTCGTCAGTGTCGTCAGCATCGGCGACCGTTGAAAGATCGGCGACCTGGTTCCTCCGAAGGCGGTCCAGGACGGTCTGCAGGAACCCGGCGATCGCGGCGACCGATGAGCCGAGAATCTTGCGTGCCTGGATGATGACAAGCTGGTTAGGCTTCAGGCCAAAAGCGATCGAGTCAGGCCGCTGAAGGTAGCGCGACACGCTATCGTAAAGCTCGGTTTCCCGGTCTGATGGCTCGAAATCGAAGGTCGTGGCAATCCGGCGCGTGAAGGCCACATGCCCGGCTTCCTGCACATCACGTCGAAGATGGCGCTTGTAGATCGGTGCCATGCGCCGCCGAAGGGAGGTGAGGGTCAGCGCATCAGCGCGGCGGCCCTCATACATGGTCTTGAAGGTCTTCTCGTCACCGAAAAACTTATCATCGATGACGGAGACAAGGCCATACAGCTCCATCAAGGAGTTCTGCAACGGCGTGGCCGTCAGGAGAATTTTGAAACGGTCCTTGATGGCATCACGCAAGGCTTTTGCCCGGACCGATCCGGAGGGCTTATAGACATTGCGAAGCCTATGAGCCTCGTCAAACACCACCAGGTCCCATGCGATCGATCGCAAATCATCGGCTCGACGGGCGGCAAACTCATATGAGGTCAACACCACGGCTGCTTGCTGGTCGAAGGGGCGCGGGTGGCCTGCTTTGATGGCCTCGCGATAGGTGCGGGCCTCCAGGATAATGCTCGGCAACGAAAACTTCTCGCGCAACTCCTGCTGCCACTGCTTACGGAGAGAAGCTGGCACGATAAGCAGGATATGCCGCCTGCGCTCGGCCCAACGCTGCGCGATGATCAGACTGGCCTCGATCGTCTTGCCGAGGCCAACTTCGTCGGCCAGGATGATCCCCTTCGACAACGGAGAATGCAAACCGAAGAGGGCGGCATCAACCTGGTGCGGCTTGGTCTCAACGCGAGCTGTGGACAGGCTTTTGGCAAACGCATCCTCGCTTCTGCCTTCCAGCATGATGCGTGTTGCGAGGTATGTGCCGTGGTGTTCCGTGTATCCTGTCATTCTCCCTCTATCGTCCAGCCGATGCTGGCGGATCATTTTCGTAGTTAGATGCATTTCTTGTCTGTCGCCAGAATCGGCCCCAGACCAATATGCGCCGCCCGAATCGGCGCTTTGAAAAGGTTATAGCCTGATCCGTTCCACCTCGTCCTGCGTCAACCGCTCCTTCGTCCGGTCATAAAGCTTGGTCGTGCGCGGGCTTTCGTGCCCTGCCATTTCCTGAGCGTGCTCCAAGGCACCACCATTCGCGAGATAGGCTGTGATTCCGGTCGCCCGGAAAGTGTGGTTGCCGATCGGGGTCATGATACCGGCGGCCACGGCCCGTCGCCGCATCATCCGCCATGCGTCCACCTGCGTCATTGGCTGGTCGGTCAAAAGGGTAGCCGCGTGCCGGGGGCTGGTGCGAAACAACCATCCTTTGCGGTCCTCGGCGATGCCAGCCGCCGCGATATATGCGTGCAGCGCCTCGGTTAGCGCGTGATGGCAGGGCATAGCGTGATGCTTGCCGCCTTTCTCATGCAGCCGGATCGTCCATCCGGCACCGCGTGGCCGAAGGTCTTCCACCTTCATCTTCAGCGCCGCGCCGATGCGCGCGAAAGAATAGGTGAGGGTGGCAATCAGCGCACGGTCGCGAAGATCGCGAACCGTATCGGCCGGAATGCCGTCGATCAGCTTCCGCCACTCCGCGCCGTCCAGAACTGGCGTTTTGCCGGTCTTCACCACATGCTTCGGGCCGCGCACGGCGGCGGCCGGATTGTGCGGCACCACCTGTCCGGTAATGAGCCAATCGAACAGCATCCGCACGGCGGCGAGCTGCTGCTTCACGCCGGGTGCCGAATGGTGTTGCTGCAAGCCTTCCACCCAAGCCGCCACATCGAACGGCCTGATCGTGGCGAGCGTCAGCCCCCGATCGTCGCACCATGCAAAAAACCGGGCGCACGCGCGCGCATAAGCCCGCCTTGTGTTCGGGTTGCGGATGTTGGCCGTGAAGAATTCGACATAGCGCCAGCTCGCTTGCTCGCCCATGCCCGCGATCAGCACCGGCAGCAGGTGGGTGTCGGTCGATGCCGTGGCGAGCGCGGTCGGTTTGATGATCGCTGGGAGCTGGTCGGATGAGGTCATTGCCCCTTTTCCTACCACGATTCTTACGCATGATAAAGGACGTTATCATGCGCAAACAGCTCAACCAAACCCCCGATAGCCACATCTACCATTCATCTTCACAGTTTCGAAAAATAAAATGCACCGTGCAGAATTTCGTTGACACCGTTTGTTTCATATTGATAAACCGTGTATATCGAAATTGTGCACGGCGAGGTTTAGATGCTCGGTACTTGGCGAGAAAAATTTCGGCGACGGGGTTTAACCCAGATCAGTACGTGGGTTCCGCGTGAGATCGCCGACGATCTGCAGCGAATATTCGCGCGGATCGGCGCACAATCACTGGATGGGGATAGCCTGCGCGGTCTGCTTGGGTGGCTATCAACCCGTCGTCGCGCCGTTGCTCAACGCTTCGATGGCCACTATTTCCGGCTCGAAATCGACGATCCGGGACTGAGGTTTGGGACATGCACGGCACCGATCGGAGGCCGCATCGTTGGTGAAGGCCGGACACTAATTGAATTGGACCCGTTCGAGGCTCGGGCACTCCAAGAGTCATGCCAAAGCGCCATTATGTCGATCCTGGTAGCTTGGCTTGAAGAGCAAAATTTAAATAAAAAAATAAGAGATGATACAGGAGTCATAGAAAAACTCGAATTTGTTCTCGACAATACCCATGATTTTCCAAAATTATACAAAAATAGACCAAATTCTATTCAGGATTTTGAAAAAAATGAAGCAAAGATTGCGCAGGAATTTCAGCAACGAGCATTTTATAATGGGGCTATACCACCCGACGACCCATCTATCTACCATTATATCGGGTTTCACGGGACTCCAAGCCGATGCCATTTAGTGCATGGCACCTTCGACGGAAAAATCTGCGTTGGATTTATTCATATAAAGTCTGGAGGCACATCTCCAACCAATATGATTGAAAATCTATGCAAAGATTTTTATACAAAAAAGTTAAATGACATATCTATGAATGAAATCCAATGGTACGATATATGGCCATCACACCACAGCTTAACAGATAAACTTCAGATCAGCAGAGTTATTTTCGAAAAAAATACTTTTGAGAATCCATCTTGGTTTACCGATGAACCTCCGGAAGGTTTTCATAGTAAAATCATAGAAACTATACAATTCGGCATTACGGCCGAAATAAAAGCGTTTATGAAGCGCCATCCAAATGAAAAGTGGATTCATCTCATTAGCGAAGAAAAGCGCAAAGGATACGGAAAATTTCACGTTGACGTCTTGATCGATTCGAATCCTCGCGTTTGTGCCGTCTTGTCGCTCGGGTCATGGCCAAGAGAAACGGAACGATTTGGAAAACCATGCCTGTTCGTGACGCGACCTGGAGCTTTCGATTTTAGAGATGAAGAGTCATGTAATGGATTGATTAAACACTGGAAGGATGACGCAACGATTCTCGAGCGTGATTTTCTAATTGAAAGCTGGGAAGATTATGATCTGATAAATTTTTGCAAGCGCGCAGAATTACCTTACGAAAAGGCACGTCAATATTATGCGATGGAAGCAAAAAAGTGACAGGTCGTCATGATCGACCACGCCCACCATCATCGCGCGTCCGATCCGGCACGGCCTGCCCGGGCTTTCTGCCCAGCAAATCGCCTGGCGTTGGCGCTTGCCCATTAACCCCCGACCGCGCCTCTTTGCCCAACAGCGCCGGGCGATCCGGTGCCCTCTCCACCTCTGGCGCCTTACCGCGTCCGAACAGAGCGCCACGCTGCGGCGGCTCTGCCCGCGTCCGATCAGGATCGGACGCTTCCTTTGTGCCTCGCCCAAACAACCGGTCTCGAGACATCTGCGTTTCCCGTTCTTGCCAACTTTCGGCCTGCGGGAGGTCGGACCCGTCGACCATTGGACGGCCAGCTTGGCCGGGCTCACCCTCAGCTCGATCGCGACCAACCCATTCCCGGATTCCCGCAGCAACCCGATCGAAACGCTGCAGCACCGCTTCCAGCCGAACCCGCGCTTCAGCCAGTGCACGCTCGGCAACCTGTTGGAGTCCCCGCGCGACGGTCTCCATCCTAGCGCGCAATTCATCGCGGCGCCGGTTGCGCTCCTGCACCGCCCGCCATTCCTGGCCACGCTCGGAGACAGCAATCGCCGGCCGGTTTTCATTTGCCGCCGCGCGCTGCTCCGCCCGCTCGAGCCGCGCCGCCTTCGGCCCCAGTTTCGGCTCGGGCTCCCGGTCGATCCCCCGCTCGGTAAAGCTCCGATGGTCGATACGTTCCCCAGACCCGACACGCTCCAGGGAACGGTTCGCATGATCCGCCCAGCGCTCCCGCCATGCCTCATACAGCACCTTGTCGTTCCAGCCCCGCTCTTTCGGGCCAAAACTCTCGCCGGTCAGAACCCGCGTGGTCAGCATAACATGCGCGTGCGGCTGCTCGCCGCCGTCGCGCCCGCTCGGGTTATGGATCGCGACATCGGCGATCATCCCCCGCGCCACGAATTCCCGCTGGCAAAAGGCCCGGATCAGCTCGATCCGCTGGCCCTTGTCCAGCTCGCGCGGCAGCGAAAAATGCACCTCGCGGGCGAGTTGGGCATCCTTGCGCTTCTCCGCCGCCTCAACCCCGGACCACAAGGCCGCGCGATCCTGCATCCACGCCGGCGCATTGTCTGGCGCCATGATCTCCCGGTGCTCGACATAGGCTTTCCGGCTGTAATCGTGGAGCTGCCCGGTCCGCTCGTCGCGCAACCGCTCCCCGGCACGATAGGCGGCGGCCGCAATCGCCGATCGTCCGGCCGAGCGGCTGATCACCTGTGCCCGCATGTGAAAGATCGCCATGCCCCCCTCACCCCACCCAACCGGGGTTGGTCCAGGAGGGGGCTAAGCCCCCACCTGGGTCGGGGTGCCGGAGCGACAGCGCCCCGGCCGGGGGGTGTCGGGGGGCGGAGCCCCGCAAAGCGAACCGACAGCCTGGGGTGCAGGACCACGGCAGAGGTCCTGCCGCGCACGTTGCGGAGCAACGTATCTGCGCGCACTTCTCTACCTTCACTCCGATTTCCATAATCGCCTGCCTACCCGTCTTATCCTCGTTTTGCAAGGAGCCTAATGATGCCACGTCTCACCGATGAAGATCGCCTGAAGCAACTCCAGCAGCGCAGAGATCAGCTCAACGCTCAGCTTGCCGCCCTTGAAGCTCGCAACCGCCAAGCCGACAAAAAACGCGACGATCGCCGCAAAATACTCCTTGGCGCATTGGTGCTGGCAGACCTGCAGCAACGTCCTGAACTCCGCGCCTATCTCAGGGAACGCCTGCCCAACTTTCTGACCCGGCCGGAGGATAGGAAGCTTTTCACCGATCTCTTCCCACCGGAGGATGTGCCTGCCACGAATGCTTCCCCAGGGGGAGATGTCGCATGAACGCGTTCGATGTGCGGCGCATGGCCTGGGTGCTCTTTCCCGCCGTGCTCGGTTTTGCCATTCCCAATTTCGGTACGACAGTCTGGCCGCCCCTCGTCGATCTCCAGATCGGTCTGCCCATCTTCGGTATTACCCTCACCGTTCTGCTTGCCTCATTTGAGCTTGATCCGAGCGTGACAGCAGCGTTGATCCGCGGCCTGACGCCCTTCGGCATGTTCGCGGCGGCGTGCTTCAGCGCCTGGTCACTCCTGAAATACGTGCCACAGCTCTGGTATCAGATCCCCTATGATTTCGGGGCGGCACCGATCTTCACTATCCTCAATCGCGTCAGCGGCGTGGCTAGGGATTATCAGACGTTCTCGATCGCCCATCCTGATCCCGCTGTGACCGTATTTGGCACCGCCTTGGTCATCTTCTTCGCGGCGTGCTTTGCCGTGAACCGCTTCATCGTCGAGCCGATCCGCACCGGCACGCCGGCCAATCGGACCGCGTCGCGCGGCCCCTGGCCCGGCGACTGGTTGGCACCCGCACGGGTCCGCATGCTCGCCCGCAATCAATCCGGCCTGCCGCTTGGTCTGAAGGGATCAAAACTCCTCCGCTACCAGCCCGATCCACAGCAGGGATGGCGACCTGGCCACCACATGGTCGTTGCCGGCACTCGCGCCGGCAAAGGAGTCGCCTGCGTCATCCCGGCGATCATCGATCACCAGGGGCCGGTCGTCGCTATCGATATCAAGGGCGAGAATTTTGCCGTCTGCCGCCGCTATCGCGCCAGCCACGGCCGCCGGCAGATCGTTCTCAACCCGTTCCACGTCATCGAGGATCGCTCGGATCACTTCGATCCCCTCACCTATCTGCGCCCCGGTCATCTCCAACGTGACATCGCGACCCTCTGCCAGGGCCTCATCAAGCCGGAAACCGGCTCCGACTCCGCCTGGATCAGCAACGCCGCCCGCGACATCCTGGAAGCCGCAATCGAACTGGTCATGAGTGACGCCAATGACGGCGAGCGCTCCCTCCTCGCCGTCGCTGATCTCGTTCTCGGCCCCAACCGGCTCGACACCTTCGCCGCCTGGATGCAGGCCGGCACGCTCTGCGGCGGCCGCATCGCCCAGGCTGGCGCCAAAATCACCCAGATGGGCGATCGCCAGCAGGGCGCCATCCTTGATTGTCTCTCCGAGAACCTCGCCTGGCTGAAATTCGACCAGGTCCGCGCCATGCTCGCCGGCTCTGATTTTGCCCTCGACGAGATGCTCGACGATGAGATCGATCTCTACATCGTCGTGCCCCAGGACATGACCGGGAAACTCTCGAATTTCATGCGGATGATGATGACCCTCGCCATGGGCACTGTCACCCGCCAGGACGGGCGCAGACAGGCCAAAGCCCGCATTCTCGCTGTTCTCGATGAGTTCACCCGCCTCGGCCGCATGGAAATGGTCATGGATATCGCCACAATCGCCGCGGGTGGCGGCCTCGAAGCCGTGTTCGTCGTCCAGGATCGTGGCACCCTTGATCACGTCTACACGGCAGACGGCGCCGATACCCTGCTCGGCGCCTGCGCTACCACCCGAATCTTCGGGCTCGGCCGCGCCGATGCCAAAACCGCCCGCTGGGCAGAAAGCGCCCTGCCCTTCAAAACCGTGATCCGCGAAAGTAAATCGCGTCGTAACGGCACTGACGACATCAACCGCAGCGAAACCAAGGAACGCCTCATGGACGCTCCCGCCATCCAAGAAATGCCCGCCAACCGCATGCTCTGCCTGATCGGCTCGAACCGCCCCTTGCTCCTCGAGCAGATCATCTCTCATCAGCACCGCGCCTATCGCAACAAGCTCGATCCCAACCCGGTAGCAAGGGCGTGATCGAGCCATCTGCCCGGAAACAGACCAGACCGTGTGAAAACTCTGGGGATGGGATGAGCACAGTCTAACGTGTGATCTGTGCCTGACCTGGAAGGGACAAATCGATGCCGCCGGCCCGGCAAAAGCGCAGGCTGCCAGGCTTTTCAGCCCATGCTAACAAAGATTGTTGAAAGTATTAATTATAAGATGCTCTGGTGGGATCATTGCCAACAAGGTAACTTGCCTAATTGCCAGCAACGCGGCAAAGTAAGTTGCCGCAAATCAGTCGATGGCAGGCTTCCCGTATTTCGCAAACAGGTCGCGGATGGCTTCTGCAAGCAAGGTCTCGCTCTTGGTATCATGCTCGACGGCGAGGCCCTTTAATTGCTTGTGGGCGGCTGGTGACAACGCGGCTGTGACCTTCTTTTTTCCGACCCGTGTTGCCGCAAAATAGGGGCGTGCCGTGGTCCCTGGGTGTGCTTCCTGTGGCGGCGCAGATGCCACGTCTGGGATAACTTGCAAGGAAGTGGGTTTTGCCGGTTGTGGTTCAGACGAAGTGGCAACCTGCCGCATAGTTTCGGCCAGGCTCGGACGTTTACCCATAGAAAGCCTCTCTTGCAATTTTGCTGAATTACCTCTTTGCCATATTGCCGACTTGCCAGCAACATGGCAAGTTTATAATTCCCTAAGTCACTTGGTGGTCTTGCGGCAATGCTGCCGGCAGGATGGAACGTAGCCAGGCATAGAGCTGGCCCATTTCTTCAGCCGCCTTCCCGTCCGGCTCATATTCCTGGGCTGTCTGACCTGCGGTCAGAGCATGCGCATAGGCAACCCGCTGCTGAATGGTCACAGGGGCAACTTCAAGCCCATGGACGGCAACGGCTTCGCGGGCGTCGGCGATGATATTTGTGGCGCGGGGTGGCATTGAATTCAGGATCACATAAGCTGGCTTGCCGGCAATCTTCGCAAGCCGGGCTGTCGCTCCGATCGCGCGTAGATCGAGAATTCCGGCACGGCACGGAATCAGGACCACATCAGCAGCTTCAGCGGCAGCAAGGGCAACCTCGCTTGAATGCGGCGCGGTATCGAGCAGGACTACTTCGGCTCCTGCCCCGTGCGCCAGGTCGAGGGCTTGCGGCAAGCGGCTGCCAGGAATGGACACGACAACTGGCGTTTCGCCGGAGCGGCTATCTTTCCACCCGGCAGCACTGGCCTGAGTATCAAGGTCGATGACGGCGGCAACGTGGCCCGCTTGTTCGGCGGCAACGGCCAAATGAAGGGAAAGTGTGGTTTTCCCGGTTCCGCCTTTTTGGCTCAAAACGGCGATCACATGCATGGCGGCTCCTAATGCTGAATTTGACTAATTGCCAGCAATATGGCAATTTTCAATTACAGCAAAGTTTTTTGCTGCTTTGCTGGCAAAATCCCATACGCGGCGGACTTTGGTCATCGCCTTGGTGAGATGATGTTACTTTAGTTCATTCGGCGCACGCGCTCCTTTCCGGCCGGGTTCCCCTGCTGGCGGCTACGAATTCCCCAAATTGTCCGGGACAAGTTCAAAGTCCCGGCGTTGGCGCGGGCCACCATGCCGCTAAAATATCCCCCCGGCGTTGAGGTAAAGTGCTCGGCAGGCTTCGCGGACACGATCGCCAGCGCAATCGCCGCCTGTTCCCGCCCCATGACGAGGCAAGCATCGCCCCAAAGCGGCTGAGACACCCCGAGGTCGTTCCGCAGCCAATCCGCGGCCTCGATGATATCGGGCCAGGTAGGGCAGCGGGTTGCGAGGTACGGTTTCAGGCGGGGGGCCAGGCGCACCAGCTCGTCGGTGGTGAGCCGCAACACGGGGCCGCTGTCTATCCGTGGGGGCTTTGCCGCTGACCTTTCCTGAGTCTTTCGCTGTGTTGCCACAGCCTCCGGCTTCAGGGTGGTGGCACCGGCCTCGCCGTCCGAACTATTTTTCCTGGAAGCAATTACTGTATTTTCTTGAAGATTTAGGTTTGATTTGTAGTTGTATTGGTGGGGTCGGTTTTCTGACCCCTTGGGGTCGGAATCCACAGCTTCCAAAGGGTTATCCACCAGCATAGAAGTGGGTGATTCCAGCCGTTCGCGGGCCTCGCGCTGCCTCCGTTCCAGCGAACAGACGCCAAGCTCCATTTCGTCGAGGCTCTCGACCAGCTTGAGGGCCTGGGCGAGGGCGCGTCCTTCTGCGCCAAGTTTGCCCCAAGTAGGGTCCGCAAGGCCAAGCTCGGCCGCCGTCTCGAGCACCTGGTCGAGGCCCTTCCGGGCGATCGTCGCCCGCCGCCGAAGATGGCGCAGACGTTCGCGCTCCTCGCGGGCACGCGCCGCCACCGCCTGAAACTCCTCAAGGCGCGCGGCCATTGGCGACAGATCGAAGCCATAGGCTTCCACGATACGGCCTTGCGGGTCGCGTTTCCCGTAGCGTTTACCGTTCGGGCTATCCTTCATCGTCACAAGGCCGATTTCGACAAGCTGGCGATTGATGGCCTTCACCTGGGTTACGCCAAGGCTGAGGGCCTGCTGCTGCAACTCGGCCGAGGGCCAGACGATTGGCTTACCGCCGGCCGTCCAGTCCTGAGGCTGGGTGAAGCTGAACAACCAATCGACAGCGTGAATGACCCGCGGCCCATAGCCGAGGGCAGGGGCGGCAGCCTTGAAGGCGGCCAGCGCCCGGCCGGGCGTGATCTTCTCCGGCAATCCGGTGAAACCCTCGCCGATCCGCTCAGTATTGAGCATCGCAATTGATAGGCGGCGTAGTCCGCTCGGGCTTCGGGCCGAGCTTCCCCCTGCCCCCCCAAGGGCGCTTTCCGTCTGCATCGTGATCCTCCTCCTCGGTTGGATCGCGACGGACAAGCCTCCCCCTTCATCGGAAACGGCAATTTCCGACTTGCAGAAAAGGTGTCTAACGACTAGATTGGGAGCTGAAGAGATTCCCTATCCGGCCGTCAGGCCCGTCACGAAGTTCAGCAAAGCCCGCCCGGCAAGGCGGGCTTTTGCGTGTCTAGGCTTGCTTCAGCTCGTTCCCGGCCTCCGTTGCCCGTTGAATCAGAAACTCCACGACGTCGCTGCGATTATCCGCACCCTCAACAATCGCCCGGAGGCGATCGAGCGTCTCCACGCTTTCGACGCGAAGCTTGACCAGAATTTCGGTCTTGCCTTGCGCGCGAATGCGCTGACGATGGCGGCGTTGTGCTTCAGCGGGCATCACGGGTCTCCTTAACTAGTGAGTTTACCTAGTTCGCGCGCACTGTCGAGAAGATTTTTTAACGCCTTGAAATAGCTCACTTTATGGAGCGAATCATCGGACCGATGACGGCATGATGAAAAAGGACTCGGGCGACTCGATCCTGAATGATTCGAGCAATCCGTTAGATTGCCGTATTGCCGCTTTGCCATATTGCCAGCAATGTGGGCCGCCTAAGCGGCGGCCCTGGTGCTGCTCTCGGTCTCTCCGGCCGATTGTGGTTGAAGGCTGTGCAGATAGTCGGCGGCACGCTGCGCCTGGCTGGCGGCTGAGAAGATCAGCCGTTTGTCATCTTTCAGCACCTTTAGCCATGAGGCGATATAGGCGGCGTGATCGGTGCGGATTTCGGGGGTGATTCCGAGATCGGCGCAAAGGAAGGCGCTTCCCAGCTCGGCAACCAGCTCCTCGCGGGCATACCCTTCATCGCCATGCTTCAGGCGGCCCATGTCGCGGGCCAGGCGCTTGTCGTGCTTGGTCCAGTGGGTCAACTCGTGCGCCAGCGTTGCGGCGTGGCTCTCCGCGTCGCGGAACGTCTCGAAAGGCGGCATCTGCACATAGTCCGGCCCTTCGGCATAAAAGGCCCGTGTTCCGCCGTGCCGGATATCGGCCCCGGTCGCAGCAAAGAAACGGTCAGCGGCTTCAATCCGCTGCAACGGGGTGAGGGCAGGGGGGTCGGCCTTCGCGGTGTAATGGGCGGGCAGGTTCTCGCACTGCTCGGCATTGAACACCGTGTAGCCTTTGAGGAAGGGGATTTCGCGCTCGATCTCCTCGCCCTTCGGGTCGGTCTCGGTCTTGGTGATGCTGTTGGCATAGACCACCAGCTCGCCGGTCTCGCCCTTCCTGACGTTTCCGCCAAGCTCAAGAGCCTGCTTGAAGGTCAGCCAAAGCGGGCAGGCGTAACCCTTCACGGTCGCGGCGGTCCAAAGCATAATGACGTTGATTCCCCTGTAGGGAATGCCGTTGTGACGCAAGGGGCGGGTGATCCTGCCGGCGGCATGATCCGCATTCCACGGTCTGAGCCAAGGGCGCACCCCCTGCTCAAGGTCGGCAATAATCTTGTCGGTGATTCGGCTGTAAACATCCGGGCGGACGGTTGCAGTATTGGTCATGTCCCTGGTCTCCTCTGTTGAGTTTGGAAGCAGCGCGCTGCTTCCTGCCCATCGGCGAGATCGGGGTGTGCAAGCGCAAAGGGGCTTCGCAGGGACCCAAAACGAAACGAAATTGACCGCCCTATAGGGAAATTTCGTCTTCGTTTTGGGTGGAAGCCCCTTGCAGCGCGCCGAGGGGCTGGCCCCTAAGCACAGAAGCCGCGTCTACGGCGGCATGACTCTCTTGCTTGCGCAAAGGATCGTCACCCGAAGGGCCGAGACGCCGCTCCGCGGCTCGGGAAGCGCAGCGCGTAGAGCCCGACCCGCCCCATCTGAGCGGGACGCGCCCAAACTGTTGCTGCTTGCCGCCTTGCTGAGTTGCTGGCAAATTGACGCTCCTGAGGAACCCCCTCCTATTGCGTCAGTCAACGTGGGCTAGTCTTTGTTCTATCCGAACAGGGACTTGCCTTGGCCGTGGGCCTGGATGTGCGCAAGCTGAAGCAAACGAATGCGGGCCGCATCGGCAGAAACCTGAAACTCGCTCCGTATCGTCTCGATCAAGCGTGTGGCGTGCTCCGTGCGTTCGGCAACCGGACCAAAAAGCTTGTTCTGTTCCTGGTAGCCCGCGACGACGCGGCGAAAGGAAGTAATCGGCATGAGCAACGCGCCGCAGACATACCCTGCCTGCCACTCCATCCAGTCAGCCTTGCGGGCATTCATGATGCCGTCGCGTTTGCAAATTTGTTCGCCACTCTTCGCAGGTGCCCCGCCAAACAGGTCGCCGCCCCGCGCCTCGGTCGCAAACAAGTAGGCATGAAAATAGACGTGCCCATATTCATGGGTCAGAGTGGTGCGATAGCGATTTTGACGCACGTCGTCATAGGCCAACTCGGCGACAATCCGCACCTTTGGCTTCTTATGCGGCAAAAATTCCGTCACGCCCTCCACGTCAGGGCCGTAGCGGGAGAGGTCAGCGCCAGGATCGAAGTCGGACGTATCCCGTTCGATCAAGGACGCGAGACTATCGGTATCGATCGGGGTCGGAATGCGGCCGCCGAAAAATCCGGACAGAATCTTCTCACACTCTTTGTCGAGTTCGGCAGGCTCATAATGCGGGCGTGTCGCGAACCGGCCGGTCATGTCTTTCACATAGCGCATAGAAAATCATCCCTTCCCCTTCGTTGGTCCGGTGCGCCGAAACGCTGCGAACGATTCTTCAACCTGCTTTGGGGGAAGGTTGGCTTGGCGCACATCAACCGGGACGCGGCCAGCCAAGTAATAGAGGTAGTCAGCCCCGACATTCAGAACGCGCGCAAACTGCTGGATCATGTGGTCGGATGATGGGCTGCGGCGGTCATGCTCAATGTCATTGAGATATTGAGCCGAGATTGGTCCACCCTCCTCACGCTCGATCTTCTCAGCGAGTTGCTTTTGGCTGAGACCCATCTTCTTTCGGACGTTCCCTATGTAGGTTCCGAAGGTATTGAATTCATTAGACATGGCCATCATCCTCTGATCCGCTGATTGACGTATCACAGCGGCGGCTCAGTTTCTACAGTGGCGTCGCTGCTGACTCGTCAGCAGCGCGTGAGGTTGGAAGCAACCACATCTTGACTCACCCCCCTAGAAATCGTGTATGCTAATACGCGGATCAGCGGA
This sequence comes from Pseudomonadota bacterium, assembly GCA_021851325.1. GTDB lineage: Bacteria > Pseudomonadota > Alphaproteobacteria > Micropepsales > Micropepsaceae > Rhizomicrobium. Next base: position 5,723 of record JAJZDZ010000039.1, on the reverse strand, counting down.
TTTGCTGATCTTCCACGGCGGGAGGCGCCGCTTCACATAGGAGTTCTACCCGCCATGGCGGCTCAATCTTATTCACTGACCTTCGACGGCTACTGGCGCGAGCCGAATATCGCCGGCCTGCCGGCGCAATCCGGCATTTATGGTGTCTACGCTTGCACCTATGATGCGCAGGCGAGAACCGTGTCCCTGAACCGGCTGCTGTATATTGGCGAAGCCGCCGATGTTAAGGGACGTGTCGCCGGGCACGAAGGGTGGCCAACCTGGAAACGGAAGCTCAAGCAGGGTGAGGTGCTTTGCCTGAACGCAGCGTTGATCAGCCCAGAGGGCGCTCGCCAGCGGGCTGAAGCTGCGATGATCTTCAAGCACAAGCCACCTTGCAACACAAAGTATGTCGAGAATTTCCCGTTCGATACCACCACCATTACCACCAGCGGAAAGAATGCGCTGATGGAAGCATCCTTTACGGTCACGCGGACGGAAAGCGCCGCGGCGTCGGCCTTCGGACGGAGATGGTGAACAGAAGGCGAAGAGAATCGAACGTCCACGACGTTTCTCGGGAGGCCGATCCGGGCGAAAGTCCGGGCGGCCGGCCTTTTCAGGCAGCCTGGAACCAGCGTCGCCTGAAGCACGGCCAGATGGCAAGGCGCATTGCCGAATTGCTGGCAATGTGGCCGCCGATAGAGAAGGAGGCTTTCAGATTGACTTTATCCGCTAATCCGCATATAAATGAAAGCAACACGGCCGGCTCCTCTGCACGCAAGTGTACGGGTCGGCCCTCTTTTATTTTATAGCTGGCTGATGAAGCCGTTTTCAAAACCCTACCTCCCTGTTCCCGCGCAAATCGCCCTGCTCAAAAGTCGGGGACTCACGATCACAGATGATGCCCGCGCAATGGCCGCTCTTGAACGGATCGGCTATTACCGTCTCAGCGGCTATTGGTATCCCTTCCGGGTCTCAACGATCGCTAACACCGGCAGTGTGCGGGCCGTCCAGGACGATTTCCACCCTGGGTCTGAGTTTGGCCAGATTGTCAATCTGTATGTGTTCGACAAAAAACTTCGGCTGCTGACGCTCGACGCCATTGAGCGCGTCGAAGTCGCGCTGAGGACGGACATCGCGTTGCTCCTTGGCCAACACTCGCCGGTTGCGCACCGCGACCCAGCCTTCCTCCATGGTAAATTCACCAAGACGCTGCTGCGCGGGAAAACCGTAACCGGCCACCAAGTATGGCTCAGTCGGCTGGATGAGGCCACCTCAAATTCACGCGAGGAATTTGTTGAACACTTCCGCCGGACCTATTCGACGCCACTCCCGATCTGGATGGCCGTCGAGCTATGGGATTTCGGGATGCTGTCGTACTTCCTGGCCGGCATGCGCCACCAGGATCAAGTAACGCTCGCGGCGAAATACGGCCTGCCCCGGCCGGAGCTGCTGACAGGCTGGGTCCGCAGCATCAACTTCGCCCGCAACCTCTGCGCCCATCATAGCCGGTTGTGGAACCGTCCGCTCGTGGATCAGCCACCACCGCCACGGAAAGGGGAGGTGGCGTTGCTAGATCACATGGGGGCCGACCAGCACCTTCAGAAACGCTACTATGCGGTCGCCGCCGTCCTTCGGTATCTCCTGCGCTTCATCAACCCAACCACCACCTGGGCCAACCGCCTGTCGGAACTGGTTGTGACCCTTCCGGCCGCTCCGGGCATCTCCCTGCGACATATGGGATTCCCAAAAGACTGGACTGCCCTGCCGCTCTGGAACAAATAACGGAGGGGGAGCCATGAACGGGAACACAGACGCGGCAGCACTGACGGTGCATCAAGCGATACGCTTGATCTGGGAAGCTGATCGCTACCCGATCCTCGGCAATGAGGACTGGCGCGCGGCGAGTGCCTTGGAACGCGATGCACTCACCAAGGCAGCGCAGGCACTTTCTTGCCCAGGCGATCTGCCTGAATTCGCAGACTGGCTGGCTATGCTCAGGGACCAATCAATTTCAAACCATGATCGTGAAGCGGTCATGGAGAAGCTCTACGATCTGTTCATGCCGGACTGACGAAATTGCCATATTGCTGCGTTGCTGGCAATTTTCCTGAAACATCGCTGATGGTGCTGCTCAGGCTGAGACCTTTGGCGGCAAAGGCTGGCTTAGGCTTCGATGAGCGCCGGTGCCATAAGCCTGTATCGGGCCAGCAATCCGGCCAGCGTGGCACTCGGCAGAACAGCATCATGGGGGACCAGCGCATAGGCCCATAGCTTGTCGCCCGTCTCCGCCGCGTGCGCATTGGCGTAAAGAACCCACTTTGTGGCGGCGAGCGCTTTCGCCTGCACGATGGGATCTGTCATTTCATTGGCGGCCTTGACCTCCACAATCAGCTTTTGGGTGTTTGTCTCAACCACAAAATCCGGCTCGTAGGGCTGCCCGTTTGCGTATTCAATCCGAAATTGCCGAGAGCCTGGCTTCATCCATCGAAGCACCTCCGCCTCGTTGGCGCTGTCGATGAGCACGGCAAATTCCCGCTCCTCATTCGACTGGAACCGCTGATAGGGATAGCAACAACGCTGGAAGCCGCCGAACACGTGCTTCCTTGTGTCGCCGGCAGGCACAACAGGCTGGCGGAAATTCCGTACGGCCTGGCTGTTTGGCACATTAAACGCTTGCGGGCGGAGGAGCTGGAAGCCGCGGGCAACGGTTGCCCGGTAGTCGGTCGGCGTTTCCCAATAGTGCTGCTTCATCTGCTCGAAGATGAAGCGGGCAAGGTCCTTGCCATGCACAAGGAGAACATTCTCAACATCATCATCGCCCGGCAGGTAGGTCCTCAACCGCGCAACCATCTGGCCGGCTAACTTGAACAGAAACTCGCTCTGGCTGTCGTAATCGACCTCCGGCATGTCCATGAGGTGACGCACCAAGTAGTTTTCCGGCCGCTCCTCGCGCGCGCCTTCAGCGCGGCGTGCGAGGTAGGTCCGGGCCTCGTCACGCAACCGCTGCACCATGATCTCGTCGGAAATAGGCTGGCGCGCGATAGCGTCCAGACCGGTCAAATTGAAGTCGCGAAACCCGAACGTGACCTCGCGCGTCGGGATAACGACGATCTCGGGAATGGCGATCGTCAATTCCGTGACCTTGGCGGCAACTGCCGCCACAACCTTCGCCACATTCACCTTCGGCTCGCCCAGCTCAAGCTTTGCTTGGATCGGTGCGAGGGCCTCCTCTACGTCGCGGGTGATGCGCGCCTGCACCTCTGGCTCGGAAAGCTGGCCGATTCCCTTTTTCAATTCCCGCTCATAGCGGTCGGAAATCAGGCGCAGTGCATAATCTGCGGCCTGGCGTTCGCCATTGGATGAGAAAACAAAATCGGCTTGTTGTTCCGAGAAACCGCTCCCTTGACCCGTCAACGAAGTTTCCATGAGGGTGCGGCTGTCGAGCACCGTAGCACCTTGCGCCGACACGTCGCCCCCTTCGCCAACAATGACAGCCTTCCGGATAGCGACGATTGATTCCGGATCGCGCGCCGCCCGGATCACGTCATCAAAGCGGTCATGGGCAATGATCGTCAGCGTATCCACCGCCTCAACACCTGTGCGGACACCATAGGGGAGGCGGAGACCGCGCCCAAGGGTCTGCTCGGTGAGGATGTCGGAAGCCGAGGCCCGCAGGGGCACGATGGTATAGAGATTCCGAACGTCCCAGCCTTCCTTCAGCTTGTTGACGTGGATCACAACATCCGTATCGGCATCGCTCTCCAGGGCCAACAGGCGAGCCGTGGCCTCCTCGCTTTCCTCGCCTCGGGTGGCACTGTCCACGCGGATCACGCGACCCTTATAGCGCCCGTCGAAGAAGCTCTCGGACTCAATGATCTGGCGAAGGCTCTCCGCGTGGGTCGTATCCTGGGCCACAATCAACATGAACGGGTGAACCGTGGGGCGGCCCGTCGAGCGGGCATAGATGTCCAGCTCGGCCTTGGTGTTTTCGTGGCAGTGGATGCCGTCTTCGAGCTTAATCCGCTCCAACTGATCAAGCGTCACCGAGTCCGGGCGGAAATCTTTGCGGGTGGCGACGGCCGGCTCTTTGACAAAGCCGTCGCGCATGGCCTCACCAAGGCTGTAGTCATAGACCACGTTCTTGAACCGCTCAGAGCGGGTGCCCGTCGATCGCGGTGTCGCGGTCAGTTCCAACCCAAGAACCGGTTTCAATTCGGCGACGGCACGCATTCCGGCCTTGGCGCGATAGCGGTGCGCCTCGTCCATGAGCAACACCAAGTCCGGCAGGCCGGCCAGGTAATCGAAATAGCTCTCGCCGATATACTCGTGCAGCTTCTTAATGCGGCCTTGATCTTTGTTGATCTTGTCCACATTGAAAATGTTGATGATAGCGGTTTCGCCTAACAAGTCTCCCCCGCGCAATCCGCGCCCCTGATCCCACGTATCGCCTGTGATCAAGAGCGGCGGCATCTGGGCGAACTCGGCGATGCCCTTGAAGACGTACTTTTCGGTATTGGGCTTGAAGTCAGCGATCAGCTTGTCATAGATCGTGGTGTTTGGTGCCAGCACGAAAAAGTTTTTCGCGCGGCCGGTCAGGTAGAGATAGCTGATAAACGCGCCCATGAGCCGGGTTTTCCCGACGCCGGTCGCCAAGGCAAAGCAAAGCGAGGGAAAGTCGCGCTCGAAATCGGTCACGCCGGGATATCGAGTATGAACAGCATCGAGCATCTCTGTGACCGCCGCCGTCTTACGGAACGGCACCAGCTCCTCAAGAGGCGAGTGCTCAACGATGTCGGCTAGGATATCGAGGCTATCGGCCTGGGGCGTGCGGAGGGACAGCCGGGCCTTAATCTGGCGAAGGATGCGGTCACTCGTCATGGCTCACGCTCCTTCGGGATCAAGGGCAAGTTCGGCAAAGAGCGACGCTTCGGTAGGGTCGCTTTTGCGTGATCTTCCCCGTTTGCGGCCCACGGCAACGGGTGGGTCCTCCGCATCGTCAGCGGAGGTTTCGCCCGGCTCATCCTCTACAACCGGAAGATTGGCAACGCGCAGGCTGTAGTCGTCGCGTCCCCATTCGCATTTGGTCAAAACCACCTGAGGAATTTTCTTGATCGTGAGATTAAGGAATGACGCTTCACGCCCACTGAAAGCCTTGCAGCAAACCAGCAGCGTGCGCTTCGTGCCAACTTCTTCGGATAATTTGCGCAAAGCGTCGTGGGTCAAGGATTGCGTCGTCACATAGATGAAGTCAGTCTCGGTTGAATGACCGTGCTGCCAATATGCCTCCGGCTCCGGAGACGGGGCGTAGGTGAAGCCCATGAGCTTGCACATCGCCTCCGCAAGCATGGCGGGGTTATACTGCTTGGCGATCACCCAATTGCCGAAGCGGTCCTTCTCAAGCAAAGAAGGCGCAAGGCGATAAAATCGGAATCCTCCCCCGCCTTGCCAACCAGCTGCATTCGTCACACCGCTTAGATCGCGATTGTCAATGACGCTTTGAAGGCGGGGAACACAATGAGTCACGGCATGCGCCTGCAACTCGACCATAATCCACTGACGTCCCATTTTGTGGGCCACCGAACCGGTTGTGCCGGAACCTGCAAAAGAATCGAGAACTGAGCTGGTCCCGGTTGATCGGACAGTTTGGCGGCTTGTTTAAGCTATTCCCTGGTTGCATTTACGCCGCCAGTTTGTTGTTCAGCCTTGCCGGGGCTAGCCCCGGCAAGGCTGAAATTTCGATT
>JAJZDZ010000097.1 GCA_021851325.1 Pseudomonadota bacterium | reverse complement strand
CCTCGGACTGATGCGCGAGGCCGGGCAGGACAGGATCCGCGCGGTGACCCTCGAATTTGGTGAATTTTCCGGTTCCGCCGAGGACGAAGCTCCGCTGGCGCGCGAGGTGGCCCGTCACTACGGTGCGCAGCACCTGGTGCGGCGCGTTGGCGCCGAGGAGTTTCGTGCGGATCTGCCGCGCATATTTGAGGCGATGGACCAGCCTTCGATTGATGGCATCAATACCTGGTTCGTGGCCAAGGCGGCGCACGAAGCCGGGCTCAAGGTCGCGCTTTCCGGACTGGGTGGAGATGAGCTGCTCGCTGGCTATCCGAGTTTCAGCGATCTGCCGCGCTGGCGCCGTCGCTTCGGAACCATTGCCCGCATCCCGTTTCTGGGCTGCGCGCTGCGGGCTCTTGGTAGTCGGATCTTTCCAACAGGCATTGCCTCGCAGCCCAAGGCTCTTGCCATGCTCGAATATGCCGCGAGCCTGCCGGGCACCTATCTGCTGCGCCGCGGTCTCTTTTTGCCGCACGAGCTTCCTGCGCTGGTGGGCCAAGAGATGGCGCGTGAGGGTCTGCACCGCCTGCGCCCGTTGCGAGGTTTCGCCAGACAGCTGGAGCCGGATCCTTTGACCATGACGGGGCGCATCTGCGTTCTGGAATCGTCGAATTACATGCGCAACCAGCTTCTGCGCGACGCCGACTGGGCGGGCATGGCACACAGCCTCGAAATCCGTGTGCCGCTGGTTGACTGGCAGCTGACCAAGGCGATTGCCCCGCATTTGGCCAATGTGACGCTGCAAAGCGGCAAGCAGGCTCTGGCGCGCGCGCCGCAGCTTGCATTGCCGGATACCATAAGTCGGCGACCCAAGAGTGGCTTTGGTGTGCCGACCGGGACATGGATGGCGGCAGACGCGGTGGGCTCTGTGGCGGGGAACCGGGGCATGGTGTCGCGACAATGGTCCCGATATGTCTTCAGCCAGGCGCTCGTATGACGCGCATGCTGGCTATGGTGACGGATGGCTTTGGCGGGCGCGGGGGAATTGCCCGCTATAATTGTGATTTGCTGTCTGTGCTCGCCGCAGCCGGCTGGCAGATCACGGTGGTGGCGCGCTACGCGCCTGATCCGGAAGTCCCGCCGCCCGGCATCACCCAATATCCGGCCGAGCCTGGCCGTCTTCGCTACGTCCTGCGCGTCGGCTTCGAGATGCTGCGGAGGCCGCCGCAGGTGGTTTTCTGCGGCCACCTCTTCATGGCGCCGCTTGGTCTCATCGCGGCACGGCTGGCTGGAGCCAGGCTCGTCATGCAGACCCACGGCATCGAAGCCTGGACGCGACCAGGGGCGCTGGTGCGGGTGGCCTGCACCGCAGCCAATCTTATTCTCAGCGTCTCGCGCTATACCCGATCCCAGGTCCTCACGTGGACGGCGCTTGCGCCTGAACGCGTGCGCGTTCTGCCCGACACCTTTGGCACCTCATTTGCACCAGCTGCGACGCCGCACCGCGACAGCGGTGCGGGTGACGGCAGCAAAGTACTCCTGACGGTGGGGCGCCTTGATCGGCGTGAAGCCTATAAGGGCCAGGACCGGGTGATCGCAGCCCTTCCCGCCTTGATTGCCGCGGGTTACGACGTTCACTATCTTGTTGCCGGTGATGGCGATGATCGCCCGCGCCTGGAAGCACTGGCGCGGCATCATGCTGTGGCGGAGCGGGTGGAATTTGTTGGCGCCGTGACGAAGGAGCGGCTGATTGAACTTTACCGGCGGGCCGATCTCTTCGTCATGCCCTCAACCGGGGAAGGTTTTGGCATCGCTTTTGTCGAGGCGATGGCCTGTGGTACGCCCGCTCTGGGGCTTGGCGTGGGTGGCGCCTGCGATGCCCTCGGCGATGGCGAGCTTGGTATCATGGTTCGGCCTGATGAGGATCTAGCAGCGGCGATCGCGGCGCAGCTTGGAACACCAGGGCGCAGGGGTGCCCAACTGTCTGCGGCGGTCGAGGCCCGTTTTGGTCCGGGCCAGTTTGCGGCGCAGGCGCGCCTCCTCTTTGAACGCCTGCAGATAGAGGATGGCCATACGGGGATGGGCGAGGCCGAGGGACATGGTGGACACTGATACAACGGCAGGGTCGGCACTGAAGAACTCCGCCGCAGCACGGACCTTGGTCATCGAGCCAGGACGCTCAGAGCGTCATTATTGGCGCGACGTGTGGGCCTACCGCGAGCTCTTCACCATTCTGGCCTGGCGCGATGTCTCGGTACGCTATCGTCAGACCATCATTGGCGTTGCCTGGGCGCTGCTGCGTCCGCTTCTCACCACCCTCATCTTTACCGTGGTGTTCAGTCGGGTGGCGAAGCTGCCCAGTCCAGGCAGCGCGCCCTATCCGGTCATGGTCTTTGCCGGGATGCTGCCGTGGTTTTTGTTCTCGTCCATTCTAACCGAATCCTCGACCAGTCTCGTGATGAATTCGGAACTCATCCGCCGGGTTTATTTCCCGCGCATCATCGTGCCGTCGGCCGCGGCGGTGGTGGCGCTGGTCGACTTTTCCATCAATCTCGTGCTTTTGGCCGCCATGATGCTGTGGTTTGGGGTGACGCCGAGTTGGCACATCCTGCTGTTGCCGGCGTTCATCGTTCTTGCGGTCATGGCCAGCCTTGGACCTGCACTTTTGCTGACTTCGCTGAATGTCAAATATCGCGACGTACGCTTCATCATTCCGTTCATCGTGCAGTTCGGTGTCTACGTCTCGCCGGTAGGGTTTTCGAGCACGGTTGTGCCCGAACGCTGGCGCTTTCTCTACAGCCTCAATCCGGTCGTTGGCGTGATCGACGGCTTCCGCTGGTGCATCCTGGGGCAGAAAAGCCCGATCTATCTGCCTGGCCTTATCGCCAGCCTCGTTCTTGTCGGCGTGTTCCTGTGGCTGGGGCTGCACTATTTCCGCCGCACGGAAAAGACTTTTGCAGATGTTATTTGACCCGCATCATGGCCACGGCTCGGGCCGCCATAGCGGGGCTGCACAGACAGTTTCCAGACGCACGGACGTGACAGGAAAACCATGAGCGACGTCGTTCTGCGAATTGAAAATCTGGGCAAGAAATACATCATCCGCCACCAGGTGCAGAACAAGCATTATGTCGTGCTGCGCGACATCATTGCCCAGCGTGCCCGCGAGGCTCTGGGGCAGCTGCGGGACAGGATCCGAGGTCAAGGGGGGGCTACGCTCAAACGCGAGGACTTCTGGGCCCTCCGGCATATTGATCTGGAGATCCGGCAAGGCGAGGTTCTCGGGGTCATTGGACGCAATGGTGCAGGTAAATCGACCCTCTTGAAGCTCTTGTCCCGCATTACCGAGCCGACCGAAGGGCGCATCACGATTAGCGGGCGGGTCGCAAGTCTGCTGGAGGTTGGCACCGGCTTTCATCCCGAGCTGACGGGCCGCGAAAACGTCTTTCTCAACGGCTCTGTCCTCGGCATGCACCAAAGTGAGATCCGGCGGAAGTTTGATGAGATCGTTGCCTTTTCCGAAGTGGAAAAATTCCTCGATACACCGGTCAAGCGCTATTCCTCGGGCATGTATGTGCGTCTGGCCTTTGCCGTCGCAGCCCACCTCGAGCCAGAAATCCTCATCGTTGACGAGGTGCTGGC
>JAJZDZ010000038.1 GCA_021851325.1 Pseudomonadota bacterium | reverse complement strand
TTGGCGATTTCCTCGATCGGTGCCAGCCAGTCACCACAGCGCTGTGACTGGATCAGGGCCTGTTCTGCCCGCCCGCGCCAGGTGAGGCCTCCGCTTGGTGTCGCAAACCAGTCCGGGATGCTCGCATTATAGGCCTCATATTCGCTGAGGCTGCCATGCACGAGATTGGCATGAAGGTCCTGACGGTCATAGCAGAGCGCGTCAAACCCAGCGCCAAACTCGATCGGGGCATTGAAGACTGCAAAGCGCTGGAAATTATTGACCTGCGTCGGCCTCTCTCCACGCACAAATACCTTGCGCAATTTCAGCGGCCTGCCGATGAGCCAGCTGAAGAGATGGTAAATCCAGACAAAGCGGAACCAGACGAAGATATCGCGGTCGAGCCCGGCAATCGTCTGATAGGTGCAGACGTGCTTGACGCCAAGAGGATCCTCTTCCACCAGCCGCGGCCCAATATCGGCCGACAGGGCCTGGGTGAACCTGATGCTGACCCGAAGCGCTTCGCCAAGCGTGCTGCAGTGAAGGTAAGAGCGGGTTCTCTCTTTCTCCAGCGCCAGCCGGCAGCCCTCGGCGAGAAAACCGATAAAGGCATCATCGAGCGCAATCTGGATCTGCTGGACCAGACGAAAATAAGCCCGTCCGTCAATCGCGGCATTGGCGTTGCCATACACCGACGGATCGATGTTGGCGTCCTCGAGGAGCGCACCCGGATCACAGCCCCGCAGAACCGCCCCACCAAGCAGTCGTTTGACCGCGACGCCATCGAGCCCGCCCGCCGCTGCAGCCAGTTTTGGCATCTGCAACTGCGATACTGGCGACAAACCGAGGCCTTCCCCCATGACCGTTGCATCCTCCAACGCAATCTTACTGAAGCCAACATGGCAACCGCGCGTCACCACACGCCAACATCCAAAGCTGTTCCGTGCCGTTTTCGAGCTTTCCGCATCGCCTCGCGCGTGCACAACGTAAGAGCTGTGAATCCTCGGGTCCTGCCGCGAACACCTCAGGCGCCCATCGGAGAACTGCCGTCATCACTGTCAGGCAAACCTCATTCCGTTGACGCGACCGTGTCGGTAAAGTCAAGGCTCCCCTCTGGGCACGCCAGGCGCGGACACTACCATACTGGTAATTCCGGACAAATCCTTTCGTCAATCAGGTCATGGCGTTTTCGTCACAGACACCGATCCTGTGTCGGCGTTTGACGCAAGAAACTCGGCCGCAAAAGGACGTCAGGGAGACAGGAATGAAACAGCCGCAAACCGCAAGACATCCGCGTTCCGGCAGGTTGTAACCGAAGCTTACGGCGCAACACCGCGCGAGGTTTCCGGCACGATCAGCTCAGGCTTGATCGCGCAGAGCATCGTTGAGTGACCTGCAGTTTGCGGGAACCCTTGCTTGCGCCCTCATCAGGGAGTGTTGGTGCAGCTACGCGGAAACGCCACGAACACTGCCGCTCCCGCTCTTCCTGAGGCATTCATCGGCACAAGCGGCCAAGACCCGGCATCCGGTGGATCGCCTCTCTCATACCTCATCCCTCTCGCTGATCCGCAGAGCTGAAACTTTGCGCAGAGGCGCCAGCAAGAAGTCTTCGTGATGTCAAATGACACTGTGCCGCTTGGCCTGATCCCGGCCTACCATGCAAAGCATTCTCCTCTGCGCACAGCGCTCATCTGCGGCGAGGTCGAGCTCACCTTCGCGCAGCTCGACGCCCGCGCCAACCAGAGAGCGCGCCTCCTTCAGGCCCATGGCGTCCTCGCCAATGACTTTGTCACGGTGGCCCTTGCCAATGGACCTGAGTTCTACGAAACCATCTTCGCCATCTGGAAGCTGGGCGCCACGCCCAACGTGGTCTCAGCCGCTCTCGCCCGGCCGGAACTGGAGGCGATACTCGAGCTGGTTCGCCCCAGGATCTTTATCGGCGAGCCGCCTGAACGCGGCCTCCCCGTGATCGCACCAGGGAGTTTGCAACACCTCGCCTATACAACGGAAGCGCTGCCTGAAGCCGTCGCCCGGCACTGGAAGGCCATGACCAGCGGCGGCTCCACCGGACGGCCCAAGGTTATTGTCGATGCCATGCCATCGCGCTGGAACCCGAAGGAGGGCTTCCTGCTGCAGCAACCAGGAGATGTCATCCTCAATCCTGGCCCCCTCTATCACAACGCGCCCTTCCACTGCATCACCATGGCCCTGTTCGTCGGCGCCACCATCATCGAGATGCAGCGCTTCGAGCCACTGCGCGCCCTCGAGCTGATCGATGCGCACGGCGTGAACTGGGTGACGATGGTGCCCACCATGATGCACCGGATCTGGCGCTTGGGGCCACAGGTCCTGTCGCGTTTTACCCTTCCAAGCCTGCGCCTGATGCTGCACATGGCGGCTCCCTGCTCGGCCTGGCTGAAAGAGGCGTGGATCGGCTGGCTCGGCGGGGAGCGGATCTGGGAATATTACGGTACAACCGAGGCCACGGGCTCAACCATGATCTCGGGCACCGATTGGCTGACCCACAAGGGTTCGGTAGGCCGTCCACGCGCCGGCTATGCGCTGAAGATCCTCGATGCCGAAGGTCGGGACTGCCCACCCCATGTGGTTGGTGAAGTCTATTGGCGACCTGAGGGCGGCGCAGGTTCGACCTATCATTACATTGGCAGTGCGGCCAAGCGCATCGGCGAGTGGGAAACGCCCGGCGACCTCGGCTCGGTCGATGAGGAGGGCTACCTTTATCTGTCCGATCGGCGGAACGACCTCATCATCTCCGGCGGTTCCAACATCTATCCGGCCGAAGTTGAGGCCGCCATCGAAGCCCATCCTTTGGTAAGAAGCAGCGCCGTAATCGGCCTGCCGGACGAGGAATGGGGCGCGCGCGTGCATGCAATCGTCCAGCTTGTCGCCGGTGCCGAGCTGGATGAAGCGGGCCTGCTTGCCTTTCTGTCCGACCAGCTGACCCGCTACAAGCTTCCCAAGAGCGTGGAATTCTCGTCGATGCCGCTGCGCGACGAGGCCGGAAAGGTTCGCCGCGCTGCACTCAGGGCCGCCCGCATCGCGCCTGACCAGACCGCGCGCCCACGCGCTGAGCCAGCGTAATGAAGCATGCCTCGCGGAAGGACATACCTGTCACTGTCAACCGTATCCCAATGCAGGAGCCGCACCGCCGCAGACTCGGACACGAACAGAAACTAGAAGCGGTCGAGCACAGAACCCCCAGCGCCTTGACCTTCGCGACAAGCCAGCAACGGAGGGGACCTGGCAAAGCGCATCGCTGCAGCCCTGGCCAGCCCAAGCGAAAAAGGGGCCACAGCTGCGCCCAAGAGGATAAACCCCTGGAGCGACAAAGGCCCCGCCCGCACGCCCTTCCTGCCTCAAGACCTGCGCGGGTCAGTCCGCTCGTGCAAAGGGCTCGCCCGTGAGCGCGCAATTAGGGCACGGGCAAATCGCGGAGGCGTCAAGAGCTGCGCGCAGTGCCCCGCTCTCCTGGACGCTTCAGGCACAATATGGCGTGGGCTCCCTCGTCGACGGCCTGGTCGCCGCAGGCCTGAACTTCTTCCTCCTCTTCTATCTCACCGCCGTGTGCGGCATGTCAGGGACCATGGCCGGCATGGCCACGATGGTCGCGCTTCTCATCGATGGCGTGGCCGACCCGGCGATCGGACTGGCAAGCGATCGGCTGAGATCCCGATGGGGCCGGCGCCTGCCCTTCATGGTCTTCAGCCTCATCCCGTTCGCCTGCTCCTTCGGGCTCGTCTTCTCCGTGCCCGCCTCCCTCAGTGGGGCCGCGCAGTTTCTTTACATCACGGTCAGCCTGATCTTCCTGCGCCTGTCGCTCTCCGCCTTCATCCTGCCGTTCACCGCCGTCGGGGCTGAAATCACCGACGACTATCATGAGCGCGCCAGCATCGTTTCGTTTCGGCTGATCTTCCAGAATGTGGGCATACTTTGCGGCGTGGTGCTCGGACTGGGCGTCTTCATGGCGGGCGCCCGCGGCCTGCTCCAGCGCCAGAACTATCCGCCGTTCGCCTGGACCTACGCCGCGGTGATCCTCGCCAGCGGCCTCATCGCCATCTTTGCGGTGCGACGGGCGCTCCCCCGTCTGCATACCCCGCCTGTCGAAGAGATCTCGTTTCTTCAGGGTCTCAGACGCGAGATGGTCGAACTGTCGCGCAACCGCTCGTTTCTGGTGCTGTTTGCGACGCTCGTGGTCTACTTTGTCGCCTCTTCGGCCTATGTCTCCCTCGCCCTCTATGCCAGCCGCTACTTCTGGAAACTGGATAATTCCGCGATCCAGCTGGTCCTTCTGAGTACGGCTCTGGGGCCGCTCATCGGTGCCCCTTTGAGCGCTCTGGCCATCCGCCACATCGAAAAGCGGGCGCTCGAGATCGGCTGCATGCTGGCGGTCGCCATCTTCCTCATCTGGCCGCCCCTGCTCCAGCTTTATGGCCCCGTCCCCCTTGCGCCTGACGTGGCCACCTTAGTCCTCTTCCTCAATGGCATCTTCCTCGGCACCGCAATGATGATCGGCGGGGTTGCCTTCCAGTCGATGATGGCCGACGCCGCTGACGAGCATGAATGGCTCTTTGGCGTGCGCCGCGAGGGCCTTTTCTTCTCCGGCCTGATCCTTGCCTTCAAGGCCGCATCGGGCATCGGTGGACTGATCGCGGGCATGGCCCTCGACGCCATCGACTTTCCCCTTCATCTCGCCGCCAAGGGTGCACATACTGCCATTCCGGCGACGGTGATCGCGCGGCTTGGACTGATTTCAGGACCCTTGCCGGCGGGCGTCGTTGCCATCGCGCCGGTGTTTCTCTTCGGCTACCAGCTAACGCGAAGAAAGCACGCGCGGATCCTCGCAGAACTCAACGAGCGTCACGAAGAAAATAGCCAAAGCCTGCTCTGACAGGCCTCTGCGCCGCTTCACCTCTGACACGAGCACAGGATCCAAACCTCTCGCGCTGCGAACGACGTGCGGCCGGGCGACGCGCACGCACCAAAGTCCTCTCAGAACGGTTGAACCCCACCGGATCTGAAGACTATCCGCTTTCGTTAAAGGCCCAGCCCGTCAAACTTGGATGATGACCTTGATCGCAACGGGTGAGGGTCGGGCTGCGCGCTTGTCAGCTGAGGCGCTCTTAGAAGACACCAGGTACTAAAAGTCCACATGCCGACGCTCCCGACCGCTGAATCCTCAGACAAACCATTGGATGCAGAACCCCGACATTGTCCGCGCTGTGGCAAAAGGCGGTCTTTTGGACCGGTGTCCACGATCGGCTCTTCACGCCCAAAGCAGACCCAGAGGTTGCGAGGACGATGCGATGTGATGGCGAACCGGTCAGACCGGGGATGAGGACAACCCGCCAAATGTTCAGGGCATCTCAGGCCGATAAGCAGAATGGGACCTTGTCCGCGGATACCATCAGGGCCAGAGGCATCTGCGCCGCGCAAACAGGCCGGACCCACGACTGCACCCGACCACCACGCCAGAACATCAAAACAACCCTTGCAATGCAGGGAGCCATCCATAGAGGACATGGGTGCCGGCGGGTGGTCGGACGTTAGTTACGGGCGCAAAGAAGCGCATACCGCCCTTAGCAAGAGCATTGGACATAACGCCATTGCCCGGCCGCGTGGCCGAGCCTGGCAGGGGCGACTACCTCCCCTGAGCGGTTTGGCGTCCAAACCTTCGCAACCGCTGATGCGACGGGCCTTGGGGCGCGGACGGACGGCTACTGCGCGGGAAAATCACCAACCTGTTAGGAGTTTATGAGTTGGACGACCCTGGAAACCTTGGTGCTGTCCTAACTAGCCTCTCAGTGTCCTAAGTTGGTGGGGATGGTGTCCTAAATCGAATGGTGGGTCGCTTTGATGGTCAAACATGGGACGAGGCTTTCTGCGGTCACGCCCATAGGGGCTGCGCCTCCCATCCCGCCGGAAACCCAGCTGATGCCAAAGAAATCATTGGCGATGTCGGGAATGAGAAAATCAGCCCCTTAAACCGCGCGCCCCAGCTCGTTGCGGGACTCGTTTGGCGCAATAGATAACGCGTCAGCGCCGCCGTCCCATAGGCTCTTGTCTGTGCTGCTATATTTCCTGATAGGTGGCCCAGGTCCGACACCCTGGCAGGCCATACCGGCTGAGCAGGGATCGGCTTATTCCAAAGTCGGCTATGATGAGCGCAGACATTCCGCGCCACATTGATGTTTCTAATCCAAGAGGCGAGTACGTCTCCTGTCAGGCCGTATTCGGCAGCTATTTCGTCGCGATCAACTATCTGCATCCCACTGTACAGATGCGACATTGCCCCAAAATCCCACGCTTCGCATGCTATCCAGATTGGCGGGTTGTCGTCGGAATATCTGCGCCGAAAGTGTTTGGCAAACTCTTCTTTCGAGGCATTAAACTGGTCGTCAGTTTTTTGAAGCCATTGTTGGTGAAGAACCTTCTTAGCCTTAGGGTCCGTACGCCGCGCGAAATTCCCATGAAGCGCTTGCGGATCCCGGTGGGCCCATGCGCCACGCCTACCAAGGGTCAATGCGATTTGGACGCGCAACGCAATCTCAATCCGTTCAAAGGCGTCCATCATCAATAGACGCAGCTTCTTATCGAAAATGTACAGATCAATGATCGTGCCCAGATCGGATCCGGGTCGAAAGCTATCGCCCACCACAGCACCGGTCGCGCCCGTTGTACTGGCGCGAAAGGGATACCAATACCCGCTAAGGCGATAATAGCCGATGCGGTTGAGCATCTCCGTGGCCTTCGGGAGATCTGAAATGGCCATCCCCCTGCTGCGTATGAGCGCCAGCTGGTCAGGCACTGCCAGATAGGGCTTGGTGTAGGGCACGGGAGGGAGGGGGTTGGAGGACCGGAGCGTACGCTTGCGCGCAGAGGCCCCGGCCATGTCCCGGATATTATCTGGTGCTTCGGCTTAATGGGTCAACCCCATTAGGCAAGAAACCCATAAGGGTGTGGTGTGGCCGTGCTGCGACATTCTGCATAGGTCCACTCATGATCTTCGTTCTGATCGGGTTCCGCAGGACTTTCCTGATCGAGTTCCAGCTTGGCGATCAGGCGCTCAATCTCCTTGACGCCCACCGGCCCGCCGACGATCAGCCGGAAGTTGGTCTCTTTGGAGAGAAGTCCCGTTGTCAGTTCCCGTTCGCCTGCCATCATTTTCGCCTTTCGATCTGAGCGTCGACACACCTACCGGCGACGGGACGAGGATGAATTGAAAGGGCGGCTGCCCGGTCCCCTGAGAAGGCAGGCAGCGGCCCTTAATCGGCTCACTTATCCCCGTTCGTCTAATGGCAGGACGTCCGCTCTTACTAGCAGGGAAATCAAGGTCCGAATCCTGGCCCGGGGAGCCAGGACCCAGAATCAAGAGGGGCTAAGCTGTTTGAGCAGCAAGGCCCCGGATCAGTAACCCAGGGATTGGCCCCATGAATAACCTCGCCTTCGAAAAGCAGGTTCCCATCCTTTCCGCCCTCACTGAGGGCTGATCTGTTGCTATCCACGGCGCCTGCGCACGGGACACAATCTAAAGAAAATGGCCATGCGCCTGTGCCCTGCCCAATGCTAAGGCGGCGTGACTGCGGCACAGGGCGTCAGGGCCCTTGCGATGCGCACCATGGGGAACATGGTTCAGGTGCAGCAATGGCCGGGTGTGCCCTTGCTCACCAGACCAATCAAGGTTGGGTAGCCAGTTCGGGATGTCCTTGCCGTAACGCGCCAGATGTTGGGCATACGCGGCAAGCCATTGCGCTTATCGCCGACAGCTTATGTGCGCGTCAGGGAACAGTTGGGTTTCGTGGCGGTGGATGGCGGTGCCAGTACGGGCTCGCACCTCCGCCCCTGAGAGGTTAGGTTCTCTCCCCATGGCGATGAACCTGCCGTCGCCTTCTTGGTTGTTCGACGCCCCCTCTTCATGACCATGTACGATCAAACCCAGTCTTTGCGCTTGACCCCCCAGGGAACGCTCCTGCTCCAAAGCGACGACCCGCAACTCGCCGAGCGCTTTGCACGGGGCACAGGCCATGGCCTTCTTCATCTCGGCGCCGCAAAGCCCAGTCGCGCGCTTCCACCGGCCCTCCTGTGGTGGCGTGACTTTGCCCGGCGCTATGTGTCGGGGCTCTGCCATCAGGCAACCCCGGAGCTGGCGTCCCCCACCGAGGCCGAACTGGCCCAGCTCGTCCTTGCAGCACCGATCATGCCAGGTGCCGAATATCTCAGTGTCGATGTCCTGCGCCGGTTGTGGACAGAGATGGGACAGGCGGTTGCGGAAGCGGCTGGCGATAATCTCCAGGGTTTTCTCAGCGCCCTCGACCCGGCCTGGAATCTCGTCGGCCGGGTTCATTTCAATCTCGCCGAGAACCGCCGCGACCCAGACTTTCCCTTCGCCTTCATGGCCACCTACACCACCCATCTGGGCGCCGCAGGCACGGCGCGCCATGTCCCCCTTGGCGAGGCCCTGCGCGAATACGCCGATGATCCCGCCAAGCTGCTCAACCTGCTCCTGCCGGTCAGCCGGGCGGCGACGTCCTGCGACTGGCTGAAGAGGATGGTGGACGCGGGCGAGATCTATCATGCCTTGCGCTGGACCCCGGCCGAGGCCGCCCGCCTGCTCGCCGCCGCGCCTGACTTTGACAGCGCGGGTGTGATCGTCCGCATGCCGGCAGGCTGGGCCTCAGGACGCCCGGCGCGGCCCAAGCTTTCAGCCACGATTGGCAGCCGCAAGCCGTCGGCGCTCGGTCTTGAGGGCCTGCTCGATTTCCGCATGGAAATGACCCTGGAGGGCGCCCCCCTTTCTGCCGACGAAATCAAAACGCTGCTCGCCGGCAGCCAGTCGCTGGTCCTGCTTCGCGGCCGCTGGGTGGAAATCGATCGCGACCGCCTCGGCCACGAACTGGAGCGCCTCAAGGCGGCCGAGGCCCTGGCCGCACGCGACGGCCTCAGCTTCGCCGAGGCCATGCGCCTTCTGGCTGGCGCGGCCATTAGCGCCGACAGCCCGGCCATCGGCACGCCCTCCTGGTCAGAGGTGACGGCTGGGCCCTGGCTCGCCCAGACCCTAAAGGCCTTGCGTGCGCCCGAAGCGGACAAGCTTACCTCGGCCCTGCCGCTGAAGGCGCGCCTCCGCCCGTACCAGAAGGCCGGTGTAGCGTGGCTGCAGATGTTGACGGGCCTCGGCCTTGGCGCCTGTCTGGCCGACGACATGGGCCTTGGCAAAACCATCCAGGTGCTCGCCCTGCTGCTCCAACACCAGGGGGAAGGTCCCAGCCTCCTGATTGCGCCAGCCTCTCTTCTCGCCAACTGGGCTGCCGAAATCGAACGCTTTGCCCCCAGCTTGCATGCCCTCATCGCACACCCCTCGGTGCTTTCGGCAAAGGACCTTGCTGGGCTCGACCACACCGATGCCGACCTTGTCATCACCTCCTATGCGACGCTTCTGCGCCTTCCCGCACTCAGCGCACCGCGCTGGCGCTTTCTCATCCTCGATGAAGCCCAGGCGATCAAAAACCCCAAGGCCAAGCAGACACGCGCCGTGCGCGCGCTCAAGGCTGGCGCCCGCGTTGCGCTCACCGGCACTCCGGTTGAGAACCATCTGGGCGATTTGTGGTCGATCTTCGATGTGATCAACCCCGGGCTACTGGGCGATGCCAACGACTTCGCCAAATACGTCAAGCGGTTGAACAGTGAACCACACAGCGGCTTTGGCCCCTTACGCGAACTGGTGCGTCCCTACATCCTGCGCCGCATGAAGACGGACAGAACGGTGATTGCCGATCTGCCGGATAAAACCGACGTTACCGCCCATTGCCAGCTCAGCCGCAAGCAGGCCGCGCTCTACGCCGAGGCGGTGCAAGACCTCCGCAAAAGCCTTGAAGACGCTACCGGCATCCGTCGCAAGGGACTGGTACTGGCCGCGATGATGCGCTTCAAGCAGATCTGCAATCATCCGTCGCACTGGCTCGGTGACGGCGACTGGGGTGAAGCCGATAGCGGCAAATGGGCCCGCTTGCGCGAGATCGCGGAGGTGGTGGCCACCCGCCAGGAGAAGATGCTCGTCTTCACCCAGTTTCGTGAGGTAACCCAGCCCCTCGAAAGCTTTCTTTCAGGCCTCTTTGGCGCCCGCGGCCTCATCTTGCAGGGTGACACTGCAGTCAAGGAGCGCAAAACCCTGGTCACCCGCTTCCAGGAGGATGAGACCATCCCCTTCTTCATCCTGTCGCTCAAGGCCGGGGGTTCCGGTCTGAACCTCACCGCCGCCTCGCATGTGGTCCATTTTGATCGCTGGTGGAATCCCGCGGTAGAAAACCAGGCGACCGATCGGGCCTTCCGCATTGGCCAGAAGAAAAATGTCCTGGTCCACAAATTTGTCTGCAGCGGCACCGTTGAGGAAAAGATTGACGCCATGATCGCAGACAAGAAGAGGCTCTCCGAGGAATTGCTCACGGGCTCAGCCGAGCTCAATCTGACGGAATTGAGTGATGATGCCATCCTGCGCCTCGTCACCCTCGACCTGCACACCGCTTTTGCGGACTAAGCCCAATGGCACGCTATGATTATTGGCCAGCCTATGTGCCCGTGGCCGCCCGCCGCCGGCAGGCCGAAGCGGCTCTCGCCCGCCTGCGCAAGAGCGGCCAAGCCCTCGCGCCCGTGGTGATCAGCGGACGCACCATCGCCCGTACCGTTTGGGGCAAGGCTTGGTGCAAAACCATGGAAGGCTTCGGTGACTTTGCCAACCGGCTGCCGCGGGGGCGAAGCTATGTGCGCAACGGCGCGCTCCTCGACCTCAAGATCATGCCGGCGCGCGTGCTCGCGCAGGTCAGCGGCTCCTCGCTCTATTCCATCACCATCACGATCGCCCCCCTCTCGCCCGAACGCTGGAAGGTGCTGCGCCGGGACTGCGCTGGCCGGATCGAATCGCTGGTCGATCTCTTACAGGGAAAGCTCTCTCCCCCGGTGATGGAGCGGATGTGCCAGCCCGGCAACGGCATTTTCCCCCTGGCCTCGGAAATCAAGTTCAGCTGCTCCTGCCCCGATAGCGCCCGGATGTGCAAACATGTCGCCGCCGGCCTTTACGGCATCGGTGCCCGGCTCGACGATGCCCCCGAACTTCTCTTCGTGCTGCGTAACATTGACCACACCGAACTCGTCAGCGACCTCAGCAAGAGTCTGCCACAAGCAGACCGCTTGGCTCCATCGGCCAGAATTCTCGAAGCCGATGACATGGCCGCCCTGTTCGGCCTGGACCTGGCCACCGCACCCTCAAAGGCGCCCGACCGGGCTCCGAATAAGGCTGGCAAGCCCGGGAAAACCCGGACATCTGCGCCTGCTGCCAGGACAAAAAAGCGCGCCGCGCAAAAATCAAGCGTGACAGCGGCCAAAACCACCAAGTCCAAAGCCAAAGCCAACGCCAAAGCGGGCAGAAAGAAGTCCTATGAACTCGCCAAGGACGGTTACGTGAAGTGGTGGAAGGAATAGCCGTCCACCGTCATGCTCCGGGTGTGATGACGCATATAGTCATCTGTATAGAGATTTTCTGCATACGAACTTTCTGGCGGAGGCATCAAGCCTGATGTCCAGGCCATCGTCGGCGCAGGCCATTGGAATAGTCGGCCCAGTTGCGTTAGGTTCTGAGTATCATTTCATCCGCACCATAGCGGCCACAAACCCGCCATTCTCCGGATCTGGATGCACGACACCTCGCCCGTTGGGTCCGACGGGCTCAAGTTTGACATGCAAAACTCAAAAGCTCTCCCAAGACATGCGGGCAGCCAAGGTCGGGCCACATTGCATGCCTTGGGTCCCTACCGGCCCCCTCAAAGCCCGAAATCCTCGCCAGGGCGGTCGATCTGATGCAGGAGCTCCCGGATGTCACGCCCACCTGCAGCGCTCTGACCGGACTTTACGACCCTGGCCCTACTCGGCTGGCGCCATGCGCACCGCCCGCTTGTGGCCGCTTGCATCAACCGGCTCGTGCCGAACATCGATTTTGGGATCAAGCGGGCGCGTCCAGCAGGCAAACTCAAGGCAGACGCCGTCCGGATCGAAGAAATAGAAGGACCGCACAAAGGTTGTCGGCGAAACCGTCTCGCTGACCTGGGCTGGTGATTCATCATGGTTCATGATGCGGCTGACGCGCACGCCCCGCGCCTGCAGTTTTCCGTAATATTCATCAAACCGTTCAGTAGGAACGTTGAAGGCGACATGGTTCATCGAGCCGTGGGCTGAGGCGATATTGCCTTCGCCCGGCAGCATGCCAGCTGAGGCGATGCCGGGCGCTGCCTGTGGCGCATTCGGAAACCAGAAGAAGGCCAAAGCATCGCCATTGCCGATATCGAAAAAGAAATGCTGGCCGAAGCCGTGCGGCAGATCGAGGGTCTTGATCAGCGGCATGCCCAGCACATTGCTGTAGAACTCGACCGTGCGCGCCATGTCCTTGCAGACCAGCGCCAGATGATTGATGCCGGAAAATTCAAAGACCCTGTTCTTGGCCGTCGCCATTGATTTCCTCCTGCAATGTCTGGCGCCCCATAGTAGCACCCGCGCCCTGGATTGCACCGCTTAAGGCACGTCCACGCGCCCCTCCTTCCCGCAAGCGCCTCTGCCACGGGCACAGACTTTGCTCGGCAATCCCCCGTGGTCGCCTTGCCCTTGGGGAAGATACCTCCATACGGCGCAAAAACTTCGGCGCGGTCACTCCGGAAGCCATGGGGCCCGTACCTCGCCCCAGAGCCAGCCCATGACAGGACAGACGGATAAAGTGAACATCGTGCAAGACGACGCCCCATCCCAGACGCTCAGACCGCAGGGGCCAGAGGAGCACAGAGGACAGCTTGTGCAGCTCCCACCAAATCTCGAGCCCAACCGGATCTGCCCTGCCCGCATCAGCTTTGCCCGGCCCGCAGGATCCACCCTGCAGGCTGAGCGCAAGCTCATCATGCCGGCGCAAGAACGGTCCTTCCGGACTTCGTGCAGGGGGATAGGATGATCGCCGGTTCAAGACTATAGAGCCTTGCCCCAGACGCGCGCGTCGAGGGAGAAGGCAACAGGCGGGAGACGAAGATGTTCAAAGACAGGGTGTGGTGGGTGACAGGAGCCTCATCGGGAATTGGCCTTGCCCTTGCCACCGAGCTCGCTGCACGCGGCGCGAGCCTCATCCTCTCCGGCCGCAACGAGGCGGCGTTGAACGAGGCATTGGCGCGCCTTGGCGGCAACGGCCTTGTCCTTCCCTTCGAAGCCTCGGATTTCGGCCGCATGGCGGAGATCGCCGAGCGGGCCTGGTCCTTTGCCGCCGAGCGGGCTGGCGGCATCTATGGCCTCATCAACAATGCCGGTATCACCCAGCGCTCACTCGCCGTGGACACCAGCTTTGACGTCTACCGCCGCATCATCGATGTCGACCTCCTCGGTCCCATCGCCCTCACCCAGAGGCTGCTGCCGCGCCTGGTAGAAAAAGGTGAAGGTCAGGTGGTGGCGATCTCGAGCGTGGCGGGGATCTGCGGCGTGCCCATGCGCAGCGCCTACAGCGCCGCCAAGCACGGCCTGATTGGCTATCACGATGCCCTCAGGGCCGAAACCGCACATCTGGGTCTGAACGTGCTCGTCGTCGCCCCCGGCTCGGTCCGCACCAACGTCTCCAAAAACGCGCTCACCGGCACAGGCGCCATGCGCGGCGTCAGCGACAGCGTCATCGACAACGGCATGGACCCCGCCCTCGCCGCCACGCGCATTCTTGCTGCCGTCCGCGACGGGGTGCGCGAACTGATCCTCGCGGAAGGGGCAGAGGCCGACTCGGCGCAGCTGCGCCGCTCGAATCCCGACCTCCTGTTTGACCGGATGGCAAATCTCGTCGCCAGCGGCTACGCCAAGCTCTTCGACAACAAATAGATGACAGACGTCGGCGGGCCGAATTCCAGTCCCCGGCAAAATGCATGATGGCCCGCACAGAGCCCGTCACCGACCTTCGAACAGGAGGGTCTTCTGACGCTCATCGCGGGCGCTGAACCGACCAGCGCCCGCGCCCCCAACCGCAGACGCTGCGACAGCTGATCGGGCAGGTGCGCCGGATACTCGCGCATGGAGCGTCGGTTGCCCCTTTTTGTCACGTGCAGCCAGATGGTTGCTGCGTATGCTGCGCTCAGCCTGCGCTCTTCCAGCGCGCAGGATGGGACGTAACCACCCTCGAACTGATCAAGGTCAAAGCCGCGCGCGCCAAAAGGACTAATGCCCGCCTCATTGGGGCGGGCGCAACGTTTTGGTCACGGCGCGCAGGGCGCAGAGGAGGCGCACATGTTCTCAAACGCAGCCTTACCCAATGGCGGCCGTCTTCACCGCGCGCGGCTGGGTTCAGTCACCGGGCTCGTTCTGCCACTGGCCGGTCTTGCCGACACGGCCTGGGCACAGGTGGGCAGCCAAAGCGACTGGTATCATCATATGGGCTATGGTTTCGGGCACATGCTGGGCTGGAGCAGGTTTGGAGGCATCCGAATGATCCTCTTCTGGATAGTGCTCATCGCCATTGCCCTCTTCCTGCTGCGCAGGTTTTCGGGCAACTGGCAAGACACGAGCAATGGCTCCTCCCATTCCCAGACCCGTGCGCTCGAGATTTTGAAGGAGCGCTATGCCCGCGGCGAAATCAGCAAGCAGGAATTTGAGGAACGCCGCCGGACGCTGATGCAATAGCCGGAGCAAATGACTTGCAACAGGGCGCCGTGTGCGCCGAACAAAGGAAGAGGCTCACTGACGACAGGTCTTCTGCTCCAGATCATTGCCTTGCGCGCTTTTGCTCTTACGCAGCCCCCGGCGCGTAGCCGATCGTTCAATGCTTTGGCAGATGGTCTGTCGTGCCCATATCGGCCAGCACCTTCCAGTGGCCGGCGACGCGGCGCCATACCCGCAAATAGTGACCGTGAAAGATGATACGCTTGCCTTTTAGTCTGGCCACAAAGCGCCAGCGTCCGTCTGTAACGCCGAGAGTGCCATCGGCCGAAACCGTGGCATGGTCAGGCACCCAGCTGAGCTGGCTGTGTTTTGGCCGAGCCAGACCTTCCTGCGCGAAGCGCCGCTCGGCCGCGATCCGGCCAAAAATCGGCGGCTCCCGGCCATTTCCAAACAACCGCACCGTCCTGGTGATGAGCGCAAGATAGGCCGCATTGCTGCCTCTGGCCACCGCGAGCGCTGAAAACGCACGATCCGCAGCCATCAGGCCTTCGCGTCCGCCCGCCTGCGCTGCAGCGCTGGATATCATCCCGAACAGCGCGATCACGCCCATCACGCGTTTGAACATGGCGGTGTCCTCATGCTCTATCCGGGCGACACGCTGTCCCTCCCGCAATGCCGATCTTAGACCATAGCGTTACGGCGCGAACAGCGCCCGCCGCCAGGCGCAGGCGAGCCTGCATAACCAGTCAACGCCTCACCCGCGTGCTCTTGACGCCACATTATCGATTTCCGATAGTAAAGAGGTGGCAAGCTTGAGTGTCAGCAATGAGGTCTGCCGCGTGTCATCGCGCCCTGTCTGTCAGGTGGCCGGCGACAGCAGCGCACGGCGCAATCCATGGCAGCAGATCCCATCGCGGCTCGGGGTCTGAGGCTCAGTTGCACAACAATCCGTGCCGGACCGCTTCGCGCGCATGAGGGCTCGGTTGCCGAAACTGTCGCGCACAGTGCGGGCAGGTCTTTGCGCCATGATCGCCGGACTCGGTGTGTCCGCAGCCAGGGCCCGAGGCGCGCAGAACGAGGCGCCAGGCTTCTTTGCCCGCCTTGCCGCTGAACGCGACCGGCTCGCGATGGATGGCATTTCCTTTGGCGGCTTTCTTCAGGGCGACGCTTCCCACGTGTTCTCTGGCGGCCTCTCCCATCCCCTTGGGTTCGATGCCCAGAGCCTCATCGACCTCTTTGTCAAAGTCGACACCGGCAGGCTCCTGGGCTGGCCAGGTGGGACGCTCTTTCTCGATGCGCAGAGCCATAGCGGCCCCAGCGTCGTTCCCAACCAGGTTCCGGCGCTGGCGGATCCCGACAATATGGACGCCGGCCCCCAGACCTCACTGGATCGCGCCTGGTTTCAGCAGGCCCTTTTCGCGCATAAGCTACGCGTGCGCCTTGGCCTCATGTATGTCGATGACCAGTTCTATACTGTGCCCTTCGGTCAGAACTTCGTCTCACTGGATTTTTCATCCGACGCCTCGATCAGCACCTTCGTGCTCCCCACCTATCCCAAGGGCGCATGGGGCGGCGATGTGTTCTATGAGCCTGATCACACCTTCTCCTTCTCTCTCGGTGTGTTCCACGATCGCGAGACCGAACTGCCCTATAACCCGGGTGGCGCGCTCATCGTCTCCGAGGAAGCCCTGCGCGGCCATTGGCAGCGCCTCCCACTCAAGCTGCAGCTGGGCGCCTGGATCGATACCGGTCGCTTCCAGCGCTTTGCCGGCGGCGTGGTCCACCATGCCGCCGGAGCCTATCTCGTGGCGAGCGCAAAGCTCTGGAAGCCCCAGCACAGCGCTGATCGGGGCATCGGCGTCTTTCTGCAATATGGCTCGGCGCCCCCCTCCGTCGCCGCCGTGGACGCGCATTTTGGTGTTGGCCTGGTCTGGACCGGCCCCTCCGCCGCCCGTCCACACGACGAATTCGGCATCGCCTACAGTGACAGCCTGCTCTCGCCTCAGGCCGGCTTCCGTCACAGTTTCGAAAGCGAGATCGAAACCTATTACCAGTTTGATGCCGCACACGGCTTTACGGTGCAGCCCGACCTCGAATATTGGCAGCACCCCGGTGGCGGCAATACCCCGCCAACGCTCCTTGGCCTTGTGCGCGTGATGCTGAATTTCTGAGAGGTGGCGGTTCCCTACGCCCGTCCCATGTAGCTTATCGGCCTCTCTGTCAGATCACCTTACGCCTCACGTCCGGCGCGTTTGCTCCCGCGCCCCTGGCTTTGCACCCTACCGCAGCAGCGCAGAATCATGATCTGATCGGGTTTCTAAGACACCACCCCACGACATGAGGAGCACGCCATGGCGGGCATGGCCGCAGCCACCGGCAGCATCGAGGCCGATTTCGAAGTTCTCGAGGCCATCGGCCAACAGGTCGAGGCGATGATCGACGCCATGCTGCCCCGCGGCGAGATCTTCAGGACCCTGCGCCAGTGGCTAACCGGCCATGGTGAATTGCCCGAAGCGGGCGAAGTCCGCCTTTGCCTCATGACCATGGCCGCCGATCTTGAACTCTTTACGCCTTCGGCAAGCGGCGTGACCGCGGTTGATCGCCATTGCAACAAGGTCGCTCCCAAAACCCCGACCGAACGGGCAGCTCTCGCCGCTCTGGGCGCGGCCCAATTCCGGCTGGTCAGGATCCTTGGTCGTGAAAGCCAGGGCACGGTTCGCCTGAAAGACCTCGTCACTGACGAAACGCTCCTTCTGCTTGACGCCTATATCTCGCCGGCCGCGGCCGGGCTGGACGCAGCGATGCGACTTTGCCCCCTTCCCAGCGGACGCCATGTGCTCATCTCGCCCCTGTTCGCGCTCGATGAGACCACGCGCCTTGCCGCGATGAAATTCGCCCGCCCCGGCAAACCCCTCGGCCACCGCTGTGCCGCCAGCCTCTACCGCGATGTCGCCCGCCGCGGTTTCCTGCCCGTGCCACAATATGATGCCGCGCTCGATGCTCCGGCGCTTGCCGACGAGGACGGCGAAACGCTTGAGACCGAGGTCGAACGCCTGGCCATGCGCTGGATCGGCCCTGAGGGCACAACACGGCTCGAGGCACTCATCCTGGAAGCCCGGCAGCTCGCCTCGGTGGAAGATCTGGTCGATGCCTGCGGTCATTACAGTCAGGCCGGGGCCCACGCCCCTGAGGGGCTGAAGGCGGCGTTTGAACGGATCGCGGCGCTGCAGGTCGAGACCATCGTTCAGCGCCAGCGGGCGGGTCTCCAAAAGGACGCCGACGCTCTGGATGCCGCGGCGGCCCTTATCGCCCATTTTGTCGCCCAGGGCGCGATGGCCGCCAGTGCCGCCGATCTGTTGCAGCGGCTGCGGCTGCGCTGGTCGGCGAGGCCCGCGTCGGGTTCCGCCCAGACCGATGCCGCTGCCGCGGACCTTGAACGGGTGATCCAGCGCATTCAGGCGCTGCGGGCCAAAACGGTCGAACGTGGCTGCACCGAAGAAGAAGCCATGGCCGCTGCGGCCAAGGTCGCCGAACTGCTTGATCGGCACGATCTGAGCCTGGATGAGGTCTCGCTCCGCAACTCCGATTGCCTGGGCGTGAACATCGCCACTGGCCGCAAGCGCCGCGCCCCGATTGATTCCTGCCTCTTGCCCCTCGCCCGCTTCTGCGACTGCCATGTCTGGTCGGAAGAGCGTGCGGACGGCACGCTGCACTACACCCTCTTTGGTCTCAGACACGACGTCGAAGCAGCGCGCTTTCTTCATGAGCTGATCGAGGCGACATTCGAAACCGAAAGCGCCATGTTCCGCTACGGCGACATCTATCTTTCCGCCCGCGGCGGCGAGCGCCGCGTTGCCCTCAATTCGTTTCAGGTCGGACTGGCAAGTGGTATCGGCAGCAAGCTTGCCACCCTGAAGGCTGGCCGCGAGGCCAGCAAGGCCAAAAGCACCGGCTTTGATCTCGTCGCCACCAAGCACGCCATGGTCCATGAGGAGATCGCAAGACTGGGGCTTAATCTGACCACCCGCACCCGCCGCAACCGGCGCTATGTTCACGGCGAAGCCTTCGCTGCCGGCAAGGCGGCAGGCTCGCTCTTTGAACCTCACAGCGCCCTTGCCGGATGAAGGCGCCAGCGCCCTCCGGCAACGGAGCAAAGGGCTTTGCGCGCTGGCCCGTCTGCCGCACCGCGGACGGCCTACCCAAGCTGCACCGGGCGCAGACCCTGCGCGCCGTCGTCAAGAAAGCCTCAGATTTTAAGGACGGCCGCGGCGCGAGAGCCGCCCCGGCTTGAGAACCAGCCCTGCACCATCTGGCCAGGCGCCTCCAGAGCGCAGAGATCTCGCCAATTTTGCCATTCCCGCCCACCTTTCCAGCTTCTATGGTCCTCGGCGCAGCCAGAACCGCTGGCCAGGCGGGTCGTCGTCGATCAAGAGAATGCAGTCATGCTTTTAAGTCCCCTCGACCAGGAACACTTTGCCGACATCCGTGACGGCGTGCGCCGGTTATGCGCAGAATTTCCCGGTCCGTACTGGCGCGAACTTGATGCGCGGCGCGAATATCCCACCGCCTTCATCAAGGCCCTCACCGCCGCCGGCTATCTCTCCGTCCTCATTCCCGAAGACTATGGCGGCTCGGGGCTTGGCCTTGGTGCGGCTGCCGCCATCCTCGAAACCATCCAGGCCGAAGGCTGCAATGGCGCCGCCTGCCACGCCCAGATGTACACCATGGGTACCATCCTGCGGCATGGCTCCGACGAGCAGAAACGCCACTACCTTCCCGGCATTGCCAGCGGCGAGCTCAGACTGCAGGCCTTCGGCGTCACCGAACCCACCAGCGGCACCGATACCACCGCCCTGCGCACCACCGCGGTGCGCGACGGCGACAGCTATGTCGTCAATGGCCAGAAGATCTGGACCAGCCGTGCCGAGCATTCCGATCTGATGCTGCTTTTGGCCCGCACCACCCCACGCAACCAGGTGGCAAAGAAAACCGACGGGCTTTCAACCTTCATCGTCGACATGCGCGAGGTCCTCGGCAAGTCCCTGACCATCCGGCCCATCCGCACGATGATGAACCATGCCACCACCGAAGTCTTCTTCGACAACATGCGCATTCCCGCCCAGAACCTCCTCGGCGAAGAAGGCAAGGGCTTTCGCTATATTCTCTCCGGCATGAATGCCGAGCGCGTCCTCATTGCCGCCGAATGCGTCGGTGATGCCAAATGGTTCACGCGCAGATCGGTCGCCTATGCCAATGACCGCAAGGTGTTTGACCGGCCCATCGGGGCCAATCAGGGCGTCGCATTTCCCATCGCCAAAGCCTACGCCAACATGCGCGCCGCAGAGCTGATGGTGCATGAGGCGGCGCGCCTCTATGAGGCCGGCAAGCCCAACGGGGCCGAAGCCAATATGGCAAAAATGCTGGCCGCGGATGCCTCGTTCGAGGCCGCCAATGTCTGCATCCAGACCCATGGCGGCTTTGGCTTCGCCGAGGAATACGACATCGAACGCAAGTTTCGGGAGACCCGCCTCTACCAGGTCGCGCCGATCTCGACCAATCTGATCCTCGCATTCCTCGCCGAGCACGTGCTCGGCCTGCCAAGGAGTTACTGATGCGCCGCGCTGCAATCGTTTCCCCTTTACGTACGCCGGTTGGAGCCTTTGGCGGCAGCCTGCGCGATGTACCCGTCGAAACCCTGGGAAGCACCGTCGTCAAGGCCGTGGTCGAGCGCACCGGCATTGATCCGGCGCGCATCGAGGACGTCGTCCTGGCGCAGTCCTACGCCAACAGCGAAACCCCTTGCGTCGGACGCTGGGTGGCACTTTCCGCCGGACTTCCGATCGAGGTACCCGGACTTCAGATCGACCGGCGCTGCGGCGGCGGCCTTCAGGCCATCGTCACTGCTGCGATGATGGTCGAAAGCGGCGCCTGCGACGTCGTCCTGGCCGGCGGCGTCGAGAGCATGAGCCGCATCGAGTACTACACCACCGACATGCGCTGGGGTAAACGCTCGGGCACCACCCAGCTTTATGACCGTCTCGACCGCGGGCGTGAACGCTCGCAGCCGGTGGAGCGGTTTGGACGTATTTCAGGCATGATCGAGACCGCCGAAAACCTTGCCCGCGATTATCGGATAACACGCGAAGAGGCCGATGCGTTCGCGGCTGAAAGTCACCAGCGCGCCGCGGCCGCCTGGAGCGAAGGGCGTTTCGCCTCCGAAATCGTTCCCGTCAGTGTGCCCCAGCGCAAGGGTGAGCCCATCCTCTTCGCACAGGATGAAGGTATCCGGCCGCAGAGCACGCCGGCCGCGCTCGCCAAGCTCCCGGTGCTGATGAAAGATGGCGTCGTCACTGCCGGCAACGCCGCCCAGCAGAACGATGCCGCGGCGGCCTGCCTGATCGTCGCCGAAGACAAACTCCATGAATTTGGTCTGACGCCGATGGCCTTTCTGGTCGGCTGGTCAGCGGTTGGCTGTGATCCCTCCCGTATGGGGATCGGGCCCGTCCCGGCCACGGCAAAGGTCATGGCCAAAACCGGCCTTTCGCTGGACGCCATGGGCCTTGTTGAGATCAATGAGGCCTTTGCCGTGCAGGTTTTGGCGGTCCTCAAAGGTCTGGGATGGGATAATCGCGCAGTTCTCAACGTCAACGGGTCAGGCATCTCGCTCGGTCATCCGATCGGCGCCACCGGCGTTCGCATCATGACCACCCTGGTGCATGAGATGGAACGCAAGAAGGTCCGCTACGGCCTTGAAACAATGTGCGTCGGTGGCGGCCAAGGCATGGCCGCGATCTTCGAGAAGGCCTAACAACGCCAGTTCGTACTCACGGTCCAAGCTGGCGGCGCTCTTGGCTCGGCGCGAGAAACTGTTTGGGGTCCTGAGCGGCGCCCCAAGATAAAGCACGTAGCCCTCAGTGCGCTGCCTGTACCGCGTACTCTTAGACTTTCCTGCCCGCCTCAACTCTATGAACGGCGTTGCTGTGGCTCCGACTTCGTCTCCGGTACGGCGATTCCAAGCAGAGCCGAAAACGCATCATCGTCCCCACTATCGGCGTCTTGATCACGAAGGTAGGGCAAACGCAAAGATCGGCTTCGGCCGCTTCAACGGAAAGATGTCGCATGCAACGTCATCAGACCTTTATCAGGCTCCAACTTCGCGCCGGCCTCCCTAGCCTTTCGCACCACTCAGCGCACACAAAATCTGGCCCGGTCCTGACACCCTGCTTCTCAGCTCTCTTTCTTATGATGGCCCTTTATCTGCGCGGACTTCGCCAGCCTGCATGTCGCACACCCTGTCAAAGATAAGGGTCGCAAGATCTGCACAGACCGATTTGACCGCTTGCCAGTGGTGCCACCTGGCATCGAGATTCTTATATTCACGGAGGTCAACACCTTGCAGATCGTAAGGCAGAGCATTTGCAAGCTTCGCCTGTAGCTGCTGAAGCGGCGATTCAGCGTTTTCCTGTTGATACATGCGGTCAAATCCTTGCAGCGCGTGCGCCACGTTCTCAGTACCCATCCGATCCGCCAATGCTACAAAGTCAAGGTAATCTCTGGTCGCGTTGCGCTTGAGAATCACTACGCCCTTAATGCGTAAAAGCTCAGCCTCTGTCGGTAGCGTGATACGCGCGCCCTTAAATTACACTACCTTTGTCTCCAGAGGTTCAGCGCGGATGAGCTGACGAATTCCGGTCTCGATGCCATCAAGGCTTCCAAGAATTGGTGCCGCTTGCTGCACGCGCGTCACCTTCCACCCGGATATGAATTCCAGCTGCGCCAGAACCTCGTCAAAGCGGTGACGAAGATCAGTCAGAACATGGTCTGCGTCACGCGAGTAGCGATGTGCAGCGTGGATCGCTGAGGCGGTACCGCCAACCAGTACTGCATCCGACAGGATACGCTGCAGTCTCGCCGCCGAGGACAGGACGAGTTCCCAATCAGGCAGCGGCGCGGTGCTTTTCGGCATAGTGCATCCAGAAATAATGTCGCTGGGCGTAGGGATCTGACAAACGCGGACCGCACACTTGTATAACCTTATCCAACAACATTCGGTCAGACAAAACTGCCTGACGCAGTTCAACCCAGTCA
Organism: Pseudomonadota bacterium; assembly: GCA_021851325.1. Taxonomy (GTDB): domain Bacteria; phylum Pseudomonadota; class Alphaproteobacteria; order Micropepsales; family Micropepsaceae; genus Rhizomicrobium. The sequence continues at coordinate 2,503 of JAJZDZ010000038.1, read as the reverse complement.
CGCCATCGGCCGCGCGAAATAATGTCATTGATCGCAGCGAGAGTGAAACGCTGATGATTGAGGTGACGATGACGCATTTGTATCCGCGCGTTCTGTAGCCTTGGAGCCGATGAGATTATGCGCCAAATGTCAGCGTTGCCAAGTATTTCGGGCAACCTAAGCGCGCAAAAGATAACCCTGTTCATTCGCGCGCATCACGCGTCCCGAGAGAGGTCCCAATCCTAAGCATCTATTTGCGGCGCCGCGAATGACGAGCTGCGTCAGGGCCTTGGACGGGGCTCTGCGGACTTGCCGTCGCCATGTAAGGCTTCCCCGAAGCATAAACCGAAAGTCTGTACACGTATGATCCTCAAGGCGGCTCCCCATCGAAGGCTTCCGCCGCCGGCTTCGCAGCGCGGAGCGCCTGCGTGGCGAACACGGCATGGGCGGCAAACTTACGCTGGCGAACCTGAGCAAGCTGCCTGAGGATGCGGTTGCAGTCATGAAGACCGTCCGCACGGACGGCAGCATTCTGGATACCGATCCAAACGAACAGTAGACCGAGGGCTCCTTACCCCGTGGCTGTGTTGCCGCGCTAGTGGGCGTAGGGCGCAAGATCCTGTCGGAGCGATTGATTTTAAGCACGGCCAAGGATGCAGAGACGTTGCGGCCATATGCTCTGGTGGCGGCGATTCTGGTAGACCGGATGAGTAAAGCGCGCTCGAGGAGGTTAGGTATCAAAGCCTGCCAGGCATTGAATTGCCTTCTGGAGCGCCCGGGTCCGGAGCGCACCTCCGCGATGTCGGGCACGCCAAGGCTGCCCGCCACCTTGTCTTTGTCGGCTACTTCCGCTACACCTCCGCGCTTTCCGAGCCCTCCGTCACTGGTCACTGGGCTAAATTCTGGAAAATCAAGGACTTAGGGACATGCGCGAGACGCTCGAACTCAAAGCTGAACTCCGTTCCGGCACCGGCAAGGGCCCAGCCTACCGGACCCGCCAGAAAGGCTTCATCCCCGCCATCGTCTATGGTGGCAAGGATGCTCCCCAGGCGGTGATGCTCGCCAGCCGCGAACTCGAGCGTCAGGTCGGCGCCGAAAATTTCCTTACCTCGCTCTTTATGCTTGAGGTTGAAGGAAAAAAGACCCGCGTCATTCCCCGCGATGTGCAGCTCGACCCGGTGAGTGATCGCCCGGTCCATGTCGACTTCATGCGTCTGGAAGCCGGTACCACCATCACCCTCGCCATCCCGGTCCATTTCAAGGGCAGCGATGTCTCTCCGGGCATCAAGCGCGGCGGTACCCTCAACATCGTCCGTCACGAGGTCGAGCTCGTCTGCCCGGTCGACAACATCCCCGAATTCCTCGAGGCCGATCTTTCGGCCATGGAAATCAACGATTCGCTGCATATTTCGGCGATCAAGCTTCCCGAAGGCGTGCGTCCGACCATCGCCCGCGATTTTACCATCGCGTCCGTCGTCGCCCCCTCGGCGATGCGTGAGGAACTGGCCAAAGGCGAAGCTGCGCCAGCTGCTGAAGGTGCTGCACCGGCTGCCGCTGCGGAGAAGAAGTAAGCAGCCGGGTATCCTCTGCCTGCTTTTGGGCTGGAGCCACGCGCGTGATGAAAGACGCCCAAGCGCGCGCGTGCCTTGGCGATAGCCTGTCGAAAAGATGAGGACGATGGCGCGTGAGGCCGATACCCCGCTTCTGATTGCCGGCCTTGGCAACCCGGGCAACGAATACGCCCGCAACCGCCACAATGTCGGCTTCATGGCGATCGACCATATTCATGCGCGCTATCGCTTTGGTCCCTTCAAGACACGCTTTCGCGGCGACGTCGCCGAAGGCAGCATCGACGGACGCAAGACCTTCCTGCTCAAACCCATGACCTTCATGAATGAGAGCGGCATTGCCGTCGGCGCGCTGGCAAAATTTTACAAACTGCCTCTAAACGCCATCATCGTCATTCACGATGACCTGGATCTTGTTGGCGGCAAACTCAGGGTCAAGACCGGCGGCGGTGATGGCGGGCACAATGGCCTGCGCTCGATCACCTCGGCCCTTGGACCTGACTATCGCCGCCTGCGCGTCGGCATCGGCCATCCCGGCACCAAAGAGCGGGTCTATGGCTACGTGCTCGGCAATTTTACCCGTGCCGACGAAGACTGGCTCGAGCCTCTCCTCGCAGCAATCAGCGACGCCCTCCCCAGGATGGCGGCCGACGATGATGCCGGCTTCATGAACAAGGTCGCGGTTCTCTTGGCTCCACCCAAACCGGCGGCCTCCGGCCCGCTTGCGCCCAAAGGATGAACAGGCATGGGATTTAAATGCGGCATTGTCGGACTTCCGAACGTCGGCAAGTCCACGCTCTTCAATGCCCTCACCGAGACCGCCGCCGCCCAGGCCGCCAATTATCCCTTCTGCACCATCGAGCCCAATGTCGGCGATGTGGCGGTGCCAGATGCGCGGCTTGAGGCACTGGCCCAGATCGCGCAGTCCAAGGAGATCATTCCCACCCGCATCACCT
>JAJZDZ010000037.1 GCA_021851325.1 Pseudomonadota bacterium | reverse complement strand
TGTTGAAGTAGAAGTAGCCAAAAAGTGTCATGAGCCGCCTTTATGCGGTGCCAAGGCAACCTATTGAACGTCAGCCGGCTGGAAGCGTAAATCCGTAAAAAATGGAACAATAACAGAACGTTTGGCTCACGCTCGTCCACATGCCCTTGGATCTGGGGTTTATAGAACAGTCGACTGGCTCAATCACGTTGAGTTAATGGCGGAATCTTTAAACTGGCATCCGGTTTAAGAATGGGCTATTTTACTCAATATGAATGAGCGGCGCACCAGCAGGTTAAACCAGCTCGAAAAGCAGCTCCCAGAGGGCTTGCTGGTGGATTCCGCCTGGATGACGAAACACGGTTTTGCCACCAATCTACGCAGCCATTACGTAGCTACCGGGCGCCTGGAACAGCCCGCCCGTCAGGTTTACCGTCGCCCACGGGGTGTCTTGTCCTGGCAGCAGGCCGTCATATCGCTTCAGACGCTACTCCTGAGAAGCCCGCTCACGGTTGGCGGGCGGACCGCCCTTGAGTTGCAGGGCCATGCCCATTTCCTGAAGGCAGATGAAACGGAAGTGCATCTCTACGGCCCAAAGCCGCCGCCGACATGGCTCTATAAACTCCCGCTTCAGGTGCGCTTCCGCTATCACAACGACCGGACGCTCTTTCGCAACGCGCCAGTCCATTTCGGGACCACGAACCTCGCATCGAATGTTGCGAAGAACCGGCTAAGCGAAGCTGGGGCCGAGGCCAGTTTCACCGTGCAGCCCTGGGGCCAATGGGATTGGCCGCTCACGCTCTCGACGCCCGAGCGCGCAGTTCTGGAATTGCTGGATGAATTGCCTGACCACGAGACTTTCCATCAGGCTGACATGCTGTTCGAAGGATTGGGGACATTAAGGCCACGCCGCCTTCAAAAACTTCTCGGCGACTGCAAAAGCGTAAAGGTCAAGCGCCTGTTCTTCTTCTTCGCAGACCGCCACCAGCACGCCTGGCTCAAGCACCTGGACCGTCATTCGTTTGATTTGGGCAAAGGAAAGCGCATGCTTGTAAAGGGCGGGAAATACGACCCCGTCCATCAGATAACCGTTCCGGAGGATCTGAATGGCAATCAGTGAAAACTATCGCCGTCAGGTCGGGCTTCTCATCCGCACTCTGCCTTTCGTCGCCGAGGAAAAGAGTTTCGCGTTAAAGGGTGGGACGGCGATTAATCTCTTCGTTCGCGATTTACCGCGCCTTTCGGTCGATATCGATCTCGTTTACCTGCCGGTCAAAGAACGTGCGCAATCCCTTGCTGAAATCAGCGCGGCCTTGAGGCGGATAGCGGCACACATCGTGAAAGCACACCCGGGAACGCGCGTCACGGAGCGCCTGTACGAGGGCGCCGTCACAAAGCTAGAGGTTCGCTCCGAAGGCGTTCAGATTCTCATTGAAGTGACGCCGGTTCTGCGCGGGACGGTCTATGCCCCGGAAATACGGATGGTCTCGCCGTCCGCCGAAGAAGAATTCGGGTTCGCGGAAATCCAGGTCGTCTCTTTTCCCGACCTGTACGCCGGAAAAATGGTCGCGGCGCTGGACCGCCAGCATCCGCGGGATCTCTTCGACATTGGCCAGCTCCTGGCAAATGAAGGCATCACCGATGACCTAAGACGCGCGTTTGTCGTTTACATGTTGAGCCATGGACGGCCAATGGCCGAAGTCCTGGCGCCGACGCGCAAGGACATATCTGACGAATTTCTGCGGGGCTTTGAAGGCATGACGGATATGTCCGTCACGCGTGAGGAACTCGAAGAAAGCCGCGAAGCGCTGATTGCCGACATTGTTGGCAACATGCCGGAGGACCACCGCCGCTTCATGATCTCGTTTGAGTGCGGAACGCCTGAATGGGAATTGCTCGGCGTTCCAGGCGCAGCAGATTTGCCTGCCGTGAGATGGCGGATCAAGAACCTGGACACGCTATCGGCTGAAAAGCGCAAGGTGCTCGTCGTCGCCCTTGAAGAAGTCCTTAAGAAGTAACCGGCGCGTCTCTTAGGGCTCGTCCGACAAAGAGTGAATCAGAATCGCCACGCGGGTGCGGAAAATGCCCGGGGGGATTCCGCGGGATTGCTCGCACCTTGTAGCGTTTGGGTATGATCCAGCCTGAGCAAATTCGCGCTGCTGACGAGCGCTTCCAACAGATTAAGCCTATTTTTGATGAACAGGGGGGTTCGCTGCTATGCAGCGATGGAGGCCCTCTCTCTCTGGGGCATGGCGGAGTAAGCGCGATGACGGAGATTAGTGGCTTGGTCCGTTCCACGATTGGGCGCGGTATTGAAGATATCCGGTCGGGGCGCTGTGCGCCGGCTGGCCGGGTGCGTAGGCCTGGCGCCGGACGCAAAGCCAAGATCATGTAGGAGCCGACGCTGCTGAAGGACATGAAGGCTCTTCTGACGGCTTCGACGCGCGGCGACCCGATGTGTCCGTTACTGTGGACAACGCGCAGTATACGCAACCTTGCAAGTGAACTGGCCAGGAGCGGACATAACGTGTCGCGTACGCTCGTTTTTGAGCTTCTGCACGATCTGGGTTATAGTCTGCAAGCGGACAGCAAGACCAAAGCGGGAAAGTAGCACATCGACCGCGACGCCCAGTTCCAGTACATCAATGCAAAAGCGATGGACTTCCTGCGGACCCACGAGTCCGTCATCTCGGTCGATGCGAAAAAAAGGAATTGGTTGGAAATTTTAAGAACGCAGGCCACGGGTAACGCCGTCGGGGCCGGCCGGATCTCGTCAATGTCCATGACTTTATCGATCCGAAGCTCCGGCGGGCGGTCCCCTATGGGGTCTACGACATCAACAACAATTTAGGCTGGGTAAGCGTCGGCACCCATCATGACACGACCAGCTTTTCCGTACATGCGATCCGTCGCTGGTGGAAGACGATGGGAAAAGAGCGTCATCCCGACACCAGGCGGCTGATGATCACTGCCGATGGTAGTGGCAGCGAAGGTTATCGCGTGTGTCTCTGGAAGCGCGAGCTGCGGGCACTCGCCAAGGAATTTGCACTTCCAATTGCCGCCTGTCAGTTGCCAACTGGCACCAGCACGTGGAACAAGATCGAGCACAGCTTGTTCTCGTTCATCACTATAAACTGGCGTGGAAAGCTGCTGCGGAGTTACCGTACAATCGTCCAATTGATTGCCGCGACAACGACTGATGCTGGCCTCAAGGTTCGGGCCGAACTCGACGAGAAGAAGTACCCCAAAGGCATCAGGGTGTCCGACGCTGACTTCAACGCGATCAACCTTGAACGTCACGCAGTCCACAGTGACTGGAATTATAGCATCGCGCCGAATGCCAAGATGCCTCGCGCATTGATGCAGAAGTGAAGCACTAATTTATTGACAGGCCCTCACTTGCGAAAGACTGGTCAACGGCGACCGCGTAGGGCACGAGGTGATTCAGCGGAATTCCAGGCCCTCGAATTGCCCTGAATTCCGCCAACCCTCGAGATAGCGGAAATAGGCGCTGGCGCCCTGGGGGTAGCCGATCGCATAGCGCGCGGCAGGGCCCGGATCCTGGCCTTCATTGTTGTAATAGCCGGGCGTGCAATCCTGCGAGCCGATCATGCGCCCCGGTCCGGTGAGGAGGAGTTCGACCCAGGCCTCCTGTGCGGCTTTGCTCACTTCGACTTCGCGCGCGCCCCGCCTTTGGGCTTCGCGGATGATCATGGCGACGGTCTTGCCCGCTTCGGTGAGATTGTGCGGCACATTGGAGATCAGATTGGCGCCCTGGGTCGGCTGGACGAAGAACAGGTTCGGGAAGCCGTGCACATGAGTGCCGTGCTTGGAGCGCATGCCCTCGGCCCAGGCCTCGGATAGTCTGAGACCGTCGCGGCCGGTGAGATCGAAGCCGGCGCGGCCGGTGAATTCGGTGCCGACCTCGAAGCCGCTTGCATAGATGATGCAGTCGACGTCGTATTCGACGCCATTGGCGACGACGCCCTTCCTGGTAATGCGCTCGACGCCCTTGCCATCGGTGTCGACCAGGGTGGTCGAGGGCTCGTTGAAGGCCTGCAGATAGTCGTCATGGAAGCAGGGACGCTTGCAGAGCTGGCGATACCAGGCCTTTAGCCGTTGCGCGGTCTCCCTGTCGCGCACGATGGCATCCGCGCGGGCACGGATTTCCTCCATCTTCTCGAAATCGGCATCCTCAAAGGCCGCCCACATCGCTCCCGGGTTGCGCTGCTCGGGCGGCAGCATCGCGATGCGGGCCCGGATGCGGCGGGAGAGATCGGTCCAGCCGTCCTGCACCAGATCCTCATCGGCGCCGCCGCCGGCCTGGTTCTCGGTGAAATTCTCCAGCCAGCGCTGCTGCCATCCAGGTGTTGCGATATTGCTGAACCATTCTGGATCGATGGGCTGATTGGCGCGCACGTCGACGGAGGAGGGCGTGCGCTGGAAGACGTAGAGTTTCTTGGCCGCACGGGCGAGATGCGGTACGCATTGCACGGCTGTTGCGCCGGTGCCGATGATCGCGACGCGCTTGTCCTTGAGCTTGTCGAGAGGCGCCCCATTGGGATCGCCGCCGGTATAGGCATAGTCCCACCGGCTGGTGTGGAAGCTGTGGCCTTCAAAGTCTTCGATGCCGGGAATACCGGGCAGCTTCGGTACATGCAGCGGCCCTGTACCGACGCCGAGGAACTGCGCGGTAAAATTATCGCCGCGATTGGTTTTGATGCGCCAGGCCGTGACGCTCTCATCCCAGCTGAGATCGGTGACCTCGGTGTGGAAGAGCGCGTTGCGGTAGAGCCCGAACTGCACGCCGATGCGCTTGCACTGCGCCAGGATCTCCGGTGCATGGGCGTATTTTTCGGATGGCCGGTGCCCGGTCTCTTCGAGCAGCGGCATGTAGACCATCGAGGCGGTATCGCATTGGGCGCCAGGGTAGCGGTTCCAATACCAGGTGCCGCCAAAATCGCCGCCCTTCTCAATGATGCGCACATCCTCGATTCCGGCCTCGGCTACCCGCGCCCCGGTGACGAGGCCCGCAAAGCCGCCGCCGACGAAGGCGAAGGTGACGTGATCGGTCTTGGGCGCGCGCGGCTTTAAGGGAACATAAGGATCCTCGGCATAATGGGCGAATCGGTCCTTGAGGCGGATATATTGCGCATTGCCGTCGGGGCGCAGGCGCTTGTCGCGCTCCGCGCGGTATTTGCTGAGCAGGGTCTGTTTGTCGATTGCCATCGCGTTCCGCCACAGAGGTCACTGCGCAAGTAAAGCCACAGAGTTGACAGTTTGTCACGAGGCTGCGGCCGGCGCATCGGTCTATATAACAGCACGAATTATGGGGTTTTTCTTGAGGATTTTGGTTGTCCGAGAAAGGTAGGGTAGGACCGCGCAACCAATAGCCCAAGCGATCCATTAGTGGGCGTAACAACACCATCGAAGGATCAGTGATCCGCTTGGTAGCTGCGGGGCTATCGGAGGGTGGGGCTGGAGTATCGCAGTTAAGCCGCGAAAGTCGGATCAAACGCGAGGCATTTGCGCCTACGTTGGCTATGAAGGTCGACCGGCAGCTGGAATAGACTGGATTGCATCATGTCTGACCAGGTCGGCTGACCGGCACTTCGGGCTGGTGGTGTGACAGCCCAGGTCAACATTTCACGCGCCGGCGGCAACCGAACTAAGAGCCGGAGTTTTGACCATACCCTGATGGCGCCTGCCTTCGATCACAACAACGTGGCCTTCAACGCGCCAAAATCCCCAAGTTAAGCTGATAGCTGCGCAGCTGGCCGCTGAACAATTTGCAGTAACCATTCCTCTTTAGGATACCAGGCTGGAAGTAGGCGGATTCGGCTTGACCGCAGCGATCCAATCCCCGGTGCCACGCCCAAGGCAGTTATAGCCAGACAACGGATCGCTCTTCGGGTCACATTCAAGGACAAAATCCATGCGCAGAGCCTGCCCAGGGAAATCGCGTATCTGCGCCGCCATGACGAAGCGCAGCGCCGCATCATGGCAATCGTGGACATGCCAGACCGCCTTGCCCAGGGCCTGGTCATGTTCATCGTGCAGGGGATGAAAAAATTTTCGTTCATCTCCTGATGCCATTGCTTGCGCAGGTTAGCGGGAGCGATGATGAGGATGCGCCGTTTTCCCTCGGCCCAGCGCTGAGAAATCACTAGACCTGCCTCGATGGTTTTTCCCAACCCCACCTCGTCGGCGAGCAGCGCGCCTTTGGACAGCGGCGAAGCAAAGGCGAATAGTGCCGCATCGACCTGATGCGGGTTCATATCAACCTGCGCCCCCGCGACGGCCACAGCCAGCCGCTCTGCGCTGTCCGATGAGCGCCGCCGGGTCAGATCATACGCTATATATTTTGACTGATAGTCAGTAATCATAGCTGGCGTCACTCTCCCCCGACACGTCAAGGAACAGACGCACAAGGTCCGTGTTGACGTAGTAATTGCTTCGGCCCGAGCGGTGCTTGGCGACAAACCCCTTCTCCGCCAGCACATCGAGATATTTCGCCGCCGTCTGGCGGGAGACCTTGAGGTCTTTCACCACAAATTCGATGCGCGTGTAAGGATGGCGGAACAGGTTGTTCAGCAGGTCTTGCGAATAGAGGTTCGGCAGTTCGTCGCGCAGTCGCTTCTTTCCGTTGGCCATCTGGGTCCGTATGCCTTCGACCAGCGCAAGCGTAGTTTTCGCCGTGTCGGCGACGGCCTCCAGCATATAGAGAATCCAGTCTTCCCATGCGCCCTGGGTGCGCACCGCTTGAATCAAGCGGTAGTAGTCCGCCTTGGTGCGCGTGATGTGGCGCGAGAGATAGAGGATCGGGGTTTCGAGAAGCCTGGCGCGGGTGAGATAAAGCACGTTCAGGATGCGGCCGATACGTCCGTTCCCATCGGGAAATGGGTGGATGCTTTCGAACTGGTGGTGAATGAGCGCCATCTTGATGAGCGGATCGAGTGGCGAGCGTTCGTCCTCGTTGACGAAACGCTCCAGCGCTGACATCGCCGCTTCGATCTCTCGCGCGTCCTGCGGCGGAACATAGACGACTTCGCCAGTGGCATCGTTCTTGAGCGCGGTTCCCGGCGTGACGCGAAACCCATCATCCCGGCGCTTGAGAAGGCGGAATATCTCGATCAGCGTGCGGTTGGTGATGAGGCCGTCGGACGTAAGCAGCCGCTCATAACCGAGCTTCAAGGCGTCGCGGTAAAGGGCGACTTCCTTGGCAGCGGGGGAATTCGGCCCCTCAAGCTGAAGGTCGGCCTGAAACAGTTCGTCCTGTGTGGTGACGATGTTTTCGATTTCGGAGGACGCCTTCGCCTCCTGAAGCGCAAGCGTGTCGATGAGGATGCCCTGATTGGGGATCGTCGCCGCGCGACCTTTCAGTTCAGCCAGAGCGCGGTTCGCCTTGGCGAGCGCCTTGAGCACTGGAACCGTTTCGAAGTTCCCCGGCGGTGGCAGAGTGGGAATGGCATAGCTCGGCTTTAACATGTTGGTCAGTATGTGTTAAAAATATCAGATTTTTTTAACACGTCATGGTCGATATGTATAGGGAAATCGCCCGTCGTTGACAGGTCGCCAGGGCCTAGTCCCGGCGGTACGGGCAAGAAGTGCCGCAGCCTCATATTGGAAAATCCGCTCTGAAAGCGGAGTTTTGAGGATGATCCGATGTGGGCGTTCCCCTCATTGACCTTGAGCGATGGTTTGTAAATTGCATGAAACGCTAAGTACGACTTAGCGAATATCAGAAAATGTGAACTCGATATTGGTTTGTAAGTATGCCAAAATGCTAAGCATGGATATGCGTTCTGGCGGCAAGCTAAACCGGCTCCAGCAGGAACTCCCCGAGGGACTCCTGGCCGATGCCGCTTGGCTGGAGGCCCACGGCTACTCGTCGGCACTGCGCAGCCAGTATGTTCGCGCGGGCTGGCTCGATAGTCCGGCCCGGCGCGTCTATCGTCGCTCGCGCACGCCGCTCACCTGGCAGCAAGTAGCCGTTTCTCTCCAGACGGTGCTGGACCTTCCGCTGACCGTCGGCGGGCGCACCGCGCTCGAACAGCAGGGCTACGCCCATTACCTTTCAACAGCGACGCGCGAGGTTCATCTTTACGGGCCAAAGCGTCCGCCGACCTGGCTGCCGAGCCTGCCGCTCGACGTGACCTTTCACAGGCACAACAGCCTACGGCTGTTTCGCAGCGATGCCGACGCACCACCCCCGCCAAGCCCCGTCATGGTCAGCACCGGCGGCCTGACCTTGCCCATCCGATATTCCAGCAAGGAGCGCGCCGTTCTCGAATTGCTCGACGAACTGCCCGAGCATGAAAGCTTCTATCAGGCCGATGCCTTGATGGAAGGGATGAGCGATTTAAGCCCGCGCCGCTTGCAAACCTTGCTGGAGGCTTGCGCCAGCGTGAAGGTGAAGCGGCTCTTTCTTTTCTTCGCAGACCGCCACCGCCATGCGTGGCGATCCCGGCTCGACATGTCCCGCGTCGATCTGGGTTCGGGCAAGCGCGTTCTCGCCAAAGGCGGCAGGCTCGATCCGCGCTACAACATCACCGTGCCGTCCGACCTGGGAGGCCCGTGAAGTTCATGGCCTTCCGCCGAGATCAAAGCCCGCCGTCAGCAGTACGAACATTACTGCGACCGCCTGCTCGTCTTCCGGGAGGCCGCGTGAGCAGAACTTTTGCCCGGAGTGCCTATTTGTGCTAGCAGGTTGCCAGCAAATTCCGCGACGGAGTACCCGCCATGCCCACCCTGACTGTGCGACAGCTCGATGACGAGATTTATCAGGGCCTGAAGGTCCAGGCCGAATCCAGCGGCCGCTCGATGGAAGCGGAGGCGCGCGACATCCTTGCTTCCGCGGTGCGCGGCCGGGCCTGGTGGAGCAGGTGGGTGCGGGCGACGCAGGCCCTGCGCGGCGACGATCTCCCCATCCCGTCCCGCTCCGGCCCTCGGATGACTGATTTCGATTGAGCGGCCTTCAGTGATCGTTCTCGACACCAATGTCGTTTCCGAAACGCTGCGCGCCCGCCCGTCGCCGGGTGTCATGCAGTGGCTCGAAAGCCGCAGCGAACCCTTTGCGCTCGCCGCCGTCACCATAGGCGAATTGCTGACAGGGGTACGCTTGCTGCCACATGGCAAGCGTCATGACGGGCTGATGGAGGCCGTCGAACAAGTGCTGCTGCGCTGGGCGGTCATTTTGCCCTACGACATGGAGGCGGCCCGCATCTATGCCGCCATGCGCGAACAGGCGCAGGCTATCGGGCGCGGGTTGACCGTGGAGGGCGGCATGATCGCCGCCACCTGCGCAGCGCATGGCGCCAGCCTCGCCACGCGAAACATGGCCGATTTCGATTTTCTGCCCGTGCCGACCGTGAATCCGTGGGAGCCGGTGTGAGCGAGGATCAGGCGCCCTACCGTTTCGAGCCGATCGCGTGTTCCAAACGGTGCGAGTTGGTCGATGCGTTGGCGCGCGTTCTCTTTCCGTGACCACGACGCAGAATAAAGGGGCCGTCCTGTGGCGATAGCGATGCTCAGTCATCCTCGAACGCCTGTTTCCCCCTCGCGGTCCAGAGCGCTCGCGTGTGTTCACTCTGCTCGCCTTGGAGCATGTCCGACATCCGGAGCAGGGCGCCGTAGATTATGGCGCGATCATCGCCGGTCAAGTCCACGATCCGGGCTTTGACGATGAGGCCGCCGAGTTCGATCAGATGCCGCGTCTGCTTGCGACGTTCGACCTGCCAGATGCGCATGTCATACCGCGCGCGCCCCCCAGGCTTTCCACACCCAAACGGGATAGGTGCTGCCGCGCGGCGGCGGTCCGAGCCGCTCGCGCATCTGGCCGATCAGCCTGTAAAGCAGCACCGAATAGGGACCCCAATCGCCGAAGCGCGATAAAGGATTGAATTGGCGAAAGAATTTGCCCTCGCAGCGGGGGGCCGATCGGTGCCGGTAGGGACCCCGGCGGTCAAGGGATTTAGATCGCCGTTTCAATACCTTGGGCCCACCAGCGACGGGGTACCTTTTCGGGGCCGCTCCACAGCTAGGATCGGCTCAGATTTTAAAGTGTGCCTTGCCTGAGCAAGTCTGTGAGTTGTTTTTCGACTTTCATACACAATTTGCCTGTGAATTCGATCTTTATGAATGATTTTCGACCAAATTTATATATACTGATTTTCGGCACGTGAGGCGAAGAATAGCTAATTTCGACCACGGTGAGGAGTTTTCGACCGATGAAGCTTGAGAGTGCCCCTCCCATAGCCTTTCAGGACCAGCTCGTGCCGGACGGCACCCGGCTTGCTGGCTGGGGCGCACTCGTCCACGGCCTCGGCCTCAAGGCTCCGCTCCGCAGCCCGAGCGCCGTCGCCGACGGGCATATCAAAGGCAGTCGGCGTCGAGAGGACGGCTGGACCCTCTTCGACAAACGCTACTGGCCCGGCAACACAGCCTGGGATCACTTGAGCTTCGCGCTACGCCATGAGCCGCTCGACATGCTCATTCTCAAGCGCGCGTTTGCAGCCCTGCCCGCCCAGGAGATCGCGGCCTTTATCCGGCAGGCCCCGACGGGGACGGTCGCCCGCCGCGCCTGGTTTTTCTTTGAAGAACTGACCGGCACTACGCTCGACATCGAAGATGCCGCCACTGTCACCGCGATCGAGGCGCTCGATCCGCGTCATTACGTTACCGCTAGACCGCGCCTGTCAAAGCGCCACCGTGTTCGGGACAATCTGATCGGAACAGGCACCTATTGCCCGCTCATCCGTAAGACCGAGACGCTTACCGCCTTCGAACAGCGCGGCCTAGCAACAAAGGCCGCGGAGATCATCGGCCGCACCGGCGGCCATCTGATCGCGCGCGCAGCAAGCTTTATGCTGCTTGCTGACAGCCGCGCGAGTTTCGAAATCGAAGGCGAACGGCCGCCGCGCAATCGTCTGGAGCGCTGGGGCCGCGCTGTCCTGCAAGCGGGAAAGAACGAGCTCTCGCTGGCAGAATTGAACCGCCTGCACAGAGTGCTGATCGAAGACACCCGTTTCATCAAGGCCGGCGTGCGCCCGGACGGCGTCTTCCTTGGCGAACGACACTACAACGGCGATCCGCTGCCGGAATTCATCGGCGCGAGACCAGATGACCTCGAACCCCTGCTCGCTGGCATGCTCGACGCTAATGCGCGCATGCGCGAAAGCGACCTCGATCCCGTGCTGCAGGCTGCCGCCACCGCTTTCGGCTTTGTCTATATCCATCCCTTTCAGGACGGCAATGGAAGGCTGCACCGCTGCCTGATCCATCACGTCCTCGCCGAAAGAAAATTCACGCCGCCGGGCATGGTGTTCCCGGTCTCCTCGGTAATGCTTGACCGCATCGACGACTACCGCACTACCCTGCAAGACCATTCTGGGCCACTTATGCCCTACATCGAGTGGCGTGCGACGCCGGATCGCAATGTCGAGGTGACCAACGACACGGCCGATCTTTACCGGTATTTCGACTGCACCGCGAACGCCGAATTCCTCTACGCCTGCGTTGCCCGTACCGTCGAGGAAGACCTGCCGAGGGAAATCGAGTATCTGCGCCGCCATGACGAAGCGCGGCGCCGCATCATGGAAATCGTGGACATGCCCGACCGTCTTGTCCAGGACCTGATTATGTTCATCGACCAGAACGGAGGAATGCTCTCCAAAAGACGGCGCGAGAAGGAATTTGCTGCCCTCACGGATGGGGAAGTCCGCACTATCGAGGCGATCTACGCCGAAGTTTTTGGGGCACCGTGAGAGTGCCCGAAACGAGGATCAACCCAGTGGCTCCAGCGCTTCGCGAAATTCCCTTCGGAGTAAGACGGAGTCATGGTAGGCATGCAGGGATGGGGCGACCAGGGGCGCCAAGGATCGGGGAGCTAACAGCATGAACAAAATACCTAATTCAATCTCTTCCAATTCAAATACCAGTGCTTCTACCAATTGTCCGCGGTTAACCGCGGACGTTCATGTTGCTTCAGCCAGCCGATGCAGGATGTACTGCCCCACTAGGTGAGAGAAGTTCACATCGAGTAGTGACTTCGCAAGCGTAACCTATAGGTGACCGCTATGAAACAGGCGATTTGCTACTGACTCGTAGAGCTGCTTTCAGCTTAGTTCATTATAGTTAGGCGGTATTGCCGTAGTGACGGGCATGCCAGGCCAATATGCCGAACCGTGCACATTTGTCCGATAGGCGACTGCGCGAGCTTAACATTCCCTCGCGCGAGTGGCGTTGTCTCTCACTCGCTCGCCAAGTAATCGGATTCAGATTGGCCCATGCGCTGAAATTATTTTATCAATGTCGGGCAACTGACAAAAGTGGCATAGATACACGCTGTTCGTCCGGGCGAGAGCTTGCGCCGATTTCTTATATGACGCATTGCTCACGACGACTGCTATATCGGCGCCTTCATGACCTTTGCTGCAACCACTTCTTACACTGCCATAATAGAAATGTGGACTTTTCACCTTGGTTCGCGCCCGTGATAACGATCAGTTGCTTATCTGTCGCATCGGCGTCATTGCCCACCACCTCTTGAGCTGAGGACAAGCACGGAGAAGCATAATGAAGGCCCGTGCAATCGAACAGCCGATGAGCGCGCCCTTCATTGTAGAGCTGCTCCGCCAAATGGTCCGCACCGCACTGTTGAGCGAGTTAGCGGAAAAGGTGCTTCAGGCCGCGGATTTCGTGGGCTTCAAGGTATCTGCTGCGAGTACGGGCGTTGGCAGCTGACCAAGGCAAGGATAAACAGTTCCTGTAAGGCAGAATAGGAAGGAATTGTTCACAAAGGAAGCATTCGCTCTGAAGACAAGGGTGGCCTAATTCTAAAGTTTGAGTACTGGCTCTCCATAGATAAAATGTGTATGTTTGAAGCTCACGCCATCGGTTCTTGTTTGCGGCTTGAGAAGCGCGTAATGATTTTGGAGTTTGGTCAGCAATAATCAGTCTGGTTGTTTGCGCATCCACACTAGACGGACAATGGGGCGTCTGCCGAAACGCATCGAATGGTTCATCTGAGAGGGTACAGCTATGCAGTGGGCTTTCCTCGTCCTTGCGCTGTTCGCCGCGCTGGTGGAATTGCATACGGGCACCTTCTATCTGGCTGGCGTCGCTGCGGCAGCACTTGTTACGACCCTTGTCGGGTTTTGGCTTCGGGACGAACTCTTGATTTTCATATTTGTGCTTCTGTGTGTGATCTTAACGGGCGCGGTCACGCTGGTGCGGCTGCGGCACAAACGCGCCAAGGATCGCGTCGATTTTGACGTCGGGCAAATGGTCACGGTGCAGGGCGTTTCACAGGGCGACCATCTGACTGTGAATTATCGCGGTGCGACCTGGGAGGCCGTGATGGACGACGGCTCACTTCCTGCCCCGGGGAGCACAGCCGTCATTCAGCGTAGGACCGACAAACTCCTACACCTCACCGTGCCGCCCGAACGACGGCGAACATAGAAGTTTGAGGAGACGCTTGATGTCTACCGATTTCCTTACGTGGTTTATTCCATGGGCCCTTCTTCTCCTGCTGGCGTTTGCCATTCTGCGTTCCGCACTGCGGATCGTGCCCCAGCAGCGATCATGGGTCGTCGAACGCCTTGGTCGTTTCCATCGCGTACTGGCACCCGGGCTGAACATCCTAGTGCCCTTCGTGGATCGAGTCGCTTACCGCTTCGACCTGCGCGAGGTGCCCTCGGAAGTTCCAGCGCAGGTATGTATTTCTCTGGACAATACCACGCTTACCGTCGATGGCTTTCTCTATCTCCAGATCACCGACGCAGTGAAGGCGGCGTACGGTTCGAGCAATCCGATGAATGCCGCCATGCAGTTGGCACAAACAAGTATGCGTTCTGAAATCGGAAAACTTCATCTCGACCAGGCGCTTTCGTCTCGTCAAATGCTGAATACCGCAGTCGCCGCGGCGGTAGAGGAGGCCGCAGTCAATTGGGGGATCAAGGTACTGCGCTATGAGATCAAGGACATCACACCGCCACAGGAGATCCTGCGCGCGATGGAGTTACAGATCACCGCGGAGCGGGAAAAACGCGCTATCATCTTCAAGTCTGAAGGCCAACGCCAGCAACAGATCAATACCTCCGAGGGACAACGCCAACAGGAGATCAACATCGCGGACGGGCGCAAGCAGGCCGAGATCCTGCGTGCCGAGGGCGAGGCAAAGGCAATCGGGCTAGTTGCCTCGGCAACAGCCGATGCGATACGCGCCATTGCCACTGCGGCGGTAGTCGATGGTGGTGTGGAAGCGCTGCAAATGCAGCTCGCCAAAGACTTCATCGACAAGTGGGGCAATCTCGCCAAGCAGAGCACCACCATGATCATTCCGGCCGATCTAGGAAATATCGGCGCGCTCATTGGGACCGCATTGCAAATCGTCAGGCGAAGTTCAATCACACCCCCGGACGGGCCGGCCTATCCAAACGGTTCAATGCCGTCGGCGGGCTAAATCTAAAGCGTTGCATTTGACATTGCAGATGCCTGCTTACCTGCTGGGTTTGGGATGCAGGCGTGGATCCTGATGGTCGCGGTGTTGGGACCTCGCGCCTGAAGGTCTGAGGGCAGTCCCCCGCAGGCTCCAAAGGGCACTAAACGGCGAGCACGAACGGCCAGGGCGAGATGGCCTGAGATGTGAGGAGAAGGAGCTTCTGGTGCCCAGGGGCGCCAAGGATCGGGGAGCTAACAGCATGAACAAAATACCTAATTCAATCTCTTCCAATTCAAATACCAGTGCTTCTACCAATTGTCCGCGGTTAACCGCGGACATTCATGTTTCTTCAGCCAGCCGATGCAGGATGTACTGCCCCACTAGGTGAGAGAAGTTCACATCGAGTAGTGACTTCGCAAGCGTAACCTATAGGTGACCGCTATGAAACAGGCGATTTGCTACTGACTCGTAGAGCTGCTTTCAGCTTAGTTCATTATAGTTAGGCGGTATTGCCGTAGTGACGGGCATGCCAGGCCAATATGCCGAACCGTGCACATTTGTCCGATAGGCGACTGCGCGAGCTTAACATTCCCTCGCGCGAGTGGCGTTGTCTCTCACTCGCTCGCCAAGTAATCGGATTCAGATTGGCCCATGCGCTGAAATTATTTTATCGATGTCGGGCAACTGACTAAAGTGGCATAGATACACGCCGTTCGTCCGGGCGAGAGCTTGCGCCGATTTCGTATATGACGCATTGCTCACGACGACCGCTATATCAGCGTCCTCATGGCCCTTCGCTGCAACCACTTCTTGCACTGCCTTATTACCAACTGGGTGACTATACTGCTTGCACTGTAGGACGATGCGCACATTGCCTTTCACTGCGATCACGTCGACGCCTTGATCACCCGTTAGGGCTGTGAGGCTGGCGGTCCAGCCGGCATCCTCGAGCTGACGAGCACAGAAAGCTTCAAATTCCCTTGGCGTCATGGTCGGGGCATAATCACAAAAAACTGGTTGCTTCGCCACTTCGTCGGAAACAAGCCGCTCAACCAAGTTCTCCCAGCGATCAGCATCGCGTCTAAGTGTGGTCTTTGGTACAAAGTGCTTGAGAAAATGGCGTATTTCCGCGCGCCATCGTTCTGATTGTACGACCCCATACGCATCTCGAGTTAGCAACTGAGCCCGTCGTCGACCAAGAGCATCAAGGTGGGACCGGACAGCGGACCGGGTCTGGGTATCGAGCGATCGAATATGGATGATCTTTATTAGGATTGGTACCGCTACAACAACTAAAGCGGCTAGGCTGATCAACAAGCCCGCCTCCTCTAGACCACGCGAGTCGGCATCGGTCCAACGGGCCGCAACTTTACCGATCATGGTTAGCGTGAAAAGGGCAACAAGTAACCCTGCAGTGATTTTGATATCTGCGCGAGTTACCTTAAACAGTGACCGGCTTCGCCTCCTTCGTCGCATTGTATGCCCTGTCTCACTGGAAATTAATTGGCTCGTTACAGTTTGCCTGGTGGTTTGCGGACTAATTTGAGTGGCCGTTATCCAGAGTCTCTTGAGGTTCCAAGCTTTTTGGCTTCTGCGAGGTCGATGCGAGCGGGATGCCCGTGCCGTTCCAGTAAGCTCAGCAAGTTTCCGCCGTCCAGTAAGGTTAGCGGTTTGTTCTTAGCAAAGGCATACGAGTCGGCTCCATACTGGGACGTCGTAACAAGGATACCCCGGCTCGCGCCTTCATTAATGAGGGTGCCATATAGATCGCGCACGGCCGATACACCGACGACATTTGTATAGCGCTTGGCCTGTATGACGATCTTGCCTCCTCGTATTGGGTCTGGGTCGAATGCAATTGCATCGACACCGTGATCTCTGCTCGCACGAGTTATCTTGACCTCGCCCCCGTTTGATGAAAATTCCTTTTCGAAAATATCCCTCACGAGATACTCAAACTCCTCCCACGGGATGGCCGCTATATTGGTTGCTTCTTCAATTCCAGCGATCGCGTCGTGCGCGGGTACAAACCGATCGTCTGCTTTGTTCAATCTGAGAATGGGTACTACTGGCGCCATGCCAGCTAAGCTTGCGCTACCCACCCCCTTCAGCGCTCGAAAGCAAGCTTTCGGATCGACCTCTGCCAAATTTAACTGGGCGAAATCCTGCTTCGTGCACTGCACAGACAGGATGCAGGAGCGTGAGGGTTTGCCATTCGACCTATCTGTAAAGCTCACCCAGCCATTAAACGTGATAGAAGTAATGGCATCGGCTTCGTCAGAAATCATAACCTCATGGATGGTACGTAACGCCGTCTGATACATGGCGTTATCATAGATGCGGCCAATCTCGTGCTCCTTGAGATAAACTTCATCGAGCGCGTCGCGGCTTTGAATATATTTAACCGCCTTCAGAGCCGGTAGTTTGTCGACCGGAGGAAGCTCATAGTCAACGATCGTAACTCCAGTTTCCGATGTAAATGCGATCGTGCTCTGTTTGGGAAAGCACTGAGGATAATCGGATTGGCTGAGGATCAAGTCGATGTATTCTTCGACGGCAGCTTTGTCCTTAGCGCGGTAGCGTTGCCGAAAATCATCAACTTCGGCGTTAGCCACCCGTTGTTCGTCTTCAAACGCAAGCTTACCTTGCTCCCAGGCCTGCACGTCGGCCGCATATTCCTTTTTATCTAGGTCAAAGACCTTATTTCGCTTTGAAGTCGCGTCTACCCAATCTGCATGGGCGGCGGCGAACCGCACGGCGGCAGCTGTCTGCCTGCGGGCCCGCACTGACGGTAGCAGTAGTCCGAGCAAGCCTAGCCTGGGTCTATAGTCAGGTTCTTGGGGCGAGGGTTCTGGTATAGGCTGGGGCCGCCTGGGTCGCCTAGGGCGAGGCGCAGAATATGTGCTGTGGTCGTACAGCGGGGAAAAGACGTCTTGAACTTGCTGGGTAAGAGCGTTCGCCAGTAGAGAGCCAAGTTCTGCGATCTCTTTTTGCGCTTCGTCGGTTCTGGACGCCGCTAGCTCCTTCTTCGAAGCTGCAAGATGGGCACGGCTCGCCCGCTCGTCCCGAGACCGTTCGATCTGAAGCCGGCGCTCCCACTGTTCATTCCAAACCTGGCGTTGGGCTTGGGCCTTCTTTTCGACGACACGGCGGTCCCTGCCTTGTACCCTGCGGTATTTTCCTAGGCCCCGATGCTCAATATCGATAAAGTACAAAAGACTGTCCCCCCAAGCAGTCACGCGCGATTTTTGCCCAATTTCTCCAGATTGATCAAGTATTCAAGGATTTCAACCAGTCCGTTGGGGCTATCCGGAACGGGGATGGCTCTATAGATCTGGGAGGCCCATGGCAGCGGTGTCTGCGATTCACGTTACTTGAGGCCCGACAGAATTGCCGAGAGCATTCATTCCGGCTGCAACCTATCGTGGATGGTGGGACCGCGGCTGCTGGCGATCGTCTCGGTGTCTATGAAGGCTGCCGTTGATGATCGGGGGGAGGGATTAGACCTGGGGCCTGCGATAGTGGCTTTCATAACATTGCCGCGACCAAATCAACCCGTAAGAGGAGCGGCGGCACTACGCGCAAGGCGGGAGTGTTTGGGAGTATGGGCGCCTCGCCTAGAGGGTCCTATACGGCCAGCCTTAGCTGCTGGACACGAAAGTGCGTGAACTCAAACATGTTAGGTCCTAAGTGCAGCAATAGTATGCGATCTGGCATTATGGCTGCTGGCGTCTGGCATGTACTAAACTTAGCAGCTACCACTCAGAGTGCCCGGTGCTTTTATAACATCTTCCCCGCCGCTCAATCCTTCCCTAAGGTATCTGCCGAGCGAGGAGGGGCCTATGCTTAATTGGGGAAGTGCGCAAATTGGCACCATTGTAGCGGCGCTTATCGCGGGGGAATCTCGCTTCTAAGCCTTGTGATCACCAAAGAACAGAAAGTCTCTGAGTTTCGACAGGCTTGGATTGATGAACTTCGGACGGAGATATCGGGGTTAATCGCGCATGCCAACGCCATTCTGAGCGCCACCAACTTCGCTTTAGCCAATCTGAGTACCGACGGTACATGGGTGCAGTTGAGGCCGGACTACGTCGAAATCAACAAATTATCTACGCGAATTGAGCTTCGGTTGAACGTCAAAGAGCCCGTGGCAAAGGAGCTCCTGACGTGTATGGCACAGATCGATACTTACCTAGCGCCATCGAGCATACGACATACGTCGTTCGCAATGTTGGACCTGGTTGAGAAGGAGCTCGTACGACATGGTAAGGAATTGCTAAAGACGGAGTGGAAGCGTGTTCGTGATGGTGAGCGATTTTATCGTGTAATGCGCATTAGCTTGGTAGCCTTGATTATCGTAGGTGTATTGGGTTTGGCTGAGGCATGGATTGCCCAAGGAGGTGTCTCATCCACGGCGAGCCACGAACAGGTTGAGCTGCGCGCTTCCGCATCGACATCAACGGTAAAGTTA
Source organism: Pseudomonadota bacterium (assembly GCA_021851325.1). Taxonomy (GTDB): domain Bacteria; phylum Pseudomonadota; class Alphaproteobacteria; order Micropepsales; family Micropepsaceae; genus Rhizomicrobium. The sequence goes on along the minus strand of JAJZDZ010000037.1, from coordinate 6,371 downwards.
AAATAGTGGCCATCGAATCCAACCGGCATTCAAGAGCAGACGCTTGAATCGCGAAACGGCGCCGCAATAATCAGAGATCCGCGAACCGCATGCAGTGGGCTAATCGTATAAACAATATAGGAGGCCCTTGGGTGACAAACCCACGCGTCCGCGGACCATGTCAGGTTGTATAGATACAAATCCCAATCTTTCGTAGAAGTTTGCAACGTCCTGATTGCATTCAAGCCAAAGTCTCGGCTGGTCAGACGGTAAGACCATATTCGCGGCGCGGCGAATTAATCCGGTGCCCACGCCATGTCCTTGAGAATCGGGCAGCACTCCCATGAAAGCCACATATGGTCGAAGACGCTGCCACAAGTGCGCGCCGTTCGGATCCGCCTGGCCAACCAACACAGAAATGTATCCCACGACAGCGTCGCTTCGGTCTGCGACAAGATTTAGGGTGCCCGGTTGGCAGATGTTTCCCGCGTAGTGATAACGAGTTTCATTCGGCATCACGGCCCGCTGTAGCAGCACCGCACCGTGATAGTCGTCAGCAGTGGCTAATCTGATGATCATTTGCACGCACTTGTAAGTTCGATTCTAATTCTGCCACACGTGGCGCTGACTTTGCGTTGGGGAATTTTAGTGTGCGGGCTGGCTCCAGGTTTGGGATCCTAAGGTAGACGTACGAGGGCTGGTCGGTCTGTCCAGCCATCTGTCCGAACAGGGTTGACTTCGCGTCAGTGTTCTTGATATGTTCTGTCATTCGAATCCGGTGCAAAAGTGTTTCCGATGCATGGTGCTGTGGTTTAAACACGTTATCTTATCATGACAAAGAAATGGCATAGCCCAATGCAGTTGCTCGCAAACGCGTCCGGAGGGCCGGCCAAAGCGCCAATAGTGCCGAGGTTGGAGCTTGGTGCGTACGAGGCTATTTGGCTCAAGCAGGGTACGACCTTTAGGACCATCGCAGAGCTGTTCGCGGCCGACCCAGATGCGCTGCCTTCAGACTTCGTGCCCCAAAGTGAGGCCGAGCGGTGCGCTCAAGAAGTTTTGGAAATCTTGAAACGTAAGGGTGTCCATAGATTCGGCATTCGTGTCCACCACGCGGGCGACTATCCGCAGAAGCTACGCGATGCAAAGTATCCCATTGAATTGCTTTACTATCGCGGAGCTTGGGAGCTGACGGAAACGCGTTGTCTCGCCGTTGTCGGAACGCGAGAAGCGACGCCGGACGGAATTGCGAGAGCGCGTCGTCTCGCCCGAGAACTCGTGGCTCGGGATTACACTGTTGTCTCGGGCCTTGCAGCGGGCATCGATACCGCAGCGCATGAAGGAGCGCTGGAGACTAACGGCCGTACAATCGCCGTTGTCGGAACTCCTTTGGGTGAAGTTTATCCTAAGAGTAATGCGCTGCTACAAGAGAGAATTGCGTCCGATTTCCTTTTGATCTCGCAGGTCCCAATTCTGCGATATGATCGCCAAAAGGTCCCGCAGAACCGGCTATTCTTTCCCGAGCGCAACATTACCATGAGTGCACTGACGGAAGGGACAATCATTGTAGAGGCGGGAGAAACGTCGGGAACATTGATTCAAGCGCGCGCAGCTTTGCAGCAGGGTCGCAAGCTGTTCATTCTCGACTCTTGCTTTCACTCCGACTTGTCGTGGCCGCGGCGGTTCCAGGAGCAAGGTGCTATCCGTGTTCGGGATCCAGATGACATCTGGAAGAACCTTGCCTAAGTTCACTAAAATCGATGAAAACAACATTCAAGATCACGCACGCCTTGTTGCTGCGGACCAAGTTTTCTTTCTATTCGAGTATACGTCGGGCGCAAATTACTCGTACAGCAAGGCGAATAGCCTGATATCCAATCTAAAGAAAAAGCCGAGCCGATCCCATTTGGCAGAATATGGCTATAAGGCGCAGGCTATGCACGACTGCGCTGCTTGGCTTGCCGAGGCTATCAATCCCGCGTGGCTTAACGGAGCCACACTTGTTCCCGTGCCACCCTCAAGAGCCCATGGTGATCCGGATTACGATGATCGAATAACGCGCATCTGCCAGGCTATACCACAGACATTTCCAATCGATGTGCGGGAGTTGGTGGTGCAGACCGTATCGACACCAGCGGCGCACGAAGGCGATCGGCCTTCTGTCGAAGACTTGCTGCACATATACCAAATTGACGAGACCTTGGCGACTCCGGCACCGAGTCGAGTCGCTATCGTCGATGACGTACTGACTGCTGGAACGCATTACCGCGCAATGCACGCCGTCCTAAGTGGTCGATTTCCCGGTGTGCCGATAGTCGGAATGTTCATCGCGCGCCGGGTATTCCTTAATCAGTTCGCCGTTGACATCGAATAGCGTCCGCTAGTTTTGCGCGTGCCTTCTAATGATCTCCTACCCCGCGGGCAATGGCATCAAGATGAGGTTGGGCTTTGGCTTGATAACGGCAACGACTGCTAGCGTATATTTCAGGCATACCCTGACGCCCCCTCAGTGATTTGGTACCACTTGTCGCCTACGCCCGGGTTTCTGCCGCCCCAATAACTCATGTCCGGTCTCGTAATCTGAGTGCCTCAGGTGAGAAGCCGCCTTAAGGTGACGTCGGGCGAGCGTTCGAGCGAGTGGCAATAGTGTGTTTCACGATTTTTGCACTATGCCAATCTCACCAGTATGACTTTCCTAAAAGAGTCAGAATTTAGTGCTTAAATCGGGCCAAGGAGGGTGTTGCTGGCCCGATTTACCCCCTCACTAAGGCACCATTTTGATATGCTGGCCAATATCACAGCATTAGAAATCGTAGCCAAAAATCTCCCGTGAACTCCCAGTTTTACAGGAATTGGCGGGCCGTGGCACCGGCAGGGTTGCAAGCCGATAGATCGGGGATAAAGAGTGAGCACTATCGATCCTCTTCCAGTCATGCTTGCGTCAATGGCCAAATTATAACCCAAGCAGATTGCCCAAAGTCGTGAATGCCTCAATTGGGACCTATGCGGTGTGGAAAGGTGCGCCTCGGCTTCTTCCAGCACCAGCCGAGGCGCTAACCATAGTCTTGATGGCGGCTAGTTTGTAATCCTAGCGTACATCTGAAGTGGCCTCCGATTGCGCGATTGCTAAGAGCTCGCCGATGCGGTGCCCGTAGGCGTTGGCGATAACCTGGACATCGGGGGGATCAGTGTTCCGAGCCTTGATCCAGGCCCGCTGACTCAGGACCAACGACTGGCTATTCTGGCTGTACGATTTAGCAGCGTAATATGCGGAGGCCAGCGCCAGGTCCAATTTTTGGAGGTCGGGGTTGGCACAAACAAGCATAAGAACCTGATTGGTCACACCAGCGCAGTGAAATGACGGGCCTCGCGCCGTGTCCACTGGTGGATCTGTAATGGGATAGTCTGATTGTAGGAGAAATGCCATCAACGCGGACGGGTAGTTGGTGGGTTGCTCGGTTAGATCAGCCGGACAATTCATGGCAACCGCTTTGTCACGACAAGTGGTCGGCAACGGCCAGGTGCTAGATCTATTATAACTTGCCAACATCACGTCCCATGCGTACTCGGCGAGCCCGGCTCGGGCGGCGGCTCCTACAAATCCCGCGCACGCCCCATTTTCGTGCATCAGGCAGTTCGCACCATATTTGATCATTTGCGACCTGTAGAAGGCTTGCAAGGTCGGAGCGGCGCTGTGATCGATAATTTTTCCACCAACTATGTTGTAGACTAAGGATGGCGGAAAACTGCAGGCATAGCAGCCAAACGTGTATAGGAAGCGGTTATCGGCCAAAACAATATCCGGTATTCCATCGCCGTCTATGTCTCTCGGAAAGGTGTCAAGGGGATCACCATCCCAACTTCCCAAGGACAAAGCTTTCCAACGTCCGGCATGTCTTTCGAGGATATCTATAAGCGTGCAACAGTGAGCCCCGCCACTATATGTCGCGAAAGCAACCTGGTTGCCTTCTGCCGTTGGATCGAACTTCCCAACCAAAATTTGTGCCGATGGATTCTGGAAACCGGCTTGGCCTTCCTGAGTGATCTCATGCCTGCCATCGCTAACCTCGATGACTGGCGTCGGAATATCTGACTGGCCTGTCTGCCGAGATGTCATAATTATTCTTAGCCCGCCGCCGACATAGATCTTCATGCTGCCGTCGGAGTGGGCACTCCAGGACAAAACCGCAGGAGGTGAAAACTTTGAAATAGTTTTCGAGGCTTTATAAAAATAAAGCAAGGTGTTCAAGGCCCTGGATTTTGCAAGACTGAAATTGGTAAGCGTCACATTTTTAGTTACAGACCCTGCAGTCTCTTGTTCTCTCACTACGTAACGGAGATTGGCTGACAAGATATTGCCTATTGGGCCATGTATAGCTTTGCCGGGCCCCGTTATCTCATCCTCAATTTGCCGTGCCGCACCTGGTATTTTTTTGATGGATCGGACTACTGATGGCGAAATAGAGAGCTGCGCCTCACACATGAAGGTATTATCGCCTCGCGCGTGTGCGCTAAAGCCTGAGAGCGATAGGACTGCTTGGAGGTCGCTCTCAGCAGACTTGTGGCCGATAGCGAGGCTGCGCAATACCTGAAGCACATCTGGGGCAGAACATATCCGTGGCTGATTTGCGGTGCAGGAAGTCAGTAAGTATGTCGCGCATAGAGCAACAAAAAGACCCTGAATGTTCATCTTCGCACCTACATCCTATACAACTTTCGACATTTTGTTGCTGATGGTGCCAATGTGCTTTTCTATCCGGATTGCTACGATCAAAAATGCTATGATTAAAAAGGCCAAAAATGTTGCCAATGCTGCCGTTACCAGGGTGGTAGCGTAGGCCTTTCCTAGCATGATGCGCGCATTCTCGTTCTGTAGTCGCGCGTCGTCAGCTTGGGCTTGCGCATCAAATTTTTTGGTGAATGCCTCTTGGATCTTTGAGACTTCGCGCAAAATAGTTAATTTGTCCGCGCTAGGAGGATACTTGATGGTTAGTTGCGGATCCTTGGCCGCCGCCTCGAGGTAGCGTGTCTCTTGAGTGAAATAATTTTGCTGTCGATCGCCCGAATACTCTGCCGCGACTTCCGCCCTGCAGTTCTGCTGGTCAACATGCAGCTGTCCCTTTGAAAGGATACGCACAAGCGCTTCCCTCGCTGCGCATATGCGAGTGAGGTATGTTGGAAACTCTGACGAGGCTGGCGATGACAAGAGGTCATTAGATGACGGTGTTGATCCTGACACTTGACTAAGTGGAACATAAGCGACGTGAAGTTGGTGAGCCTGTGTGTTTGCTGACATCAACGGGGCAGCAGTAAGTGCAAGCAAAATTAGGATGACCACCGTCCCTGCTAGCGTCACAAAGCCAAGTATTACAAGGGAAAGATTTAGAATTCTCACGAATAGCCGTTCCATTTCGCCCCCCAAAAACGTCGCAGCCATAGTAAAAATGTTACCATAGTAAGCGCAGCACGCAAAGTAGGTGGCAGCGTTCATGTACTCAAACGGCGGGAAATAGGTATTGGATTGGCCAGTGTGCAGTAAGCTTGAGGTGAGGGGAGCGGGCAAAAACTCGGACTGTAATTGGTGAATTTAGCGCTATCGAAAACACCAACTTGCTGGGTCCTAAGAATAGCCATTTAAGTTCTTAAATAAGGGGTTTAACGCTGTTGTTGGCCTGATTTAGCAGCTATTTGGGGGGCATTTTGACCAGCCAATCACTGCCACAGCATTAGGTATCATCGCCCAATCCTGTCGTAACCCCTCGGCGTCATGTCCATTGAGGCTGGGAAATCGGACCGGTAAAGCTCACATGTCCGGGGTTGATGATCGATGTAGGGAAGCAATTCGTAATTTTGGAGAGTGGTTATTTTGAGCGCCACTGGCGTGCACGGCCCACAAATTCCCTAATCAACCTGCTAAATTGGGCCGGGAAGACGGTAATTCGGGTTATTTAAGCAGTAGTTGGTAGTTGGCTTGATTTTGATGCTTTTCAGTGGGGGATCAGCTGTCACTGCATTGTCAGCGATGATAAGGGCGTTATTCGGTCAAATAAGCCGCTAAATTGGATATTTTGCGCGCTAACTGACGCCAATTTTACGTTGGCGGGAAATACAAGATCGTGGTCCGCTGTAATCGGCTTGATTGGTCACTTAACGCCTAAAACGCAGAAAATTACGATCTACCACCGCGTTGGCTTTGGCGGCCATCTAAGACGGCTAACCAACGATCGCCGCAACCCGAACCACCTCAGGTAAAATTTTGAACGCGGCCTAGAGCATCGGACCGTCATGTGAAGTCGGCTGCATATCCGGCGTGACGGAAGAAGTTCCAGCATTCGGTTGGTTTGAATAGGTGACAGATGTTGCCGATTGCCTGCCAGAGTGCCTCGATGGTTCGG
>JAJZDZ010000096.1 GCA_021851325.1 Pseudomonadota bacterium | reverse complement strand
GATCTCATCAGCGATGCCAAGGCCAGGGGCTACAAGTTCCTCATTGGTGGCGAGACATCAGAAGGTCCCGGCTATTTCGTGCCGATCACCATCCTCGACAATCCGCCTGAGGACGTGCGCATCGTTCAGGAGGAACAGTTTGGCCCGGTGTTGCCGCTGATGTCCTATGAGAACCTCGACGAGGTGATTACACGGGCCAATGACACCTCCTATGGTCTGGGGGCGTCGATCTGGTCGCGCGATATCGAGCGGGCTGAAGCACTGGCAGCACGCCTTGAGGCGGGCACGGTGTGGATCAACGAAAGTCAGACGCTGTCACCCCATGCCGCGTTCGGGGGTCACAAGCAGTCCGGTATCGGTGTGGAAGGCGGGCAGGAAGGGCTGCTCGAATTCTGCCAGGCCCAGACCGTGTTCGTCCGTCGCGCCGCGCCTCAAGCCTAGCTGGGACAGTCACCCGTCTCGTCGTCCCCGGACTGTCCGGGCGCCATAGTCCCGTCTATTGACTGGAATTTATAGAAATTCAGGTCCTGTACCGTGAGTTTATCGATTCACGCGTATATTTATGGATTTTCAAGGGATGTCATATGAGCTTGCCTGGTTTTTTCCAGGGGACGCCGGAATCCGGCAGTTGTTTGGCCGCATCCCAATTCTTGGACCGGATCAGGTGTGAATCTCCGGCTTTTGGTTCGCCTCAGCACCGTGCTTTGGCTTCTGAATCAAGGTGAACGGTATCGCTGCAGCGTCCCGTTTATTGGAACGCGTCCCACGGGTTCAGCAGCGGGACGCCGCTTGCTTTGAAATCATCAAGATTGCGGGTCACGACCGTCATGCCATGCACCAGTGCGGTCGCTGCGATCAACGCATCGCGCTCCGGGCGCGGATCCGGCACATGAAGGGCCGCGCAACGGAGTGCAACAGCTGCATCTACCGGCAGCGTCCGCTCGGCAAATTCAGGCAGGATGTGATGATCCATCCAGACGCGTATTGCAGCGCCCTGGGCAGGATAGCGCCGTTCGATCCGCAGTACGCCAAGTTCAAGTTCCATGAGGGTAACCGCGGAGAGAAAAAAGGCGTTGGCATCGACGTTGGAAAGCCAGGCGACAACCTTGGGGTTAGCCTTGCCGTCGCCGGCCTTGCGCAGCTCGGAAATAACGTTCGTATCGAGCAGGTACATCACGAAAAATCGGCCGCTCGAGGCAGTTCACGCGAGTGGGGCGGCTCAAACTCGATGTCCGCGAGCCCCGGCATGGACAGGGCATCGACAATACTCCTGCCTTTGCCCACAAGGCGTTGATACTCCTCGATGCTGAGAAGCACATGGGCGGGTTTGCCCCGGTCGGTGATGAACACCGGCCCGTTCGAGGCCGCTTTCTTGGCGCGACTAGTGTCCTGATTGAACTCCCGACTGGACAGCGTAGTGATGGTCATGGCGGTGTTCCTGCTTGCTGCAGAAATATTACGTAGAAATGTTACTACAATATGGCAAGCGCTGTCACTTGGTCACATCTGGTTGCACCGTGAGCTCCTCGCCCGCTCGGCTGCGGTATTCAGACGGGGGCTGGGGGAAATGCGTTCCCTTGCCGCCAGAGCAGAGTGGGGTCTTCGCCCCCCATCCTGGGTGCAGGCTGGGTGGGATTGTCCCGCGGTAAGAGCAGTTCGGTCCGGTTCTGCCGCTGAGGTCGTTCGGGAATCTTGACGACGTGATCGATCGTGCCAACGACACCGCCTATGGTCTGGGAGCCTCGATCTCGTCGGCCGGTATCGCGCGGGCAGAAGCCTTGGCTGCGCGACTGGTGGCAGGAACGGTTTGGATCAATGAGAGCCAGACGCTCTCTCCCCATCCGCCCTTTGACGGACACAGGCCCTCGGGCATTGGTGTCGATGGGGGCGTGGAGGGGCTGCTCGAATTCTGTCAGGCGCAGACCGCTTTCGTGCGGCGCGGGGCGCCGCACGCCTGGGTGTTGGGGTAGGTGCCTATCTCGCCGGTCTTGGACTGGCCGGGACACCGCATCCCATACAAGGCCTAAAATTTATCGATATTCACATTTTATGGCACAAAATTATCAATTCAAACATCCCTTTATGGATTTTCAGGAATTGGCATGATATCAATTTTCCGATTTTAGGTGCCATATTTAGCGAAAATCAGGTCGACTTAGCGAGTTTCCGCATGCAGCCTCTGCCCCAAGGCGTCCGCAAGGCGACTGCCATTGCCGATGTGCCAGTCCCTGCTGACACCCAGCCAGCGGGCTATGCCGCGCTCATTGCCGCCTTCGACCTAAAGGTGCCGGCACCCGATGAGATGCTCACGATCGCCAGCAAGCACACCTTACGCCGCGAGGGACGCTGGCGGGTCCTCACGCCTCGCTATCGTCCGGCAGATACAATCACTGGCCAACTGGAGTTCGCGTTACGCCACGAGGGCATTGATCTTGCCATCCTAAACGCCCTGTTTCAGGCAGCATCGCCGGCCTTCATCAAGGACTGGGTCCGCGCACAGCCGACGAGCAGCTACGCCCGCCGCGTGTGGTTTCTCTATGAATGGATCTATGGTTCACGCCTCGATCTACCGGACGCATCGCCTGCGCCCTATGCCAGCATCCTGGATAACGCACAGCAGTTTGCCGTCGAAGGAGAAACCGTTACCCGTTACCGCGTGCGCAACAACCTGCCGGGTACTCCTGATTTCTGCCCTCTCGTTCGGCGGTCAAAAGTTCTGGCAGCGCTACGCGACCAGGACTTGGCGGGCGAGGCCCGCAACACAATGAGGCGCACCGCACCCGATCTTGTTGCGCGCGCCGCCGCCTTTCTTTTGCTTGAGGATTCCAAGGCGTCCTATGTGATCGAAGGCGAGCGGCCGCCTCAGGATCGCATCCAGCGCTGGGGGCAGGCGATCTGGGAGGCCGGCCGCGAGCCGCTTTCGGCCAATGAACTGCTACGCTTACAGCGCCTTGTTATCGGTCCGGCCAGATTTACGCATTTCGGATGGCGCACGGATGGTGGCTTTGTTGGTTCGCGCGACCGGCAGACCAATGCGCCCATACCCGCTCATGTTAGTGCGCAGCCTGATGACATCGCAACGCTCATAGAGGGTCTGCTCGCCTACAACGAACGCTGCGAACGGCATGATTTCAATACGATCATTACTGCCGCTGCTGTCGCGTTCGGGTTTGTCTTTATCCACCCCTTTGAAGACGGCAACGGACGCATTCACCGCTGGCTGGTACATCATGTCCTTGCGCGCCGCGGCTTTACCCCCCCCGGTGTGATCTTTCCCGTATCGGCCGTCTTTTTGCACCATATCCAGCGCTATCGCGACGTGTTGGAGCACTACTCCCGTCCACGACTGGCGCTTACACAGTGGGAAACGACGCCATCGTTCAACGTGCGCGTGCTCAACCCTACGCGCGATCTTTTCCGCTTCTTTGATGCGACGTGCCAGGCGGAATTTCTTGCTCAAAGCGTGATGGAGACGGTGCGCAACACGCTGCCACACGAGATTGAGTATCTGCGCCGCTATGATCGGGCCAGGCGCCAGATCGAGGCTTTTGTCGAAATGCCGGATGCCACCTTCGATCTGATGATGGGGTTTCTCCGCCAAAATCACGGACGCTTTTCCCAGCGCACCCGAACGAAGGAATTTGCCCGGCTCACCGATGAAGAAGCGGCCTCCATCGAAAGGACCTATCAGGACCTGCTCCTGGAATTCGATCGGCCGGCGACGGCGGTGGGAGGACCAGAGGAGAGCCAGTAGCCTCGACGAACGGTCCATCGTGCGTGTAACCC